>CALAUG010000032.1 GCA_937892155.1 uncultured Bacteroidales bacterium | reverse complement strand
TCGACAGTGTGATAGATAAGAATTTTAATGCATGGCTGTTCCGCCAACACACCGGCAACCGCAACCGCTTTACGCCCGAGCAAATTGACTGGCT
This sequence comes from uncultured Bacteroidales bacterium, assembly GCA_937892155.1. Classification (GTDB taxonomy): domain Bacteria; phylum Bacteroidota; class Bacteroidia; order Bacteroidales; family UBA1715; genus UBA1715. The sequence goes on along the minus strand of CALAUG010000032.1, from coordinate 66,020 downwards.
GCGTATGATTAAAGACCATATCATCAGCAGTTATCATCTCGATTTAGACGACTTGGACTACACGCCATTCGATGCCCAAGGCGGCCGAGGAAAGATGTACCAGTTGTTTGGCAATGAGATGGAACAGATAATAAAGGAATTGAATGAAGTGTTAGTAGCGTAATGAGAGAAGATGATATAGAAAAATTGAAATCCTATATTAAGGAAAAGAACATTGACTCTACAGTCGTATTAAATGTATTGGGAGGGATGATACCATATATTGGAGGAGTTTTACCTGCAATTGCAGCTAGAAACAGTAATAAAACTTCTGACGAAATACTTTCAATAATAATATCATTGTTTACACAAGTTAATAGTGATATAGAAACAATAAAATCGGAACTGTTGAATTCGAAACAATCTGTTACAAACATTGATTTGTTGTCGTTTTTGATAGAATTATTTGACGAGGACTTTGTGAAACAGTTATTAATTTCTAAACATGGTTATATTATGATAAATCCATATACTAGAGAGGAATTCCAAAACTATGTTTCTTGTGGATTAGTACAATTAAATAGTACAGGCTCAAGTGCAAATATGGGGGCTGGTTGTCGGTGTGGAAATCATGTCGAAGAGAAAAAAAGGGCATATGGTATGGGTGCGGGGTTTGAAATAATCTTGAAAATATAAATGAATAAAAAAGAAACCATATTATTTGTATGTGTTGGCTTGTTAGCTGTTTTTGGAATAGCATTTGGCTATAACAAATATCAGGAAAACCAGAAGTTAAAGGCTATAAATCAAAAGCAAAAAAAAGATATTTTGGTGTTGCTTGATGAATATTTGAAGTTACATCAGCAAGATTTGCCCGAGCCGATAAAGCAATTGATCGTAAATTTGAGAGTCCAGTATAAAGGAGTTGATGAAAAGGTTGCTGAGGAATTATATTCAATAGAAAAATTAATTACTATTGGTGATGATGAGGGGGCATTGCAAAAACTTGCAAAAATTATTGAAAATTTATTGAAAGATAGATTTGTCCAAGAGAATCAAGAAAACACTAAAATACCAACATTTCATAAATTGCTTGAATATGCAAAAGAACACTCGTGGATTGAAGAAGATTCTTTTCAATTTTGTTGTGCGTTTAAGGTTTTGAGAAACCATATAACTCATGAATTGGCGGTAAAAGTTGATGATAAGACAAAAACAGAGATGTTTATAGGTGGAATTAGTCTTATTTATAATTTAAAGGGAATACGCAATGAATAGCTCTTATCCAACATACAAACTCGGCGAAATATGTGATATCTTGAATGGTTTTGCATTCAAGAGTTCTAATTATGTTTCTGATGGATTGAGAGTTATTAGAATTACAAATGTCAAAAAAGGTTTTGTAATTGACGAAGAACCACAATTTTATCCGATTGAAACACAAGAAGAACTGAAAAAATATGTTCTGAAGAAAGGTGATTTATTGATTTCATTAACGGGAAATGTCGGACGAGTGGGGATTTTGAATGAAGAACTTCTTCCTGCTGCATTAAATCAGCGAGTTGGATGTCTTCGGGTAAAAGACAAAAGCCTTGTTTCTTTGCAGTATTTATTTCATTTATTTAATACTGATTCTTTTGAAAAAGATTGTATAGACTCTTCAAAAGGAATTGCTCAGAAAAATATGAGTACGGAGTGGCTGAAAGAATATGAAGTAACTCTTCCCCCTCTCGCTACCCAGCGCGCCATAGTAACCCGTATAGAATCCCTCTTTGCCGAGTTGGACAAAGGCGTGGAAAAACTGAAAACCGCACAGCTACAATTAAAAGTTTATAGGCAAGCGGTGCTGAATGATTGCTTGACTAAACAAGAATGGCCTATTGTAAATATTATTGATATAATAGAAAAGGGGAAAAATGCTTTAAAAGCAGGACCTTTTGGATCTGCATTAAAAAAAGATTGTTATGTCGAAAAAGGATATAAAATATATGGTCAAGAGCAGGTTATAAATGGTAATCCATTTATTGGTAATTATTATGTTGATGAGACTAAATATAAAGAACTTGAATCTTGTAAAATACAGGAAGGTGATATTTTGATTAGTCTAGTTGGTACTGTAGGTAAGGTTTTAATACTTCCTAAAGGTGTTAAAGAAGGAATTATAAATCCTCGTTTAATAAAGATAACTTTGAACCAACAAATCTATGATGCAAAATTTTTCAAATATTATTTTGAAAGTTCTAAAGTGAAATCTTTTTACAAAATCAATGCTAGTGGGACAACGATGGATGTTTTAAACATTGGTATTATTAAACAAATCCCATTTCCCCTTCCGTCTCTTCCCGAGCAGCAACGTATAGTCCAAGAAATCGAAACCCGATTGTCGCAGGCTGAGCTTGTCGAAGCCAGCATCGAACAATCGTTGCAACAAGCCGAGGCATTGAGGCAGAGCATTCTGAAAAAAGCGTTTAGCGGAGAGCTGGTGTAATGAATTTATAAGCTGTTTGACTTATAAATGTAGTTAAAAAATTTTGGGGCTTATGTTGATAATCAAAATATTATTGCTATTTTGCACTGTTTTCAATGTGTATGAAAATAGTGCAAAATTATTGAAAATATGGAAGTGAAAATATTTAACAAAGCTTTGGATGTAAGCCTTGTTTCAACAACTGAATTGAAACAGAAAAATCTCCCTCCAGATGTCTGGATTTTTTTCAATGTCGCCCGTTCTGAATATAATGGGCAGTCTTTGCTGTTGCTGCAACAATCAGTCCAACAGAATTTTACACCCAAGCAGTTACGCTATTTGTCTGACCGCATTGGACTTATGATGGGCGAAGTTGCAGTTTTTGTATTTGACGATATTCCCTATTACCTGCGTATGCGTTTGGCGGAGAAAAACGTGTTTTTCATCGTTAGCAACAAATATGCCTATCTGCCATCAATAATCATTAATTCAAAGTCGGTAGGCTCCAAACAATACAAAACTCTTACTTCAACAGCTCAATATTTGTTACTCTATCATTTGCAGAAGGAAAACTTGACCCATCTAACCGCAAGTGAAATCGCTGCTGCTACGCATTTGCAATACACAACGGTTACGCGCGCCATCAAAGTCCTCCTTGGATTGAAATTGTGTGAAATTGAAATTGATGACCAGCGATTTAAGCATTTGGTTTTTCCTGAATCAAAAGAACAATTGCTCGCCCGTTCACAAAGTTTTTTGATTAATCCCGTGCAGTCGGTATGGTACTGCGACGAAATAAAAAACACGCAAGGTCTTTGGTTGGCTGGCGTGAGTGCCTTATCCAAATTCACTATGATAAATTCGGACGAGTTGATAACCTACGCTTTAGAAACAAAATCCTTCAACAGAGGAAAAGATAATGAAAACTTCAAAAATTTGAATCCAATTGAAGGACAATATAAAATTGAATGCTGGAAATATCATCCCATTGAATCCGATATGCAAACTGTGGACAAAATATCCTTGGCTCTAAGCCTGAAAGAAACGGATGACCCAAGAATTGAAAAAGAAGTCGAAACAATGATGAAGAAGCTATGGTAACGGGATATGAAATATTTAGGGAGGCAATGCAAGACCATATAGATAACTTCATTGTCATAGGAGGAACTGCTTGCGAGGTTTGCCTGGCTGATACTGGACGGACACGCCATGTGACCAAAGATATAGATTTGATTGTCATCGTTGACAATATTACCCGTGATTTCCTCAGCGATTTTTGGCAGTTTATTCATAATGGTGGCTATTCAATTGGAAAAAGGGAAAACAGCGTTGGCAAAATTGTCTATGCTTTGTATCGTTTTAATCATCCCTCACAAGAGGGTTTTCCTTGGCAGATTGAATTGCTGGCTTCTCAAGCGGAGCGATTACTTGAACCTCAAAACATACGGATTGAACCCATCTCGGCTAATGGCGGACAATACAGTCTTTCCTCCATTGTTATGGACAAGGATTTATATGATTTTACGATTGCCCACAGCGAAATCCGTGAGGGGTTGAGAATGGCTGATGAAATCGCCTTGATTGCCCTGAAAATGCGTGCTTTCCTAAATTTAAGCAAAGACAAAAAAGAAGGAAAAACCGTTCATTCAGATGATATTTTGAAACATCGTCGTGATATCCTCAACCTAATGGCGACGGGTAAGGCAATAGGACCAGTTTCAGTGTGTCATTCCATCTTTGGGGACGCTGTGGAATTTGTTTCGGAAATGAGACGGATTCATCAGGACTCTCCACAAGTTTTGGCACAATCAATGTCTGTTCCGCCCGAGGCAATAACTGAGTATTTAAATTTGCTGGACGAACTATTCGTGTTGGAAAAATGAAAATTCAGTACCTGAGCGATTTACATTTGGAATTTAAGGAGAATTCTGAATATCTCAAGAAATATCCAATAGAGGTTTCTGGTGATATTCTTTTGATGGCTGGTGATACAGCTTACTTGAATACGCCCGAATATGAAAATCATTTCTTTTGGGATTGGGCTTCAAGAAACTATCAAGAAGTGGTTGTTTGCATAGGTAATCACGAACTATATCAATATTATGATATCTCCAGTTTGAAGGATGGACTAATAGGCGAAATCAGGCACAATGTCCATTTTTACTATAATTCCGTTGTGCGATTCCCCGGATTGGATGTAATTGTTTCAACACTATGGGGACACATTAACCCTGTTGATTTTTATGCTACCGAACACGGCGTAAGTGATTTCTATAGGATTAGAAATGGGAAATACAGATTGACTGCTGATGCTTTTAATGCTGAAAATGAAAAATGCATAACATTTATTAAAAATGCGATAAAAGAAAGTACTGCAAGAAATAAAATAGTGTTGACGCATCATCTGCCAACCTATTCTGTTGTCGCAAAAGAGTTTCAAGGCAATCAAATAAATGGTGCCTTTGCATGTGAATTAGGAGAATACATTGCAGATGCCGACATTGATTATTGGATTTATGGGCATTCTCATAGAAATTTGGATCTCGTGATAGGTAAAACAAAAATCATCAGTAATCAATTGGGATATGTATGCAATAATGAACATATTTGCAATAATTTTAGCAGATCAAAACATATAGAAATATAATTTTCAATTTTCAATTATGACAGAATCAACAATCATTTCGAAAATTTGGAATATGGCCAATGTGCTGCGCGACGATGGTGTGAGTTATGGTGATTATTTGGAACAAATCACCTATCTGCTTTTCTTGAAAATGGCAGATGAGATGAACAAACCGCCATACAACAAAGGTTTGAAATTTCCACGCGTAAAAGATGCCGAAGGTAAGGAACTTCCAGATGGTGAAATGTGCGATTGGGAAACGCTTACAAGCAAACGTGGTGCGGAACTTGAAGCATATTATGTTCAAATGCTTCGTAGTTTGGCAACCGAAAAAGGTATGCTTGGACAAATCTATACCAAGAGCCAGAATAAGATTCAGGATCCAGCAAAATTGCTTCGAGTAATCGAAATGATTAATAAGGAGAATTGGTCATTGATGGGCTCCGATATTAAGGGTAAAATCTACGAAGGCTTGTTGGAGAAAAATGCCGAAGATACCAAGAGTGGAGCAGGTCAGTATTTTACACCTCGTGCTTTGATAAAGGCGATGGTGGAATGCGTTCGTCCTAAGCCACAGAAAACCATTATCGATCCGGCTTGTGGAACCGGTGGTTTCTTCCTTGCTTCGTACGATTATCTGGCAGGACAATCATTAAACAAAGACGAAAAACAGTTCTTGAAGAAGAAAACCTTCTTCGGAAACGAAATTGTTGCAAATACCCGCCGTTTATGTTTGATGAATTTGTATTTGCACAACATAGGCGAGTTGGATAGCGAAGATTTTATTTCTCCAAACGATGCCTTAGTGGCTGACAATGGCAATCGTTACGATTATGTGCTAACAAATCCACCGTTTGGAAAGAAAAGTAGCATAACAATTACCAACGAAGATGGAGAAATAGAAAAAGAGGATTTGAGTTATAACCGTCAGGATTTCTGGGAAACAACTTCCAACAAACAGTTGAATTTCTTGCAACATATCAAAACCTTGATGAAAATCAATGGACAAGCTGCAGTTGTATTGCCAGATAATGTGTTGTTCGAAGGAGGAGCGGGCGAGGAGATTCGCAAGCAACTTATGAAAACCACAGATTTGCACACAATTTTGCGATTGCCTACAGGAATTTTCTATGCAAATGGCGTGAAGGCAAATGTGTTGTTTTTCGATAATAAACCAGCAAGCAAGGAAGTGCAGACCAAGGATATTTGGATTTACGACTACCGCACCAATATTCATCATACGTTAAAGAAATCTCCGTTGACTTTCGAAGATTTGTCAGACTTTATAAAATGCTATAATCCAGAGAATAGACATGTGCGTACCGAGACTTGGAGCGAAGAAAATCCAGAAGGCCGTTGGCGTAAGTTTACCTACGATGAGGTAATAGCGCGCGATAAAACTAACCTGGATATATTCTGGTTAAAAGACAAAAGCCTAACAGATTTGGATAATCTTCCTGATCCCGATGAAATAGCCGCGGATATAATAGCAAATTTGGAAGAGGGAATCAACTGTTTTAAGAAACTATTTCAATAAAAAAGTTTGCCGAATCGTATAAATATTTGATTGAGATAAATTGTTGTAACAAAAACATAGGTTTCAACGAAAAATTCTACAAGTTCCCATGCGTTATTTAGGAATTAATGGGTAGATGTAATTACTCATTATTTTTGTATCTCTTTCTATACAAAATCCATGTGGCAGCGAAAAAGACAAAAACTTGAATCCACAAAGCAATTAATTCAAATTGCACATCCTGAATAAGTGCGCCCATTTCTGTGATTCGTACAAATCCGTTTATGCCGAAGGTTGACGGGAATGCGTACGATAGGGCTTTCCATACCGAAGGTATGGCTGTAGCCGGCCACGATATACCAGACATAAATAACAACGGAACGGACATACAGACAAAAAGTACGATAAATACCTCACGGTCGCGGGCAAATGTCGATATGGCCATACTGAAAAATACGCAGTCGAGGACCAACGGAAACATAAATGCCAGTAGAGTTTTCCATTGCCAAATGTGTATCAGTCCGAAAAAGTTGGGAATGCAGATAAGGTATGCCGCAATGAGCATGTAAATGCCGAAATACGCAGCTGCTTTTCCTAATAATATTTCTATAGGTTTTCTTTCAACAAGATGACCATATAAGATTCCTTTCTGCCGTTTTTCTCTTTCGTCGCCCATAAGCATTCCAACGCCGAGGAGTAATGTCTGTTGGATAATCATTATGAGGACTGCGGGAATGATAAATGTGGCAAAACCACTTTGCGTATTAAAAAGTGGAACGTATTCATATTTAATAGGATAAGCAAACGCATCAGCCTGTTCTTTGGTGGCGCCGACCAATCGCTGCGTTTTTATGTCCTGATTCATTGCAAGCGACACTTCAGTACAGGAACTGAGTACAGCTTTGTAATACAATAATCCGCTCATATCGCTATATAATTCAACGATTGCCTGTTTGCCTTCGAGAATGTTTTTATGAAAATTATCTGGAACATAGATAAGGCAATATGCCTTGTGGTTGCGAATGAGTTCCTGTGCTTCCAAAAAATCGGCGCAATGTCCTATAATTTTTACATCGCCGCTTGCATCAACATTACGGAGAAATTCGCGGCTGGCACTTGAATGGCTGTTGTCAACAACAACGGTTGGAACTTCGCGCACAGCTTCATTATTGTACAAATATGCATAGAGCAGTGGATACAATAGAGGAACAATAAGGAAAAAGACAAGAACTCCTTCATCTTTCAATGAACGGAAAAATTCGTGTCTCCACACATCCAATATGTTAAACATCCACTTCATACTGTTATATTTGATAATGATATTCCAGCAGGAATTTCTTCAGTCGTCCCATCACGAATATTGGTAATATGAGGAAGGACAGCAGCAGTACGTAGTACAGCCACGTATATCCGAAAGAAATGCCGTTAAGAGCCTGGTCTACATAAATTAGGAAATAATAGCGCATTGGGAATAGATATGACAGTCCTTTGAGTGCGGGTGGAAATGCCATTTGTGGAAAAGAAAAACCGCAGATAGGAAATGACAAAACTCCCCATAGTGTTGCTAAACTCAAAGCCCAACGAAGTGAAGGAACGGCACCGCACAAAAATACGCCAAACCATTGACAGACAACCACGAACACTATCATCAACACTATCATTGGTAATAAACCGCTATATAATGGAAAATGCCAGTATCCGTAGAGAATAATTAGGTAGGCAAATCCCATCAGTACCCAAATGACAAATTGAGGCAACAATTTGCCAATCACCGCTTTATAGATGTTGTTTCCAGTCATTGCGAGCCATTCTTTTGATGTTTCTTCTTTCAATTCGGAATAAATTGAGAAGATAGTTACTTGAAAAATCAGAAGCATTAACAGGGCTGGAAGTAGAGAATTTGATAGGTAAATGGAATAATTCAGTGCAGGGTTATGAACGGCGTGCATTTCCATTTTTACTGGCTGCAACATTGCCATAGCCTGATCTTCCGTGTATCCTTTGGCGTATAGCGTGCTTCGTGCAATAGCTCCGGAAGCATATTCCGACATCATTTTCATATCGCGGTATTCCAAAGATGCTGGAACCAGATATGATGCTGATGTATAGAATGAAATTGTCGGTTGCTTACTGGCAAGTGCTTCACGCGTCGTGCCCTCTGGAATATAGTAAATTGAGTATATTTCGCCACGTTGCATTGCTTCACGTGCTTTGGCAAAATTCTCATAATTCTCAACTATTTTTGTCTGTTGAAAAGCGTCAAGATTTCTAATAATCTGTCTGGATACCGATGTGTTGTCGGCATCAACAACACCGGCGGGCAAGTCGTTCGGAAGACCGTCCTGCATCAGTGTGGTGAAAAATATGTAGCCGAATAGCGGTGTCAACACCATAGAGAAAATATATACGGGGCGGGATAGTAAACGCTTTACTTCCCGTTTTGCCACCGATAGTATCATACTGCCATTCAGCATAGACAGAAGATTAATTTATTTTTCGTTGATTTTATATAAAACAGTCATCCCTGGACGTAATCCAGCAATATTTGATGTCGTTACAGCACGAACTTCAAATGTCTTTAAATCATATTGACCAGATTGTTTGGTTGCTTTCCATGCAGCGTAGTCGCCTAAATCTTTCATAAAATCAATGCGCATAGTTGCTGTTGTGTCAAGAGCAGGAATGTATGCTTCAAATTCGCTTCCTATTCTAATAGATTTAAGATAGTCTTCACGCACGTTGAATGTAGCCCACATGTCGTTCAGCATTGCGATTGACATAATTGGAGCGCCGGTTCCAACTAATTCTCCGATGTGAGGATAAATCTCTGTGACATCTCCGTCGGCGTAAGCCGTTAAGATGGTTTCGTTTACATACGATGTTACTTCGGCAACAACACCTTCTGCTTGTTTTACTTGTGCTGCAGCCATTTCCTTATCTTCTGCCTGAGCACCCTTTACTGCCAAGGTATATTGTGCTTTTGCTGCATTTTCGGTAGAAATAGCAGCATCGTATTGAGCTTTTACTTCGTCGTATTTCTGTTCACTAACAACCCCTTCTTTAAAAAGGTTGCTAATACGGTTGTATGATTTTTCAGTGATTTCTCTTCCCGTTTTTGCTTTTTGCCACATTTCGTAGGCTGCTTGTATTTGTTCGCGGCGCGCACCTTTTTCTGCTTTAGTGTTTTGGGCTTCGGCAGCTGTTTTTACAGCTTCTGCTTGTGCCATTTTTGCCTCAACTTCGGGAGCTTCGATAATAGCAAGTGTATCGCCTGCCTTTACTTTCTGACCTTCGTGTACCCTGAATTCCAAAATACGTCCAGGAACTTTACTGGAAACTCTATATTCATTTGCTTCTGCTTGTCCTTGAATAATTTCGTCGGTTTTACCAAAGGTAAGAATACCAATTACGCAAACTGCACCGAGAATAATCGCTAAAACTCCTAATGCTGCAAAAGTGTTTATTGTCTGTTGTCTATCTGTTGCCATACCGAATAAGTTTTATTTATTTAACATACCTGCTGCTTTTTGTAAATATACTTTGGCCATAATCCAGTCGATTTTTGCGTCAATATAGTCGGAGTGAGCTTGAAGCCATGCTGTTTGAGCTTCGTTTAGCACCGATGAAGCTATAACTCCTTCGTCAAATCCGAGAGTTGCCATGCGGAGGTTCTCTTCAGCATCCGACATTTTTTCTTCTGCCATTTTAACGTACGATTTTGCTTCTTCTATTTGACGTTCATATTGATTGACTTGTAGCATGATTTTTTCCTTGCTGTCTTCTAACTTATATTCAGCAATTTTTGCATCAGCTTTTGCTTTCCGGATTTTGTTTGTGCCTTCGCCCCATTGGAGAATAGGAATTTTAGCAACTACACCTACGTTCCAGAATCCGTCAAATTCATTTTGAAATCCGTTGGAGCATGATGGATTAGAAATTACATAGTTTCCAAACGCTGCAATGGTTGGTAAATACTCAGAACGGGTAAGATTTACATTTTGCTTGTAAATCTCGGTTGCAAGGCTTAAACTTTTAAGTTCTGGTCTGTTCGCTACTATGTCATCTTCAGTATAGTGAGGAGTTGTTTCTGAAACTTCAACATTTTCAAGTGTTTCGTCGGCAAGAGATAGGTTTGTGTTCATATCGATGCCGCAATGTTGGCATAGAAGCATTTTTGACAGTGCAAGGCCGTTTTCTACTTTCAATAGTGTGGTTTCTGCCTGATTTAATTTAACTTTCACTGCAAGTTTGTCCGACATTGTCGCGATACCTTCCTTAGCCATTTTCTCGACGTTGTTCGACATTGTTTGCAGTAATTCTACATATTTTTGTGTCAGTTTTAATTTGTTGGTAAGCGAAACGATTTGCCAATACAATTTGTCGGTTGCAACCAATGTTTCAAACTCTTCGGAAGTATATTTTGTAGCCTCTAATTCTTTCTTAGCAGCTGCGATTTTGTTGTAGGTAACAATCTTTCCGCCGAGAAATAATGGTTCCTGTACTGAAATAATTCCAGCGAAGACGTTTCTTGTGTCAAGCATAAAGTTGTCGGCTAAATCTCCTCCAAGTGCATTCATAGATGCGGCGGTAGGAGCAAGTGTGCTGGCAAGGTCGGTAGTTTGTATTTTTTGTAGGATAGATTGTACAGTTGGACTTGATGCCACAAGCGTTGCCAGTGCAGGATCGGCTGCTGGATTTGCAAGCACCTGTTGAATGGTGCTCATTGCGTTTTGTTGCATTTGTTGTAATGAACCTCCTAATTCAGTGCCAATGCTTGTCCCGAGATTTCGTAAGGCCTCGTCTTGTTCGTCGCTTAGTAACTGTATGTCTTGGTTATTATATGCGTAAATACCAGAAACAGAAACTTTTGGAAGATAGTTGGCAAATGCAGATTTTTTATCGTAGCCAGCTTTGTTAATTTCTTCCTGAGCTATTTTTAATTGTTTGTTATTTTCAAGAGCAAGATCCCGGCACTCATCCAAGGATAGTACCAATATTAGTTGTGCTTGTGCCGAAAACGCAGTGCCAATCAGTAATAGAAGGGTCACTGCCATGTTTCCAATCTTTCCCATATTTGATGATATATCAATTCGTCTGCAAAACAACAATAGAATTTGAAATTCTCGCATTCAATTCGGTTGAAATGACAAAAATTGAGATTAAAATGTAATGATGTACTCCTTGGTCAAAGAAGCAAAATATTGGAACCAGTAATCAAAGTTTATTTGCTGGTTTTTTCTTGCTTGCCTTGGCGCTGATGAACACAACTAAGAATATGATGACGAAGAATAGTAATCCTCTAAAACAGTCAAGTATGAGCATAATTGTTGCAATCACTCCTATGAAAAACAAAACCCCGATAAGCAGTGCTATCAAAGGCTTTTTCATTCGTTTTGTGTCGAGAATGATTTTGATAATTACGACCAAAATAAGTAATGCGAGTACAATGCACAATACCCACGAAGAAAAAATGTAGTTGCTTCGTGAACTGATACCAACAACCGCAATACCAAACACTAAGGCATATAAAATACCTTTCCATTCTTTCCATTTTTTACCTTCGGCGTAGTTTGCTTCCACGTACAATTGTGCGGAAACTTGCAGGACTGCGCATAAAAGACTGTATGTAACGTGGGTGAGAGCTGCAATACCGACGATAGCCCAGCCCCAGCCGACGATTTCGTGCTGGCAGAACCAACCGATACAAGGTTTGTGTATGCTGTGGTCTCTCATATTTAATGTGATTTCCGGCAATTTAGTCTGGAAACAATAATAGAAAACTGCAAGCAATGATAAAGCAAGAAGTACATACACAATAGGATAGAATTGTGCTTTGTCGCGTTTTCTGATAAAAAAGTTGAAAACGGCCATAACTTCTACCAAAAGAAATATGATGAGAAGCTGCGCCTCGTGGGTTAACCCAAGAGGATTGTTATGGTACAATCCTAATAAATCGGGAATGTTGGCGATTGGAAATCTATCTGTTATTGATAGCAAGAAGCCCATGATGGAATATGTCTAATCGTCTATTCTCTTAAATTCTCCGTCGCTTGAAAATTCTAACTCCAAACCATTGTTTAATTCTACATCGTATCCGTTGAATTCTTTGGAGATTTCAGTAACGAATTGATTTGGAAATTTTTGTGAAATATAATTTGAAATTTTTGCAGGAATGATGCCGTTAGGAACTGGACTTAATGCGCAGTCAACACTTTCCCATGCGCCTTTTCTATCAAATTCAACCTTAATGCCAGTGTTCAATGTTACATCGTAATCTTTGTCGGAGTCCAAAATGATGTATGAAACAGGATTGTTTGGAAAATATTCCTTTAAAAATGATTGCGATTCTGGTTTCAAATCATTTTCGGTAATCACACTTTTCTGCGCACACGCAGTTAATGACAGGATTGCTACGCCTATAAAAGAGGCAATTTTTACGAATGAGTTCATAGTTGTAAATTTTATTTCCGCGAAAGTACTAAATATAATGGACAATTCATAATGAAAATGTGAATCGGGAATAAAGAGCGTGGATTGTTGAATGTTTATTATCTTTTTTATCAATAGTATATTCTTTTAAATAGATTGGATGGATATGTGTGGCATGTTACTTTTACCTCGGTTTTAAAAAATCCTATACGGCGAATGTGTAAAATAGTAAAATCAAAAATCTATTATTATGAAAAAGATGTTAGTGAGTTTAATTTGTGGAGCATCGATAATGAGCTGCTCTGCATGTCGTTCAACAATTGATACGACGACAGTTCCTGAACTTGATTTGGAACGTTTTATGGGAAAATGGTACGAAATAGCACGTTTTGACCATAGTTTTGAACGTGGATTGGTTGGCTGCACCGCCGATTATACCATTCAGCCTGACGGAACTGTGAAAGTTGTGAATTCGGGATACAAGAAGGATTTTAATGGTAAATTCAAACAGTCTGTCGGTAAAGCACGTCGTCCTAATGATGCTGTGCCAGGACAATTGGAAGTGTCATTTTTCCTGTGGTTCTATTCCGATTATAATGTGCTGTATCTGTCGCCCGACTACGACTATGTCCTAATAGGAAGTAGCAACGATAAATATCTGTGGATTTTGAATAGAACTCCGCAGATGGAACCCAATGCTCAGGAGAAAGTTTTGACAATTGCCAAAGAGCGAGGCTACGATACCGATAAATTAATATGGGTCTCTCAAAAGTAACACAATCAGCCGTATAGGATTTTTAAGAAATATAGTATAGATATTTTTAATATATTTGATAATTGCTATCAGTTACATAAATAATAAGTGATATGACATTACAACAGTTAGAATATATAGTTGCAGTAGATAAATACAAAACATTTGTCTTGGCTGCCGAATCGTGCGATGTCACCCAATCTACATTAAGCACGTTGATTCAAAAATTGGAATCGGAACTCGATGTGGTGATTTTTGATAGAAATAGCCGTCCAGTTCGTCCAACGCTTATTGGAGAAAAACTTATTGCTCAGGCGAAAGTTGTTTTATATAATGTACGTCAAATGGAGGAATTGGTGTTGACAGAGCGAAAATGCGAGGTAGGTGAAATTCGTTTGTGTATTACTCCGACTATTGCGCCGTACATTACGCCTAAGTTGTTCAAATATTTGAAAGATCATCATCCCGATATATTGATACACGCATCGGAATGTTTGAGAGATGAAACGATTGCAAAATTACAGAGGGCGGAAATAGATGTGGCGATTATGTCGCTTCCACATCCACCAGATGATTTGTTGGAAATACCGTTGTATAGAGAAAATTTCTATATGTATGTTTCTCCCAAATCGCCACTCTTCCAACAAAAGGAAATAGACGTGCAGACTATGCCACGCGAACATTTGTGGGGATTGAAGTCGAATATTAATTTGCAGTTGCAGGCTCCTCAAATCTGCGATATGGAATTGGACCACTCTTCAATATACGAGGCAAGCAATATTCCAACTTTAATGATGATTGTGGATGAAAATGGAGGTTTTACTACGATACCGGAAATGCATTTGAAATTATTGCGCGAATCGTATCGTGAAAATATCCGTCCGATTGTGAATCCGAAACTATATAGAAATGTTTCATTCTTTGTGAGAAAAGATTTTGTACGTGAACGAATGTTGAATATCCTTGCTGAGGGAATTAAGACTATTATCCCACAGGAAATGCTGAATGAACATTTTTTGAAATATCCAATCAGATTGTAGAATTAGGATTTAGGAATAATAAACGGGATTTTCAATTCTGACAACTTATTTTTACCAGCCAATATATGGGAATTCTCCGTAAAGGATTGTTTTCCCATTTTTTGCTTTTGAGTATGCTTGTTCCACGTTGTCGCAGTTATAATATATAGTCTTTTTCGCTCTTGTGTCAGTCTTGTAATAACCGAGACAATTGTCGTCTCTATCGTAGCGGTACGTTTTTCTGTCTTTTATCTTTGTGTAATTGATTACGCCGCCTGACTTGTCGTAGTTGATTGTTTTGTGGGTTCTTTTGTCAACTTTTGCGTAGCCGATTTCTTTGTTCGTCGCGTCGTAGTGAATTGTAGCACCGCGTTTTTCGTCATATTTGTCGTAGCAGACTATTTTACCAGCCTGACTATAGTAAACTGTTTTTTTACCTTCAACTTTAATGTATCCGTTTTCTTCCTGTGCAAAAGAAATGGTTGCACAGACGAACGACATGATTAACAATGAGATAATGTGTTTTGTATTCATGATTTTAGTTTTTTGTGATTAATAGATTCTTAAATCTCCATCGTAAAAGTCGCAATCAAATTCTCGTAGTGGATAATTTGCAGGACCTTTTTCCATATAATTACCTTCCATGTTGAATTCCGAACCGCAGCAAGGGCAGTAGAGCACATACGGAAATGCTGGATTTATTTCCATTGCACACGAGCTCACTTCGTTTGGGCAGGTTCTGTCAAATACTTTAAAATCGTCATATTCTCCAGTTGTCTTGACTCTATACACCACTACGCCGTTGCAGTTGTAACCAGCACACATATTACCCGTTTGTAGTATTGCCGATCCTCCCGCAACGCGTAAATTTCCGTAACGGGCATCGCTTTCAATGCTTAACACTTTGTAATTCAAACTCGTTACTGGTACAGGATTTTCGTGCTTCCCACAGGAAGTACTGAATAATATGAGCACTGTGATGAAACAAAGTCTGAAACGCATGTCGTTTATTTTAAACAAAGATACGAGATTAGTGTTTCGTGATTAAGAATTTGTAAAAAATTAATGAGTCAATATGTTTTTGTTATAGGATTTAATTTTAAGATTATGTGTCCAATAGGGCAGTGAAAGCAATTTTTCTCAGTGCAGTAGTTATTGTATAGTTGTATCAATCCTTGACTTTCTAATGCATTTGTCACTTGTAAACCATATTGTTCCCATTTCGAAATGATTGCATTTTTTTCTGGTGGAAGTTTCATAAGAAAATTGTATGCCCGTTCTTTTATGTTTTCGTTTTGATGCTCTTTTCCATAAGCAAACAGAAATGGAATGACGGTATTTATTAAAATCGTGTCTATGCTTTGTCTGCCTATATCTGTGTTGTGCTTGGGAGATTCTTTGCTAAACGAAAAATGTGTTTCCCAATATTCATCGGCAGAACAGAGAAATAGAGCTCTCATCGTTTCTACCGTCTTTATTTCTAATATTTTTGAGGTTATATGCTGTTTGCAAAATAGCAATCGTGCAAATTGAGCTATGCGTATAGTTGGAAAATTACGGGGCCGCATTTTCGCAAATTTCCATACGGTAGAACTAATAGGAGTGAGGCTGTATTTTTTTTGTAGAAACTGGTATTCTTGTTTGAGCCTTGTCTCATATTCATCGGCGTTGTTGCTCCATACATTTGCTTGTCCGAATAATAGGGCTTCTATTTGAAAGGCATTGTCTTTATGCTTTTCTATGATATGCAGAGGGAGACTTTGTGCCAATGCTTCAAAAGCCTCGCTGTTGGTGTTACTGCCAAAATTTCTTGCAAGTTGTTGATAGAGCGTTTCTTCCCAGTTGTGGTTGGTCGCATTGTAAAACTCAAAAATATGTAATGCTTTTTGTTCAAATCGTTCCGCAACCAATCGTTCTATAAACATATTGATTCGGCTGGTGTCAATATTTGTTAATTGGTTCCCACATTTGATACATTCTTGTATATTGCTGAACGTCATATAATTGTATGATATCTGTGGCAAAATTGGAATGAGAAGCGTAGGAATTTTATGTCCGTTTTCGGAATAAACGTCTTTGTCAAACGAGGCAACTGCGTGCAATATAACACTATTATATACAGGATTTTTGTGATGTTGATGAACATACCAATCGCTTGATTTTATGTGTATTTCTACATCGCCAGCCCAAATTGTGTTGCCAATTTTTATTTTTGCATTTAAAAAATCGGGACCTGCATTTCTGTTGAATGTACCAATCTTGATAATGGAAATTTCTTCCTTATCGGTCGTATATAGTTTGTCCAGGCACATCAACTGATGTTGCCAGACATACTGCAAAAAAGCTTCTGTCATCTATATCAATTTCTTAGGCGTTGTGGCTTGAAATTCTTTGAGATAGAAGGGCTCAAAATAAGCAACGTCGGCAAATTCTTGTTTGTCGTACAGTTCGCAGGCTAAATCGCCTATGGTTTTTGCTGTTGCATCAATATTGTCAACGAAGGTAATGTTACCACTCTCAAGTGTTTCTCGGCATTTTGAACTTCCGTCACCACAAAGATAGTAGTGCTTTGTTGGTTCAAACGATGCTTTTGCCTCGTATGTAACAACCAATGCGTGAGTGTCTTGAATGTTTTGTAATTGGTTGTTCCACAATGAAGTATATACTTCCATTCTGCGTGCGTCAATCATTGGCATATAGATTACTTCGGGGGCATTATTCTGAACTTTATTCTTGCACGATAAAGCCAATGCCTTTAACGTATCAACGGTGATTAACGGCAATTTACAGGCATAACAAAGCCCTTTTGCCACTGATGCGCCAATACGAAGACCTGTATATGACCCAGGACCTTTGCTTAGTGCAATTGCATTAAAGTCGGCGATTTGCAGATTTCGTTCGTTGAGTAACTGTTCTATAAGTACGGTTAATTTTTCGGAATGAGCATTGGGCTCATTGATTTCCTTGAGTGCAATACATTCGTTGTCCTCGTGTATTGCTACGGAACAGACGGTTGTTGCGGTTTCAATACTTAAAATTCTTTTCATTGGATATATGGATTTGTGTTTTTTTCTTCCCCTATGGTCGTACTTGGTCCGTGTCCCGGCAGCACGTCTGTGTTCTCGGGTAGAACCATAAGTTTTTCTTGTATGGAGTTCATCAAAGATAGATGGCTGCTTCCGTACAAATCGGTGCGACCTACGCTGTTTGCGAAAAGCGTGTCACCAGAAAATAAAATATTGTTTTCTTTATTGTAATAGCATACGCAGCCGAGCGAATGACCAGGCGTGCAAATTACTTTGAATTCAAGCGCTCCGATAGTGATTGTTTGTCCATCATACACATAGTGTGCAATTGCTGGCGGTTGATCAATTGTAACCCCAAAACTCTCGGCCTGTTCAACAGCAGTATCAATGAAATGTTGTTCGCTTTGATGTGCGTATGTTTGAATAAGCGGATATTCTTCTAAAAGAAAATGTGCGCCAAACGTATGATCAACGTGGCAGTGAGTAAACAAAATTTTGTCGGGAACTAAATTGTTACTTTTGAAAAACGAAACAAGCGTCTGTTTTTCTGTTTCACGGAAACATCCAGGGTCAATAATGGCGCAGGATGAGGTCGTTTCGTCAATGACTACGTATGTGTTTTCGCCAAAATGATTGAATACAAACTGCTTAATTTTCATTATCTGTGTTTTTGATGCTCAAAGGTACAAAATGATTTGGAAAAAGGAACGATGTAATTTAATTGTTGCCCCATTTTTCGGCAATTTCATCAAGTAAATTCAAAGTTTCTTGTAAGTCGCTGAGATTGAGAAGTTTGATTCTTGTATCCCTGAAGTTCTCCAATCCTTTGAATGTCCGTGCAAATTGACGGCGCATGTGAATTACACCGCCGGGCAATCCCATAAATTCGACGGATTTTAGCATAGATTCTTTAATGACTTCAACTTGTTCTTTGATGGTCGGCTCTGGTAACAGTTCTCCTGTGTTGAGATAATGTTTTACGTGCTTGAAAATCCACGGTGCTCCAATACTTGCACGTCCAATCATAATGGCGTCTACGCCGAAGTTGTCGAATGCTTCTTTTGCTTTTTGTGGAGAATCAATATCACCGTTGCCTATGATAGGAATGTGCATACGTGGATTGCGTTTCACTTCGCCTATGAGTGTCCAGTCCGCTTCGCCGGTGTACATTTGTGCCCGAGTACGTCCGTGTATTGTAAGGGCTTGTATGCCAACGTCTTGAAGCTGCTCAGCAACGCTTATTATCGGTTTGTCGTCGGAATCCCAACCAAGACGTGTCTTTGCCGTGACAGGTGTAGAAACAGCGTTAACAACAGATTTTGCAATCTCTACCATTAAGGGAATGTTTCGTAATAAGCCCGAACCAGCGCCTTTGCCAGCGATTTTTTTCACGGGACAGCCAAAATTGATGTCAATAATATCAGGTTTGAATTCAGACTCTACAATTTTAGCTGCATCGGCCATTACTCGTGGATCTTTACCAAATATCTGTACCACGAATGGGCGTTCGTATTCGTAGCTTGTGACTTTTCTCATTGTCTGTTTGATAGAGCGCACGATGGCGTCGCTTGCCGCAAATTCGGAGTAGAGTAGATCGGCACCGTATTTTTTGCACATATACCGGAACGATGGTTCGCTCACGTCTTCCATAGGTGCGGCAAACACAGGATATTTGTCGAATTCTATAGAACCAATTTTCATTTCAGTCTGATTCCGTTATCTTCAAGAGATATTTTCCCCGATTTGTAAAGTCCGCCAATCGCCATTTTGAACGATTTTTTGCTCATATTGATTGCCTCCTTTATTTCATCCGATGAACTTTTGTCGTGTAATGGCAGAAAACCATTGTTTGCGTTCAAAGCCTCAAGTATGGTAGATTCTATATCGGAAATTTTATTTAAATATCCTGATTTAGAAAGACTTATGTCTAATTTTAAATCTTCGCGAATTTTTTTGATATAGCCAATTCTGGTTTCACCGACTGTGAGATTTGTAAAAATCTCGTTTTCGTAAATAATGCCCCAATACATTTTGTCGACGATGACTTTTGTTCCCAAATCGGTTTTGGAATGAATTTGTATTGATACTTCGTCGCCTTCGTAATAGGGTGGATTATATTGGTCTAAATACTTGTCAATCTTTGCAGATGCTGCAATTCGGTCTGTGTCCTTGTCAAGATATACGTAGACCCAATATTGTTTTCCTGCTGTCATCCGAAGTTTTTGCTCGCGGTATGGAACAAACAAATCTTTTGGTAACCCCCAGTCAAGGTAAGCGCCGAATTTGTTTACTTCTTTAACTGTCAAATAGGCAAAATCGCCGATTTCTGCAAGGGGAGTTTCTGTTGTCGCAATAATTCTGTCTTCGGAATCAAGATAAATAAATACTTCTATTTCGTCGCCTTCCTGTAGATTTTCAGGAGCATAGCGTTTCGGTAATAAAACGCTGTCGTATTCTTGCGCATCAAGATAAAAACCGAAATCAACTTTACGGAGAACAGTAAGAGTATTTTTCTTTCCGAGCTGCATTAGAAACTATATTTCAACATCATTTGCAAACGATGGTTTGTAATCCAGTGAGTTTTATCTTCTGCAAGACCATTTTTAGCACTGACGTAAGAAACGCCGTCTTGCTTAAAGAATGTTCCATATTCAACAGAAGTGATTTGCCATTCAAAAGAAAGAGCAAGTTTATTCCAGTTGCGAACTATTCCGGGAGCAATTCGCCACATAGAATTAACATTCTCGTATGTGTTTTTTGCCAAATAGTTGTTAGCCTTGTTTGCGTACGTTTTTCCTTCGCTGTCGGTATAGTCAACAGCAAGTTCGTCTTTCGTGCCGAAATTCTTTGCGTAGCCAGCGAAGAATATTCCTTGCCACTTCTTACCATAGGTTAAACTAACCCACGAAGAAGAAACTCTTGTCGGAGTATATTCCCAATGTCCATCTTCACCAAGTCCGTCGTATTTTGCAGAAACGCCGTAGCCACCATTCAAATTCATGTGCTCGCCAGCTTCAGCATAGATACTTTTGGCTTTGATTTCGAAATCGTTTTTCTTGTATTGTACGTACACAAATGGAGAAATTGTTGTTATTTTGTCGTCAACCAATGCAGTGTACGAGATTGTGTCAGAACCTTTTAGCATTTCTGCTGTTCCTTTGTAGCGTGGCTTGATGTTTAGCATGTCAACACCGATGCGTGCAAGGAATCCATTGTCTCCTTTGAAATTAACACCTAAATAAAATTCTGGGATATTGCTATATTTAATGTAGTTTGCAGAAGCACCTTCTGGTCCGCCTGATGTATATTGCATTTGCCAAAGAGCCGATGCAGTAAGGGAGAATTTTCCTGGTGTATAATCAAATGTAATTTGCGGAGTACGGCTGAATGGTCCAAATGGAACACCAATTTCCAAGTTCGTGCTGTGAACCATGTCGGCTGCCATTGGATGCCAAGCCTGACCAACTTTCAAACCATATTTGTTATCACTTTTATCTTTCCAGTTCAATGTCGTATATGCTTGACGAAGACGGAATTGTGCCGTTCCGGTAACACCACTTACGCCACTGTAAAAGTCAGCTTCTATTTTTGCACCAACTTCCATATTATCGCCTATTTTGTAGTTCTTTACGTCCAAACCAAGACGTGAAGTGATTGCGCTCCATTTCATTGTTGGATGTTGGTTAATGTCGGTTCCGTCTGCTTGAATTGATTCGTCTAAAGGCAAATAATAATACAATTCGTCGGTTCCGGCTTTACTTTCACGTGTGTCGAATGTGAAGTAGTTGCGGACAAAACCATACCATTTTAATTCAGCTTTTGGTGCTGGCTTTTCTTCTTGAGCGAACGAAACACTTCCTGCTAAAAGGGAAGCTGCTGTCAAACATATAAATTTATTCATACTGTGTATTAAAAAGAAAGGGGAACCTTTTGAGTTCCCCTTTTATTGTTTATTCTAATTATAATGTTGCTGCTACCGTTTGAGCAACTTCGGCTGTCTGTTCAAATGGGAAGATTGTTGTCAACCAGAAATATCCCAAAATAAAACCTACAACACCAATTATGATACCAACTTTAGCCATATCCTTAGTTTCAACCAAACCTGTTGATGCAGCGATTGCATTCGGTGGAGTTGAAATTGGGAACAACATTGCGATTGATGCACAAACTGCGATGAATGAAATCATTGCGTGTGTTCCGCCCAACGACATGAATGTATCGTGGCTTGCTGCAGCAGGATCAGCCATTGCTTCGGCAACCACAATCAAGATTGGAATCAACAATGCTGCTGTTGCAGAGTTGCTGATGAAGTTCGACAAGAAGTAGCAAACCAAACCAGCGATGATGAATACAAGTACAACACCCATTGTTCCGAATGGAATGGCGTCGATAAGAACTTTTGCCAAACCAGTTCCTTGTAAACATGTTCCCAATGCGAAACCACCGGCTACCAACCAAAGCACTGTCCAGTTTATTTCCTTGATGTCTTCTTTTCCGAAAATACCCGTACAAGTAAGAACTGCAAGTGGAATCAATGCTACTACGTTAGAGTTGATACCTGTAAGTTTTTCTGTAGCCCACAACAAGATTGTACCGATGAATGTAATCCAAACTACGTATGTTTTCCAGTCTGTCTTACGTTCGTTTCCTTTGATTTCCAAAACAACTTCCTTCGATTTGAATGGGAAGAATAATTGTAGTATAACCCATGCAAACAAAATCATGATAATTACGTAAGGAATCATTCTAATTGCCCAGTCGCCGAAAGAAACTTCGCAACCTGCTTCAGCCAAGAATTTCACAGCTGTTGCATTAGGAGGTGTACCGATTGGTGTACCAATACCACCAAGGTTTGCAGCTACAGGAATTGCCAACGACAATCCGATTTTTCCTTTATCATCGCTTGGAAGCACTGCAAGCACTGGTGCCAAGAAAGCCAACATCATTGCTGCTGTTGCTGTGTTACTCATAAACATTGAGAATACGGCAATTACTACCAAGAAACCAAGAAGAACCATACGAGGATTTTTTCCGAAAGGTTTCAAAAGGATTCTTGCCAAAGTTACATCCAATCCATATTTTGATGCCATAATTGCCAACACGAAACCGCCCAAGAACAACATAACAACAGGATCGGCGAATGCTGACATAATATCAGTGTATTTAACCAATTGACCAGCGTCAGGGTTGCAGAAATACCCAATACCTTTGTTTGAAACTGTCAACAACGAAAGTACAATAATTAATACTGATGTTGTCCAGTTAGGAATTGGTTCGAAAATCCAAAGCAATGCAGCCATAACGAACATGGCAATCACACGCTGTTGTACAACTGTTAAATTTTCAATCCCGAACACATCCGTTGGAAGCGCCCAGATAGTCACCGTGATGGCGAAGGTTACTAATAAACCTATAATCTTTTTTAAATCCATAAAAATTTATTTTTGTTAAACTTTACTTTTAAGGCACACCTCCCCAAAAGCCACGCAAATGTAAAGAAAAAGTATTTACGTGTTACACGTACCGCGCTAAAAATTTCACGTAGAATATGAACAAGTGTTGATAAGAGTAATCTGTTTTCTGTGACGTGTTGTTTGTTTCGTTGTAAAAAACGATAAATACACAATCTATACTTTCTACAGACAACTAACTCTATACATCGGTGTTTCTCCCGGACACAATTCCAATACGTGCTTTTCGCAAGTCAGGCGTTCAGTTGGATCGTGGGTTACGTGAAGCATTGTGGTAGTTCCTTTTTCGGCGATTAATTCCAAAAGATGAAGGATTTTTTCGCGGTATTCTTCGTCAAGTCCGTGGCATGGCTCGTCCAATATCAATATTGGTGGACATTTCACAACAGAACGAAGAATCAACATTGCACGTTGTTCGCCATAACTCAAGTCGCGGAATAATTCGCGTTCACGACCAGCAAATCCACCAAGCGCAAGCCATTTGTCGGCTATGGCAATTTCGACACCTGTAGGTGCGCCGTACAATCCAATGGAGTCGCGGAAGCCGGAAATGATTAGATTGCGGAGGTTTGTTCCACCAACCATTCTATACTCCACATGAAGACGATATGATACAATACCGAGTTTT
The DNA here is from genome assembly GCA_937892155.1 of uncultured Bacteroidales bacterium. GTDB lineage: Bacteria > Bacteroidota > Bacteroidia > Bacteroidales > UBA1715 > UBA1715. Next base: position 42,105 of record CALAUG010000032.1, on the reverse strand, counting down.
TGTTTGATTTCCCAGATGGATTCTCCAGAGCCACGTTTTTTGCCGAACAAACGTACGTCGTTACAATAAACCTGCATATTGTCGCCGGTTATTAATTCCAAAAATGTAGTTTTCCCCGAACCGTTAGGACCACGAACCAACCAATGCTCGCCTTTTTTCAGTTTCCAGTTCAAGTCAATCAAAACTTGATGGTCGCCCCAACCGACATTGACATGGTTCATTTCTACAAGAAGCTCTTCTTCCTCTGAAGTCTCTTGTTTGAGTGGCGCTGTGTTTTCTATTGCTGCAGTTAGCGACGACGACAATTCTTCTTTTTTTGCCGCTTTTTCATTGTCGTTTTGTGTTTGTTTGCTTTTCAAACGTTGTACATAGTCATTTTTTGAACCACAAAACGACACTTCTTTGTTGGTAAATTCCAAAACATTGCTGATTGATTCAGGAATTTCGTGCCAACGTTCCATACATAATACAATGTGTGGATATTCCGAATCGCCTTTTTGCTGGGCGTTTACAATGGTTGCGAAGAAATCGAACAAAATCTTACGACTTTCGGCATCGAGTCCAGCAAACGGGTCGCTCAAAACCAACAATTTCTTACCAGAAACCAATGCGCGAGCAAGCAATGTCCTTCTAATTTCTCCAGTTGACATATATTTAAGTCCGCGGTCGAGGATTTTTTGTATGCCGCACAATTGTATGGCGAAATGCGTGTCGAGTTCGTTTGCCCATTGCGGCAGTTCGTCGCTTTTTTTTAGCGGTCCAAGAACACCTTCGGTAATAAATCTTCGGCCAGTTCTTCCTATATCAACGCCACCTTCAACATAGTCGCTCTCGTCGTTGTTGCGTTCCTCCTCAATTAATTTAGCAGCGCGTTCCAAAGAAACCATTTCGACAGAATCGCCAAAAACCGACGAGAACGAGCCCTGCGATTCACCAACGGAATTCGGCACGAACGACATTTTTCTCGCAAGGGCATTCACAAAATCGGCTTTGCCGCCACCATTCGGCCCAATCACAAGCCATGCTTCGCCTTGGTTCATTTGCCAAGAAAGACTTGGCACAAACGTTTTTTCGTTGCCTTCAATTCGGCAATCAACTATCGAAATAAGAGCTTCAGAATCCATATCCGTAACTTTTCGCGTGCGAAAATACATAAATAAATTTAGAGATGAGATGGTAAAGGCTAGAGATTAAGGAGGAATCCACGAAAAAAAGTATTAAAAATTTTTGTAAGTCTTGACACGAATATAAAAAGTTGTATATTTGCACTGCTTTTTGAAAAGCATAGTTCTTTAACATAAAAGTTTGCCTCTTTAGCTCAGTTGGCCAGAGCACGTGATTTGTAATCTCGGGGTCGTTGGTTCGAATCCGACAAGAGGCTCTTAGGGAGTGTTCTCCAGCGGCAACGAGAGCAGACTGTAAATCTGCCGTCTATGACTTCGGTGGTTCGAGTCCACCCACTCCCACCAATGCGGGAGTAGCTCAGTTGGTAGAGCATTAGCCCTCCAAGCTAAGGGTCGCGGGTTCGAGTCTCGTTTCCCGCTCATTGATAGACAAGCACTTACAAAAATTTGTGAGTGCTTTTTTTTTGCCTTTTCTTGAAAATAATCCAATTTTTATGTATATCTTTGTGTGTGAGCAGGTTAGAGAAATTTATGTAAAATAACGTAAATAGGCGTAAACCGAAAAAACTTGCGAAAAATTGTCAAATTAACGAAACTGTAAAATTATGGCTACAATCAATTTGGTATTGGATTCTCGGTACAGAAACAAGGAAAACAAAAGTCCTTTGATTTTTAGAATGGTACACAACACCGTACCAACATCATTCTCTTCGGGTGTTTTTATAAAAGAGGAGGAGTATAATGCACAAGACGAGAAACGTCCGATTCGAATAGATGGTAAGCCCGGTTATTCTTTGGAAGATTTAGACGCTCTGAAAGGATATGTACAAGAGGGCGCAACATTACAACCTTCTTCTGATGGAGGGTTTACGATAACAATTCAGACTAATTGTGGCGGAACAACCTATACGCTTAATGGTTGTTTTCTTGATAATGCCGATATAAATAAAGACGGCGTTGTCAATAATGCCGATATTGATAGATTGGCAGAACTGATATTGGAGCAAACTAATTGTCAAAACAACCAAAATAATTAATGCTATGAAAAAGATTGTCGCTTTATTTATCACGACAATAATGTCGTGTGTACTATACTCTCAAATATTTGAGTATGAATGGAAAGATATTACCCCAGACGATTTCAGTATGACAATTGCTCAATCTGTGAGTACAAAAGGTGGAAATGTTGTCGTTGCTACAAAAGAAGGCTGGCTTGCAATGTCATCTGACACGGGAAAGACATGGGAACAAACATATAGTCTAAAGGGGCAAAAGTTAGATGTAATTACAAAATTAGATGAAGTTTCATATCAACCTTTGGCATTTAAATTTGCCAAAGATTCTCTTCACGGAATTTTCGCTTCTGTATCTAACGAAAATGGAAAATATATTAACAACGTGCTTTACACTGTAGATGGTGGCAATTCGTGGACTTCTTCATTGTTAGAGTTGAAAGAATCTGATAAAATTGTTACAACGGCATGGAGCGATGAACAAACCGTGTTTCTGACTGTGCTTGACACGAGTTCAAACAAAGTTGCCATATATAAAAGTTCAGATTACGGAGAAAAATGGGCTTTGACAACAAATGATGTTTTTTCCCAAGAAGTTTTACCACAAAGTAAAACTTTTTATATGGCGTTTGTAAACAATCAGTTAGGATATGTCTTTGCAAATGTAGGCTATAGTGTGACAAAAGATGGCGGAATGACATGGAAAGCCGAACAACTTAGAATTACACCAAAACACTTGTTTCAATTTGAAAACGGATACATTATTTTAACTGTATCAAGTCAAATAAGCAAAACATTGGAACGTTGTCGAATAATAAACATGTATGATTGGGGTAATGGTGTTATTGCATATTATAATGTTCCCAAGTCTATGTATGATTTAGGAAACGGTAAGGTTTGGGCTACTGTTTCGGGAGGATATGATATTGATAATAATAAAATAATATCCACTGATAGTATGCGGACATGGCAGTTTACAAAAGAAACATACACACCACCCACAGATGTGACAACCACAGCCCTAAATAACACTCGTTATTCATATATATACAAAGGGAACATGGAAGGGAAAGACATATTCGTAAAATCCAAGAACGAGATTTTTATAATAGGTACAAAAAATGGTAGGTTGTTTTATTCCTCAAATGGCGGTAAAACATGGGATTACAAAGATTTCAATACCACATTATACAAGATGCAGTTTTTCCCTAATGATGTTATATATATGACAAGTACAGATAGTTTGTTCATATCTCGAGATGGCGGTGAATCGTGGGTTGGGAAAAATATGAACATGTTATCGGGAACAATAGCGAGAAATATGCAGTTTTTCACAGAAAGTTTTGGATATGTTTATGATGACATAGATTTATTTCAAACCCTCGATGGTGGCAATACGTGGGAGAATATATTCAACATCAGTATGGATTTTTACAATTATGGTGGAGATTTAGCAAACGGTTGCTTTGCAAACAAGCATATTGGGTTATTCCCAAATGATGATTCAAAGACAATATTATTGGCAAACGTTAATTCTGAAAAAAGGTTGACATTTTCGCTTGTTTCTGAAGATAACGTAAATAGAATTGCTTGGATTAACACGGCTTTTCATGATGGGAAATGGATATTGATGGATAGAATTAATGGACATGTATATACTTGCGATACTACTGAATACAATTTCAAAAAGGTTTGGCAAGGGAGTGAGTATTATGCTCCTGCGTATACGTATTCAACTTTGTTGGTTTATTCTAAAGACACGTTGGTAATTCCATCATTGTCAGATGCTCTGGATTATCCCAATGATACAGTACTTGTTTCCATAGATGGTGGAGAAACATGGTATGAAGAGAGTGTCTCACAATATCCACCTATTGAAAAAATTTCAAAGGCTGACAATAATGTAATTTATGGAATTCCCACCATTGGTAATATGCTTAGAATATATAAAGGTATTCGTAAGGTAAAAACCTTAGAATATTCATTTGAAAAGCAAGAAAACGGCACAATCCAATGCTCCATAAGCAATGCAGATAATCAAACTTATACCGCAAAGGTTTTGGTGGAACAAGTAAATGGCTCTTCTATTGTAGTAAATGAAAAAATAGAAATAAAATCGGGAGAACCATTTTCTATAACATTACCGAAAAGCATAGAAGCAAATTATATAATAAAAGTAGTGCCAGAAGACGATGAAATATTTGAAACAGTGCAAAGCCAAGAGTTTATAGTAAACAATGGGGGCAGTGCCATAGACCCTGTTTCTGCAGATGATATTCAAATCCGTGTTGTAAACGGAAAAATAGAATGCAGTTGTGAGGAATATGCAATATACAATGTGGCAGGGCAAAAGGTGCAAAATAATGTTTCCATGCCATCGGGTACGTATTTTGTGCATTGCGGAACACAAATAGAAAAAGTTGTGGTGAGATAAAAGAAGAAAAACAATGAGGTATAGAAATAAAATAGGAATTACAATCGTCGCACTACTTTTGGCGGTGGTTTGTTCGTATGCCCAGAACCTCGAGATAATAGGTTTACCAACAGATTGTAAGGAATCAATCTCTTCTATTGATTACCTGCAGTATGAAGTTTTAGCATCTTCTTCAAACGTTGTATATGAATGGTCAATAGAAGGCGGCGCAGATTTTAATCCTTCGAAAACAGCAATAGGGAATTCTGTAACAGTTCGTTTTACAGAAGGTACAGGAACGGTTATATTGCGTGTTACAGAACGTGACGGAAACTCTGTTTTGCGAACAAGCATAAAAGAAATAGCAAAGAACATTCGCCCTACTATGGTTTCTGTTGATGGTCCAACAGGTTGGGGTGCAGTATGTTTAGAGCAAAAAGGAGTGGTTTATACGGCAACGGCAAACAACGCGCAATCTTTCACGTGGACGGTTCCCGAAGGTAACACATTGGTGTCGCAAAGTGGCAATACAGCCGTTGTTGATTTCCACGGCGTTGCAGGAAATATGGTTGTATGTGCCCAAAACGGAGAGGGGTGCGTTTCATATAATTGTCTGCATCCGTACGTCGCTCCTGTTGGCGACTGCCCACAACCGCAGCAATGCGAAATGGTTATTTCGGCTGAAAACAAGTCGGTATGTCAAAACGATGTTTTTGATGTCGCACTTTCAATGTCCGATGTGGAATGCTATTGTGTAAACAGTATGTTTTTCTCGGTACGCTATAATTCGTCTGTTCTCCAACTTGAAGGAGTAAATTCCCAATCAAACTTTGTTCGTTTCAAAGATTGTGGCAATGGAATGGTAAGTGCAATTGTCAGCATAGGAAATGGAACAGGATTCAGAGGTGGCAACATTGGTACGTTACGTTTCAAGGCGTTGGAATCGGGAACATCTGACATTACGCCTATAAGTTTTGAATATACAGGTTCTGGCGATGGTGAAGAACCAACCGTTACGTTCGTCAATGGTGTTGTAACGGTTGCACCAAGCACAGAGGTTCAAATTTCACCAACCGTTTCGGAGATTGCAAAAGGTGAAACTGTATCCTTGCAAGCCACACCGACAGGCGGAACGTGGCAAGGCGACGGCATTTCGGGTTCCACGTTCAACTCGGCTACTGCCAACAAGTGCTTTTTCAATTAATGCCTCGAAGGCTTGTTCGTCGGTTTTGGATAAAGGCATAGCCATATATTGATTTAGTTGCGCTTACAATATGCAATGGGGCGGAATTCATCATAACATTTATGAAGCATAGTTGAGTTCAAATCAAAGTCTTCAATATCTTTGTCTTTTGTTATCCTCTTATTACTGTAAGTTTTATTGATGACAATCCTACGATACTGAACTTGATTGACATCAAAATCAGAAGAGCCATTCTCCTCTTTTATTCGTTCCGCAGAACGAAGAACATAATCGAAAAACAAAGAAGATGCTTCAATTTGTTTCGTTGCATCCTCATGTCTACCACGCTTCATTTCCAAGAAAAAAACAAACAGACCGTTATCATGCTGTACCAATAATATATAATCACAAAAACTGTTCAATCCACGTGGTGCCGTAGGCTCAATTGTGGATTGATTAAAGAAAGGGAACAGTACTTTATCATTTTCTGTAAGGTTGTTAAAACGATAAAGTTTCATACTTGAAATGGCATTGGTTGCAATTTTTATATTCACCCTTTGTTCTGGATTTTCAGCATCTGCTGGTTCTATCATAGTCAAAGCATCTTTCCCGTTTTGCAAGAAATTTGAGTTTAGAATCCATTCAAGATAATCAATGTATTGCATAACTTAGTCGTTTGAGTGGTCGTATTTCAAAACTTCATAAAAGGTGTTCGTCACTTCATTCTGATTATTAATGGCATCATCGATAGACGGCATATTGAATCCATATCGATCCACCTCAAGCGGAGTAACCCTCACTTTTCCTTTGGTATTCTTTTCAAATAGATAGGGTGCAAATTTGTCTTGCGACAAACATAGACTTTTGTCATATCCTTTTTCCATCAAAATCTTGTCACTAGCTTTATCCAATCCATCCGCCATAATCATATTGTTGATTTCGCGAATGATGTAGTCGCTATGGGTACTGATAACCAACCTCAATCCAGCATTTATCATCTTAACGAAGATCCTAGCCAATAGTATTTGATTCTTCGGGTGAAGGTTTAACTCCGGTTCATCCACAAATAGAATGTTGTACTGACCAGCAGAATGGCGTAAATAAAACACCAATGGAGCCAAAGTTTTGATAGCTGATGATGATTCATTGAACCCGAGTTCAGTACCATTAGAAACGTGATACAAAACCTCACCTTCTTCAGAAACAGTAAGATTGCCATGCAAAATCATGTTTTCAATTTCTTCAGCAAAAGCGCCATTTCTAAAAGTGTTTTTCGTTTTATTCGCCAAATCAGCCGCATCCGCCAATCCATCCGCAATTGGTCTTGGGTATCGAGCATTGAGTCGTTCATCAGGGTTTCTAAGTCGTCCCACGGACAATTCCTTGCTGAAAGTATAGATTCCACTACGTTCTGCAGTAAACATCTGAGCTCCAATAATACCATCAAAAAACAAAGAAGTTATCATCCAAGATTGCGCCAACGACAGATAACTTTCGCCCGCTACATGCAATTCAAGATGATACCCGTAGGAATTTGTTTTTTTTACGATATAATTAGACCAAACAGATACCGATTTTTTAAACAATTCCTCTTTCCATTCTTTTCTTGAGGTTACAATTACACATTTAAACGAATCTGCTGGAATACTCAAATTCATGTACTTTAGAATGTATTCCTGTCGATTCTTGAGCAATTCATCTAGAGCATCGTATAACTCATCGGCATTCAATTCTCCTTCAATATTGTTTTCAATTCTTTGTATTTCATGTAGGCCACGAGGATCTATATAGAAGGAAATTACTTTGATTAAAGTGTAAAGGAATGTTGCGGCATACGTCTTCCCCGTACTATTGTCGCCAGCAAAAAGGAAAAAAGGTTTCGACATATCGATTACCATTGAATCAATAGGGCCGAGATTTGAGATTTTCAATTTCATAACAATGAACTTTTACTACTTTAATTGCAAAAATAGTATTTTTTTATTTGCAACCCTCCAGCTTTCTAATTTTCCTATCCTTGCTTCTTCTTAGTCGCATACTTATTTCAGATAAACCACGTTGTTTTACTGCCCACAAAGTTTTTTTCTATTAATGCTTCGAATGCCCGTTCGTCTGATGAAATAAAATTAATCATAATTTTGAATACCTTTCCTTAATTGTCGCCTCTAAATCTTTTATAGCTTGACTTTTATATGAGGAATAACACATTTCATATATTTGATTTTCTTTATACGTTGGAGTACGACCTTTAAACGATAATATCATGTGTAATAATGCAAACAATGAATGACCACGAATTAATAAGTCATAATCTTTTTCTAGATATTCAATTGTCCCATGACGTGGTGCCTTGTATGATTGCAGTTTGTTTGTCAACAACTTAAAACTACCATCCTTATGGTTTAAAATTTGAAAAGGACTTAAATCTAACTTATATTCCTCACCATTTTTGAATTTTTCGAATTCACAAGCATAATAGCAAAGGAAAGATTTAAGTGCTTTTTTATACCTCTCATTATCTTTATTTTTAAAAAAATTTAGAAAAGAGAAACCTTGAAACAAATCATTTTCGATACTATAACCTTTCGTGAATATGATTTCATCATATTGTTTAGGAATATTAGAATAAACATACATATCCTTATCTGTTATGAAAATGACCTTTTTGTTTGTTAACTTATCTTTCTCCTTATAAATTTCTCTTAAGAGATTACAACCCGAGGTTGAAATAATAGCATCTTCGAAACCTAAACTTTCCAATATCAACCTATATATCATTTTGTCATCTTTCCCTTCTACTAGAATAACAGGCGAATATGAATGATTTATTATAGCAATAATCTCATTTTTTGTGTACGTTTTCATGCTTATTACTTTTGATCTCTGTCCAATATTATTTCCTTATCTGGATAAACAGAATATATAAAAGGACTATGTGTTGCTATAAAGAATTGATTTCCTGAACGTTGATTTACTAAAACGGGTATTAATTTTCTTTGCCAATCTATATGCAAACTTAGTTCTGGTTCATCTATAAAAATAATACAATCACGATAAAATGTATTATAGCACAAAAAACTCAACATTTGTTTTTCTCCCGCAGACAATTTATCAGAAACGATAGGTTTTGTTTCGTTTCCTAACACTAAAGGAGAAACATTTATACCTTTATCTTTATATATTGTTTTTACGTGTTTGTCAAGAACTGAAAAGGGTTGTAGTTTTTCTTGAAACAACTCATCAGTTTTTGCAATTTCTTGCTCTATTTGGTTTAACTTATTTTCTTTTGAAGTCTTTCCATTCTTGATTAGATGTCTAATTTTGCTAAATTGATTTTTTTGTAAATCATTTAAATATTTTGATATATCTGCGTACTCAAACTTTAATAAGTTTTCAATATCATTCGTAGATACAGAAGCTATAAATTTATGATTTTCAGAAGACAATGAATCTGACAATTTTCTTAGTGAATCATTCACTGTAGATTGCGAAATTCCCATCTCTTGCATTCCCATTGAAAATCCACCTTCAATTCTTCTAAAAGTTGGAAAAAATAAAGTTTTCCCTGATATTGCCGCGAAATTCTTGCAAAATTCTCTTATCTGTATTCTTAGAGATATTGCCTCTTGAGTTGGGGTGAAAACATTATCGTCAATTTGAATTTTAAATTTACCGTTAACTTGACCAATTTCAAATTTGTGCTTATCTGTTTCTAATTTTATGTAGTGAAATACTACTTCTTGTAGCAAACAATTAATATTGCCACTACATATATACCATAATATTTTTAATAATGTTGTTTTACCACACCCATTTTGTCCAGTAAAAATATTTAAATCACTGTTAAAGTCATAAACCAAACTATCACCTCTATTACCATTTAAACCTTGTATTTCTATATGCTTTATCATATTTGTTAAATTTTAATTATAATACCTTCACTTTACCTGTTACCACTTCGTTTATCAATATCTGTTTACGTTCTTGAAGAAGAACTATTTGTTTTTTTTGATTTTTTATTGCTGCATCAATTGGCTCACATTTTTTTTCAATGAATGAATTTATCTGTCTTTGTACATCTACCGATGATAATGGCAATGCATAATTCATTATTTTTTCTTGCGATATTGTAGGTATTGTTCCTCCTATTACCGAGATATTTTTTCGAGTCTGTTTTACTTCTAACTTTTGTCTTCCAAAATCCTATTACGTCTTTTGTTTTTTCTTTTTTGCTGCAGGGAAGAGTACGTTGTTGAGGATGAGTCGGTAGCCTGCGGAATTTTTATGATTGTCGAGATTGGTTGGCTCGTCACCGACGTAGTGGCGGAAATCTTCGGGGTCATGACCGCCGTAGAATGTCCACGTTCCTTTACCGAATGTTCCGTGAATGTATTTTGCTTCTTTTGCAGATTTCAGTTCACCCATAACGGTCGTTGTTGGTTTCAGCAAATCTTCGTTAAAGGCTGTAGTTTGTCCCATAAATCCACGGATGATGTTTGTATGATTCTGGCACAACATTGTCGGTACGGGATCCCATTTCGCAGAGAATTCAAATAAGGTGAAGAAATCAGCATTTTCATTCACTTTGCGGCTTTCGGTTACATCAATGTCGGAATATTCATATTCCAGTGGATTTTTTCGCAGGGTGAAATTCTGGAACGCCAGACATTTAGAGTAATCAAGTTTAGATTGTGCCTGAGAATCTGCGGGATCACCGTCGAACATGCTTTCGCAGATGTCAACTCCTTCGGCAGCAAGGGCAATATCGAAAGAATCTGTGCCAGAGCACATTGCGAATAAGAATCCTCCATTTTCGACGTATGCTTTAATAGTTTTTGCCACAAAAAGTTTTAAATCCGACACTTTGGAAAATCCAAAGGATTTTGCTTCAGCTTCGGCATTTCGTTGTTGGTCTTTATACCATTGTGCGTTTTTGTAGCTTGCATAAAATTTTCCGTATTGTCCTGTAAAATCTTCGTGGTGCATGTGGAGCCAATCGTATTTGGATAGTTCTCCTTTTATAATTTCCGCATCATAAATCACCGTGTACGGAATTTCGGCATAGGTGAGGGCGAGGGTAACGGCGTCGTCCCATGGCAGCTTGTCTTTGGGAGAATATACCGCCATTTTCGGTGCTTTTTCAAGTTTCACGGCGTCCATGTTTACATCGTCCGAAGAAACTTCTGCCAAAATGGACGAAACTTTTACGTCGGCAATAATTTCGTACGAAACGCCGCGAATATCACATTCGTTTTTAATGTCGGGATTGTATTCAATGAGAAAACTACCGCCTCTATAGTTGAGCAGCCAGTCAATCGTTACGTTGTTCTGCAGAACCCAGTAGGCGATGCCATACGCTTTCAGGTGGTTCTTTTGGGTATTGTCCATTGGAATCAAAAAACCAAAAGCTGCAGCTTGTTGGCAGATGAGTGCTACAAAAACTATGGAAAGCAATTTCTTCATCAAAAAGCTTCTGTGTTTGATAGTCCAGCATTAGAAAATGGTGATCCTGTATCTTGTGGTGTCCGTTCAAACAACGACATGTTGCTGTTTCCTAAAGAAGATGGCACATCGATGGCACTATCTCCTTCGTCCGTCTGAAATTTAAATGCATTTGGATTCGTAGGACTTGTTGCAGGATCTTGGAATTTCATGTATTCACCAATGAATTCCAAATTCACGTCGCCGCTGGAACCATGTCTGTTCTTGGCAATAATAATTTGTGCATCTCTCGTTATGTCGTTACCATCTTTGTCGGTTGTTTGTCCCGTAGCTTTCGATTCACGGTGGATGAACATAACCATATCGGCATCCTGTTCTATGGCTCCCGATTCACGCAAGTCGGATAGACGTGGACGTTTGTCGGTACCGGTACGTCCTTCAACACCACGGTTCAACTGTGATAGTGCAATAATGGGAACCTTTAATTCCATCGCAACTGATTTTATTTGTCGTGAAATGGTACTTACTTCTTGTTCACGTGGAAGTGAACTTCCGGCACTCATCAATTGTAGGTAATCAACTATGATACATTCAACTTTATAGCGTTCTTTCATTCGGCGGCATTTTGAACGGAATTCATATATATTTAGTCCTGGAGTATCGTCTAAGTATATTGGCGCTTGTGACAAAGCATCTCTTACATTTGATAATCGTTCCAATTCGGTATCATTAATGGCACCTTTTTGAAGTTTTATTTGTTCTATTCTTGATTCTCCTACAAGTAAACGGGTGGCCAATTGTTCGCAGCTCATTTCCAAAGAGAACATGCCAACGGGGTAGCCTTGTGGATGTGTTGTGTCGGCCAGTTTCGACATGTTGAGAATCATAGAAAGTACGAATGCAGTTTTTCCCATACCTGGACGTGCAGCTAAGACAATCATGTTGCCAGGTTGCCAGCCCGACGTAATACGGTCAAGACCTGAAAAACCAGTCGGTACGCCAGTGAGGTCTCTCTTTGCGTCTCTTGCAATGAGAACGTGCTGGAATACATCGTTTGCTGCGTCTTTAATGTCAACTATTTGCCTTTTCTGTAGGTTCTTGTCTGTTACTTTTATGATTTCTTTTTCTGCAAGGTCTGTCAATTCGTTCAGCTGACAAGCTGGATCGTAGGCTTTATCCGTTATAATAGCGGATGCTTTGATTAAATCTCGTTGTATTTGTTTCTGAACGAGCAGTTTCGCGTTGTATTCAATATTTGCAGCAGACGACACTTTCATTGTTAGTTCCGAAATGAACGACGTGCCGCCAACACCTTCAAGTTTTTCGTTTTCCTGCAGTTTTTCTATCACTGTAACCAATGTGATAGGAGCATTTGCTTTGGCAATATCTTCCATAGCTTGGAAAATATCCTGATGTTTTGGAACAAAAAAGACTTCTTTCTTCAGTAAGTTCATAACGTCAGAATATGCATCTTCGCTAATCATTAACTGTCCCAGGACAGTTTCTTCCAGAATAGCTGAGTGAGGCGGAATTTTTCCAGCGAAATCAATTTTTATGATTTTTTCCCTTTGATTATTTGTATTTGCCATCGCTAAAATTTTTATACAAAAATAAGCAACTCTACCATTTGGCAAAGTCTAAAATATAAACACGCCGTTGTTTGATGATTGTTGAAAAGTAACTTTAATTCAAGATTCTTGCACCTTCGAAGGCAAATCCACGTAAAAAATCCTGAATGTTCATTCGTTTCTTTCCTTCTAATTGAATCTCAATTGGTTGGATGAATCCATCTAGTGTAGCAATTGAAATAGAATTATTTTTATGAACAATTATTTCGCCTGGCTTATAGTTGTGTTGTTCACACACAATTTTTGCAGAAAATATTTTGAATACCAGATTAGTATCGTCTTTCGAAATCACAGTCCATGCACCGGGATATGGAGAAAAACCTCTAATAATATTGTTTATTTTTTGCGAATTTTCGCTCCAGTTAATTTTACAGGTTTCTTTGAAAATTTTTGGTGCTGGTTTTAATTCGTCTTCGTTGGAAAACAAAGTTTCTTGCGCTATGCCTTGTTGTTCACCGCGTTCAAGTAATTCCAAGGTTTGTATTAATAATTCGGAGCCAGCAACCTGCAGCTTGTCGTGCAGCGTACCGACAGTTTCGTCGTCGGTAATGGCAACTTCTTGTTGCAGTAAAATATTACCCGTATCTATGACTTCGTTTATGAGAAAACTTGTCACGCCAGTTTTTGTCTCTCCGTTGATGATTGCCCAATTAATAGGAGCTGCACCTCTATATTGTGGTAGAAGTGACGCATGAATGTTGATGGTTCCGATTGTGGGAATTTGCCAGACAACTTTGGGAAGCATTTTAAAAGCAACGACAACAATGAGGTCAATCTGTAAATCTCTCAATTTTTGGAGAAAGTCTTCTGACTTTAACGATTCTGGTTGCAAAATTGGCAAGTTGTGCTCTTTCGCATACACTTTTACAGCAGATTCGTTTAGTTTTTTACCTCGTCCTGCAGGTTTGTCTATACCTGTAACAACCGAAACGACATTGTAGTTGTGTTCAAGCAAATATTGCAAAGGCATCACCGCAAAATCGGGATTGCCCATATATACTATGCGGAGTTTGCTTGACATTATTTTTTCTTGAAAATCTTTTTATACCAAGGCTTTTCTTCCAAATATTCGTCGGAATAGTAACCATTGCCCGCATTCTTATCACGGTATGTTCCATATCCGAAACCAAATCCCTGCTCAATTTCTATATCATTTAACAAAATACTCAAATTCGCAACCTGTTGGTCTTTATAAAGTGAATTTGCGAGCGTAATAGAATTTTTAGACGTATACCTTTGTCGCATAACGAATATGTTGCATTCCGCATATTTTGCTATCGCGATGGTATCGGCAACTAAACCAATAGGCGGTGTATCAAGAACGACGTAATCATATCCCTTGTTGATACATTCTTTCATAAATGTATCAAATTCAGGGCTTTCAATTAATTCTGCAGGGTTCGGAGGTATTGGACCAGCAACGATAGCGTCAAGATTTTGAACATCTGTATGAAGTATAACATCGTCTAACGAATCTTTACCAATTAAATGTGTTGTTACTCCAATATTATTGGATACATTAATCATTTCAGCCAAACGAGGTTTTCGTAAATCCAATCCGATAATCAATACTTTTTTGTTGATAAGCGACAAAATGGCTGCAAGGTTTAGAGCACAAAATGATTTTCCTTCACCCGAAATAGTAGATGTTAATGCAATGACGTTCGTCTTCGAAGTATCTTTCAGGAAAAATGCAAGATTAGAACGAATCGCGCGGAATGATTCTGCGATAGATGATTTTGGCTTTGTTTTAACCGGAATTTTGTCGGTATAATGGTTATGTAAAATAGTTCCGATAATAGGAATTTGTGTCTTGCTTTCAACATCGCTTTTTTCTTTGATTGTGTTATCCAAGTAGTTCACAAGGATAATAATTGCACATGGAATACCAATGCCAAGGAATAATGCAATCAATAGTAATAGTTTCATTTGTGGGAACGACTGTTTTGCATTTTCGGCACGTGCAGAATCAATAATTCTGATGTCGGAAATGTTTGCAGCCTTGGTCAGACCAATTTCTGCGCGTTTTTGAAGCAAGAAACTGTACACAGTGTTGTTAACATCGAATTTACGTTGTATGCTGATTAATTCGCGCTCCGTGCTTGGCAGTTGTTGAATATCCTGATCTGTCTTTTCTATTTCCTTCTTAACCTCATTGATTTCAAGTTTTGTTGACTCAATCAAACTATTGACATTGTCCACAAGTGAGGTAATTGTCTGGTCAATTTTCATGTTGACAATTTTCAGACTCGGGTTGTCAGGAGTGGCACTATACATAAGCACTTGTTTTTCGGTATAGAGCTCATTCAACTGAGAAATAAGTGATTTTAGCAATGGGTCGTCAATGCCAGTGATTGATGGCATTTTTATGTCCTGAATGTCGTTTGTTTGTATGGAACGAAGAATGTAGTTGTAGTATTTAAGGCTGATGTCGAGTTGAGATTTGTTTTTCTCCTGTTCTTCAAGTTTTTTATACAGTAACGAACCTTCATCACTCAAATTGACAATTTTGTTGTTGGAACGGAATTCTTCCAAATTAGATTCTGCAAACATGAGCGAATCGGTAATTTGA
Source organism: uncultured Bacteroidales bacterium (assembly GCA_937892155.1). Taxonomy (GTDB): domain Bacteria; phylum Bacteroidota; class Bacteroidia; order Bacteroidales; family UBA1715; genus UBA1715. Next base: position 26,730 of record CALAUG010000032.1, on the reverse strand, counting down.
TTCAATTGCTCATTAATGAACATTTCCGATTTGCGTGACGTCTCGTTTTTAGTTTCTAAGTCCTGTTCTATACAAACATCAACCAATCCGTTTAGGAAATCGGTTGCCTTCTCCGGCACATTGTCGCGTATGGTCATATTGACAAAGGTACCTTGCTTGGATTTAGCTTCAACAACAAGATTCTTTTGATATTGTTTCGTTAACGAGTTATAGTCGTTGATGAGGAAGCGGAATTCCAGACGATTGTCTTTAAAATCGTCCATATCGAAATTCTCATCTTTGCGGAGGGTGAATTTATAAATGGAATCTTTATATTCTTCCCCCCAAACCATATACTTCGTGATTGTAATAGAATCGCGTTCAATAGTTAGGCGATATTCGTCGTCGGAAATAATTTTTACGTCAATAAATTCTTTTTGGTATACCTTAGGGTTGTCGTAGTCAAAATAACTCGTGTCCAAATCAACCCAGAACGGTGAGGCTTTATAAATCTCAACATCGTGTATACGACCATGGTTGAAATACGAAATTCTGTAGTCTAATTTCTCCAAAGTCTGTCGTACCAACGAATACGATTGAAGAATGCCGATTTGGTTGTCTATATTGGCTTTGCCTCCTTTCGTAGAACCAAAATCTTGTAAAATGGAGCTCATACTACCCAGAGCATCTTCTTTTTCAACAATCATTATGGATGAACTTGCCTCAAATTCTTTTGTTGCATAGCGGTTTACAAAAAACGCGATGAAGCCACAAATGATACAGGAAAGGACAATCCAGTACCATTTCGAAAGTAATAGTCTAACGTAGGCAATGATGTCTATTTCTTCGTCTAATTCTTCGTTGTTTATTTCGTTAGCCATAAGTTTTTTATTTAAGTACTGTACGGAAGAATGTCAATGTCGTTACTAATGTTGTTAAACCGCTGAACACCAACGAAATTGTTGAAGAGTTCAAACGAAATGCCCGTAATGGCAGAGGTTCAACAATCACGATGTCGTTTGGCAGCAAGTAGAATTGCTCGGTTGAAATTGTGCTTTCTTTCGTAAGGTCGACTCGGAAAGAAATGTTTTCGTTGTTGATTGTACGAACTACAAGAATACTCTTTCTGTCACCATAATCAGTGATGTCTCCAGCCATCGCTAAAGCTTCAAAAAGGTTGATGCTATTGCGGAGAATGCTGTATGTCCCAGGACGGTTGACTTCCCCTAATACTGAAATTTTAGTATTCAATAATTTTAGAATAACTGTTGCGTTTTTGAAGTAGCTGTCAACCTCTTTTTGAACCACTTGTTCTGCGGCAAATGTTGATAAACCTGCGACGTGTATGGAATCAATCATAGGTAACCTGATGTATCCATCTCTGTCAATTGTGTATCCCTTCAATGCTGTTGAAACTTCGCTGCTCGCGTTACTTCCGGTTACGTCCAGATTGAATAACGCGCTGGTTTCTTTATCAAGAGACAACACTCTGATGTACACAACGTCACCTGGCTGCAAAATAACACTCAAGTCATTTTGATTGAATGTCATAACGGTGTCACCTTTGGGGTGGTCGTTCATATAAACCAAGTTTTTTCTGGAAGTACAACTTGTTGCTACTAACAGAGCAAGACAAATAGAAAAAATGATACCTTTTTTCATACAAACAAATTTGTTTGCAAATATATCATTTAAATTGATATCAAATACATTGTGACCAATACAATTCGTCTAAAAATGAATGGTGACTTTGAATATTTTCTCAATATTTTCTGTCTCTATGTGAAGGATATATATTCCTTGTTTTATTTGATTGATATTCAGTGGGTTGTTGCGCGTTTCATATAGTAGCTTCCCCGATAAGTCGTACATTTTGATGGAACGTGGTTCATCAAGACTGTTGTATCGTAGAGTGTTGCCGCTAATGACTATGTTATCTGAATTTTGGCTTGTCGCGCAGATAATGGAAGAATATTCCTGTATGCCGTTTTTGTCTGTTTCGCAGAGACGGTAGTATATTGTTTTCGCAGTTTGCACGTCAAAATCTTCGTATTCATACAGTTGCTCTTTTGAATTCTTGTAATTTTTTAGGCTAAAGAAATGTAGGCCGTCAATAGATTTTTCCAATTCAAGTTCTTTGTCAAATCCAGATTCTCTTGTCCAATAAATTTTATTGTAGTTTTCGTATGACGTACAAGAAAAATTAGAAATGTGTATGGGTAAAATAATGACGTCGTTGCCGATGCTGAAATAACCATCTGCAGAAAAAAATGCGGTAGCGGTGTTGCCGCTTGTCGTTGCCTCGGTGTTTATCCATTTTCCTTGTTCAAAATGATAGACATTGCTGTTGTTTTCGTCAAAAAAAGGTAGTTCGTTTTCATCGTCCCATGAAAATGTAATTTCTGCAGCTTGACAGTCGGAAGAAATGTGCCAGGTCGTGTTTACAAATTCGAAATCATACGGCGTACCTCGAGAATGTCCCTGATGGGTAACAAACTGAAAAAGACTGTCAATAGTTATATTCGTTGGTGATTGGGATAAATTGGTGATTTCAATTCCACAAAATTTTGCGTCGTTGGAATAGATTGGAATATCAATGGTCTTGCTGTCTGCAAGATTGTTGAATGTGATTGTGCCATTGTTGAGAATAATTCCATTGCTGTTGCTGCTAATAATGGAAGATTCATCTGCATTCGGAAAAATGAGATTGAATTTGTCGCAGTCGACAAAGCTTTTCTTGTTGAGCGTTAGTGAGTTTGTTATTTTAGTGTTGCGGGTCAGTTGGAGATTGTTTTCTCCATTTTTAGAAATGGTTAAATTGTAGCATTCTTCTACGTTCAAATATTGTAGTCCTCCTCTGGTGAATGTGATAGTATTGCCTGTTGCATTTGCAATAATCTCAGGTGATGTCGTGGTATTGATTGTGAGGGTTGCATTTTCAGCTTGTATAAGCTTTCCAGATGTCGGGAATGTCTCTGTAACAGTTAGGTTGCCGTGGTTTGTGTATGTTGCTTCTGGGGACAAATCAAATCGGTAACAGGAAAAATCTCCGTATATCTTGTTGTCCAATCCGAATAGTTCAAAATTTGCTTTCCTGCATGGAATATCCGAAAAATTGTAGGCGTCGCCATACAAACGGATATTTTCGTTGTCTGTGTTCAGTAAAAATCCTTTCCCATTGATTATGAAATCGTGCAATACGCTTTTCACACCCAGTTTTCCTGTATATTCCAATGTGTCGTTTAATATTAAATTTCCAGTTGTCAGTTCAGCCGATTCCATGGTGGTGTAGTCGTCTATGTACGTTTCGCTTGCCTCAAATGTTACAATGTGCGTTGTGTCGTTTGATGCAGTGCGTGCATTTGAAAAATGGAGTTGCTCGTTGACGAGTAGTTTGTTGTATTCAGTTGAAAAAATTTCGCCATTGTTGATTACACAATTTGTTGCAGTAATTGTTCCATCGTTTGTAAGTTTCCCGTTGATGTACAATGTTCCGTTTATGCTGATGTGCGACTTGTTGATGAGTGTCGCTCCATTTGCAATTATGCAGTCGGAATTGATGGTCAACGATTTGTTGACGGTTAAATCGCTCGTGATGTAGTATTCTGTGCTTTGTCCATGAACGTGTTGAAAACAGAGTAATGCCACGAAACTTGCGGCTAAAAGCTTTTTCATATTGTTTAGATTGGTTGCCGCAAAAATATGAAAAAGAATCTATGAATGGATTAAAAAAGTGCGTTTTGTGACAATAAAATATGAAGTATATAACAAAACGAAATAAAGAGAAGAAAAACAAAACAATATTCAAAAAGATGAATCGTAGCTTCACCTTTATTACTTCACTAATCTCTAATCAAGCAGTCTGTTATTTCAGCAATATACTGTACGTGGAAGTCTCCGTCTTTATAGTTTACTAACATCGATTTGTCTATGAAACTCTCTGTGCAAAAAGGTGCTGCATAAAGTTTCCTACATTCAAGAATGAGTCTTGCTTGTTCGTAGGCAATAGAGCCGTTTGTGGTTTCAAAAGGAGTGAGGTTGCATTCTTTGATTTTATCTATATCTCTACCGCTTTTTGAACCGCATATAGCAAACATTGGTTTGAATGAATCTTCAAAAAAAGATAGTGTGAAATATTCTTCTCTGTCAATAAATTCTTTAGTGTACCGCTGAGGACGTATAACAATGCACGCAACAGGCTTGTTCCACATAAATCCCAAGCCACCCCAGCTGGCAGTAAGACAGTTGCTTTTGTCTTTCGTTCCTGCAGTTACAAGCATATAGTCTTTACCTATGATTTTACCCGCGTTTTCTTGTATTTCAAGTGGAGAGATGTGTTTGAATGCCATAATTATTTATTTGGAGTTGTTACAATGTACACGTCTTCGTTTTCTTTTTTCATGAGATGTTTTTCACGTGCAATTTTTTCTATATAATCTTTTGTGTTGAGTGCTTCAATTTCGGTTTGAGTTTCTTTTATTTTCTTTTGATAGTCGTTTCTGGTATTAATGAGTTCTTTTTGTTCCTGAATGATTTGATAGCGTTTTATTAGGCTGTTTTGGTCAAGAAATGTAACCCAAATGAAAAAAAACACGAAAATGGCGATGATGATGTTCTTACTTGTGAACTTACTGCGTATGTCGTCCCAAGTAATTTTTTTAGTTGTATTTTCCTCTAATTCTGCCATATTGTAATTTGCGTTAAAAGTACAATTTTTATTGACTTCTTTATGATACAATGTTAAAATTGATGCAATTAATTATGTCGCTTGCAGTTACGGTTTCTTGTGAACGGAGTGCAGACGTGTCACCGGCTTGTCCGTGCAGAAATACACCAATTTTCGCAGCTTCAATAGGAGCGTAGCCTTGGGCAAGTAGTGAAGTTATCATACCAGTTAAAACATCGCCACTGCCTGCTGTTGCCATTCCGGGGTTGCCTGTGCTGTTGAAGTATATATTTCCTTCTGGCGTGGTAATGGTTGTGTAGCGTCCTTTCAGAACTATGACGCACGATGTTTTTTGGGATAATGCTATTTGTGAAAGAAATCGTTCGTAGCAGGTTTTGTGTTTCTTCGTTAGTCTGTCAAATTCTCCAGGATGCGGAGTTAATATCGTGTTTGGTCTGATGTATTTCCACAAATCGTCGTTTTGCGCAATAATGTTGAGTGCGTCGGCATCAATAACAGTTGGCTTGCTATTGTTCATCAAGAATGAACGTATTGCGTTGATGGTTGCCTGTTCGGTGCCAAGTCCTGGACCTATGCCAATGGCTGAATATTTTTCCGTATGTGGTATTGATGACGTGCATCTTTCGTGTTCATCAATGTCAGTCATTGCTTCGGGAACTGCAATTTGTAAAATAATATTTCCGCTACTTGGTACGTGCGTTGTGAGTAGTCCGCATCCGGTTGTAAGGCATGAACGTGATGCTAATATGGCAGCCCCCATTTTTCCGTAGCTTCCAGACACGAGTAGTGCGTGTCCGAACGTGCCTTTGTGGGAAAAATCGTGACGCCTTTGTATGTGAATGTCTTTTGAGGTGACGAATTGCACGGGAGCTTCAGCATCGTTGAATGGATTAATGAGCTGAATGTCTATTACTTCAAAATGTCCGACGTATTGCTCATTTTCTGCAAATAAAAACTGTAGCTTCGGCGCTTGAAAAGTGTATGTTTTGTCTGCATGGAAAACAACTGCATCTTGTTCAACAGGTTTGTCGGCATATAGTCCCGAAGGAATATCTATCGCAATTCGCTCGTTTGGAAGCGAATTTACTCTTTCTATGATTTGTGCAGTCAAACCGGTAATAGGTCTATTTAACCCAGAACCGAAAATGCCATCAAGGATAATTGCGTTTGCAGGAATATCTTCAATCTTCGTCGATGTTATATTGTTGAAATTGGTGAAACCAAGTGCCTGTAGTCGGCATAGATTTTCTTTACAGTCGGAACTTGCTTTGTCGAGGTCGCCAACAATGTTGACATGCACCTCGTGCCCGTGCTGATGTAATATTCGCGCAATGGCAAGGCCGTCTCCTCCGTTATTCCCAATTCCACAAAATATGTAGAATAGTTTTTTGTTATTGCTTGGTTTGTTCCATTGCGCTGCGTCAACAAGTTTTTGAGATGCTCGTTCCATTAGGTCGATTGACGTAATGGGCTCGTGCTCAATCGTGTAGGCGTCTGCCTTGTGCATTTGCTCGGATGAGAAAATCTTCATGTTACTTGTTTCTCACAAAATTACATAAAAGGAATAGAAATATATTCTGAACGTGGTAATTTTTAAATCATCATGCAGAATGATGTGTGTAATTTCAGCAGTTTGTTATTTTTGTAAAAAAGAATTAGTTGTGAAGCGCTGTTTGTATGTAGTTTGTGCCATTCTTCTAATGTTTGGCTGTGAGGAGAAGGGAAAACAATTCAATGTTACTTCGTCTCAGAATAAAATATTGTATGCTGGCGATACCGTTCAGTTTGAATTTTCGTCAAAAAAAGGATATGTTCCTGATTCCGTTGTTCTTCGTTTTGATTTAAAATCAACGTACCAGACTTGTTACGAAACGACAACATGCACATTTGTGACCGAGGGTTTGTCAATGGGCGATAGAAATATCATATTTGAGATCTATAGAAAAGGGAAAAAGGAAGTTCAAAACCGTTCCATTCGAATTTTGTCTGATATCGTTCCGGCTAATTTGAGTTATGAAGTAATTGCATCGTTCAGTCATGATAAGAAATCATATACGCAGGGATTACAGTACGAGCAAGGGAAATTTTATGAAAGTGCCGGTTTGTATGGAGAGTCTTCGCTGCGCTTGGTTGATGTGAAATCTGGTGCAGTTGCCAAACAACAGAAAATAGACGACAAATATTTTGCGGAAGGTTTGACCGTCGTTGGCGATTCGTTGTTTCAGTTGACTTGGCGCGAAAATACGGGATTTATTTATGACAAGAACACGTTTGAAAAAATCGGTGTTTTTTCATACGAAACTGAAGGATGGGGACTGTGTTACGACGGAACAAATTTAGTTATGAGCGACGGTTCAGAATTTTTGTATTTCTATAATCCAAAAGATTTTTCTTTGGTAAAGAAAGTAGGGGTGTTTGATAATCTTGGCGCAATTTCAAATTTGAATGAACTGGAATTTGTTGATGGATTTGTTTATGCCAATGTGTATCAAACAGATAAAATTGTGAAAATTAATCCGTCAAATGGAAAAGTAGCAGCCCAAATAGATTTCTCGAATCTGCTTCCTGAGGAATTGTCCGATGGTGTTGACGTATTGAATGGCATAGCTTGGAATCCTCAAAACGATAATTTTTATATAACAGGAAAATTGTGGCCTCGTTTGTACCAAGTCCGACTGTTTTATAAAGAATAAGCATAATGAAAATTTATTCTCTTGTTGAAAATACAACAGACTGCGGAATGTCCGTAGAACACGGATTGAGTCTGTATGTCGTGTTGAACGATGGAATGAACGTGCTGTTCGATATGGGGCAGGGAACATTGTTTGCCGAAAATGCAGTAAAAATGGGACTCAATATTGCCGATGTGGACGTAGCAGTGCTTTCTCACGGACATTACGATCATGGCGGTGGTCTGGAAACATTTATGAATCTCAATACTAAGGCAAAAATTTATATAGCAAACAGCGCATTTGAACCCCATTATTCCGAGAAAGAGGACGGTATGAAGTATATTGGTCTGGATCAAAATGTGTTGCTTCGTTCCGATGTGGATAGATTAGTTTTCTGCAATACAAATCATCACATTGCAGATAATCTGTTGTTGTTTTCCGACGTGCAAAGTTCCATTTGCACTCCCAAAGGAAACAGACTGTTATTCGGACCAAGTGTGATGATACACGACGATTTCTGTCACGAACAGAATCTATTGATATTCGAGGAAGAAAAGACTGTTTTGCTTGCAGGCTGTGCCCACTCTGGGATTGTAAATATCATACAGCAATCCCCAGTGACGCCGACACACGTATTTGCTGGTATGCATTTGGTACACAGTGATTTGTCGGATTCTGATGAAACAGATTTTATCGAAACTCTGTGTTCGTATCTTCGGGCATATACAACAACACAATTTTATACTATGCATTGCACAGGTGTCGATGCATATAAAAAGATGAAACAATACCTTGCTGGACAACTTGATTATCTGTCTTGTGGTGCAATGGTTTATGTTTAGTGGAAATTAGTAGTTGATTCTGTCTTCTTTTGCATTCCATATCTCAAATGGCTTTATGGTATCTTTGTGTTGAAGATGCACTTCTTTAATGAGTGTGGAATTTTTCCCCTTGATATATTCAGCTATGGCATCATCTTTAAAATCGGCAGCTGTTGCACTTTCGTAATTTTCGGAATAATAAATAGTCTTGATTTGTGCCCAAATAGCGGCAGAAAGACACATGGGGCAACTTTTAGCTGTCGTTACTAATATGCAGTTCCGCAGAAAAGGTGTTCCTAATTTCTTACAAGCTTGGCGAATGGCGTTAACTTCTGCGTGGCAAGTTGGGTCGCCATTCTTTAAAACGCTGTTTCTGGCGATAGAAATTATCCTAAAGGTTTGTTCTTCGATGAGGATTATACCTGCTCCAAATGGACCACCAATGTTCTGGATAACACCTTTGCATGCATATTTTGATGCGGTGCTGTACACGTATGTGATTGCATCTTGCAAATTGTCAAATACTATATTCTTGTTGCTCATACACAAAAAACTAACGTACGAATATACGGATTTCTTGTCAGTTTCCTAGGCAGTTTGGGAATTTAGTTTTGTAAATTATATCTTCATTATTTATATTTGCCGACGTAAAATTTTGGCCTATAACGTAAAGAAATGAGAACGTTTGAAAAATCAGTTTACCTCTCCGATGAAACTATTAGTGATTTCGCTACGGAATTAAAAAATGCGTATGTGGAAATTGCAGGTAAGAGAGCTATTAATCAAACAAAGTTGTCGTTGCAGTTGGAGGAATTGTTGCTTCGCTATCGTGATGTGTATGGTTCGGAAACACCTTGTGTGGTTCGTTTGAGTAATCGCTTTAATCAGGTGGTAATTACGTATAGTCAAAAAGGTTCTCACGTAGATCCTTTGCAGATTAATGAACAGTTGTTCGGTGTGTATGATTGGTTGTCGCGTATGAACTTTGTGCCGAAATATACGTATTCGTCTGGTGGATATAATGTTGTTACGTTTTATGCAGAAAAGAAACCATCGCGAAATGCTATGCTTTATAAAATGTTGGCAGCGTTGGCTTTTGCGTTGGTGTTCTGTGGTATTATGAGCAGATTCCCGAATGCGGCAAGCTTTATCAATACCAACATTATTAATCCAATTTTTTCAAAATTAACGGCTGTAATGACGGCACTGGCGACACCATTAGTTTTTCTAGGAGTTCTCACCGGTATCACAGGAATGGGGAGTACCAGCTCTTTTGGTAAAGTAAGTTCTTCATTGCTGAAAAATATGATGCTGACCTACGTGCTCGCAGCTATTTCCTTCACTGTTGTTTGTCTATTGGTATATGACGTCTCGTATTCATCAGGGGAATCGGAAAGTATATTCGCCGCCTTGCTGCAGTTGGTGTTGGATATTATTCCAAATAATTTGCTTCAGCCGTTCACCATCGATAATGATTTACAGATAATTGCAATGGCGATTTTTGCTGGCATTGTGATGCTGATTTTGGGCAATAGTGTTGCCAAAGTAAATTCTTTTTGCGTTGAGGTTTCCAACATTGTCAACAAGATGATGGAACTAGTTTGTCGCTTGTTACCGTTTATGGTCTTCTTGGGTGTTTGCAATTTAGTTTTCGGACAAGTTGAAGGAATATCCAAGATATATAAAATGGCATTGATCTGGCTTGGTGTTTCCGCAATTATTGTTGCTTATTTGTTGATTCGTGTAGCAGTCGTTACCAAAGTGTCAATAAAATTGTTGCTTAGGAAACAGTTGCCGACACTTATGATAAATCTCTCAACGAGCTCACAGATTGCTGCCTTGTCGGAAAATTTGAACTGTTGTAAAAATAAATTTGGTATAGATGGTAAGATTGTTGATTTTGCTATCCCATTAAGCATTGTAACATATATGCCATCAGGTGCAGTATTTTTGGGATTGTTGCCTTGGCCATTGGCTGAGATTGCCGGTGTTCCAATTACTATGGAATCGTCAATATTAATTTTGTTTAGCTCCATCATTATTGCAATTGCAGCACCTCCAATTCCAGGCAGCGCATTTGCGGTAATGCCACTGATGTTTTCTATTTGTGGTCTTTCTATGGATATGTATCCGTTGGCTGTGTTAATGGGAACATTTATTGGTTATGTGTTGCCGGCGGTAAATGGTTACTGTATGCAGCTCGAGGTTCTGCTTATGGCACATAAACAGGGAAAAATAGATGTCGACTTACTAAAAAGTCGTGAGAACATATAATAAAATGACTATGGATGTACAAAAAACGATAAACGGAACAGAATTATTGGTGAAAATTTCTGGGTTTCTAAACTCACAAACAGCATCGTCATTTGAAAATGAATTGTTGCCAGCAATGGAGGGAATGACTAATTTGATTTTGGATTTCTCGGAATTGGATTTTATTTCTTCTGCTGGATTACGCGTGCTTTTTAAGGCATACGACAAAATGCCGGGAAAAGGTAATGTGGTTGTCAAGGGGGCAAATAAAGATGTACGTGAAGTTTTTACTATTACGAAACTGAACGAACTTTTGGCAGTTGAATAACGGGACAATATAATCGTGCCGAATTGCACTGACAACTCATAACGATGAACGTGTATATTCTCAATATTGACGACATTACAGACGAAATGATTACGTCGGTTGCGAGACAGTTGCCGCAACGATATGCTCAATCTCAAAAATTTAAATTTGAAAAAGGGAAACGTCTCAGTCTGGGAGTTGGAGTCTTATTACTGACTGTTTTCCCAACGATAGATGAATCCCAGATATATGCCAATGAACATGGTAAATTGTTCTTGAAAAATGGTGAACAATTCAATGTTTCTCATAGTGGAAAGTTTGTAGTTCTTGTAAAAGACGAAAATCCTGTTGGTATTGATATAGAAGAAATAAAAGCCCAAAATTTGTTGGTCGCCGAAAAAGTTTTTACTCCGGAAGAACGTGAATGGATGAATGATGATGAAAATCTGCGTTTTTACACGTTGTGGACTCAAAAGGAAAGTTTGGTTAAAGCCGTAGGGTGTGGCATAACAATCCCTTTGGAATCGTTTTCGGTGTTGCCGTTCGAACAAAACAAACCTGTTTCATTACAAAACATCTGTTGGCATAATGCCATCAAACAAACAGGCAATTATATTGTCAGTGTGTGTGCCACAACACCAATTGCAAGTCTTATATTTGTTGAGGTCAGATAATTCAATCAATAACCAAGATTTTCCCCTGATAACTGATACCTTCATTGTGCATTTATTTTGTTAGATTAAATAGTGTAATTCTATCAATACATTATATTTGCGTGTTTTTAGAAGTGTATGAGATTTCGTAGTATTACCACCAAATTAGTTGTGATTTGTTTGCTTTTAGGCACAATTTCCGTCGTTTGTGCCTGGGTGCTTGTCGGTAAAACATTGACGAAAATAGAATACTTCCATGTAGTGAATACGGAACATACCGAAATTTTATTTCTGCAGGATTATCTTGGTAGTGGTGATTGGCGTGTGGAAGATAACAAGTTTTATGTGGGTGATGTGTTCCTTGGTGATGGAACTCAAAAGAACGCAAATATATCTCCATTTGAGGATTTCAAGCAGAAAACGGGTACGTGGTGCTATACAATGATGCGTGAACCAAACGGAAAATATTTGCGGATTGCGGGCAGCACCAAAGGTGCCAATGGTGAATCTATTGTTGGTACGTACATAGAAGACTATGTTGCAAAATCCCTTGATGAAAATGGTGTTTTTGATGGTCCGGCAAATGTTCAGGGTGTGCCGATGTATTGTTTGTATAAGGCTGTATATGCTGAAAATAACTCCAAACCGATTGGTTGCATAGTGCTTGGACATAATATTTCCGAAGTTGAGGAGCATATTGCTCAGCTTAACAAGAATTATTGCGTATTGTTGTATGGATTAATTTTATTAATCATTGTTGCGTTTTTTATTTTGATGTCTGGCTGGAAACTGTCAATAGGAAAAATTGAGGATTATCTTGCACGAATTGAACACGGAGAAATACCAGACGAAAAATTGTCTGTACGTAATAAAGATGAAATTGGAAGGGTTGCCGAAAGTGTTAATGCAATGACACTGGCATTGCGAAAACATCGGGATATCTGCAACGATTTGGAAGTTGCCAAACGTATGCAATTGTCTGCCGTTCCGGAACAAGGATATAAGTCAAATCATCTTGAAATATGCGCAATAATGCATCCTGCAAAAGAAGTCGGTGGCGATTTCTACAATTATTTTGATGTTGATGATACCCATGTGGCTATTACTATTGCTGATGTCGCGGGGAAAGGCGTTCCTGCTTCGTTGCTTATGATGAAAGCTAAAACTTTGATAGATAGTTATCTTAAAATCTACAAAACACCAAAAGCAGTACTCGATGCCGTAAACGTCAATATTCGTGAAAATAATGACACACTTACTTTTGTCACAATTTGGTTGGGAATCATTGATATTATGACAGGTGAAATGCAGGTGGCAAACGCGGGACATGATTATCCTTTTGTAACGAAAAATGGACATTTTGAACTATTGGAAGGGGTTCATGGCTTCCCAGCTGGCGTGACCGATGATATCCGTCTTACGAATTTCACGGTTCAACTCCAAAAAGACGATACATTATTTCTCTATACCGATGGTGTAACAGAAGCGTTTAATGTAAATCAGGAGGCTTTCGGCAAGAATGCCTTGCAAAAAGTTTTGGATGATACTCAATCCGAATCTTTACAAATTATACTTGATACGGTACAGAACGAACTTTCGTCCTTTGTTGGCGGAAATTCTCAATCGGATGATATTACAATGGTTGTTGTGAAATATAAAGGAAATTAGTGACTATGGATGTAAAAATTACAAAAAACGGTGAAAAAACATTGGTCGTATTAACGGGAAGAGTTGATACAACAAATGCAGATCAAATGCAAAAAGATTTAACTCCTTTAATGGAATTGAAATCTTCAAATATTGAGTTGGATTGTACAGATATGGAATATACGTCAAGTCAGGGGTTACGTATTTTCTTACTTTTGCAAAAAACTGTTACAGCAAATGGTGGTCAACTTGTTATGACCCACATGAAACCTCAGGTTAAGGAGGTTTTTGATATTACAGGATTTTCAAACATTATTAAAATACAATAGATTATGAAAAAGAATTGGTTAAAAATTGCTTTAGGTGTATTGATGTCGTTGACTTTATTTGCATCGTGTGAAAAAGAAGATAATAGTGATGAAGGAACAGCATGGTATGCAGTTGCAACATTCGATTATCAACTTTCTTCTATGGGAGATTTGTCTCGTTGGGCAACTATACAAAATACTTATGAGGAAGCTTTAGCAGCTATCGATGGCATTACGGTAGAAAGTAATGGTAAATTTGTACTGAAAGGAAATTATGACAATAGTGATAAAAGGATAATTGCTGCGTGTGAACGTGTGGAGTCTGAAATTGGAGATATGTCAATGGACGGATACGTAACAATGCGTATTACAGGAACGTATCAGACGAAACCAGACATAAAAACTGTGCATGAATTTACATACGGCAACAAATAAGTAATAACAAGAAAAAAAATTGCAATGAATTTTATTGACGAATTGAAATGGAGAGGCATGCTTCACGACATCATGCCAGGAACCGAGGAACAACTTGCGAAAGAAATGACAACGGCTTATTTGGGTATTGATCCAACTGCCGATTCTTTACATATTGGTCATTTGTGCGGTGTGATGATGTTGCGTCATTTTCAACGTTGTGGACATAAACCAATCGCATTGATTGGTGGTGCAACTGGAATGATTGGTGATCCTTCGGGAAAATCAAAAGAACGTAATTTGTTGGATGAAGCCACACTTGCACATAATGTTTCTTGTATTAAAGCTCAGTTGGAACATTTCCTTGATTTTAATAGCGATGCGCCAAACGCGGCGGAATTGGTGAACAACTACGATTGGATGAAGGATTACACATTCCTTGATTTCGCCCGTAATGTTGGTAAGTTGATTACCGTTAATTATATGATGGCGAAAGATTCTGTGAAAAAACGTTTCAATGGCGAATGCTCTGACGGAATGAGTTTTACGGAATTTACATACCAACTTCTTCAAGGTTACGATTTCGTGTATTTGAACGAACATAAAAACTGTAAGCTGCAGATGGGTGGTTCCGACCAATGGGGAAATATCACAACAGGTATGGAATTAATTCGTCGTATGAACGGAACTGAAGCTTTTGCTTTGACTTGTCCGTTGATTACAAAAGCCGACGGTGGCAAATTTGGAAAGACCGAAAGTGGTAATGTTTGGTTGGATCGTCGCTACACATCTCCATACAAATTCTACCAATTCTGGATGAACGTAAGCGATGACGATGCCAAGAGATATATCAAGATTTTTACAATGCTTCCAAAAGAAGAAATTGACTCTTTGATTGCTGAACACGAACAAGCTCCTCATTTGCGCGTATTGCAAAAACGTCTTGCTCAAGAAGTTACGACAATGGTTCATAGCAAGGAAGATTACGAAGCTGCCGTAGAAGCTTCTAATATCTTATTTGGAAATGCTACTGCCGATTCGTTGAAAAAACTCGATAAAGAAACCTTCTTGTCTGTATTCGAAGGAGTTCCTTTGTTCCAAGTTTCAAAGGACGAAATAAATGCTGGTATCCCAGTTCTTGATTTACTTGCGGTAAAAACGAATGTGTTTGCAAGTAAAGGCGAAGCTCGTAAGAATATTCAAGGTGGTGGCGTGAGTATCAACAAAACGAAATTAGATTCGTTTGAAATGGTGATTTCTACTGAATCAATATTGAACGATGCATATATTTTACTACAAAGAGGTAAGAAAAATTATTTCTTGGTAGAGGTAAAATAATGAATGCGTAATGTTTAATGTATAAATGAAAAAGCCGAAGAAATTCGGCTTTTTTTCTTTAATCCAGTTTCCTAGCTTCTTCTAAATATCGATTTGAATTTCGTTAGGATTTTGTTTTCTTTTTCATCTGGCAATTCCTGTATGAGTGCATCTAATGCTTGTTGCATTTCACTTGCAGACTGATATCTCATCTTTTGTGCATTCCAAAAATAACGTAGACGTGAATCTTTATTGTAACGCATTGGTGGCGTTTTGAATATATGTTTACTTGTTGCTTTTAACAAAAGAGGAAATACTTTTTTATCCACGCGGTGGTGCCTATGTAATGGAAAAGATACTTGTGTGTTGAGTATCAGATTGTTGTCGTCTTTCTCGCTGTCAAATACGTGTTCGCGTGAAATTGATTCATTCAACGTCATTCCTAAGCTGTAAATGTCGCTGGTTTCATTTACTAATACGCCGCATTGTAAAACTTGCTCTGGCGAGGAATAATATTTTGCGTAGGGAATAGTTTGAAACCCAAGTATGTTTTGACCATTGATTTGTGCATATTCCAAATTTAGCAATTTTACGGTTGGGTTGTCTACGTCAATTTGTCCTAAATCGTTGGCTACCAAAAAAATATTGCTCGGCTGTATTCTTCTGTTGATAATTTTGTTTCTATGTAATTCCGTTAAAATTTCACAAACTTTGCTGCCAACTTTCAGTATGAATTTTTGATTGCGTAAGTGCGGATAATCTCCAGAAAATGCAATCTGTTGTAAATCGGCACCAATTAATTCTTCACGGATGAAATAAAGCCCATCTTCGTCAATTAAACAGTCGTATGTTTGTACAATACCTTGGTGTATTTGGTTGAGTCCGAGAAAAATTTGTCGTACTAATTGTAAATGTTGGGTACTTTTTATGAGTTGTTTGTTCCTAATATATCGTACAATTACCGATGCTCCTGTTTGTAGGCATTTTCCGTGGAACAACAACCCCAAATCGTCGTTTTGCATCTCTTTTTCGTCAGGGAGGACGAAATCAAAAGAGTAGGTGTATTGCGTGCCGACGAGATTTTTTTGCATTGGAGGTGAGTTATCTGTTTTCAGTTGCCGGTAGTCAGTTATGGCAACCAACTACCGACATCAGAAACTTGTATTAGATTGTTTTGAGATAGTTCTCAACATTTTTGCGGATACGATCGGCTATATCGCCTTCGCTTCCACGGTTCTTTACGAAATTGTCGCCCGTTATGTTTTCAAACAATTCAATGTAACGGTCGCTGACTGATGTTACGATTTGTGGAGTCATTTCTGGAACTTGTTGTCCTTCTTTACCTTGAAAACCGTTCTCCATTAACCATTCACGAACAAATTCTTTTGAAAGTTGTTTTTGTGCTTCACCTTTTGCGAAGCGTTCTTCGTAACCTTCTGCGTAGAAGTAGCGGGAAGAATCGGGAGTGTGGATTTCGTCTATCAAATAGATTTTACCGTCTTTTTTGCCAAATTCATATTTAGTGTCAACCAATATCAATCCGCGTTTAGCTGCGATTTCAGTTCCTCTTTCAAATAAGGCCATAGTGTATTTTTCCAATACCTCGTAATCTTCTTTTGAAACAAGTCCTCGTTTTAAAATTTCTTCTTTTGAAATATCTTGGTCGTGTTCTCCAATTTCGGCTTTTGTAGTAGGAGTGATGATTGGTTTTGGAAATTTTTGGTTTTCCTTCATTCCTTCTGGCAATTTAATACCACAAAGTTCACGAACGCCACTTTTGTATGCTCTCCAAGCACTACCACATAAATAAGCACGAACAATCATTTCTACAGGAAATCCTTGGCATTTTAAACCAACTGTTACCATTGGGTCTGGATTTGCAAGTTTCCAGTTTGGACAAATGTCTTTTGTCTCATCAAGGAATTTTGACGCAATTTGATTCAACATCTGACCTTTGTATGGAATTCCTTTTGGAAGAATAACGTCAAATGCCGAAATACGATCGGTTGCCACCATTACAAGAATGTCGTCGTTAATGCTGTAAACGTCACGAACTTTGCCGTTGTACACGCTTGTTTGCCCTGGAAAATTAAAATTTGTTTTTGTTAAAGCGTCCATTATAATACAGTTTAATTTATTTATCTAATAATTTTTTTCGTTGTTTTCAAAAGCCGCAATAATATGCGATACCAATCTGTGTCTCACTATATCCTTTTCGTTGAAGTTGACCGTTGCAATGCCTTTAGTCTTTTCCAGCATAGAAACTGCTTTTGCGAGTCCCGACTTGTTTTTGTCTGGCAAATCAATTTGAGTTACATCGCCAGTTACAATGAATTTTGCATGTTCTCCCATACGTGTCAGAAACATCTTCAGCTGGTTTAACGTTGCATTTTGCGCTTCGTCAAGAATCACAAACGCATTGTTCAATGTGCGTCCACGCATATAGGCGAGGGGAGCAATCTGAATCACGTTGGTGTCAATGTAATCCTGTAATTTCCGTGGCAACAGCATATCCTGCAAAGCATCATAAAGCGGTTGCAAATACGGATTTAATTTTTCTCGCATGTCGCCTGGCAAAAATCCTAATTTTTCTTCAGCTTCAACGGCAGGTCGACAGAGAATAATTCGTTGCACTGCTTTGTCTTTCAATGCTTTCACGGCAAGTGCAACGGCAGTGTATGTTTTTCCTGTGCCAGCAGGACCGATTGCAAAAACCAAGTCGTTCTCGACGCATTTCTCTACCATTTTCTTTTGGTTGGTGGTGCGTGCTTTTATTGGCTTCCCTTCGTTGCCGTAAAATAAAATTTCATTGTTTGGATTTTCATTTCCATATAAGCTTTCGTTCGCTTCGTAATTTGAAAGAATATCTTGTATTTGCTGTAACGAAATGCCGTGATAACGCTGTGTGTGCGTTAAAATTTTTTGAAACTGACGCTCAAAATTGTCTATCTCTTTTTGGCTTCCAATAAGATGGATTTCGTTGCCCCGGGAAATGATTTTTATTTTTGGAAAGAACTTTTTTATGGCATCAAATTTTTCGTTGCGTACGCCAAGAATATCAATTGGTTCCACGGTGTCTAAATATATAATTTGTTCTGCCATACCAAAAAATCAATCTATACAAAAATATGGTTTTATTTCATATATCGTATGAAATAGCTATTAAAACTCTATCTTTGTCTGGTTTGCTTTTCACTGATATGATAGTTCTGATTTTTGTCGTTTGTATTGCGTATTGCTATCTGTTTATCGTTTTGTTTTCTATTCTAGGGTGGAAAAAACAAAGTGATTCAGGCAAAATTCCATGTTCATATCCGTTTTGCTCTGTTGTTGTGGCCGCTCGCAACGAAGAAGATTGCATTGCACGGCTAATCCAATTGCTTCATAAACAAAAATATCCTTCTGATTGTTTCGAGATTATTGTCATAGATGATCATTCCACCGATGCAACACTGCAAATTCTAAATGATTGTGCATTACAGATGGAAAATCTTGTGGTTCTTTCTGCTGATGAACGGTCACAAGGGAAAAAACAGGCTTTGCAGCAGGCATTATCTCGGGCAAAAGGTGAATTGATTTTGTTTACCGATGCCGATTGTGAACTTACGGAAAATTGGATAGAATCGTATGTGTCATTTGTTTCGCAGCATTCGGGAAATTTATATTTTGGAAATGTTGTTCCAACAATCACGGAGCAATCGTCGTTGATAGAGAAATGCGTAGCTTTGGATTTTATAGGTATCGTTAGTGTGCAAAACGGCTTGGCTGCTGTTGGTCATCCGTTTAGTTGTAATGGAGCCAATATGTGCATTACAAAATCCTTCTACAAAGATGCGTACGATACCAATGGACACTTTGCTTCGGGTGATGATGTTTTTTTGTTGCATAAGGCTAAACGTTTGAAAAAGAATAGTGTTTTTTTTATTCCTGATGCGGATGCCGCTGTAAAAACAAGTGTTCCTAATTCTGTCACGGCATTCTTTCGTCAACGTTGTAGATGGGCATCAAAGGCAACTGGCTATAAAGATGGTGATTCAATTTTTATAGCATGTGTTGTGTATGTTTATTGTCTCATACTTACGGTAAGTGCACTATTGTCGTGTTTCGGTATGCTTAAGGCCTTGGTAGTTTTTGTTTTTTTGTTTTTGATAAAGTTGTTGTGCGATACTGTTTTGTTTGTGAAAACAAGAAAACAGTTTTTGTCGCAAACGTATGTTTGGCTTGCAATACCGTTGCAATGCGTGTATTTCCTTTACACAACCTTTATACCCGTGGTATCATTGTGCAGACCAATAGAATGGAAATCTAGAAAAGTTAAGAGTTAAGAAGTAAGAATGATTCTCCTTTTATCTTAAAATTTAATGCATCTGGTCTTGTCTTCGGCAACCGAAATAGTAACGTCTAATACATTGCCAGGCAATAAAGGTTTTGCAATTTCTGGCCATTCGATTAGGCATAGCCTTCCGCTGTAGAAATAATCTTCGGCTCCAATGTTTTGTAAATCAGCTATGGTTTCCAAACGATATAAATCAAAATGGTAAATTGTTGATTTGTCGGGAGTTAAGTATTCGTTGATGATTGCAAATGTTGGACTCGAAACATTGTCGGTTACACCAAATTCTTTACATAATGCTTTGATAAATGTTGTTTTACCAGCTCCCATTTCTCCGTGGAAGGCAATTACTTTATGGTCGCCAATCGCAGCTTTGAATTCTGCAGCCGCTTTGGAAATTTCATCTAGCGAATTTATTGTAATACAAAACATTGTACACCGTTTTTGAATCGTGTTGATTACCATAATCAACCAATGCAAAGGTATTGGATTTATTAAATATTCAAATAATAAAGTTGTAAATAGAGATTAGTGATTGGAATTTCGTAATAAATAAAAATCTCCTAAACTGTTCAATTTGCTACAAAAAAAATTCCATTCTTTTGTTTGTCTTTGAAAATTTTATATTTTTGTAATGATTACAAATTTATAATGATTACAGCCCTTACAAATAAACACGTGATTGATAGATTGATTTTTTTTGGTATAAAACCTTCGATTCAACGAATTGCAATTTTAAAGTATTTGTTGGAACATAGAACTCATCCAGCTATTGATGAAATCTACGAGGCGCTATCAAAGGAAATGATAACGCTTTCAAAAACAACAATATACAACACATTGCAATTACTGGAATCCAAAGGGGCTATTCTATCAATTCTTATAGACGATAAAATGGTTCATTACGATGGTTATCCCACTCAACACGCACATTTTATGTGCAATTGTTGTGGAAAAATTTTTGATATTGAGCAAAAGTTTGATTATCCATCTGACAACGTAATTTTAAAGAATTTTAAAATTACAGAAACTCAAATGTACTATAAAGGAATATGTAATCTATGTTTAACTAAATAATTAAAAATTATGTCAAAAAAATTTATTTGTCCAGTATGTGGCTATGTTCACGAAGGTGACGAAGCTCCAGAACGCTGTCCACAATGTAAACAAATTGTAGAATGGAAAGTTGCTGACGAAAAAGCAGGCTTAACATTTGTAACAGAACACGTTATTGGTATCGCAAAAGATTGTGATGCAGAAATGAAGAAAGACTTAAACGCACATTTCATGGGTGAATGCACTGAAGTAGGAATGTACTTGGCTATGAGTCGTCAAGCTGACCGCGAAGGTTACCCAGAAATTGCAGAAGCTTTCAAACGCTACGCATTTGAAGAAGCAGAACATGCTTCTAAATTTGCAGAATTACTTGGCGATGTTGTGTGGGATACAAAAACAAACCTTGAAAAACGTATGATGGCAGAAGCTGGCGCATGCGAGGACAAAATGCGTATTGCTAAAAATGCAAAAATGAAAGATTTAGATGCTATTCACGACACTGTTCACGAAATGGCAAAAGACGAAGCTCGTCACGGACAAGGTTTCCAAGGTTTATACAACCGCTATTTTAAGAAATAAGATTTTTTTTAGAATGAAAAAGGCTCGTCAATATGGCGAGCCTTTTTTTGTAAAATGCAATTCTTCACTATTATTTTACCATACCTGAATTTCATCTGCTGGCACAACTACTTTAATGGCGATTACTGTACCATTTTTAATGGTTCCTTCCAATGTAAAAGTGAATTCATTAATACTTTCACCTATAACCACCATACCCGATGAAAAACAAGATTCATTTTCGTAAATAACGTCTTGAATGGTTGAATATATTGTATTATCATACACATCTATGCCACATTGTTCACAACGAAACGAAAATTGATGTTCTTTTACGTCTGGACAAGGTTTAGCCAAATTGATTGTCGAACCTACAAGTGGCGTTCCAAGATCTAATCGAGCATTAAATTCATCACTAGTGAGATCGAGATAATGAGCTCCTTCATCAACATAATCGCCATCAACTTGTGCTGGACGGACAGCTAAATGGTATTCCAAGTCAACGATTTTCCCATCGCAATACGCTTGATTGTCTTTCAACTCTTTTAAGATTTTTGAATCAGATGTTTTGTCATCTTCATCATCACCACAACTTACAAGTGAAAAACTTGTAATTACAGCCATTAAGGCATAAAATAATTTCTTTTTCATAGTCAATATAAATTTAATTAATAATGATTTACGTATTAGTTTTGAATTTTAGTATTCTAACTTGTACATTGCAATCCAATTATCGTATAAATCAGTTTTTCACAAACTTCTTTTGTATTGGTTCAGGTACATTGTCAAGATAAATCTTAACAGAATATGCACCATTAAGTAACGATTGCACATCGCATTGTGCCTGTTTTCCCGATACATCAAATCGTTTAAGGACTTGTCCTGTCGTATTTACAATTTCAATCAATGTAATTGTCTCGGAAGATTCAATATTCAAGTAATCTTTTGCCGGAATTGGATACATTGTGATTTTTGCAATATTCACATTTTCTATTCCTGTTTGAATCGTCAAATGCAAGGTAACAACGCTGTCGCAACCTGTTTGTGTTTCCAATGTCTGTACGTAATCGCCACTTTCGTTGTATGTTACGCCATTCCAAACAAATGGTTGAGATGACGTTTCGCTAAAATCAGAAACTGTTGCATGATTGATTGTTAAATGCAACGTAACTGTTGAATCACAACCAGTTACAGTCTGTAGCGTCTGCGTATAATCTCCCGAAAGTGTATATTCCTCACTGCCCCAAACAAACGATTCGCACGCTTGTTCTTCTATGTGATTTTCCACCGATTTGTTGATTGTTAAATGAAGCGTAACAACGGAATCGCAACCATTTTCTGTTAAAAATGTTCTTTCGTAATCATTTGATTCTGTGAATGTTTCTCCATTCCAGACAAATGACTCACACGCTGTTTCCG
Organism: uncultured Bacteroidales bacterium; assembly: GCA_937892155.1. GTDB lineage: Bacteria > Bacteroidota > Bacteroidia > Bacteroidales > UBA1715 > UBA1715. The sequence continues at coordinate 4,306 of CALAUG010000032.1, read as the reverse complement.
TAAGTTCTTCATACAATCGTTCTTCCTCGAATGCAAGTGGAATTGCTTTTGCGCTATCGCTACTCAATGTAGTATCGCTCACCATCAACGACACAAAAAATTCACCTTCGGCAAACGTATGTGACGGATTGCGACTTGTGTCAACACTGCTGTCATCGCCAAAATTCCATTGACGCACATCGCCATCAATACTATTGTCTTTGAATTGCAAAGTGATTGATTTACACGTAATTTCAAGTGTATCGAACGTAAAATCAGCAATTGGCAAAGAGATTTTCTCAATTGTGTCGGTAACCACGCTACTCCACATTCCACTATTGTCCATAGAGCGGAAATTCAAATAGTGAACACCTTTTGGAATGCGACGGCAATCTATATTGTCTGCAAAGTCAACATTTTTGCTTGCATTTTCCAAAGTCATTGTTTTTGCTTCGGAAAAATTGTTGTCAAACCAATACTGATAGGTAACAATTTTTTCATCAGTTTGTGTTCTATATGCCTTCTTCACAAAGAACTGACTTTTTACCGTACTCCACACGCCGTTTTTGTCTTGGAAACGAATATTCAGCACGTGCAAACCTTCAACTAGACTTTCAAAATTCAATTTTGTATCCAATACAATATCTTGTGCGTTTGTGGATTCCGTTGTTACCGCATTTGCAAAATCCGTATCTATCCAATACTGACAAACAGACATTGCATTTTCTTGTGCAACTTTCTGCGTTGGTTTCAAGAAAAATTGACTTTTTACCGCACTCCATACGCCATTTTTATCTTGGAAACGCATATTCAGCACGTGCAAACCTTCAACTAGACTTTCAAAATTCAATTTGGTGTCCAATACAATATTTTGTGTGTTTGCAGTTTCCGTAGTAATTGCGTTTGCAAAATCCGTATCTATCCAATACTGGCAAACAGACATTGCATTTTCTTTTGCAATTTTCGGTGCTGGTTTCACAAAGAACTGACTTTTCACCGCACTCCACATGCCGTTTTTATCTTGGAAACGAATATTCAGCACGTGCAAGCCTTCCGACAAAGAACTTGCGTCAATTTTTGGAGCAACGTCAACATTTTTTGTCATTTCCTGTTGCACAACCACAGCATTTTCAAAATCGCCATTAAACCAATATTGATATTGGGAAATGGCATTTTGAGAAAACACATACGCGCTTGTCAAGCAAGTGGCAAGAACGACAATTATGCATCTTAGAAATCTCATAGGATTAGTTTTGAGCTCCAACCTTTACGTTTATTTGCAACATACCACTTTCGTCAGTATTTGACGCAGCATCAAACTCACGAATATGTGGATTTGATGGCAACACAGCCTTTGCATCTGGCCACGCATATTCACCACCATAAATACCGACTTGCGTTCCATCGGTTCCCAAATATTCTTCAGGATTTTGAAGATGATAATCTTGATCAAAAGAAAATGTTGCGTTTACGTAGTTTACAAATATGTTTTCCGCAGCCACAGTATAAGGACTTTCGTTTGCTGTATTTTCAGTTCCACCAGTGCAATTGATATTGTTGTATAATGAATTTGCAGAGCCCGATAAGCCTCCGTCTCCCGCACCTATCATTGCATTGTTTCGAATAAGATTAAAATTACTATCTTGAAACAGGTATCTGTAAGATGAATAACTGGATGCAGAACTGATAAGCACGTTATTTTCAAATAAATTGTAGTTTGAATTTAAAATTCTACCACCTCCAGACATGATACAATTTCTCATTATTGCATTAGAAATTCTAATAAGATTAACATCTCCCGTGAATATGCATTGTACCAACTGAATGTTAGTTATTTTATCACTAGCAGTATTTCCTTCTATTCCAGTAAATCGACAACCAATAACTCGTACTTGCGTAATGGTATCTTGGCCTACTCCAAACCGAATTGTTGAATTGCCTTGAACACCTTCTATGTGGAAATTGTCTGCACCCGTACGTATGCGTGTTTGACCGTTCAAAGTCGTAATTGTTGTAGCTTTTGTACTATCAGGCAAAATACCTGTTCCATAAATATGAATGCCTTTTTTATACTCCGATGGTTGATTGAACGAACCTCCAGGTAAATAAATAGTGTCGTTGTCAACCGCAGCCTCGTAGGCTTGTTTCAAACCATCAATACCAAGAAATGGAGTTTGTTCACCATTGTGATGAAGCATAACTACTGGTTCTTGTGCAAAAACTGTGGCACTTATGCCCATAAGCGTTGATAACGCCAATCCAAATAATAAATGTTTTCTCATAGTATGAATTTCAATATTTCGCTTCAAAGATATATTAAAATTTACAAGTTTTCCAAACAAAAAGACTCAAATGACTTTCGCTCATTATGTCAGTATATTGGAATTATAGAAGTTGTGAACCAGATATCGGATTCCTAATTACTCCTTTGCAAGTTCATCGGTGAACCACTTGTATAAAGCGTCAAGACGGGCGTTTAACGATTTTTCCAGTTTTGATTCAAGGAAAGAAATTGTTTGGTATTTTGCTACAATTTGTATAACAAATTGTAGTGTATTTTCATATTTTTTAACATTAAGTTGAATGTCAAGATTATTGGGAGAAATCCCTGTAATTCCCATAAAAGTAATTGGGTTTACAATGATAAATTTTGCATTTATGGCAGAACTATTTTCCAAATAATCTATCTTAAAAACGCATTTACCAAGGGAATTGTCTTCTAAAAGGCAATAATACGTCTTGTCTGTCCCGCTATAGTATGAATCGGGTAGAAATTTCTGGTTGTTTGGATTCTCAATATATCCCGCTTTGTGGTACAATGTTTCCCATTCTCCGTGTGTGTTGGAATAATATTGTATTCCCTCAAGTGACGAAACAGAATGAAGAATTTTGGCAATTTCTGTCAACTCTTTATTACTTTTTATGGTAAACGTTTTCTCTTTCTTGAAATTAGGGTCGTCTATACCGAATGCAAGACAATTTGCGAAGAATGTTAAACAAATCAACACGATTACTTTATTCTCCCAAAATGCATTCTTCATAATCCTATTCTTTCACAAACTTTTGACTTTCCGCACCATTCACATGTGTATATTATTCGTATCTCAACGCTTCAATAGGGTTGAGGTTCGCAGCTTTTTTTGCTGGATACCAACCGAAAAAAATTCCAGTGATTGCGCAAACGAAAAATGATATAACTATGGAAGAAAGCGTGATTTCTGTCGGCCATTGCGTGAGTGCAGCGGTGACTTTTGTGGCAACTATGCCAAACACAACGCCAATCATACCGCCTGTTACGCTGATGAAGATTGATTCTGTTAAAAATTGTAGCAAAATATCTTTTCCTCTGGCTCCAACGGCCATACGCAACCCAATCTCGCGGGTACGTTCTTTTACCGAAACATACATAATGTTCATGATTCCTATACCACCAATCAAAAGCGAAATGCCGGCAATTACGACCAATAGGGTAGTGAGAATGTCGGTTGTGGAACTTGCCGTTGTCAACAATTCTTCCATCGACATAATTCTAAATGGATTATTGGTTCCGTCGCTCTTATGAACTTTTTGTAGAATTTCCGTTACTTCGGTAACTGCTTGTTCCGCAACTTCTTCACTTGCTGCCGATGCAACAATGGAATTAACGTAGTTGATAGCCAGAATACGTTTTTGTACCGTTGTGAATGGCGCTAAAATCAAATTGTCCTGGTCTTGTCCATACGTGTTTTCTCCTTTTGATTCCAATACACCGATGACTTGGAATGGAATATTTTTAAAGCGTATAGTTTGTCCTATTGGATTTGCGTCGCCAAACAGATTGTCAACCACAGTTTGTCCGATAATTGCAACTTTTGCGGACTGGTTTACGTGGCGTTCGGTGAACATACTACCTTTGCTTATTGCCATTTTCTTAATGTCGAGATAATCGGCATAAACTCCATAAATAGTCGACGGCCAGTTGTTTGCTTCGTGAATGGTTTGTCCGCTACTTTGTACAATTGGGGAAACGAGATCAACAAACGTTGCTTCTTTTTGTATTGCTTCAACATCTTTCAACGTCATACTGCGTTGTGAACCATCGTCAATACGTACGCCTCCAACTCGTTCCGAACCGGGACGGATGGTAATCATGTTGGAACCCATTTGTGAAATTTGCGCCGTAATGCTTTGTTTTGAACCTTCACCAATGGCAAGCATGGTAATTACAGATCCCACACCGATAATGATTCCCAACATGGTGAGGAATGTTCTCAACTTATTGAGAATTATGGCTTTTAATGCAACTTTTACAAGATTCGATACTACCATAATTAATCAGTTACGGGGA
>CALAUG010000031.1 GCA_937892155.1 uncultured Bacteroidales bacterium | reverse complement strand
ACGAAGGAAACATTTAATAGAGGGGAGATTTCCCAATGTTTATATTGCAAAAAAAACTCGCACAAACTGTAAATAAAAGGGTAGATATGATATGGCTCCTGTGATTGAACAAGTGTTGAAGATGGATATTGAGTAAATTTAGTTTAAATTATAATAAACTGCCCACTTCGCAAGAGTGGTCTGGTTTGTATTTCAGTATAATGTAGTGTAAACTACCTCTAAAAGTATTTACATACTGTCCGATTTCTTGCAGTGTACATTTTAGAAATTGAGTATTTAACCCTTTTTGTTCCTTCAATATTTTTCATTATTTTTGTAATCGTAAGGGTGATCCCTGTCGTTACTTGACAAGCGTAAATGTCAAGAATTAAAATAAAAAAGGTATGGAAAACGATTTCAGAAAATTTGCGACTAAGCATTTAGGAATTAATAGTTTGGCATTCGACCAATATGTTTCTGCAATGGATGGTGGATATATTTCTCCAACAATTATTGAGGAACGTCAGCTGAATGTCGCTTCTATGGATATTTTTTCTCGTTTGATGATGGACAGAATCATCTTTTTGGGTTCGCCAATCGATGATTATGTTGCCAATATCGTACAAGGACAGTTGTTGTACTTGGAATCTGCCGATTCTTCAAAAGATATACAAATATATTTGAACTCTCCTGGCGGCTCGGTTTCTGCTGGTTTGGGCATCTACGACACTATGCAGTACATCAATGCTGATGTTGCAACTATTTGTACTGGTATGGCTGCTTCAATGGCTGCGGTTTTGTTGGCTGGTGGAGCAAAAGGGAAACGTATGGCTTTGCCTCATTCACGTGTGATGATTCACCAACCGCTTGGCGGCGCACAAGGTCAGGCTTCCGATATGGAAATCACCGTAAAGGAAATTCAAAAGTTGAAAAAAGAATTGTACGACATTCTTGCGCTTCATACCGGACATCCATACGAAAAAATTGCTGCCGATTCCGACCGCGACTATTGGATGACATCGGAAGAAGCCAAAGCATACGGAATGATTGACACCGTAATGGTAAAAACAAAATAGTCCTGTTTCCAGAATCTTGATTTTGGCTCTTTTATGCTAAAACTATTTTTAGTCGTGTTGGTTCTTGTTGCCATAGCATTTCTTGCTTTGGGAGTGAATATCATCTTCTTTAAGAAACCATTTCCCGAAACGGAAGTCAGTCGAAATAAGGAAATGCACAAGCGTGGTATAAAATGCGCGAAGTGCGAGGAAATGCGTCAGTTTCGTGCGCAGCAGAACATAAAAAATAAATTGCAGAATGTGTCGCTTGATGTCGACAGACTGCAGTCGGACAAATGATAGTCGAAGACAATATTCCCAAACTTTACGTTATCCGCTGTGCCAAATGGTTCATGCTGTATATGCCGATTATCGGCTTATTCTATGCCGACAATGGTATGAATGCGACGCAGCTATTTCTTATTCAGGCGGCATATTCATTCACCAGTGCGTTGTTCGCAATCCCTTCGGGATATTTTGCCGACGTGTTAGGGCGTAGAAAAACGCTTATATTAGGAACCGTGCTGGCAGCATCGGGATTCCTCATTTACTATTCTATGCGTGGCTTTTGGGCGTTTTTCATTGCCGAAGCAATTATGGGCATAGGAAACAGTTGCATTTCGGGAACAGATTCAGCTATGTTGTATGATTCGCTACAGCAATCGCAAAATCAGGAAAAATATCTGAAATATGAAGGCCGTGTAACTTCGTTTGGCTGTTTGGCCGAAACTACGGCAGCTTTGGTCGGTGGTTCGGTTGCTGCAATATTCTCTTTTGATTCGGTTTTCCTGATTCAAGCAATAATTGCGTCGATGGCAATTCCTGCGGCAGTATTGCTGGTGGAACCTTCTCGGGAAAAACTGTTGCATAAATCGTTCAAACAGGTTGCCGATATTGGCTTTTATGCTTTGTTCAAACATAAAGGTTTAAGCAGAACGACAATGCTTTCGTCGGTTACTGGCGTGGCAACGCTCACTATGGCGTGGACAGTTCAAACGTTTTTCGTAGAACAGCAGTTTACCGAAATTCAGACCACAATAGTGTGGGTTCTTCTGAATTTAACCGTAGCCTTGGCATCATTCTTTTCCGATGCATTGGAACGTGTGTTTGGCGTAAAAGCCATGATTCTATTGATTGTTTTGCTGTTGCCTATGGGATATTTCGCTTTTGGAATTCCTTCGGTTTTTGTCTCGTTGTTTTTTGCCTTTTTGTTTTATTTTGTCCGCGGATTTGCAACGCCTATATTGAAGGAACTCATTCAAAATTACTGTGATTCTGAAATCCGTGCCACGGTGCTTTCTGTACGGGATTTGTTGATTCGTTTGGGATTTTCAATTGTGGGTCCGCTCATTGGCTACGCATCCGATAATTATTCGTTTTCTTTTGCCGTGAAAGCTGCAGCAATACTATTCCTGATTACATCACTCTCGGGATTCCTGTCGTATTTGAAATTATGCAAGTACGAAGGAAAGAGAGGTTAGAGGTGATGGTTTGAGTGTATCACCATCATAGTCATTATTTAAACGCTACTAATTCTATATCAAAAATAATCGTCTTTCTGGGTGGAATGCGGAGCGCTTTGTCTCCTCGTTCGCCGGCAGCCAGTTTTGATGGGGCGATAATGGTCGCTTTGCATCCTTTGTTCATATATTGCACTGCTTCGGAAAGACATGGCCATACATTGGGATCGGACACGCCGAAAATAAGCGGGTCGTTTTTCTGATAGGTTGAATAAATTGGTTCGCCATTGATGTACGTCGCGGTATAATGGATGGCAACACTGTCGTTTTTAGAAATAGTTCTGCCACTGCCTGGACGTGTCTCAATATAATATAATCCAGATTTCGTCGGTTTCACGTCTGGGTAGTTGTTTTTGATGAAATCAGCCAGCAAAAATTCCTCTTCTTCTTTCAATTCTTTTTCCTTTTGGATTATTTCTTGTTCAACAATTTCGGGAGAAAGAATTTTTTTCAGTCTAACTTCAAAACGAAGATTTTCTTCCTTGGTAACTTTTGAAAGCATTTGGTTTTGGCCGGCTCCAAGATAGAAATTGTAGGCGTTAATAAGAAAACTCATGCTGTCACCTTCGTGCATCATTGCAAATGCGTCATTAATGGTAGCGCCGTTAACCGTAGGTGGAAAGAAGTCCATAATGAAGCGGTTCGAAATATCTTTTGATTTGAATAATGCAGAGTCCTGTTCATTGTAGTATGCAACGTCAAGTAATAATTTGTTGCCATCTTGGGGAGTAACATCGGAGTCCGACTGTACCCGATACAAATAAGCTAAACCACTGTCGGAAATTGTGTAGCTTTCTTTTTCGTCGTGTGTACAGCTACATACAATAAGCAATGCTGAAATAATATAAAATATCTGTCTCATAGTTTTTATCCTGATTCCTGACTTCTTTTAACACTGCAAAAATCACAAATTCTATCAAGATTAAAAAATTGTAGGCCGCAGTTTTTGCAAAAAATAGTTTTTTCTTCTCTTTTTGTTTTGTATTTCAATGAAAACCGTACTTTTGAGGTGTTGAATTTCAAGAATATGAAAACTCCTTCGTATGTTGAAAACGATCCGTGGCTGAAACCGTTTGAGAAGTCTATTGTCGGACGTTTGGAATATATCGGGCAACGCGAAAGTGAATTGACTTCTGGTTCATCTTCGTTGGAATCGTTTGCGAACGGATATTTGTTTTTTGGCTGTCACAAGACGCAAACTAGCTGGATTTTTCGGGAATGGGCACCAAATGCAACCAGTATGTGCTTGGTGGGAACGTTTTCAAACTGGGAAGAAAAAGTTGAGTTTGTATTCGACGAAAAAGATAATTACTGGGAATTAGAAGTTCCATTAGATAAAATTCATCACGGCGATTTATATAAATTGTCGGTGTATTGGAAAGGCGGTCAGGGCTATCGTATCCCAGCCTGGGCAAAACGTGTCGTTCAGGACGAGCAGACAAAAATCTTCAGTGCACAGATTTGGGACGTGGAACCGTACCAATGGAAAAATCCTCTTCCAAACATAGAACAGGCGCCTCTAATATATGAAGCACACGTTGGTATGGCAACCGAAGAATATAGGGTTGGTACTTACGTGGAATTTACTAAAAATATATTGCCACAAATAAAGGAAGCTGGCTACAATACGGTGCAGTTGATGGCAATACAGGAACATCCATATTACGGCTCCTTTGGTTACCACGTTTCAAGTTTCTTTGCTCCGTCGTCGCGTTTCGGCACTCCCGAGGAATTAAAGGAATTGATTGACACTGCACACGGTATGGGATTGCGTGTCATTATGGACTTGATTCATTCACATGCGGTTAAGAATACCGTGGAGGGTTTGGGGAAATATGATGGTACGGATTATCAGTTTTTCCATAAGGGACCGAAGGGAACACATGGTGCCTGGGATTCTAAATGTTTCAACTACGGAAAGAATGAGGTGGTTCACTTCCTGCTTTCAAATTGTAAATATTGGCTTGCAGATTTCAATTTCGATGGTTTCCGTTTCGATGGCGTGACGAGTATGATGTACTGGGATCACGGATTGGGACGTGCTTTTGATTGCTACGAACGGTATTTTGATGGTAATGAAGACGACGATGCACTTACATATTTGGCATTGGCCAATAAACTTATACACGAAGTAAAACCATCTGCAATAACGATAGCCGAAGATATGAGCGGTATGCCTGGCCTGGCGGCAAGTATGGAAAAAGGCGGGTACGGTTTTGATTACCGCTTGTCTATGGGTGTCCCTGATTATTGGATTAAGCTTCTGAAAGACTACCGTGACGAGGACTGGCAGGTTGGTAATATGTATTACGAACTGACTCAGGCACGTGTAGATGAAAAAGTGATTTCGTACGCCGAATCTCATGATCAGGCTCTGGTGGGAGATAAAACAATTGCCTTCCGTTTGATGGATAAGGAAATGTATTATTGTATGCACGTTGCTATTCCAAGTTTGGTGATTGATAGGGGAATGGCACTGCATAAGGAAATTCGTTTGATGACGATTGCAACTGCACAAAACGGCTACCTGAACTTTATGGGAAATGAATTTGGACATCCAGAATGGATAGATTTCCCTCGTGAAGGTAATGGCTGGTCGTATCAGTATGCCCGTCGTCAGTGGAGTTTGAAGAAGGATGAAAATCTTCGTTATAAATTTTTGGCTGAATTCGACAAGGATATGATTGCCTTGATAAATAGTCATCCGAATTTCTTTAGCGAAAAACCTCGTTTTATACACGATAACAATCAGGATCAGATATTGGCTTTTGAACGTGACGGATTGTATTTTGTATTTTCGTTCAATCCAACAAAATCGTTTGAAGGATATGGCATTGCAATGCCTGCTGGCGAGTATAAGATTGTCCTGACTAACGATTCGAAAAAATATGGCGGTCTACTCCGTGTGGATGAAGAAATGTCGTATTTCTCAATACCTGTGGAAGAAGGTATGTACGCGGAACATTATAATCATTTGTATATTCCGAATCACACAGTATTGGTGCTGGAGAAAGTACAAAAATAATAGTCTTTATAATCCTAATCTCTATAGATGATATTGCAGAGGCTTAGGCCGCATGCTGGTATTGATTGCCCGGCATTCTGTCTGTTTTTGCTTTCAATGATTTTTACGAAATCGTTGGTAGAGATTTTTCCTTTTCCAATATCTAGCATTGTACCAACTATGGAACGGACCATATTGCGGAGAAATCGGTTCGCCGAAATGGTAAATATAAGTTTCGTCCCGTTTTGTTCCCAGCGTGCTTCGGTAACCGTGCAGATGTTATTGTTGACGTCCGTGTGCAGCTTACTGAAACTTGTAAAATCTTTTTCGCCAATAAGATATGTACAGGCTGCATTCATAGCCTCAACATCGAGTTGGGTGTGATAGTAATATTCCGTTTCGTTTGCAAACGGATTTTTTATGTTCGTAATAGTATACGTGTATGTCCGTGATAGTGCGGAAAACCGTGCGTGCAGGTCGTCTGTAACTTCGTAGATATTGTAAATAACAATATCATATGGGAGAATTCTGTTTAATTTGTAGGTAATATCTTGTAAATCAAATTCTTTTGTCGTTTCGAAATGAGCATAATAGCACGATGCGTGAACACCCGAATCGGTACGACCGGCACCAACAATGCTTATGGATTCACCAAGTATTTTACTGAGATTTTTCTCTATTGTTTCCTGCACGGAAGGCGAATGCGGTTGGATTTGCCAGCCACAAAATCTGGTTCCGTTATATGCTAAATGAATGAAATACCGCATAGTTCGTCAAAGGTAAAGAGAATTGTTAATAAAAAATCAATATTCAACTTTTTTATTCATGTAAATGTTGTAACTTTGTTTCTTGCGAAGACTTATGGAATTTCAGTTTGCACTCATATTGCAAGAAAATACCAATTTAGGTTGGGTTTTATCTTCTTTTGAATTAAAAAAGGAAGATGGCTATGAATTTTTCCAAACGTCGGAGTATTTAACGCCGTCAACGAACAAGAAATACCTTGCGAAACACGAAGTAGATATAATAGAAGCTCTGTCGCATTGCGATGAAACCTATTTGTTTGAAAAATATAAGCAGGAAGGTATTGCACATAGTAAGGATACCCGAAAGAATTTCTTTGAAAAAATTCGGGAACGCGATAGAAAATATCCGGACCAGAAGAAAATCTTTAATGTCACTATTCGTCCGTATGTGGAAAAATATCTTGCCGAGGCATTTTTGCTGGCTAGAGAACATCATATTCCTATCTACAACAAGGTTAAAGGCGCTAATTTCTATCCAGAGGATTTAATAAAAATCTGTGAGTCTGATCCGGAGGTCACGTTTATCTACAATAAAGTCGGAGATAATTTGGAACGCAAATTCCGTATCGTTGTCGATGGAAAGGATGTGAAATTGTACAGACAGCGTTTTGTTATGTTGGCGAATTCGCCAAGTGCGGTGCAGATTGGTAATACGTTCTACCATTTCAAAAATATAAATGGAAGAATTTTTGAGAAATTTATAGAAAGCGAAAAAGTAGTTGTACCGAATGTGATGGATAAAATTACATGGTTTGACAATGTAATTTTGAATGCCATTAGAAATTATAACGTTGAGGTTTCTGGCTTTGAACTAAAAGATGTGAAGGTAGTCCCAACGCTTTCTGCAACTATTGTGAGAGATGTTGAAGGAAATGCGGGAGTGGAATTCTGTGCAAAATATCGCAATAATGAATTGAAAGATTTTGCTGATGAACGTGAATTCTTTGTTGAGTATAAATTGGAGGCTGGTTCGCCGAAGTATGAGAGAATTTTGCGGGATGTAGAATTTGAAAAAAAATTCATACACGATATAGAGAGTATTGGTTGGACAAATCAGAATGGCTTGTGGAGACCACAGGAAGCTGACGGGGACGGATATTTTTCAATTCTCAGCGCGGTACAAAAAAGTAAGACGTTGTTTGATTCATACGCAATGGATGTCTACGACGTCTCTGATCAAAAAATTCAAAATCTTCAGGCCAGACTTGAGATGGAAGTCCTTTCTGATTCAATCGACTGGTTTGATGTTCGTGCCGTTGTGATATTTGGCGATTACAAGATTCCGTTCAAAAAACTCCGTAAAAATATTTTGAACGAGGACCCGGTTGTGCAACTGCCTAATAATCAAATTGGTATAATTCCTACAGAATGGTTCGCAAAATATAAAGACCTTTTTTTGTTCTCGACAAGAAATGGCAACATGGACTATTTTTCGGTACGTACTGTTCATTACAAAACAATACAGCGTCTGCCGATAAAGTTGTCCGATGCAATGAAGGAACGTTTGGTTCACATAGAAACAAATGGTTTGAAGGACAACGAGGTCCCAAAAGAAATCAACGCGACGTTACGTCCGTATCAGGTAGAAGGTTACCGTTGGTTGTGCTTCCTGCACGCCAATAATTTTGGTGGCTGTTTGGCTGACGATATGGGGCTTGGAAAAACTTTGCAGACAATCGCTTTGCTTCAAAAAGTGCAGAATGTTCAGAAAGAACAAGGAATGCACAAACCAAGTTTGATTGTATCTCCAGCATCTATCGTGTATAACTGGTATAACGAATTTGAGAAATTTGCACCATCTATAAAAGTGTTCAAATACATTGGTAATGAGCGAAATAAATCGTTTGATTACTTCAATGATTTCGATATTATTCTTACCACATACGGCTTGTTACGTAACGATATAGAGAGTTTTGAAAAGTTCCCGTTCTATTATATTGTTCTTGATGAAAGCCAGATGATTAAAAATCCGGGTTCAAAAATATACAGTAGTGTACTGAAACTGACCTCTGATAGGAAATTGTTGCTGACAGGTACGCCAATAGAAAACACATTGACGGATTTGTGGACGCAGCTGAATTTCGTGAATAGGGAAATGCTCGGGAGTTTGAAGTTCTTTAAGGAATATTTCGTGAAGGGCATAGAGCGACACGACGAAGCAATTGCAAGCCGTTTGCAGAAGATCGTCAAGCCATTTATCTTCCGTCGGGAGAAACAGGAGGTTGCAAAAGATTTGCCACCGTTGACCGAGCAGATTCGTTACTGTAAAATGTCGGAAACGCAGGAAAAAATGTATGAGACCGAAAAATCTAAGGTTCGTAATATGATTTACGAGTCGATAGAAAATGAAACGTTCCAAAAATCCACAATCAACGTGCTTCAGGCGTTGATGCGTTTACGTCAGTTGGCGAACCATCCGGCATTGGTCGGTGCAAATCACGGTTCTTCTGGAAAATTTGATGAGGTTCTTCGTATGCTGCCAAACATTATTCACCACCATAAAGTGTTGATATTCTCTTCCTTTGTGTCGCATTTGGATTTGTTTAAAGAGCATTTTCAGAAGGAAGGTATTAAGTATGCGTATTTGGTAGGAAGTACCCAGAAGCGAGAAGAGGTTATTAAGGATTTTCAAAATGATGAAGATTGTAAAATCTTCTTAATCTCCATAAAGGCTGGTGGTGTAGGATTGAATTTAACCCAGGCGGATTACGTGTTTATTTTGGATCCTTGGTGGAATCCTGCGGTGGAAAACCAGGCGGTAAGCCGTGCGCATAGAATTGGGCAGACCAACAATGTGACTGTATATCGATTCATTTCGGAAAACACTATAGAAGAGAAAATTCAAAAATTGCAACAGCGTAAAAGTCAGTTGGTTGCGAATTTTATTCCAGACGAACAAACAATTCCATTCTCTCAGGAAGAAATCTCATATTTGGTGGAATAATGCACATGGTGTAGCACTTAAAGGTGGTAGTGTAGTCCCGTGTGTATAAATCTCAAATCCTTTTTGTTATTATTAACTGCAAAATGTTTGCAACTTGTTCAAAAAGTGTGTATATTGGTGCGCTTTTTTATAATGCACTAACTATGAGGAATTTAATTCTGTCGATAGTAACAATAGTATTTTGTTTAGGATTGTCATCGGGGGGATCTGCGCAAATAGATACGGCATATATATATAAGAATGCTCGTTTTGTGGCGCGTGTCAACGCAAAGAAAGTTGAAACGCTTGCGTCTGCTTTAGCAAAACCGTGCGTGTCCGATGAAGAAAAGGTGTTGGCATTTTCGTATTGGATTTGTAAAAATATCAAATTGGATTATGCAGAATACGAAAAAAGACCTGCCGAAAATAAAACCCTGAAAAAAATATTGCGTTCGCGCAAGGCATTGAGTGATGGCTACGTAAAACTGTTTGTGGAAATGTGCAAAACGCAGAGGATACCTGCAGTGTACGTCCCTGGTTATAGTAGAGATTTTGACTGTCTTCCCGGTGATACGTTGGTGCGTACAGAATATGCATGGGCATTGGTACAGTTGTCGGATTCGTGGTATATAATGGATTTGGCGAATGCTTCGTGCAAGGTAGTTTCTGTAGTCGCTCCGTTTGCAAATGTTTTCTGGACATTGTTTAGAATCCCGTATGCCTCTCATTTAAAGGCTGTTAAAGAATACAATCCTCGCTATTTGTATATTTCTCCACAAAAGAGTTTACATACTTTGATGCCTGCGGCTGATCTTTTCCAGTTGATGAAGTTTCCTATGTCGATGAGTTATTTTATTGCCGGAGATTCTGCTGTAACAGCATATTTGGAACGTAATCCTGATGAGTTGAGCAATTCATCGTTTGTCAGTGATTTCGCAAATTTGTCTGCTACGGAGAAGTATGTCTATGTAGCGGAAAAAAGTGAGGAAGCTAATCCGGCAAATCAGTATACAAAAGCGTTGTATTATTATTTTGCGTTGAAGAATTTCTTCAATACCTACTATTTGGAAGAAAAGGGAAAAATATTTGCTCCGTTGGATGAAACGAAGAAGGCTTGGAATTATTCGAATATTGCAGATTCGTTGTTTTATATTGCCACTCAAAATAATGCTAAGGAATTTGATGCAAAACAGAAAAGAAGTGAAAACTGGAAAACGCATTTGATAGAGTCGAATAAAATGCTGTCGCAAAAAATCAGTACGCAGTCCAAGGTTAATAGTCAGCAGGTTCGTGCTTTGGGAAAAATTAATTCGCAGAATAAAAAAATTCAATCCTACATAGCGAAAAATAACGGCAAATATGCCTTGCGTGACATTATTGATTTGTCCCGCCCAATGATTCAGAATAAGGAATATTTGGAGCAAGGAACTGCGTTGATAAACGAAGTGTATGATAAAATGGACCGCTGTAAATCGCTGCTTGCTGATTTTGATTCATTGATTGCTCCGTTGGAAAATCGCAATATTGATACTATTTATAGTCAGCAGCAAAATGCCTCGGATTTGTGTAATAAGGAATTGCTGAGTTTGTCGCGCTATTTGGATAAAAAGGGAAGCAATTTGTCGTTGGTTTATTTCTCCGATAAATATGTCTTTAAGAAAGGCTTTTTTGATGTGTTTGAGGTTGTTGGTGACATTAATGAAACATATACAGATCCGACTATAGAGTTAATGACCGAACGTATTCCTGTTTTGTTCGATATTTTACAGAACTATGTGAATGAGAATTTGGCAGCATTTAAAATGTTGAAATCTGCTAAGGTCCTGTTGTCAAATGATTACGGAGAAGATGATTTGTATGAGAAAATGGCTTTGCGTATGAATGCCCAGTTGGATCGTATTTCAAAACAGATAGAGGATATTACGAAATTTGATGATAATATGTCAACTTGTTTGTCTGGCGATGTGACCTTGTATAAGGATATGGTGAAAATGCTTCAAAATGATAATTCTATGGAAAATTATCGTCACAAGGAGTATATGGATTATCGGAAAAGTATCAAACAAGCTGAAAATGATAAAGTTAAGTATTATCAAGGCACCATAAAAAATTATCAAAAGTTGATTGGTAAGGCTTTGTAATTGAGTGAATTTTTATACAAGAGCTAATCATATAAGAAAAAAAATTTTTGGCAGTGTTAATTTATCTCTCAATATGAGGAAATACAAGAAGATTTTTATACATTTGACAAGAAAATAGTAAAAGTCTATAAGCTGGTAGAAAAAAGATTATTGATTTTATTGTTTTTTAGGAATAGGAATGTAAAAGTAATTTATTGATTATGAAACGTTTATTACAATTAGTTGTTTGTTTAGGGTTGTTTTCGGGAACAGCTTTCGCTGGTCATGGAGGTTTTGGAGAGAGATTGTTCTTTCAAGTTGGTGGAACAATCGGTGCGGATGTAACAAATGTTACGGGTAATTTCCAATTACCTTCTGGTGTAAAACAGGAATTTTCTAATTTACATATTAGTTATGCAACATTGATGGGTGTTGCCAGAATCAATTTCTTGGAAATGACTAATAACTCATCATTTGATTTGGCATTTAGACCTTCATTTGGCTTTGGTCACTCAAGTAATGAAACAGGTGGTGGAAATGCGGCAATGTTGCGCTTGCCATTAACTCTTGATTTTAATTCAGGAGCGGCTTCTACGGTTTCAACAAGAGCAAAAACAGGTTTCTCTTTGGGTGTTGGTGCTGAATATGTTATGTTCCCTCTAAATAAAGATATACCTGTGTATGACCTTGGAAAGAATGCTCATGGTTCACAGGGTAGTGGGGCAAACAATCCTGGTATTAAGTACAGTTGTATTCAACCTGTTGTTGTATTTGGTGTAAAATTCTTCGGGAAACATTACTATTGCAGAGAAATCAATTTCAAAGCTTCATTTGTACAAAATTCATCTTTGTCAAACAATACTGTTGAAAGCGATGAAACAAATAATTTCTATGGTAAAATTCATGATTTCCAATCTGTTGGTTTAATGATTTCATTCTTGCAATATTTGAATTACTAATAGTAGAACGATATACAAAAAAAGCCGAGTTTTCACTCGGCTTTT
The DNA here is from genome assembly GCA_937892155.1 of uncultured Bacteroidales bacterium. Classification (GTDB taxonomy): domain Bacteria; phylum Bacteroidota; class Bacteroidia; order Bacteroidales; family UBA1715; genus UBA1715. The sequence goes on along the minus strand of CALAUG010000031.1, from coordinate 139,005 downwards.
TTTGTGCCCTATAGAAACGTCTTAGGTTGTTATAGCTACATAAAAAAAGCCCAACTTTCGTTGAGCTTCTGCGGTGTGGACGAGACTCGAACTCGCGACCCTCGGCGTGACAGGCCGATATTCTAACCAGCTGAACTACCACACCAGTCTGATTTTTTAGACGTGCAAATATACGTATTCTTTCTATACTGCAAAATATATTTAGAAATTTTTTCTAAAAATAGATAATGAATTTTGGAATTGTTGAATCATGCAGATACATTCTCTATTTGCGGACTTATTTTTATGCTTGCAGCTAATCTATAAAAGCAATTATGCGTTGTTTTTATCTTATTGGAAACTTGTCTTGGTTTCTATTGGTTTAGGAGGTTTATAGTATGTGTGGCAGCAATAGCCGCAGTCTCTGTTCGTAATCTGCTTTCTCCTAAACTTACAGGAATCCATTCATATTGCTTTGCCTTTTCGATTTCATCCAAACTGAAATCACCTTCTGGTCCAATGAGAATTGTTACTTCTTGTGAATTGTTTGCTTTATCACGTAATAACACTTTTTCTTGATTTTCGCAATGAGCAATGCATTTTAATCCGTCGTATGGAGCAGAAAGAACTTCGTTAACGTTGGTTAATTCTGCTATCTTCGGCATCGTCGCTTTATATGATTGTTTCATAGCGGAAAGTACGATTCGCTCGATTCTGTCCAGTTTTAAAACCTTACGTTCGGAATTCTCACAGCAAATAGGTATTATTTCATCTACGCCAATTTCTACGGCCTTTTCTACAAAAAATTCAAATCTGTCAATGTTTTTGGTTGGTGCAACACACATCCTTAAATAATAGTTGTGGTTACCAAAATTTGTGGTTCTTTCTATAATGTTACAGACGCAGTCGTGCTTCCCTATGGAAATGATGGTGGCGACATAGAGATTTCCGCATCCGTCAATAATATGTATGTTGTCACCGACAGTTTTTCGGAGAACTTTAACGCAGTGTTTTGCCTCGTCATCTACCAACGTTGCCGTGTTGCCGTCTATTATAGTTGAATAAAATAAATTCATTTTTGTTTTTTACAAAAGTAGCAATATTGTTATAAAAAAGAAAAGGCTATCGTTTCCGATAGCCTTTTCTTGTATGTTGTTTTGAACAATTATTTTTGTTCTTCTGGTTTTGGTTGACGAGGAGGTCTTTCTGTCAATACTTTCTTCGACAATTTGAATTTACCTTTTTCAATACCGATTAATTTAACCTCAATTTCGTCGCCTTCTTTCAAATAGTCGCCAACTTTTTCTACACGTTCCCAAGCTATTTCAGAAATGTGGAGTAATCCGTCTTTTTGTGGCAAGAATTCGCAGAATGCACCAAATTCAACGATAGATTTAACTTTTGCTTTGTAAACCTTGCCAACTTCTGGTTCCTGAGAAATACCAAGGATGTATTCTTTTGCAGCATCCATTCCTTCTTTGTTATTACCAGAAATTTCAACAATTCCAAATCCGTCAACTTCCTCAATTGAAATAGTTGTGTTTGTGCGAGCTTGTAATTCTTGGATGTTTTTACCACCTGAACCAATTACAGCACCGATAAAATCTTTACCAATCTTCAAAGTTTCAATTCTTGGAGCGTGTGGTTTCAAATCAGCACGTGGTTCTGCTATCGTTTCAGTGATTTTACCAAGTATGTGTAAACGACCTTCTTTTGCTTGGTTCAAAGCTTTTTCCAAAACTTCGTACGACAAACCGTCAACCTTGATATCCATTTGAGTAGCAGTAATACCATCAGCGGTACCAGTTACTTTAAAGTCCATATCGCCAAGGTGGTCTTCATCACCAAGAATATCAGACAGAACAGACCATTTAACGTTTCCTTTGTCGGTAATCAATCCCATTGCGATACCCGCAACTGGTTTCTTAATCTTAACACCAGCATCCATAAGTGCAAGAGTTCCAGCACATACAGTAGCCATTGATGAAGATCCGTTAGATTCCATAATATCGGAAACAACGCGGACGCAATATGGATAGTCTTCAGGAATCATTCTCTTAAGAGCTCTCCAAGCTAAGTGTCCGTGGCCGATTTCACGACGGCCAACGCCACGTTGTGCTTTTGCTTCACCTGTTGAGAATGGAGGGAAATTGTAGTGTAACAAAAATCTTTCGTGACCTTGCATCAACACTTCATCAACAATCTTTTCATCTTGTTTTGTTCCAAGAGTTACACTTGTCAATGATTGAGTTTCACCACGAGTGAAGATTGCTGATCCGTGAGGTCCTGGTAAATAACCAACTTCGCACCAGATAGGACGAATCTCAGTTGTTTTACGACCATCAAGACGTTTTCCTTCATCCAAAATACAACGACGCATTGCTTCTTTTTCAACTGCGTGGTAGTAACGGCTAACCATTTCTGCTTTTGCAGCAGCTTCTTCTGGATCCATTGCAGCAAGATATTCTTCCTTAATGGCAGAGAAGTTAGCTTCGCGTTCGTGTTTGTTGGTATTTTCTGATGCAGCAACAGCGTATGCTTTGTCATAACACTTGTTCCAAACATCTTGTTTTAAATCTTCGTCATTTTCTTCGTGGCAATATTCACGTTTAACAGTCTTACCAACTTCAGCCATCAATTCATTTTGAGCAAGACACATTGGTTTGATTGCCTCGTGAGCGAATTTCAAAGCTTCAAGCATTTCTGCTTCAGAGACTTCGTTCATCTCACCTTCAACCATCAAAATGTTATCGTATGTAGCACCAACCATGATGTCGATGTCGGCGCGTTCCATTTCTTCGAAAGTTGGATCAATAACCAATTTTCCATCAACACGAGCAACGCGAACTTCTGCAATTGGACCTCCAAATGGAATGTCTGAAACAGCCAAAGCCGCTGAGGCAGCAAGACCAGCCAAAGCATCTGGTTGATTTTTTCCATCGGCAGAAATCAACAAAACATTTACGAATGTTTCTGCGTGATAATTGTCTGGGAACAAAGGACGCAAAGCTCGGTCAACCAAACGTGCTGTTAAAATTTCATAATCTGAAGCTTTTCCTTCTCGTTTCGTGAATCCACCCGGAAATCTTCCAAAGGAAGCGAATTTTTCTTTGTACTCAACTGTGAGTGGCATGAAATCAGTACCAGGAACAGCGTCTTTCGCACTACATACAGTAGCCAAAAGCATTGTGTCACCCATTTTTACGACAACTGCACCGTCAGCTTGTTTTGCCAACTTACCAGTTTCGATTTCGATAGTACGACCATCACTCAAAGTGATTACTTTCTTAAAAACTTGTAACATATCGTAATTTTTTTGTGTGTATAAATTCTTAAATATAAGACCTATTATAAATAGGAAAAGGCAACTTGAAAAAATTGCCTTCCCACTAATAGATTTTGTCTCGTAAAATTACTTACGAATATTCAATTCTTTGATTAAGTTACGGTATTCTTCTATGTCGTGGTTCTTTACGTATGCTAGTAAGTTACGTCTTTTACCAACCAATTTTAACAAAGCACGTTGGGTAACGAAATCATTGTGATTTTCTTTCATCTTTTCTGTCAATGCGTTGATTTTCTCCGTGAAAATTGCGATTTGACATTTTGCTGATCCAGAATCTTTTGTTGAATTACCGTATTTCTTTATTAATTCAGCCTTTTTTTCAGTCGTTAAATACATAATATTATATTTTTCTCTAAATCTTTATTCAAGACGCAAAAGTAATCGTTTTTCTTGAATTACAATGCTCAACAAGTTTTTTTTTCAAAAAAACGTCGTGTGATTTTTGTTAGTCACTAATTGATAATCTCTTTTCACTTCTATAAATTGTGTATATTTGTTAAATTTTAAACGAATTATGCGAAGAATACTTTTAATGCTTACGGTCTTAATGCTTTCTTGTTCTGTTGTTGACGCTCAGGGAAGGCATAAAAAAAGTTATATTCCACCAGACGATTCCGATGAATATGATACGGAAATACAGGAAGAAGTGCGTATGGAAACTCAGATTCAACAGAATTCTTCTGAGAGTGCGCAAAAACGTATGATTAAGCATCGTGAAAAACGAAAAGAAAAAGAATATAAAAAACATCATAAAGAGATTCAGGACAAGGCGACTTTGAAAAAAATGAAAAAGTCGAAAAAGAAATCAGAGGCTTATAATCACCACCAAATGCCGATGAAAAGTAAACGGGCAGCAAAGAAAAAAGCACGTCGTAGGTGATACAAACATTACACAATCGGGATATTGACAAAAATCGATGGGATAATTTGGTGCATGGCTCATCAAACCCCTTTGTGTATGCTTTGTCGTATTATCTTGATTGTACTTGTCCCGATTGGGAAGGACTGATTCTTAATGACTATGAGGCGGTTTTTCCCCTGCCAGTGAAGAAAAAATTTTTTCTTAGCTATTTGGTGCAACCTATTCTTTCGCAACAATATGATATTTATTCTTGCCGGAATTTGTCGGAGAATGAAGTGAGTTTGTTTCGTTCCAAAATCACTCAATATGTTAGTATTCGGTTGTGTTTATCTAAGCCGCTTTTTGACGGCGTTATTCAACGACGCAATTATTGTCTTAATCTAGAGAAACCGTACGAAGAGTTGTCGGCTGCATACACAGAAAATACCAAGCGCAATATAAAAAAAGCGCAGGGACATTCTTTGATTTGTAGTAAAGCGGAAAACAAAGATGCTTGCCTTGATTGCTTTTTTTTCTTGGACAAACGTAATTTGTATGTTCCATACCGTAATCAGATTAAAAGTCTTGTACGTCAATCTGAAATAGAGGCTTATATGGTTAAAGGTAATGGAGAAGTGCTGTCGGTTGCGTTGTTTTTTAAAACTGTTGACCGGTTATATTATATGCTGCCAATAAGTACGGAGGTTGGAAAACAGACGAATGCTATGTTTATGCTTTTGGATTTTGTAATCAGAAAATATGCGGGAACGAAGTTCGTCGTGGATTTTGAGGGCTCGGAATTACCTGGTGTAAGGCGGTTTTATGAAGGATTTGGTGCTCTCAATGTACCATATTATTATTATGAGCATCATTCACTACCTTTGATTGGTAAGATTGTCAAAAAGTGAAAGATATTTGTCTTTTTGTGAGTCTATGGAATAACGATTTATTACAGTTTGCCGTCCTTTTTTACCGATGCTTTCCCGTATTTCAGGGTTTTCGATAAGTTCACAGAGCACAGAAAACCATTGGTCGTCGGTTGTCGCAAAAAATCCATTTTCTTTGTCTTGTATGATTTCATTGTTCACACCAACGGGAGACATTATTGTTGGAATTTCCAACGCCATATATTGCAAACCTTTAAATCCACATTTACCTTTCGACCATGCGTCATTCGGCAGCGGCATTATACCTATGTCAATTTTTTGCAGTTGCTTAATTTCATCTTGGGCGTTCCATACTATGGTTTCTAATCCGATTTCTGGGCATTCATACGGAATATTGCTGATTTGAATGAATGAAACAGAATCTCCGTATTTTTCTTTAAGTCTTTTCAGTACAGGAATAATCAGCTTGAAATGCCGTATGGTAGTTTCGCTGCCAGTCCATCCTATACAAACGGAATGTTTTTTTTCTTTTTCTGTTGGCTTATGATAATTTGTGTTGATTGTCGTTGGAATTATGGCAACAGAGTCATTAAATTGTTGTGCGTGTTCGGCAAGATAATTGTTGCCGACAATGACTAAGTCTGCTAATTGAATGATTTCATCTGTTTTCCCTGCTCGTTTCATCCACGAAAGATTTTTATTTCCGTCTGAAATATCCTGAATCCAAATTGAATCGTCAAAGTCGAAAACAATAGGTTTATGGGATTTTTTTAATCCGCGTTCAAACAGAGTCGTACCAATCATGAAAGCTTCGCGGTAAATGAAAATGCAATCATATTTGTGCGCGCGCAAAACATCAAAACAACGATGAAGAAATGTTTTGAAGAAAATGAGGGCTTTTCTGCAATATTTTCCTTCTTGGTAATAAAACTTGTCATCCTTGGCTGTCAGCAGATTTGAATAGGTAATTTCGTAACTATGTTCTTTGAGTATAGGAATGAAATGCTCGCAACGAAAACGCTGCCCGGGGCTACGGTCAAATCGATGGGGAACTATGTACAATATCTTTTTTGACATTATACAAGTATTTTTATTGCCAATTCTTTCATTAAATCCTGCGGCGTTGCGTTTCCTGCATTTACGCCTTTGGTCTTTAAATCATATTCTCTTAGTAAGGAGATGATTTTGAATGTTTTCATTGCAGGGTAGTTCCTCATTGCGGGTTTATATTTTTTTATTATGATGAATTTATTAAGACCTAAAATTTTGCTCAATTCATCATCGCCCCTCTGTAGATTGTAATGTAGGATTAAAATATTTTTGAAGAACGAAAACAACATTGGAATTGTTCGTTGTGGAGGATTGTCTTTGGGATTCAACGCATAATAGTTTATGATGCGGAATACTTTTTCTGCGTTTCGTGCAGCGAATGCATCCACCAATTCCAAATCATTGTATTCCTTGCTTATACCGATATATTTTTCAATAATGTCGGCGGTAACCCGTTTTAATCCGGGCACGGCATTGCGTAATTTTGTGATTTCGTTGGCTATTTTCTGCAAATCGCTGCCAAGATATTCTGCAAGAAGATTTGGAATGTTATAGTCAAAATCAAGTTTTTCATCACGGAGATAGTTCTCTATCCATTGGGCAAGATTCCAGTCCGCGATTTTGTCGGATGTAAACACGCATCCCATTTTTGCAACGGTTTTCATAAATTTTGACGTCCCGTCAATTTTTTTGTATTTGTTGCAAATGACAAGAATTGTAGATTTTAAAGGATTTTCCGCATATTGTACGAGTGCGGAGGAACTGGCGCTGATGGATTCTTCACTTTGTTCGTTTGATTCATCGTCCTCACTTTTGCTTTTCCCACCACGTTTAACAAATTGGATGTTTTGCGCCTCTTTTACAATAATGACTTGGTAATTTGCCATCATTGGATAGCGACGTGCCATAGTGATGATTTGCTCAACGGACGTGTCTTTGCCGTACACTATGGTTTGATTAAAATCTTTTTCTTCTTCCGTTAATATGTTTTGTTCTATATAATCAGAAATCAAATCTATGTAATATGGTTCTTCACCTTGTAAAACATAAATCGGATAATATTTTTTCTGCTTTAAGTCCGAAAGAATTTCTTGATAATTCATAATGATAGACAAAAGAAACTTGTTGTACCTTTGCAAAGTAAAAGTAATAAAAATGTACGAACTAAATCTTCCCACTTTTGATTTTCGTTTGAAAAAAGAACAGGATTTTGTTTGCATATACGATGTAATCCGTAAAAAATACGTAAAACTCACTCCTGAAGAATGGGTTCGTCAACACGTGGTGCATTTGCTCTTGGAACAAAAACAATATCCTTCATCCTTGATGAATGTGGAAGTGGGGATGGAATATCAGAAAATGAAACGTCGTGCAGATATTGTTTGCTATAATTCTGATGGTTCTGTATTCTTAGTTACCGAATGTAAGGCTCCTGAAGTAAAAATAACGCAAGAGGTTTTTGAACAGATAGCGCAATATAATATTCTGTTAAAATCCCGTTATCTGCTCGTAACGAATGGCTTAACTCACTACGCGTGCGAAATAGATGTTGAGCACAAAACGTATACTTTTTTAAAAGAAATCCCAAATTATAAAGTGCTGTAGGATATGGAACGTGGTGATTTTTTGAGCAAAGTACAGTTGACCATAAAAACAAATAATTTGTTCACTAAGGATAGCAATATACTGGTGGGTGTAAGTGGTGGTGTTGATTCTACGGTACTAGTTTATGCTTTACATTCATTAGGGTATGCCGTTTCTATTGCGCATTGTAACTTTAAACTACGTGGTGCAGAATCGGATGGAGACCAGTTGTTTGTTGAAAAATTTGCTCAAAAATTACAAATACCAATTCATGTCCGCACGTTTGAAACGAGCGAATGCGCTAAGGAAAATAAGGAATCTATAGAAATGTCTGCTCGTAATCTTCGTTATGAATGGTTTCGGACACTGATAGAATTACACGGATATACGCATGTTGCCATTGCTCATAATCAAAATGATAGCGTGGAAACATTTTTTATAAATCTCCTTCGTTCGTCCGGTATTAAGGGGCTGACAGGAATCCCTATCAAAAATGGAAACATTGTAAGACCACTGTTAGAGGTTTCCCGTTTAGAAATAGAAGAGTTTGCCAATCTGTCTGGATTGGCGTATCGTGTGGATTCTTCCAATTTGTCTAACGATTTTGTACGAAACAAGATACGTAACATAATTCTTCCAGAATTAAAAAAAATATCACCTCAGGCTGTACAGTCTGTTACGACATCGATGTTGCATTTACGTGAAACGTATGCTCTTTATTCGGAAGCGGTTGATGTGGAAAAACAACGTTGTTGTAGAGTAATGGAGGATGGTGTTGCCATAGATGAACAATTGTTACAACAACATTCCCATTCTGAAACTATTTTGTTTGAAATATTGTACCCGTATGGCTTTAATGCTGATGTGGTGTCGCAAATATATCATTCATTTGAATCGCAGTCGGGTAAACAATTTGAATCAGATACTTATGTTGCCACGCACGATAGAAATACATTGTATGTGCATAAAAAGTCAGTACAATTCGATGACGAAATTCTGATTACGGAGCAAATGACTCAAGTGACGGTCGCACAAATGGATTTGTTGATATCGCGTGTTGGACGGGAAACTTTCGTCTTAGAAAAATCCCCTTCAGTTGCTTCGCTGGATACAAATAAGTTGAAATTTCCGTTGATTGTTCGGAAATGGCAAAATGGTGATAGTTTTGTTCCGTTTGGTATGAAAGGCAAGAAAAAAATCAGCGATTATCTCATAGATGCCAAAGTACCATTGCATAAAAAGGATTCTATATATGTAGTAGAATCGGCGGGTGAAATAGTATGGTTGATTGGGTATCGGATTAGTCAAAACTATGCAGTTTCGGCAGAGACACAAAATATATTGAAAATCAAGATGATGGATAAATAAAAAAGATGAAGCTCCGGCCTCATCTTTTTTACTAACCTTTATTAGTGGCAGCTTCCGCAGCACCCACTTTCACTGTTGTCTCCACAACCACCGCTACAAGAATTGTTGTCGCCTCCACAATGGCAACCGCTACATCCATGGTGCATACCACGTGTTAATTCTTCTTCTGTCGCATCGCGGACAGCTTCAACTTTGCCCGAGAAGAAAAGGTCTATTCCTGCAAGTGGGTGATTGAAGTCCATTACCACTACATTTTTTGCATCGTCAACCTTGACAACAGTCCCTGTGAGGGGATTTCCCTGATTGTCGCGCATAGGAATCTCGCTTCCGACAAACAAAATATCTTTTTGAATTTCTCCGTTGACTTTGAAAATATCCATGGAAATCTCAACTACCGCATCTTCTACACGTTCTCCGTATGCTTCTGCAGGAGTTAAAACAAAGTCGAAATCATCGCCACACTCAAGATTTGCGATGTTCTCTTCAAACTTTGGCAACAATAATCCAGAACCGAATACAAATTCAAGCGGTTTTTCTGGTTTACATACTTCTAGAATTTCACCATTCTCGTCATTTTTATATAATGTGTATGACAGAGATACTACTTTGTTCTTTTCTACTTTCATTTGGTATCATTTTATTGGCAAAAGTACAATAAGTTTTGAGTTATCCGTAGTGAATAGCTACTATATTTTCTTGTAGTGATATTCTATAATTTTTAATTATTCGACTCTGTAACTCATTGTATTTTTGTAATATTGCAACGATGAAAAAATTGGGCGTCATACAAGAAAGCATAGGTTCGTTTTTGTTAAATATGCGGACAAAAAACAATCGTGAACCAAAGGTGTACACTTACGATAATGCAAAAACCATGGGGATTTTGTATGATGTGGTTGATAAAAATACTCATTTGCAAGTTGCGGAATTTGCAAAATTAGTACAGTCGCTTCATGGTGATATTCGCGTTACAATGCTCGGTTTTTTAGATAATCCCGATTTGCAGCAAGCTTTACCTCAAACTGTAAAAACAGATTTCTATGGAGTGGAAGATTTTTCGTGGTCGGGAAAGTTGCAAAAAGGGAGTGCGTATGATTTTATCGGAACGAAATATGATATTCTGCTCGATATAACGACTCAGGATTCATATCCTCTTCTCTATGTGTTGATGGCATCGGTTGCATCGTATAAAGTTGGAAGATTTGTGGAGGAAGATATGCGTTACGATTTGATGATTGATACGCAAGAAGATAATTCAATTTCGAATTTAATTACGCAAATCAATGTATATTTGTCAAAAATAAAGACTAAATAATAACAATGAAAATTCAGGATAAATTTCGTGGTACGGGAGCTGCTCTTATAACTCCATTTACAGCTGATAACAAGATAGATTTTAATTCTTTGGGAAAACTTGTTGATCATGTGGTAAATGGTGGCGTTGAGTTTTTAGTGGTTTTTGGGACAACTGGAGAGCCAGTTACAATGGACGAATGTGAGAAAAAAGACGTGCTTGATTTTATATGTGAACGAAACACGAAAAAACTTCCTATGATTGTAGGCTGCGGAGGAAACAATACCGCAGAGATTGCTGATAAAGCTTCGAAAATTGATACTCGTTTTGATGCTATTTTATCTGTTGTTCCATATTACAACAAACCAAACCAACGCGGGATGTTCCAACATTACAAAACAGTGTCAGAAGCAAGTGCTTTACCTGTAATCGCGTACAATGTTCCTGGAAGAACTGGTTGCAATATGGCAGCAGATACGTCAATAAAAATTGCACACGAATTACCAAACGTGGTTGGTTTGAAAGAGGCTTCACCATCGGTAGAGCAGTTTACATACATAAAAAAAGATTTGCCTGATGATTTTATGATTTTTAGCGGTGATGATTCTATAGTCGTTCCTCATATGTCGCTTGGCGCACACGGAGCTATATCAGTTACGGCAAATGCGATGCCTCGTATGTATTCCGATATGATTCGTCTTTGCATTGCAAACAAATATGATGAGGCTTTGAAACTTCATTTAAAATTAATAGAATTTACCGACAGTTTGTTTACTGAAGGCAGTCCTGCTGGGGTTAAAGCGGCTTTGTCCATAATGGGAATTATTCAAAATAATTTGCGCTTGCCGTTAGTTACTGTTACAGATGCTCATTTTGACTATATCAAGGGATTGATAGAAAAATTGAAATAGTTCGTCAAATTATTGTCAAATAAAGTATCCCTAATTGCGGACGATTTTTTCTATTCTTGCATATTAGTTTTAAGTTTAAGTTTTTATATTTGCGTCAACGAATAGGGGTGCCGTATCGGCTGAGATTATACCCTCGAACTTGAAGAGATTTACATCTACGTAAGGAATTCGAGCAAATTATCCACTTCTATTCCAAATGTTTTTTTAATAGCAATTGTTTCAGTTATGAAAAGGTTTGGGATTTTTCTGTTTTTTCTATTTCTGGCTTGTGGCGTATTTTCACAGTCTGTCGTGAGAGGTATTGTTACAGACAATGTTGGCCGTCCTATTAATGCTGCATTGGTGTATGCATTACAAAGTAAAACATCAACATTGACGAACAATCATGGATATTTTGAATTAAATATTGCGGGAGTAAAGGATTCTGTAGAGATTTCGTATGTAGGATACCAGCCGCAGATTTTTGCTGTTTCTGCACCAACACGGTTGGTGGCTCGTTTTATGTTGGAAAATGATAAGTCTGTAGATATTGATATGGTGGTTGTGTCGGGCTGTCCAACGCCAATGTCTTTTACGAATACAACGTTATGTGATGCTGAGGTTTCCGCTGCAAATGTGTCTCAGGATATTCCATTTTTGCTGGAAGATATGCAGTCGGTTGTTGCTACTTCTGAAACTGGTACAGGCATAGGATATACCAGTATGCGTATTCGTGGTACCGATATGTCACGTATTAATGTTACGTTAAATGGTATACCATTGAACGATGCGGAATCTCAAGATGTGTTTTTCGTTGATTTTGGAGATTTGTCGTCCACGCTTGGTAAAATAGATGTACAGCGGGGAGTTGGTACGTCTACCAATGGAACGGCTTCGTTTGGAGGATCTATAAATTTTGAGACCAAGGAAAATTCTTTGGAGCCGGCTTTTCAATTTACCGGTGTCGTTGGCTCTTTCGGAACGAGAAAAATTGCGGTTGCTGCAAGTACACCGTTGATTGATTCAACATTGACATTGGGCATCAATTTTTCAAGACTGCGTTCCGATGGCTATATTCAACGTTCCAAAAGCTCCATACAGTCATTTGATGCGAATTTGTCATTTATGCATAAAAAACATAAACTGTCTGCTTTGTTTTTCTATGGAGATGAAATTACAGGCATAACATGGAACGGTTTACCTGCGGAAATGTATGATGTGGATCCTACCTATAATATAGCTGGTCGTTATTATGACGATGATGGCAATGAATGTTTCTATGAAAATGAAACAGACAATTATATTCAAAAACGAGGAATCCTATCGTACGAGTATGGTCATTCGCAGCCTTTCTCTTTTAACTGCTCGTTGTTCTGGACAAATGGTAATGGCTATTATGAACAATATCATGATGATGCATCGCTTGCCGATTATGGTTTCTCAAATGCAATTCACGACATTGTTTGCGACGAAGGTATGGATAATAATTTTTATGGTTACATTGCAAATCTTATTTACAAGAAAAAGAAAATTGATTTTACCCTTGGTCATTCATATAGCATATATGACGGTAATCATTATGGATACGTATTGTGGATTCAAGACGATGGAACGACGGATCTCTCTCAGCCATATTACCGTCATTCTGGATTGAAAAAAGATTTAAATGTGTTTGGAAAATTAAATTATGTCATTAATTCTCAGTTAAATACGTATGCGGATTTGCAGTATCGTAATATTTCGTATAATATTGAAGGTAGTGATTATGATTTGTCTGATTTGGATGTAGAGTGCAATTGGAATTTCTGGAATCCTAAATTCGGTTTGGTGTATAAACTGCCAGCCAAACAAACATTGTCTGCCTCCTTTGCTGTTGCGAATCGTGAACCAACAAAAACTAATATAACGGAATATTTAAAGCAGGAACAAACTCGTGAACTGCACCACGAGACATTGTATGATATAGAAATTGGGTATAGAAAAGTGTGGAAAAAATTGTTGTTTACTGCGAATCTTTATAGTATGAAATACGATAATCAGTTGGTGCAGACAGGTAAGTTGAATTTTATCGGTTATTCTCTTATGGAAAATGTAAAGGACAGTTACCGCCGTGGTTTAGAATGTTCGTTTGATTATCGGCCTGTTAAAGAAATAGAATGGGGTGGTAATGTTACATTTTCTCGTAACAAAATCCGTGATTATGTTGAATATGCTCAGGAATATGACGAATTAGGAAATGAATTACAAAAAGAAATAAAACTTGGCACAACCGACATATCGTACTCTCCTAATTTCGTGGCAACTCATAAAATTATTGTCTTCCCGACGGAAGGATTGTCTATAGGAATCGTTAGTAAATTGGTGGGTGAGCAGTATTTTGACAATACTTCCAGCGATGATCGCAAAATAAAGAGATATGTCGTGCACGATTTCCAAGCACGTTATGTATGGAAAGTTGGAGAGACGAGCAGTCTGGATTTTCAGTTCCTTATCAATAATCTGCTTGATAAAAAATACATCAGCAACGCCTATGGCGGAAACTGGTATGAACAAGGAACAGAATATACTTGGAAATATTATTTCCCACAGGCAGGAATCAATTATACGTTGAAAGCAACATATACATTCTAGAAATGCTTGATTTAGTACAAAACTATTTTGCAAATTTCACAATTTACAGTCTTTGTGAATTGATAGGTACAATAGCAGGATTGTTTGTTATCTATTTCCAAATAAATCAAAAAGTTGTAATGTGGAATTTCAATGTGATTTCTGCATTCTTTTTGGGTATTAGTTTCCTTGCAAGTAGTGTGTATGCATACGCTTTATTTCAAGTGTATTACATCGTAACGAGTATTTACGGCTTGTATTTGTGGAAGAAAGGACAACAAGAAACAGACGATGCATTGCCAATAAAACGACTTGATGTTAATTTATGGATAGTAGTCATTATTATATACGTTGACTTATTTTTCGTAATTCGTTACTTGTTGCAATTAGCTGGTTCCGATTTTGCGGGTGTTGATGCCTTTATTACGGCAAGTAGTGGAATTGCGACGTTTTTGCTGGCAAAAAAGTATTTGGAACAATGGTTCTTCTGGCTTGCTTCCGATATTGTGTATGTGATTTCCATTATTTATTATGCTCAAAGTGGACTATATGTAACTATTTTGCTGTACGGATGTTATGTGGTTTCTGCAATCATAGGCATCATTACGTGGACTAAGCAGTATAAAAGACAAGGAAAAACCGACGATGCAAAATCCTTTGAACGTAATACAAGTTTCTTTTCATATTCTCAATGCGTGATATTATGTAATGGACAATTCCCAACGCATACGGTTCCTTTGTCAATATTAAAGCAGGCAACAACGGTGATATGCTGCGATGGAGCAATAAAGAAATTGTATGATTTTGGTATTCAAGCAACGGTGATAGTTGGAGATTTGGATTCAGCACCGAAAAAACTTTTGGAACGATATTCTTCTATAGTTGCTCACAATCCAGATCAAGAAACCAACGATTTGACAAAAGCTGTGGAATGGGCTGTAGAACACGGCTATCGTGATATAGCGATATTGGGAGCAACAGGTCTTCGCGAAGACCATACGTTGGGAAATATTTCTTTGTTAAGCGAATACGAACAAATGGGAATATCTGCAAAAATCGTAACAGATTCTGGTGTGTTTTCTGCATTGTCCAGTGACACAGAATTTAAATCATTTAAAGGTCAACAGGTTTCAATATTTAGTTTGCAACCAGAAACACCGATAGAAGCGGACAATCTACAATATCCATTACCAGCTAATTTACATTCTTGGTGGTGTGGAACATTGAATGAATCCTTAGGTAGTAGTTTCTGTATAAAAGTAAACGATGGAAGGATAATAGTCTTTCAAAATTTTCAACTTGAATAATTATTCAGAACTGATTGGTGCAAAAAAAATGCTGTTCCATCTGGGACAGCATTTTTTAGTTGTTGAAACTGAATACTACTATTCTGCAGGAGTCTCAGTTGCTTCAGCAGCAGGAGCTTCTTCTGCAGTTGCTTCAGCGGCAGCAGCAGCTTCTTCAGCTTTCTTTGCTTCTTCTGCAGCAGCAAGAGCAGCATTCTTCTCAGCTATTTTAGCTTCACGTTGTTTGTTGATTTCTACTTCCTCTTCTAATTTTTTCTTCGCAACGGAAGCTGCAGCAGAATTTAACTTAGAAGTGTAAGCATCAGCTTTCTTTTGTTTTGCATCCATAAAAGCTTGGAATTTAGCTTCAAGAGCTTTTTCATCAAAAGCACCTTTCTTAACTCCGCCTTTCAAGTGTTTCATATACAAAACACCTTCTTTTTGCAAAATTGAACGTGCAGTGTCAGTTGTTTCTGCACCAACTTCCAACCAGTAAAGAGCTCTGTCGAAATTTAATTCTACAGTTGCAGGATTTGTAGTTGGATTGTACGTACCGATTTTCTCGATAAATTTGCCATCACGTGACCTTCTGCTATCAGCAGCTACAATGTGATAGAAAGGGCTCGCCTTTCGCCCGTGTCTTGATAATCTGATTTTAACAGCCATTGTATTTAATTATTAGTTTGTAAAAAATTGTGTGCAAAAATAGTCAATTTTTTTTGATTGCAAAATAAAGAGGAAAAGAATTCGGAGTAGATCTTGTCTTTGATTCACGGTTTCTTAAAAATCTTTGTATAACAGATATTTGGCTCTCGTTTTCTTGAATAAAGCTAAATCTTGTTGCCAGGATTCCCGAATTTTCTCTTCCGATAGGCCAAGTTCTAGGGAGCGTTGTAATTCCGGTGTTCCCGATAGATTTATGAAAAATCGGTTGAAGAATGCCTCTTGACCACCGAAATTCTTATATGCATACTTCCAAATGGAAATGTCCAATTGATGTATAGAATCCGTTGGATAAGTTCTATAATCAATTCCAAAACATTTTTTGAATTCATAGAGCGGATTTGATGCGCCTGTTTTACTTTCCGGGACAAAAACGAATGACGAATCTTTAAATTGTGGGTGACCAATTACTTGGAATGGAAAATCTGTGCCACGTCCAACACTCATTGCTGTGCCTTCAAAAAGACATAAAGTCGGATATAAATAAATTGCCTGCATATTTGGCAGGTTTGGCGATGGTGCTACAGGCAATTGGTATTTTACAGAATGGTCGTAACCTTTACAAGTAACTACACGTAATGTGCATTGCACGCCGTTTCTCAGCCACTGTTCTCCGTTAATCATTTGCGCATATTCTGCTATTGTCATTCCGTGCACAATTGGAACTGGATGCATCCCGACAAACGATGTGCACGTTGGTTTCAATACAGGACCGTCTACGTAAAATCCGTTAGGATTCGGTCTGTCTAATACAAGAAATTCCAATTTGTTTTCTGCGCAAGCTTCCATCACATAGTGCATGGTTGAAATGTACGTGTAAAACCGCGCACCAACATCCTGAATGTCGAATACAACAATATCAATTCCTTGTAAATCTTCTGTAGTTGGTTTTTTGTGTTTGCCATAAAGCGAAATTAAAGGTAAACCGGTAATATGATCTATTGCATTGTTTACAGAAGCCCCTGCGTCGTCTGTGCCACGGAATCCGTGTTCTGGCGTAAAGATTTTCTTTACAGAAATACCACTTCTTAAAAGTGTGTCAACTAAATGGGTTTTCCCCACCATGGATGTCTGATTCCCGACAATTGCTACTTGTTTCCCTTGTAGATGAGGTAGATATTCATCGGTACGTTCGGCGCCAACAAACACGTGAGGGCTGCTCGGTTGTAGAAGAGTTTGAGCAAGTACGGATTCTGTCTGTTGTGTCTTGCTTGGTTGATTGTAACTGAATGCATAAAATGCAACGGCTGCTGCACAAATTATTGGAATGAAAAATTTTACGTGTTTCATATCAAACTATTTCGTTACTTTGCCTTTGTAATTTCTACGAATTGAATACCGAATTATACATAGCAAAACAAATTTTACCGCATAAAAGTACGGCAAATATTTCAAAACCAATCGTCAACATTGCAATTATTGCTATTGCGCTTGGCTTGGCTGTAATGATTATAGCTGTTTCAGTAATTTTGGGATTCAAATCAACAATATCAGAGCAGATATTTGGGTTTTCGTCTCATCTGGAAATTGTCAATTTTGATTCAAATAATTCTTTTGAATCAAATCCGATAGCAGCGGATTCGTCGTTGGAAATGGATTTGCGAAATGAAGAAAATGTTACCCATATACAAGTATATGCGACGAAACCAGCTATAATAAAGGTTAATAATACCGCTCGTGGTATTATAGTGAAAGGTATCAATAATTCGTTCGATTGGAACTTTATACAAAAACATCTTGTTGCTGGCGAATTACTTTCTTTTTCGGCTGATACCACAACCGACGACGTGGTAATCTCTAAAACGTTAGCTGATTTATTGCAATTGTCTGTCGGTGATAAATTTCCCACTTCGTTTGTACCTAACGATGCAAACAAAAAAGTACGGAAACGTGTGTTTGTAGTCAAGGGTATTTACGAAACACATCTTAACGAGATTGATGATCGTTTTATATTGGCCGATATACGCCATATACAAAATCTAAATAATTGGACATCAGATCAATGCACTGGATATGAGGTCTTCTTGAAAGATTATAAAGATCTTGAGTTTCAAAAGGAATACATACAAGGAATTGTTGGCTTTGATGTCTCACCTGATCTGCAGAAACTTCGTGTCGTTTCTTTACAAGAAAAGATGCCTCAGATTTTCGACTGGCTCTCTTTGTTAGATATGAATGCGTGGCTGATTATCGTGCTGATGATTATGGTCGCAGGAATGAACATGATTACTGGTTTACTGGTCATTATTCTTGAAAAAACGCAATTGATAGGTATTCTTAAAGCTTTGGGTGCGAAAAATGTCAGTATTCGAAAAATATTTGTTTATGTAGGCAGCTTGCTAATAGGTAAAGGGCTTCTGTGGGGCAATATTGTTGGTGTTGGGTTATGTTTGATTCAGCATTTCTTTCATCCATTTGTGCTAAATCCCGAAGTGTATTTTATGTCGTTTGTGCCAATAAAATTGTCGGCCTTACATATAGTAGCTCTCAATGTTGTGACGTTTGCACTAACTTCGTTGATGCTGATTTTACCGTCAGTTTTAATTACAAAGATTAGTCCTTCGGAGGCAATTCGTTTTGATTAGAATTTTTTTTACCTTTGCTTGACAAGTTATTATGAAACTAATAGAATTTCAACAGCAGAAAGAGATTCCTGATTATTTGAAAAGTAAATCAGGTTTGGCAAGTCAGGTACTATTTGTAACTATATTTGCCTTGTTGTTTGTCAATATATATAAGCCGTTTACTTCAGGGCTTTGGGGCGATGTTTCAACTTTAGAGTATTTCCTATGGTCGCTTGCTGTTGTTTTCATAGGCTTTATTACTTTGGTGATTAGTCGAATATTGTTGTATTATTATTCTAAGAAACATAGAGTCTTTTATTGGGTGTATGCGTTGTGGGTATTTGTTGAAATATCGGTAATGGCAATTGCATATACGTCAATTGCAAAATATGCAATGCCTAAAACATCCCATATAAATGGAGGTACAGAATTGGTGGACTTCTTTTGGAGCACTTTTTTCTCAATCTTTTTTATTTTGCTGATTCCAACGATGATATCTTGGCTTTATCTTGCTTTTTCACAAAAAAAACTTGATTTACAGAGATTACAAAAAAAGGTTCAGGAAAATCCTCTCATAACAGTTGAGCAACCAAGTGTCTTGCAGTTTAAGGATGAAAAAGGAGAATTGAAATTTTCAGTGAAAGCTGATAGCGTGATGTGGATAGAAGCTGCGGATAATTATGTAATTATAAAGTATCAGAATCAAGATAAATTATCTGATTTTCTTCTGCGAAATTCGTTAAAGCATTTGTCTGAAGATTTTCAAGATACTCCGTTGTTTCGTTGCCATCGCTCATATATGGTAAATGTTGACCATGCGGTAGCTCTAAAAAAAGGACCAGATGGCTTGATAATAGAAATGGATATCCCAGGAAACGAAGTGCCTGTTTCTAAGTCCTATAAGGAGGAAACAACACGAGCATTCATGCAATATGGCTGCAAAAAATAGCTGTTAATTTTTCTTTGCCAACTCTTCGTTGATAATTGTAAATACTGTTGATGCTAAATCAGCGGCATCATTCTCGTGTAGACCTACTACCGAAATTGGCTCGCCAAAGTGGATGTAGACTTTCGTAGGTCTAAATTTTAGGTTTGAACGTGACCAGGCAATCGCCGAATTCTTAATCGTTACTGGCACTATATCAGTTTGTGAATTTATAGCCAATTTAAATCCTCCTTTCTTGAATGTACCCAATGCTCCTGTTTTTGTACGTGTGCCTTCTGGAAAAATAGCGATGTTCATGCCTTGCGAAATCAACTCTACAGCTTGACGCATACTTGCAGCCGTCTTTTGGGCATTGCCTCTGTCTATAAAAATCATTTGAAGTTTACGCAGCATAAAGCCTGTGAAGATACTTTTTTTCAATTCGGCTTTGCATAAAAAATGGAGCATACGTTTGGAACCCCAAAATAAGCAAGGAATGTCGTAGAACGAGGAATGGTTAGCCATAAAGACATAGTTCTTATTCTTGTCTAATTTTTCTAAGCCATCAACTTTCATAGGACTGAGCACTATTAACTCACAAACAGGAGCCCATAAATGAACTGTTAGCCATAATGAGATTTTTGATGGCAATAGCAATGTAAGCACATAAACAAAAATTAATGTCCACAATGCTATGAGAGTCAACTGTATAATGCTAATGATAAACATTATTATCTTAATTATTTATACTATTGTAATAGAGAATTGCATTTAAAATTCTACTTTTACAAAGGAAATGATTTTTTCGATGTGTGAATACAAAATGAAAGGAAAAATATATTTAATACC
The DNA here is from genome assembly GCA_937892155.1 of uncultured Bacteroidales bacterium. GTDB lineage: Bacteria > Bacteroidota > Bacteroidia > Bacteroidales > UBA1715 > UBA1715. The sequence continues at coordinate 118,809 of CALAUG010000031.1, read as the reverse complement.
ATCCGAAATGGGAGAACAGTTGGCAGAAAGATTGTTCCCGGCCTACAATGTGCAGATAGTACAGAATATTACTTTTTTTGTCGTGGAAAATGCACGGACAGCCCGTCGTTTCGTGAAAAAAATATGCCCCGAAAAAAATATTGAAGAATCTTGCTTTTTTGAGATAAACAAATATGATCCAGCGGACAAAGTTGCCGAAATGATTAAGCCTGTTTTGGAAGGTGAAAATCTGGGGATTATTAGCGAGGCGGGTATGCCCTGTATTGCCGATCCTGGTAATCTGGTGGTTGCGGAGGCTCATAAACATAATATTATAGTACAACCATTGGTAGGACCGAATTCAATCATAATGGCATTGATATCTTCAGGTTTTAATGGACAAAATTTTGCATTTCATGGCTATGTGCCACTCAAAGGTGAAAAAAGGAGAACTATTCAACAATGGGAATCTATAGCATTGAAATCTGGTCAAACGCAGATTTTTATGGAAACTCCCTATAGAAATATGCAATTATTCCAAGATTTGCTGACAATTTTGAAACCATCAACTAAACTGTGTATTGCCACGGACATTACGTTGGAAACAGAAGAAATAGTAACGAAATCTGTTCAGGATTGGAAAAAAGCTACCCCCAATTTAAATAAACGGCCGTCAATATTTTTAATTATGTAACTTCATTTCCAAAAAAAAACGTACCTTGCAAAGGTCAGTTTTGTGTATGTCAAAGAAGAAAATTGAATTAGAATATATGATGAATACAATGCCCAAGGTGTTGTATAAACGTCTCGCTACTCCGGAAGGATTGGCAACGTGGTTTGCTGAAGATGCAGTGTGCAAAGAGGAGGGGGCTATTTCTTTTATTTGGCATAAGGAAATTTCAAAAGCATATATTGTTGAATCACAAGAAAATGAATTTATTCGTTTCAAATGGGAAGGTGATGACGATGATGATTTTTTTGAATTTCGTATTGTGAAACAAGATTTGACAGGTGTTTACGTGTTACATGTTATTGATTTCTCAGAAGAAGAGGAATACGATGACGTGGTTCGTTTGTGGAATTTTCAAATAGAGGGGCTTAAGCGTATATTAGCAGCGTAAGAGAGGACTATGTTGGGTATAAAAAAACTAGATTGGTTTTTGCTTAAGTCGTATTTACTTCCGTTAGTTTTAACTTTTTTCGTTACGACGTTCTTGCTTTTGATGCAATTCTTGTGGCGTTATATTGACGACCTTGTGGGGAAAGGACTGGAAATGAAGGTAATCGTGGAATTGTTTTTTTTCGCCGCAATGGGAATTTTACAAATGTCGTTGCCGTTGTCGGTGTTGTGCGCTTCAATATTTGCTTATGGAAGTATGGGCGATACCAACGAACTAATTGCTATCAAGTCCGCAGGAGTATCATTGTCTCGGATGATGCTGCCACTAATTATATTTAACGTGTTTTTGATGGCTGGTGCTTTCATATATGCAAATAATGTTTTGCCATATTCCAATTTGAGGCTTTGGTCTCTAATGTTCGACGTGAGGAACCAAAGACCCGAAATGAACATAAAAGAAGGTGTGTTTTTTGATGGTATAGAAGAGGTGCGTTTGAAAATATCTTCAAAAAATGTAAACACCAATATGATGTACGATATGATGATATACGATCATAGAAATAATGCAGGAAATACAAGTGTCATCGTCGCTGATTCGGCAACGATGAAAATGACAGACGACAAACAATATTTGGTGCTGACTTTGTATAGTGGCGAATCGTATGAGGATGTTGTCGATCGTGCTGATTATACAACGAATCGCATAAAACGGCCGTTCCGTCATTATTCTTTCGATAAGCAGCAGGTTTTATTTGAGTTGGAGGATTATGCTTTTAGTAGAACAAATGTGGAATTATTTAAACATAATTCACAGATGCAGAACGTGTCTCAGCTTAATTATATGACTGACTCTCTAAAATTAAATTTTGAGGAACGCAATGGTCGAGCATTTACACAATTCTTTGTGAATAATGTATGTAAAAGTCTTGATACAAGGAATCGCAATACATCGCATGTAAATGTCGACACATTGGTAACAAAGTTGTCTGATACGGAGCAAATAGCAGTGGTATCAAAGGCGTTAAATGCTGCACGAACTGGAGAATCATTCTTGTTGGCTGCTGTTGATTCTAAAATAGAACAGGAAAAGGAACTGAACAAATTAAAGATAGAATTGCATAGGAAATTAACGCTTGGCTTTGCATGTATGATAATGTTCTTCGTTGGTGCTCCGTTCGGTGCATTGGTACGGAAGGGCGGCTTTGGTGTACCAGTGATAGCTTCGTTTATTTTTTATCTTTTGTACTACGTGCTGACAATGATAGGGGAAAAGAGTGTAAAAGCTGCAACAGTAGCTCCATGGTTTGGTATGTGGTACCCTATAATAATTATATTTGTAATAGGTGGGTATTTAACATATTTGGCAGTTACCGATAAAGGACTTCCGTCGTTAAAGCCGTTTCTTAATCAGATGATGTCGAAATTGTTGGATAAAAAACTAAAAAAAACAAATAAAGAAAATTGATATGAAACTAACTAAACAAATAGCCTTGGATTTAATGGCTGCAATGAAAAATCAGGAAAAAGGGAAGTTGGACGCATTACGTGCTTTGAAGACTGCGTTTATCTTGGCAAAGTCGGAGACAGGTGCGGCTGATTTGGAAGATGCAGATGAGTTGAAAATAGTTCAAAAATTGATAAAACAACGAAAGGATTCTGCGGCAGAATATCAAGCTAACAATAGACAAGATTTAGCGGATAAGGAACTAAATGAAGCAGAAGTATTGTCTGCATACCTTCCTAAACAATTAAGCGCGGATGAACTTGAAAATAAAATCAAAGAGATTATTGCACAGGTTGGTGCATCCAGTATGAAAGATATGGGTAAAGTTATGGGGGTGGCAAGTAAAAATCTTGCAGGAACTGCAGATGGAAAGTCAATATCGGAAGTTGTAAAAAGACTTTTGGCATAAAAAAGTGGTATACAATATTATTATGTATAGCAAAAAAGGTCGTTCGAAAAACGACCTTTTTTGTGCCTGCAATGTAAGGATTTCTTTAAAATCCTTGCTTACATAAAAAAAATATGTTTTCTTTACGCACTATTTCAAAAATAGTTAATTCAAAAAGAATGAAACGATTACTTAAAAAAGTAAGTTTTTGGATGTTGACAATTTCGCTTCTAATGATGTCGGATATGGCATTTGCGCAATTGAATCCAAGAAGCACGTTGTATTCTTATCATCAATCTTCTTATAATCCTGCTATTTGTGGCGCATACGATTATGGTAATGCTGCCGTTGTGTATCGTCGTCAGTATTTGGGACTTGGTGGTGGACCATCCACAACTTGGTTTGATGTCTCTATGCCGATAAAAAGTTTGAAAAGTGGAGTTGGTTTATCGGTTGCTCAAACACGTGAAGGATTCGAAAAACGTTTATCAGCGAAATTAAATTATGCGTATCACTTAGATTTAGGAGCAGGACGTTTGGGAATGGGATTAAGTGCTGGCTTGAATACGGATGAATGGGATTTGAGTGAGGCGAAATATCCGGATGGTTCCTCTGATAATTTTTTGGAAACTAGCGTTGCATCGCAAGATAGATTTGCAAATTTTATTTTGGGATTTGGTTTGTTTTATCAGGTCGGAGGCTTGTATGCAGCTTTTGCCGTTACGGAAATGAATGAACCTGCTATAAAATATGATGGTGGTAAAATGGATTACTTGAAACGTCATTATTGGTTGTCTTGCGGGTACGAATTTAAGACCAATAGTCCAATGTGGACTTTGTATCCTTCAATGACATTGAAGACAACATTCTCCGATTTACAAGCAAGTTTTGATTTGCGTGCCGTATATAATAATTATGTAATTGGCGGAATTTGTTATACGAGTAGCAACGATATTTCTCTAAATATAGGGCTGCAATTTAAGGATGGCTCAAAATTAGATGGATTGAAAACAATTTTTTCTTACGATATTGTAACATCTAAATTAGGTAGCGAAAGTGCTGGAAATCTTGAGGTTATGGTGTCGTATGACTTTAATCTATTTGTGGAGAAAGAAAATAAAACGTATAAAAGTGTTAGATTTTTGTAGGATATTTGGAAAAAACTATTACCTTGCGAATTATTTTAATATGAATGCATATGAAAAAGTTATTGTTCTTTAGTTCGATTGTCGCTTTGATGGTGAGTTGCTCATCAAATTATCAGAGTGGAGAGTTGTCTGGTACGAAAACAAGACCTGTATGGGATAATGAAGTTCCTTTCGGAATGTTGTTTATTCCACAGGGAAGTCTTAATGTTGGACCTAGTGATCAAGATGTTCCATGGGCTAATACGGCTCAAAACCGTACTGTGTCTGTTCAGGCATTTTGGATGGATGAAACGGAAATTACAAATAATGAATATCGTCAATTCGTTGATTGGGTAAGAGATTCATTGGCTTACGTTACATTGAAGGAAGATGCAGGTAAGGATGATTTGTTCGTTCAAACTAATGAGTTTGGCGAGGATCTTGATGATGATGAACAATACATCAACTGGTCTATGCCAATTGACTGGAACGAAGCTGAAAACAGAGAAGCTTTGATGTCTTTCTTCTTGCAAGGTGACGAACGTTTTTATAAAAAACAGGAATTAGATGCTCGTCGCTTGAACTTTACATTCTATTGGATGGATTTTAAGCAAGCAGCTGAAAAGAAGAAAGTCAATGGAAAAGAAAATAGAGCATATAACTACAAAACTGGTAAGTATGAAGGAGAAGTTCTTCGTGCTGACGGTTCAAGACAAGCAATTAAAGATAGATCTTCATATATAGTAAAAGAGGAAATAAACATTTATCCAGATACATTGTGCTGGGTAAGCGATTATACATATTCTTATAATGATCCAATGGCAGCAATGTATTTCTGGCATCCTGCTTATGATCATTATCCAGTTGTTGGCGTTTCTTGGAAACAAGCAGTTGCATTTGGAGTGTGGAGAACTCAATTAAAGAACGGTTATTTGAGAAGTGTGAAAAAAGTTATAGTTAACGATTATCGTTTGCCATCTGAAACAGAATGGGAATATGCAGCAAGAGGTGGTTTGGAATCATCTGCTTATCCATGGGGTGGTAATTATACGAGAAACTATTTAGGATGTTTTATTGCAAACTTTAAACCGTTACGTGGTAACTATACGGATGATGGTGGTATTCAGACTGTTATCGTGGGTCACTACGAACCAAACGAGTGGGGTTTGTATGATATGGCCGGAAACGTTGCAGAATGGACGCAAACAGCTTTTGACGAAAGTGCTTATAGCTTCACAGGTGATGTGAATACCGATAACTATTACAGTGCCTTGGATGATGATCCAATCGTAATGAAACGTAAAGTTGTTCGTGGTGGTTCTTGGAAAGATATCGCTTATTATTTGCAGTGTGGTTCAAGAACGTATGAATATCAAGATTCAGCAAAGAGTTATATCGGATTTAGATGCGTTCAGACATATTTGGGTCGTGCTTTCGGTTCTGATGGTGTAGGTGACTCACAAGTATATTAATAGGATAAAACGAAAAAAGAAAATAAATTAACACACATTAAATTTTTAAAGTTATGATGAGTATTTCGGAATTGGTGGAAACCGATGGTTGGAAAAAGTTTATGGCGAAAGTCTATGGATGGGGAGCATCTGTCGTAATGGTTGGAGCCTTGTTTAAAATTCAGCACTATCCGGGTGCAGGACCTATGTTGGTTGTTGGTTTGTTGACAGAAGCCGTGATTTTCTTCTTCTCTGCTTTTGAACCTGTTCATGCAGAAATCGATTGGACTTTGGTGTATCCAGAATTGATTCCACCACAAGAAGGTGAAGAATTAAAAGATATTCAAGATTCAACTCCTTTGACAACATTCTTGAAAGAAAAATTGGCTGGAAAAATTGAAGGTGGTATGGGTGGTAATGGACCGCAAGGTGGTACTGCTCTAGAGAAATTCGACGAATTGTTGCAACAAGGTAAACTTGGTCCAGATTTGTTTGAAAGATTAGGAAGTAATTTGGAAGCATTGAATACCAATGTAACAAGTATGGGTGAAATTTCAAATGCTGCTCTTTCAACAAATCAGTTCGTTGATAATATTAAAACTGCTGCTAATTCAGTATCTTCTGTCTCTGGTGCATTTGATTCGATAGCAGAGTCTGCAAAACAAACAGCAAATACAATAGCTGAATCTGGAAATAAGTCTTCTCAACTTATTTCTTCTTCTGCAGAGAAAACTGCAGAAATTATTGCAACATCAGGTCAAAGCTATCAACAATTATTGGAAGGTTTGAATTTGAACTTCTCTTCTATCGGTAATAGTTCAAAAGCTCAAGCAGAACAACAAGAAGCTTTAACGAAGAACTTGTCAGCCTTGAATGCTGTATATGAACAACAATTAATGAATTCAAGTAAAAATCTTGATGCTACAGAACAGATTACAACTGGTATTAATTCGATTATGGCGAATTTACAGTCTACAGCAAGTGATGTTGCTCAATATAAATCTGAAATTTCTAAATTAAGTCAGAATTTGGCAGCGTTAAATACTGTATATGGTAATATGTTGAATGCAATGAGCATTAAATAATTAAATAAATACATTATTTAGAAATCATTAAAACGAAAAGATAATGGGACACGGAAAAGAAACGCCGAGACAGAAGATGATAGGTATGATGTACCTGTTCTATACAGCGTTGATGGCGTTGAACGTTTCTAAGGATGTTCTTGATTCGTTTATCAAGATTAACAATTCTTTGAACGTTACAAATGAAAACTTTATCAGTAAGAACCAGATTGCCTATGAAGCTATTGAAAAAGCTTATATGGCAAATCCAAATAAGGTTCAATCTGTGCATGATTTGTCTTTGGAATTGAAACAAAAAGCCGATAGTTTGATTGCAGAAATGCAATATTATAAGGATACTATCATTTTCTATGCTGATCAAATCGATAGAAGCACTTGTTTTACAATTCCTGAAACTGGTAGTACACGTTTGTACATCACTACCGAAGAGGGTGACACTGTATCTTTGGAAGAGCAATGTCAATCTAAAGATAATTTGGATATTGCTGCTCAAATTATGGTTGGAAATGATCAGGGACAAAGTGATAACTGTGGCGGTGCAAAATTGAAAGCCTCTATTAATAAGTTTAGAGAATGGGTTTTGCAAGTTGCAGCACAACATGGTTCTGATTCGACATCTGTGATGGCAAATAATGTTAAAAAATCTTTATGTACGGATGATGTTGTTGGTGAAGGTCATGAGGGTGGTATAATTCCTTGGGCTAGTTCTCAGTTTGAACATATTCCGTTGATGGGATGTATCACAGTGTTAACTCAATGGCAGTCCGCTGTTAGAAACGTGGAAGGTGACTTGTTGAATTTGATGTATGGTCAATTGGATGCAACATCTTTCAAATTTAACAAATTGGCTCCTGTAATTTTAGCACCAAGTACATATATTATGCAAGGGAACGAATACTCATCACAAATATTCCTTGCTGCATTCGATACAACTCAAGCATTGGATGTATATGTTAACGGACGTAAATTAACAGAAGTTGATAAAGAAACAGGTTTGCCAACATATAGGGTTCATGGCAGTGGTATTGGTGCTCAAAAATATAATGCTGTTATCAAGATGCCAAAACCAAATTCTTCGGATACATTAACATATACGGTTTCTGGAGAGTATCAGGTTGCTAAACCAAGTTTGGTTGTGTCTCCAACAAAAATGAATGTGTTCTATATCGGTCCAGAAAATCCAGTAGAAATATCAGTTCCTGGTGTACCTGCCGATAAAATTACTGCATCTTTATCACCGTCTACACATGGCTCTATTACAAAGAAAGCTGGTGGAGGTTACGTGGTAAAGGTTAACAAAACAGGTAAGTGTGATATTAATGTTACTGCTGATATCAATGGTAAAAAGCAATCTATGGGTAAGGTTGAGTTCCGTATAAAGACTGTTCCTGATCCAGTAGCTCAAGTATTGGGTATGAGTGGCGGTGATATTGATAAAGCTCGTTTGCAAGCAGCTGGGACGGTTGATGCCAAGATGAAGGATTTTGACTTTGACTTGTCTTTCAAAGTAACATCGTTCTCCGTGAGTGCTCAGGTAGGAGCTTATTTCTTGTCAGAAAATGTTAAGAGTAATAGAATCAGTCAACAAGTAAAACAAAATATATTTACCAAGGTTACAAAAGGATCAAAAGTATACTTTGAAGATATCAAGGCCGTTGGTCCAGATGGAAGACCTCGTAATCTAGGAGTTTTAAAATTTGTTGTTAAGTAGTTAATTTTAAATTTGATAGTTATGAAAAAAGTTGGTTTGTTTTTTATTGCTGTCGCTTTTTCTTCGGCATTGTTCGCCCAAGATGGTAGCGGTTACCCTGACAGTCCATATGATAAACCTCATATGAATGACAGAAAGCCAATTGCTATGCAGTCTATTCGATATGCAGATGTAATGTGGTCAAAACAAATTGAAAGAACGTTGCCTTTGCGTGAAAAAATGAATCACCCGTTGTATTTTCCAAACAACGAGACTGGAAAAATTGGAACACGCTATAGTTTGACAGCATTGACAATTGATGCGGTACAAAAAGGTTGGTTAACTCCTTATGATCCAATGAGTGATGGAGCAGTTCCTATCACTTATGAGGATTTTAAAACTAAATTAGGAGCAAGCATTGATACTTTGTATATAACTGATGAATATGATAATGAGGTTCAGAAAGTTATTGAAAACGAAATGCAACCAAGTTCTGTAAAATTCTTAATCTTGAAAGAAGAATGGGTGTTTGACAAACAACGTTCGGTAATGGATCCTAGAATTATGTGGTTGACTGCTTTGCGTGAGTTTGAAAAGGATGGAGAAATTCGTAAATCTTTACCATACAAGGTTTATTTCCCAGCAGCTCAACCAGTTTTGGCAAGAAATGAAGCATACAATCCTAATAGTGATGGTGACCAAAAATCATTCTATGATTTATTCCAACGTCGTTATTTCAGTAGCTTTATTTCAAGAGAAACAAACGTGTTTAATAACCGTGAAGTAAACTCTTACACATTCGGAATTGAACAGTTGTACGAGGCTGAAAGAATTAAAACTTTTATTTTCAACTTCGAGCACGATTTGTGGGAGTATTAAACATTCATTTGTTGATAAGTCAAGAGGGTTCTTCGAGAAAGAAGAACCCTCTTTTTTTATATTTGCGTCAAAGAAATTGTTATGAATAAATACTACATCTATTATTTTGTCTTTTCATGTCTACTGTTGTGTGGCGCGTGTGGAAGCAACAATGACTCTTCAGAGCAACAAGAAAGTGTAAAGGATGAATATTTATATAAGATTAGGGTAAACGATTATACTGTCATTAGAGATTCCGTAAAAAAGAATGAAACTTTAGCCGGAATCTTATTAAATACGGGCTTGTCCTCTCAGGAAGTACATTCTCTCATACAACAGTGTGATAGTGTGTTTGACGTGAGAAAATTAATGATAAAAAATCCGTATACAGCAATGTATATGGATAGTTCTTTGGTGTATTTTGTCTATGAAATAAATATTTCTGATTATTTGGTGTTTGATTTAAGTGATTCTGCTCATTCTGTATATAAGAGACAAAAGGAGGTTTCGTTTCAGGAAAGGAAGGCTTCTGGTGTTATAGAAACGTCATTGTGGAATGCTTTAGTTGGTAATAATCTTGACCCAAACTTGGCAATCCAAATGTCGGATATTTATGCTTGGTCCATAGATTTCTTCGGCTTGCAAAAGGGAGATAACTTCAAGGTTGTGTATGTGGAAAAATTCGTTGATACTACTTCTGTTGGGATTGAAAATGTCAAATATGCAATGTTTAATCACGCTGGTCATGTTTACTATGCAATCCCGTTCGAACAGGATGGAGTTAAACAGTGGTTTGATGAAAAGGGTAATTCTACCAAGAAGGCTTTTTTAAAGGCTCCTCTTAAGTATTCTCGTATTAGTTCTCATTTTTCAAATGGTAGAAGACATCCAATTTTGAAAATTGTAAGACCACATCATGGCGTTGACTATGCTGCTCCTGCAGGAACACCAGTGCATACTATTGGGGATGGTGTTGTCGTAAAAAAAGGATATTCTGGCGGTGCAGGAAATATGATAACCATCAAGCATAATGCGACATATACGACAACATATATGCATTTAAAAAATTTTGCATCGGGGGTTAGTGCTGGGAAACGTGTAAAACAGGGGCAAGTTATTGGCTATGTGGGAAGTTCGGGATTGTCAACGGGACCACATCTTGATTTCCGGGTTTATAAAAAGGGTACGCCAATAAATCCATTGACTATGATTTCTCCTCCGTCAAATCCAGTTAAGAAAGGTGATATGCCTGCATTTAAACATTTGAGTGATAGTTTGGTGGCGGTATTAAATTCTATAAAATAGTTATGGATTTGTTGGAAGATTTAAATAAATGTCAGCGAGAGGCGGTGACGTATATTGACGGTCCAAATCTCGTTATTGCAGGTGCTGGTTCTGGTAAAACGCGCGTGTTGACGTATAAGATTGCGTATTTATTGTCTCTTGGTATCCCAGCATGGAACATTCTTGCTCTAACATTTACCAATAAAGCCGCAGAAGAAATGAAGGAGCGTATAGCAAAGTTGGTCGGTCAAGAGACTGCTAACGGTTTGTATATGGGAACGTTCCACTCTATATTTTCTCGAATATTGCGAATGGAGTCAATGTCGTTACCTGGGTATGATTCTAATTTTACCATATACGACACAGATGATGTGAAAAAACAACTCAATCAAATTATCATTGACTTGGATTTGAATAAGGACACGTATAAGGCATCAAAGGTTGCGGCAATTATTTCAAAAGCAAAAAATGATTTGGTTCCTCCAGAATTGTACGAGCAATCAACTTTCTGGGAGGTTGATAAATTCAACCATATGGAGAAAATGCCGGAAATTTATCAACGATATGCTAATATGTGTCGTTCTTCTAATGCAATGGACTTTGACGATTTGTTGTTGCAGACCAATATTTTGTTTCGAGATAATCAGTCTGTTCTTCAAAAGTATCAGAATCTATTTCGCTATATTTTAGTAGATGAATATCAGGATACTAATACATGTCAGAATTTGATAATTAAAAAACTGGCATTGCCTGAAAATAATCTGTGTGTAGTTGGTGACGATGCTCAAAGTATTTATTCTTTCCGTGGAGCTCGGATAGAGAACATATTAAGTTTTAGTCAGGACTATCCTAATTATAAATTGTTTAAGTTGGAGCAAAATTATCGTTCGACCCAAACGATTGTCTTGGCAGCAAATAGTATTATACAGAAAAATCAAAAACAAATAAAAAAACAAACATTTTCGGAGTTGGAGATTGGTGATAAGTTGGAAGTACTGCAGTGTTCAACTGACAACGAAGAGGGATTAAAAGTAGCCGATAAAATTTCTAAAATGGTAGAACGTGGGGCTCAATATAGCGATTTTGCGATTTTGTATCGAGCAAATTCTCAATCTCGTATTTTAGAGGAATCCTTAAATAAAAAACGAATTCCTTGCAAAATAGTGAAGGGAATGTCTTTCTTCCAACGTAAAGAGGTTAAGGATGTTCTTTCGTACGTCCGCTTTATTATTAATCCACGTGATGAAGTCGCCTTGGAAAGGATTATTAATTATCCCGCGCGTGCTATTGGTGCCGCTACTGTTGAAAAAATTGCTGCTGTTGCGGAAGCCAACAAAGTATCAATGTGGGAGGCAATACTTAGAATAGAGCAAACAGGAAATTTGTTTTCTGCGCCGGTAAAGTTAAAAATACAAAACTTTGCAAATCTTATTCTTGAATTTATGCACGACGAATCTACTGTTGATGCGTATTCATTAATGAACAGAATTGTTGAAAAAGTTGGGTTTCAGGATGCTTTGTTGCATGAAACGGTAAAAGAAGATGCTCAGGAACGTTTTGCAAATATTTTGGAATTACTGAATGGAGCAAAGGAATTTGTCGAAAATGAATTGGATCCCGAAGCGATATTTTTGCATAACTATATTGAAAAAATTGCTTTAATGACCGATTTGGATACGGAGGGTTCTGACAATAATCCTAATAAGGTGATGTTGATGACTATACATTCCGCTAAAGGATTGGAGTTTAAACATTGTATATTGGTTGGCTTGGAAGAAAATTTATTTCCTTCGTCATTAAGTTCAGATTCGCAAAAAAATATAGAAGAGGAACGTCGACTATTTTATGTAGCATTAACCCGTGCAATGAAAACGGTGACCTTGTCGTTTGCGAACTCCCGTCGTGTGTACGGAAATCTAAACAATTCGGTTCCGAGTCGTTTCTTGTTTGAAATTGATTCTCAGTATTTGTCACGACCAATTAATCGTGAAACGAATGCATTTGAACACCATAATTTTCAGACTTCTGCCTTACGAGGAAATTTTGATGGATTTTCTCAGGGAAGATCCGGAGTGCTTAATTCGTTTAAGAAGACAACTTCTTTTAGTAGTTTTCAAAGTAACAAAGCGGGTAAATTTGCAAACTACTCATCAGGTGAGAAAGCGGTGGCAAATTTTGAGCCGTCAAAACCTGAAGAAGTACTTGTTGGTTGCAGAATATATCATGAACGTTTTGGTATGGGAAATGTAATTTCACGTTCCGGTGAAGGTGCAAATGTCGCTGTTGTTGTAACGTTTGATAATTGGGGGGAGAAAAAATTAATGTTGAAATTTGCAAAAGTCCAGGTGGTTCGTTGAAAAGAGTTTCTTACTTTTGAAAAAAATATTTATATGGAATATAATACAGCTAAAAAGGATCTGATTTTGCCGGAGTATGGAAGAAACGTTCAAATGATGGCAGAACATTTGTTAACTATACAAGATAGAGATAGACGAAATGATGCGGCAAAAGAATTAGTGTCAATTATGATTAACATGAATCCTGCTGTAAAGGAAACAAAAGATTTTAAACAAAAAATATGGGACTTTCTGGCACAATTATGCGGCTATAAATTGGATGTCGATTTCCCTTACCCAGTAACAAAAGTTCAAGAGTTAAAGGCTCCTGAAAGATTACAGTATAATATGAATGACATAAGACTTCGTCATTATGGATATACGGTGGAACGTATGATTGATGCCGCAGTAAAACTTGAAGATGGGGAAGAAAAACAAGCCCTTACCGTGATGATTGCCAACAATATGAAACGTAATTTCGTGGTGTGGAATCAAAAATCTGTTACTGATGAAATTATTATTAGCGATTTGATGAGACTTTCTCATGGACAGCTGTCACTTCCTGTTGAAGCACGTTTGCAGAATATTTCCAATCAGTGCGCAAATCAACAAGGAAATCAAAAGAAAGGTAATTTTAAGCGTCAGAATAATCAGGGTAAAAAAAACAAAAACAATAAAAAAGCACAGAATTAATTATGTCGGTATTTCGTATTACGGGTGGAAAGAAACTGAAGGGTGATTTAATCCCTCAGGGTGCAAAAAATGAGGCTTTGCAGGTACTCTCTGCAGTTTTGTTAACAAAGCAACCTATTGTAATAAAAAATATCCCCAAAATTCGAGACGTAATGAATTTGATAGAGTTGCTGATGTGTCTCGGCGTCAAGGTAACTCAATTGGGAACAAACGAATATCGTTTTCAGGCTGATGATGTTAATATTGATTATTTAACTTCAAAGGAATTTCAAGAAAAGACCAAAACATTGCGTGGTTCCATAATGTTGGTTGGACCATTGTTGGCCCGTTTTGGAAAGGGTTATATTTCAAGTCCTGGTGGCGATAAAATAGGCCGTCGTCGTTTGGATACTCACTTTATTGGTTTTCAAAATTTGGGTGCTGAATTTAGTTTCAGTCAGGATACCAATATGTTTACTGTGTCTGCCCCTCATTTAAAGGGTACGTACATGTTGTTGGACGAGGCTTCCGTTACAGGAACCGCAAATATCGTAATGGCAGCAGTTTTGGCAGAGGGTACGACAACCATATATAATGCGGCATGTGAACCATATATTCAGCAACTTTGCAAAATGTTGAATAAAATGGGCGCAAAAATTAGTGGCATTGCCTCGAATTTGTTAACGATAGAGGGTGTAGAACAATTGGGCGGCTGTGAACATAGTATATTGCCAGATATGATAGAAGTTGGTAGTTTCATGGGACTGGCAGCAATGACAGGTTCGGAAATTACGATAAAAAATGTATCATATCCCGATTTGGGAATTATCCCATCGGCATTCTCACGTTTAGGAGTGCAATTTGAAAGAAGAAATGACGATATATATATTCCTTCTCAAGATAGTTATGTGATACCGTCTTTTATAGATGGTTCTATTATGAATATCGCCGATGCTCCATGGCCTGGATTAACACCAGATTTGTTGAGCGTATTCTTGGTGGTTGCAACTCAGGCGGTTGGAAGTGTATTGATACACCAAAAGATGTTTGAAAGTCGTTTGTTTTTCGTCGATAAGTTGATTGATATGGGATGTAAAATCATTTTGTGCGACCCTCATAGAGCAACTGTTATTGGATTGGGGAACAAACAGAAATTAAGAGCAACCAATATGTCTTCACCTGATATTCGTGCAGGAGTTGCGTTGTTGATAGCTGCGATGTCGGCTCAGGGTATAAGTACAATCAGTAACATTGAACAAATAGATCGTGGATATCAGGATATAGATAAAAGATTAAATGCTATTGGTGCGGAAATTATAAGAATGGATTAGTATATTTGTGCTAGAAATTTAAAGATATAGAATTATGAAAAAATTATTGTTGTTCGGTGTAAGTGTTGCTTTTGCTGTTCTTGCAAATGCACAAGTGGTAAATATGTCAAACGAGGCCTTTAATAAAGAGTTGAAACCAGCTTTCGTAATGCCTTTGGATTATTCAAAGAAGTTGGTTGACGAAGCGGTGACAAATCGTTTTAAAGCAGATAAATTAAAGGGAAAATCTGCGGGAGCAATGACTTTGTATGCAAAAACTACATATTCTAGTATGTGTGTGTCAAATTGCGATATTTATACTAAAGTTGATGGTAACGGAAAATCTGCAACATTAACCATTTTTGTGGCTCGCGAAAATGGAAATTTCGTAATATCAGGAGATGACGAAGAACAATGTATCAAGAAATATATGGTGGGCTTGATTACGGATATAAAAGCATTAGAATTGCAGTATCAAATCGAAGAACAAACAAAGGTTTGCGAAAAGGCACAGAAAGAATATGAAAAACTGCTAGACAAAAAGGCAAGTTTGGAAAAAGATCTTAAGAACACCGAAA
Organism: uncultured Bacteroidales bacterium; assembly: GCA_937892155.1. Lineage (GTDB taxonomy): Bacteria > Bacteroidota > Bacteroidia > Bacteroidales > UBA1715 > UBA1715. The sequence continues at coordinate 103,427 of CALAUG010000031.1, read as the reverse complement.
AGGCAATACAAGATGCTGAGAAAGAAAAAGATGCCCAAAAGAACATCTTGGAACAATTGAAAGCTAAACAAAAATAATTGTTGATGTGAAAATAAAATTTTATTCCACCAAATAAAAACAAAATGGAAACAAAAATTTGTGTGATTGGTTTGGGTTATGTCGGATTGCCTTTAGCTCGTTTATTCTCAACCAAGTATAAAACAGTAGGTTTCGATATGAACCAATCACGCGTTGATGCCTTGATGGCAGGGCACGACGCGACATTGGAGGTAAGTGATGAATTGTTGCAGTCAGCACTAAAAAATGGTTTCGTATGTACTTCAAATATAGATGAAATCAGAGATTGTAATTTTTACATTGTCGCTGTTCCTACTCCAGTTGACATAAATAATAATCCAGATTTAACTCCATTGTATGGCGCGAGTACAACAGTGGGAAAGGTAATCAGCAAGGGAGATGTTGTCGTTTACGAATCGACGGTGTATCCTGGTGTTACCGAAGAGGAATGTATACCTGTGGTGGAAAGAGTTTCTGGTTTAAAATTCAATGTAGATTTTTTTGCAGGGTATTCTCCGGAAAGAATTAATCCAGGAGATAAATTACACACTGTAGAGAAGATAAAGAAGGTCACATCGGGTTCAACTCCAGAAATTGGAAAGAAAGTGAATGAAGTTTATGCATCGGTTATAGAGGCAGGAACTCATTTAGCTCCGACAATGAAAGTTGCAGAGGCTGCAAAAGTTATTGAGAATTCTCAGCGGGATATAAACATTGCGTTTGTAAATGAATTATCAAAAATATTTTCCACTTTGGGTATTGATACAAACGATGTGTTGGAGGCAGCTTCAACGAAATGGAATTTCTTGCCATTCAAACCAGGACTTGTGGGTGGTCACTGTATAGGAGTTGATCCGTATTATTTGGCTCAATGTGCCCAACGACATGGATATAACCCAGAAATTATTTTGGCTGGTCGCAGAATGAATGATGGAATGGGCGAATATGTGGCAAGTCAAACAATTAAATTGATGCTGAAAAAGGGTATACAGGTGCTTGGAAGTAATATCGTGATATTAGGATTTACTTTCAAGGAAAATTGTCCTGATGTTAGAAATTCAAGAGTTATAGATATATATAGGGCCTTGAATGAATACAATGTCCATATAACTATTTATGATCCATGGGCAAATCCTGCGATTGTTCAAAAAGAATATGGTGTTTCTGTAGTTAATGAGATTCCGGTGGAGAAATTTGATGCCGCTATAGTGTCAGTTGCACATCAGCAATTCCTTACAATGGATGTTAAACAGTTGTTGAAGGATAAAAGTATCATATTTGATGTGAAGGGCATTTTGCCAAGAAATATGGTCGACGGAAGATTATAATAAATATCTATACCATAATCAATAAAAAATTCATAGATATTTTCTATGAATTTTTTTTTTATCGTAAAAATCCACAATCTATTTTGTACATTTGTAGGGTAATACATGTTATATGCAGAAGAAGGTTATTATAGCAATTATCTTACTTTGTGTAGTTGGAATAATCGTGTTTTTGACGACGTTTATGATGAAAATAAAAGTCGTTCCAAACAATACCTACAAAGTCGTACCTAATGATGTTGCCGTTGTCGTTGATTTCCCTCAAATTTCTGATGCTTCAAAGATTTGCTTGTCTGAAAAACATATAGTTGAATGTGTCGCTCAATTCCCTGTTTTCAAAAAAAGTAAATGGTTGGTTACAAAACTTGATTCCGTAATTCAATCAAATCCGCAATATGAGCCCATTTCTTCATGCCAGTTGTTGTGCGTGACGAAGAAGATTGGAGTTAACAAGTTGGATTATTTGTTTGTCATCTCGTTGGGCAAAGAACAGTTTTCAATGGTAAAGGAAATATTGGAATCTGCTTATAATGTTTCAAATCCAGAAATAACAAATTTTGATAAAAAAGTTGCTATTTACACCTATCAAGAGCAAACTTCGGAAAGAGGTACGATTTCTATTGCAGAATATGAAAATAATGTGCTGATAAGTGAATCAAGAGTTTTTATTGAATCGGCAATGAAATGCCATTCGGAAGGGAATTTGTATGATGATGAGAGTTTTAAAAGGATAGAATCTAAAAATTCTAAAGATGTTAAGTTCTATATGCATTTGGATAGAACTGCTGATATATTTCAGCAGATAGCTTCTTCGGAATTGGTGGAAAGTCACAGAAAGTTTCCAAACAAGGCTAGTTGGTGTGGACTTGATTTGGATATGTCTAAAAAGGCGAAATCATCATTCCATCTGGTAGGGTACATAACAACAGACTCTCTTAGTATGGGAGGGGAATATTTTGATTTGTTTAAAGAACAACAGTCTTTACGAGGAGATATTGTCTCGGTGCTGCCTTCATCAACAAATTATTTTGTGGCTTTTGCTTTAAGTGATGTTCAGACGTTTAAAAAACAATATGAAAAATACCTAATAAAAAATAGTTACTTTAATTCGTATCAGAAAAATGTAAGTTCATTGAATAAAAATCTGCCGTCAAAGAAGGGTGATGCTGCAAATTTGTTGTATTCATGGCTTGATAACGAGTTCGCTCTTGTGATGACGCCATCTTCAACAAATGATTTGTATGAAAATGTGTACGGGGTTTTAAAGATTAATGCACCTAAACAAGTTGAAGCAGAATGGAAGGAAATGGTGCAAGCTTCTTCAAATAGCTCAATCAATATGATGCCGTATGGCGATTACACTATTTATGAATCTCCTGTATTGAAAATACCGCAGATTTTATTTGGCGATGTCTTTTCTAAATTGTCGGCGAAATATGTTGCTTTCGTTGATTCCTATATGGTTTTTGCTAATTCTGATTTATCGTTAAAAACATTTTTGTCGGATAAAGAAAAGGGTAAACTATTGACATCCAATCCTAATTATGGACGTTTTGACGACAATGTTAAGCGTTCGTATTCAATGTATGCTTATGTTTCTGTCCCTCATTCATTGGAGCTGATTAAAAATTTGTTTGAAGAAAAAACTTGGTCAACGGTTACACCTTATTTGGACGATTTAAAAAATATGAATGCCGTATCCTATCAAATTGTTGCTGATAATGCAAAGGTTTTGTACAACGATATTTATGTCTCTTTGGAATCAATAAAGCAGGATACACCAGAGATAGAATGGAAATCATCTATGGATTCTTCAATTGTTGGAAAACCAACGATGTTTATATCTCATAAAGATGAAAGTTTGACATTGATTCAGGATGCGTCAAATACTTTGTTGTTGATTGATAATGAAACAGGAAGATGTTTGTGGGGACAGGGTGTGGAATTGGATGGCCCTATTATGGGAGACATTCATTTTGTAGACGTGTTGAATAACAAGAAAATACAATATTTGTTTAATACGGAACATACGATATATCTTATTGACAGAAATGGTAACAAAGTTGGTAATTTCCCAATCTCACTTTCGTCGGTGGCAACCGCACCAATAGCGGTATTTGATTATGATAACTTAAAAAAATATAGAATCGCCGTACCATGTAGTGATCTGAGTATAAAACTATTTTCTCTAGAAGACGGACTTTGGAATTCTATAAATTGGCAGGCTACCTCAGAGAGGGTTGTTTCAATGCCATTGCAGCATTTCGTTGATGATGGGAAGGATTATATTGTTTATGCCGACCAGTATCATATTTACATCGTGAACAGAAGAGGCGATATTCGTATACCCGTAGATGAAGTGATAGAAAAAGCTCCAAATGCAAAAATAGAGTTTGAATTTGGTGCGGATTCTACCTTGTCTAAGTTTATTACTACCGATGTTGATGGGAAAATCAAGGAAATATATACAGATGGTACTGTTCAGACTTCATCAGCCTGTGGAAGCCATTCAGAAAATCATTATTTTATGAAAGCTGATTTTGATGCTGATGGTAATGGCGATTATTTGTTTGTTGATGATAATAAAATTGAAGTATATTCTCAGAATTTTAAACGTCTATTCTCATATTCAGCAAATTGCAATTTGAAAAATCCGTTTGTGAAGCCAATGATGAAAGGAATTGGAATTGGCGTAATGAGTGATGACGATAAAAAAATATTTTTCTTCAATTCAGAAGGAACGCTTTATAAGGGATTTCCGTTGGATGCTTCTTCTAATTTTGATTTTACTTTAAATAGAAAGAATCAAAAAGATATAGAATTAATTGTTGGTGGTGAAAATAATTTGTTGTATTATTATTCAATGAGAAATTAGAGCGGATGAAAAAGATATTTAACATACTCGTTGTCAGCCTAACAATGTCTTTGTTGTTTTTTACCTCGTGTCTAAAAGATAATTTTGAATTAGAGGAAAAATTTTCAGATCAAATTGAATGGAATCCAGCATTGGCATTGCCAATTGCAACGGCAGATTTGACGTTGGCAAATCTTGCCAAAGAGAAACAAGATACGTTGGAATATGTGAGCGAAAAAGATCTTGGCTATGGTAGTAGTGATGAAGATAAGGTCATTCAGTTTAAATATGTGATTGATACAGCTCGCATAGTTGACGTTATGCATTTACCAATAATTGATCCTTATGACACAACGGTATATTTAAAACCTGTGGAAATTGGTAATGTATCGTTTCCGATTGGGTTTGTGACATTGAGGGAATTGCTGCAGGATAATTTTAGTACAGACGATTATAATGATTATGTAAATGCGGTCGCTTCAAATCCTTTGCTTGTCAATGTTGATGAAAAAACAGCAATAACAGAAAAAAAATATCCTATTGGTGAAATTCCAGAATCGGTTAAAAGTTTCGTGATAGCGAATTTCGGTAAAGAAGTAAATGTAAAGGACGTATTTGAGTACATTGTATTGAAATCGGGCACAATTACATTGTCGTGTACGAATTCAAGCGGTTTGAATTTTTATTGCGATGTTGTTATTGGTTCGTATGATAAAAAAGGAAATTATGTAGAATTTGGAACATTTGATTATTCTGGTTTCCCAAGTTGGATTAGTCAAGGAGGACCGCAAAAGCAGTCGTTCCAAGCGGATTCTTCTTATTTGCACAGTGATTTCTATTTTAGTTTTAAAAATTTGCGAATTGGTCAGGCTCAAAATGTACAGATTCCAAGTTTGGATGATCAAGGGTTGTTACTCAATGTTGAAATGACAAATCTTGTTGCGTATTCTGGTAAAGCTTACGTTCCTGCACAAGAACTTCGTGCCGATTATACTCAATATGTTACGTTTCGTGACGAGGATTTAGATCGTAAATTATTTCAAGTTTTGGTTGCAAAAGGAGCTTTTCATTATGAGATAGAATCTACAATGGGTATTGCGACAGAGTTCATCGCAGAATTTCCTACCGTGGATTCGTTGGGGGTAACGCCAATACGTAAATATGCTGCAATGACAAATTCTAAACCTCATTATTCAAATGATTGGTTGTTAAATAATTGCAATATAGATCTGACTCAAAATCCAGAACAACCATATAATTCATTGCCAATAAATATTGCCTATAGAGTGCATACAACAGGTGGTATGCTTGAATTCGGACCAGAGCAATATATTCGTGTTGACATAACTAATACCGATAGTATATTCTTTGCCTATGCGGAGGGTGATTTAGGTCAATTTGACCAAGATTTATTTCATGATGAATTGGATTTTAATTTGTCAGACTATTTAGGTGACTTTATGAGTGTGGAATCCCTTGTCTTGTATGATCCTAAAGTCAATGTGAATTTTTATAACCCAGTGGGAATTGGCGGAGATTTGGAATTAAATCTTGTAGGAAAAGATGAAAAGGGGAAGTCGGTAAATTTATTTGAAGGATACAATAACAAGATAGGTGTTTCACGTCCAAGTTGTGAATCTGTTCAGACTGGTCAGTCAACAATTTCTTCAATATTGTTGAATAAAAATACGTCGAATATTGTCGATTTCGTGAAATTGATGCCAAAGAAAATAGATTACTCAGGAACGTTCCATATTAATACGGATATTCCGGCGGGAGAGCCAATATTTAACTGTGTGTCAAATAAGGGTACGGCAAAATTGGGTGTCTCTATAGAACTGCCGTTGAATTTGTCTGCAAAGAATTTTGTTTTGCAGGAAGATGTTCCTTTGGATATGTCAGATTTGGGTGATTTATCAATGATAGAGCGTGTACGTTTGTATGTAAATACAGAACATCAGTTGCCAATAAATGCAACGATGAAGTTGTCTCTTTTAGATACAACCCGTGAGGCAGGAAAAGAATATTTGGGTACATTGGATATGGTTGTGTTGGAGTCTGCCTCTGTTGATTCAAATGGAAAAGTGGCACGGGATTCGAAAAAACATACAGAAGAGGAAATAACACTGGAGAAAGGGGAACCATTGTTGGATAATTTTTTGCAAGCGAACAAACTTCGCGTGGAAGTATTTTTGGAAACAGCACAAAATGGTAGTCAACCGGTTATTTTTTATTCCTATTATGGCTTAAAATTTAATATTGCAGCGGATTGTAAATTTATATATACAAGTAAATAATGCGGCGAATAATAGTATCAATACTAGTTTTATTATCTTATCTCTCTGTTTCGGCACAGATAGATAATACCATGTATTTCATGGATCGTTTGCCACAGTCTACACGTATAAATCCAGCCCAGACCCCAAATTGTAAGTTCTATTTAGGAGGTTTGCTCGTTCCGTTTTTTGGACAACTTCCACCATCAATAATGTTGTCAATTAATACACCGATTGATTATGGAGATGTGATCTTTCATGGCGATGGTGAATATGCCGATTCATTAATTACTCCATTGCATCCAACAGCTAATCTTAATGATTTCTTGGATAAATTGAAAAAAGTCAATTATTTGTCTACGGATTTCCAATTGGATTTGTTGAATTTTGGATTTAGAACAGGAAAAACGGGATTTTTCGCATTTGATTTGTCGGAAAAGATGTCGTGTGACATTGGTTTGCCAAAATCTTTGTTTGAATTGGCGGCAAAGGGAAATTCGGAAGTACGAAATGCAGATTTTGCGGGATTAGGTTTAAATGTTTTGTACTATCATCAATTGGCTTTTGGCTATAAACAGCAGTTTTCAAAAACATTTTCGGCAGGCTTACGCGCGAAATTGTTATTGGGTGTCGCGAGTGTAAAGACTGCTTCGTCGGATGTCTTGCTTACAACAGCGGAGAAAACAAATTATCTGCGTGTTCAATCGCAATACGAAATCAATACGAATCTTCCGTTGGAAGTCGCTATAGATGAGGAGGGTTATGTGGATGATATTGAATTTACCGATGATTCATTTGGAACTATTGTTAAAAATTATGTTTCAGGTATTGGTAATTACGGTCTTGCGTTGGATTTTGGTTTTTCAAAAGATATTACAAGTTCCTTATCATGCTATTTCAGTGTTGAGGATTTGGGGGCAATTAAATGGAATAAAAAATCTTCAAAATTTGGCTTCTACGATGAGGATTCAATGCGTTTTGAGGGTGTGACAGTTTCAGATTTGAATGTCTCAAATTTTGATGAGGTGATAGATATGGATTCTATTCTCTCAAATTTTAAAGAAATATCATACGAAGAAGGTGGATATATAACATGGTTACCAACAAAATTCTATTTGGGTGCTAAATATATGGTTGCAAAGCGAATTTCTTTAGGTGCTTTGGCAAAAGTAGAACTTTTACCACATAAAGTTAGACCATCTTTAACTGTAAGTGCCAATTTCAAGCCGTTTAAATTTACAGCAGCCACATTGAGTTACTCATATATAAATGGTAATTTTAACAACATTGGCATTGGTCTCACCGCACATCCTGGACCAATACAATGGTACTTTGTTTCGGATAACCTTATAGGTGCTTTATTATTTCCTGCAAATACACGTTCTCTAAGTGTAAGACTTGGGTGTAATTTGGTGTTTGGTTGTGTTGATAAAGCTAAGAGTGGTTCTCGAAGTGGTGCTAATCATAATGCAGAAATATTGAATAAGTCTAAGAAGAAAAATAAGGCTCTTGTTCCTTATAATTCTCAATATAAATCTAGTAATAAATAAAAAATTAGATAAATGAAAAAGGTAATATTAATTTCGTTTCTAGCGCTTTGTACATTGGCTGCAACGGCACAACACAGAGCCATTGGTTTAAGACTTTCAAACACATTGGAGGTTTCGTATCAAATGAATGCAAGTGGAACAAACTTCTGGGAGTTTGACGGTGGTTTGTGGCATTTTGGTGATGGTGCTCAAGCTTCGGCAATTCACAATTGGATTTTTGCCTCTCCAGATTGGTCTCCTAAGGGTGATTGGAACTGGTATGCTGGTGTTGGAGGTGCGTTGGGCCTTGTCTGGGATGAACATTATCATCAGGGTTCAGAAGATTTAGGTTGTTTCGTTGGTGTTGCAGGTTTGGTTGGCTTGGAATATAATTTCTGGTTCCCATTGCAGGTATCTGCAGACTTGCGTCCAGTAATAGGTCCATACTTTGGTGATGGAGTTTGTTTCCATTCTGATGTTTTCTTAAATGCTTTCTGGCCAACGATTTCAGCACGATATTTATTTTAACCGGAAGATATGACTATAATTGCTTGGGGAATTTTTTTATTGATTGTCTTTGCCTTGTTGGCATTAGACTTGGGGGTTTTAAATAAAACTCAGCATGAGATTTCAACATCTGAAGCATTGAAAATGACGTGCTTATGGATTGCGTGTGCGTTATTGTTTGGAGGTATTGTTGTTGCCGCATATAATTTTGATTGGTTTCAGTTGCGAACCAATACTCCTGATGCGACAATTAAAACAGGTTGGGATGCAGGTTTGCAATACTTGACCGGTTATTTGATAGAAAAGGCATTAAGTCTCGATAATATCTTTGTAATGGTGATGTTGTTTTCTTATTTCAAAGTACCAGGCAAATATCAGCACGAAGTTCTATTTTGGGGTATTATTGGAGCGCTTGTATTTCGTGGGGTTATGATTGTTTTGGGTGCGGCTTTGGTCAACAAGTTTACGTGGGTGATGTATATTTTTGGTGGCTTGTTGATTGTTTCAGCTCTCAAAATGATGTTTGGCAAAGATGATGACTTTGATGCAGATAAGAGCGTTGTTGTAAAAATTATTAGAAAAATATATCCTGTAAGTTCCGATTTGGACGAGGGGCACTTTTTTACAAAAATAAATGGTGTAAAGGCAGTAACTCCACTTTTTGTGGTACTTATGGTCATTGAGTCAACGGATATTTTATTTGCAGTTGATTCTATACCGGCAGTATTTTCTGTGACAACGGATTCTTTTATTGTTTTTACTTCAAACATTTTTGCAATTTTAGGATTACGTTCCCTGTATTTCGTTTTGGCGTCAATTATGGATAAATTCAAATACTTAAAAGTGAGTTTGTTCATATTGCTTTTGTTTATAGGCATAAAAATGTTGATAGCTTCATTTGTGCACATTTCTATAGGAATTTCATTGGGTGCAATTGCTCTTATATTGGGTGTGGGCATACTTGCATCTGTCATCTATAATAAAAAACACACGGAAGTGAAATATGAATAATTTGCAACTGACAGAACAGCAGATTGCTGAATTTCAGAAAGTTGTATTGCAAAAAGGTAAGGATTTGTATCGAGAAATGCCCTGGCGTAAGGATACAAATCCTTATTTTATTCTACTGTCTGAAGTTATGTTGCAACAAACACAGGTCTCGCGTGTACTAATAAAATTTCAGGAGTTTATTAGTGCGTTCCCAACATTGCAAGTTTTAGCGCAAGCTGATTTTCAAGAAGTTCTTGCTCATTGGTCAGGGTTAGGTTACAACCGGCGTGCGAAATATTTACATCAAACAGCAAAGCAAATTGTTGAGCTGGACGAATTTCCACAAGAACAAAGATTGTTACAGACATGTTCTGGAATCGGAGAAAACACGGCTGCGTCAATACTTGTGTATGCATATAATAAACCTTTGGTATTCTTGGAAACTAACGTACGCACAGTTTTGATATATACTTTTTTTCAAGATGTTACAGAGAAGGTTGATGAAGCGGTTTTAAAAGATTTGGCCAGACAGACGTTATATACCGAAAATCCACGTATTTGGTATTGGGCTTTGATGGATTATGGCACTTATTTAAAAAAAACTGTTGGAAATTATAATCGTCTTTCAACAAAGCATACAATTCAGTCGAAATTTGAAGGATCATTTCGTCAAAAACGGGCAGCTACATTGCGTTGTCTTCTCCAGCATGGCCCGTTAACTGCAGACGAGTTGTCGGAAATACAAGGGTTTGACATCAATCTGGTACAACAAATTATCGCGACCTTACAAAAAGATTCTATGGTATTGGAATCTAATGGTCGAATAATGATAAATAAATAGATTCTGTATTATTGTAATTTGCAGACAATAATACTATGTCCTAAGCCCAAACCGTCATGAATTGTTTCAACCTGTAAACCAGCATTTTCAACGCATCGTATCATATCTCCGGAATAATACATTTTTGAATTTCCGTTTGCTAATGCGGTAAAATATAAACTGATTTGTGCTAAACAGTATGATGCTGTTTCAAAACGTTGGCGATCCCATAATGTCTCCATTATGTAAAGCTTGCTATCTTTATTCATTGATTTTGCAGCACGGGTTAGAATGCTCGTAACTTCCGATTCTGAGAAACAATCAAGGAATTGACTCATCCATATTGCATCAAAATTGGTCGGGAAGGGAACATTCTCGTCAAGTAAATTTGCTCCGTGACCAAAAATTCTATCTGCTCCAGGTAAATCCTTCGTTTGAGCACGCATCATTTCTAGTTGTTGTGGCAAGTCCATAATGGTGACTTTTACATCTTTGTTAAAACCAACACACTGCAAAGCCCATCTACCAGTGTTTCCACCAACATCAAGCAATGTTTTGGGTTTGTTCGCAAAAACGATTTCCAATGCCTGTTGGAAAGAATTGTCAGAATAAAAATGGTCAAAACCAAACCAGCTTTTTTGAACTTGTTTCGGTAATTGAGACAAACCTTCATATATGGTTTTCCAAGTTCCAAAAATTTTAAGCCCTTCAGGTTTTCCATTAATTAAAGCTTCTTCAAGATTGAAAAGTCCAAGGTAATTGACATCGTGATTGAAGTCCATATTTACACGGGCCATGTCGTCATGAATGAGAAACCAGCCTGCTTTTGCAAGAAGGAATTTTTCGTCTTTTAAAAGAATAGTACCAATTGTTAATGAAGACTCTAATAAACATTGTACGGCATATCGTGATAATTTTGTTTTTTCAACGATTTCGTCCATTGTTAAACCATTCTTGTTGTCATCCAACATTTTGAAAATGCCGAATTTCACCATTAAACGTGAAACCTGAAAAACAATAGGTCCAAATGCGATCTCTTGTGCTAAACGTTGAGCTTGTAAAGCTGTAAAACGTTCTTTTGCGTATATTTCCTTTTGAGGAGACTGTAATTCCATTTTGTAACAATTTTCACAAAAGTACTTCTTTAATTGAAATAATCTACTTTTGGTCGGTATTAATATTTTATTTCTTTTACAGGAACTGGCATTATTGGTTTTTGTTCAATTCATTCCAAAAATCATAATAATTAAACCACTGTTCCGGATATTGTTTTAGTATATTCTCTAACTCATTGACATATTGTTTTGCCAAGAATTCCGCTTTTTTCGCAGATGCTTTTTCATTCTGGATAGGAGATAGCTTTTTCACGAATCCACGGTATGAAAGCCCTTTCTCTTTCATCATAAATACAATAAAAACAGGAGCATCTAATTGTGCGGCTAAACGGAAGGTTCCTATTGGAAATTCCGCTTTCCCCTCAAAAAAATCGCAACTATACGATTTAGTACTACCCAAAAGCCTGTCACAAGGAAGCGTGACGATGTCGCCATTGTCAATTGCATTTTTTATGGCAAATAGATGCGACATATCGTTTGATACTGGTATGAGGTTCAGGTGCGACTTTTGAAATGCCGCAGCTCGCCGTGTCTGCAAAACTTGACTTTCGCCGCTGTACACAATGCCGTATAATTGTTTCTTTTCTTGTCTGAGGCAGTGTCCAGCCAATTCAAAATTACCAATATGTGCGCTCACAACAAAAAATCCTTCCGGTTGGTTTATGGCATTGGTAAATAGGTCAATGTCCTCGACAGTTATTTTGAATTGATTCGTGTTTTCCGCTAATAGGGCAAATTTGTCAAGTACGATTTTCCCAAATGTTAAGTGGTTTTTTAGGCTAGCTCTGACAGCTTCCCAATATGTATATCCTTGATGCTTGGTAAAATAGCACATTATGGCTTTTCGTCCTTTTTTACCAAAAAGCCAATAGAAAGGAATGGCAATATATAAAACGGGATATAGAAACGAAACACGAATGTGGCGTAACACCCGAAATAGAAATTTCTGCCCAAAGGAACCGCCTCCTGTTTTACCAGACCACTGACGGTTTTCCATTTATGCTAATTTGTTGGCAATGTAATCGTAGAATTGTGAAAGCGTTTGTACGTCTTTCATTTCTTCTGGTTTGATTTTGAATCCAAAGTGACTTTCAACTATCACTACAATATCAACAAAATCAAGACTGTCAATGCCTAAATCTTCCTTTAAACGAGCGCTGTCGTTTATCTTTTCTGCATCAACTTCAATTTCATCAACTAAAAATTCATTAGTTATTTTAACTATTTCTTCGCGTGTCATCGTTTTGGAATTTTATGGAACAAAAGTAGTAAATTCTCGGAAAATAAAAAGTTCTCACTTGTATTTGATATGAGAATGGATTTTTTTTATCGTATTTTTGTGAAAAATAGTTGTAGTTGTGGCGAAATCTTCAAATAAGACAAAGAAAAGACGGAAAACATCGAAGAAAAAAGGTATTGGGAAAAATGCGAAACGTACCCGTCAATTTGCCATTGGTGGGTTGGTGTTTATAGTTGCATGTTGGATTTGTCATGTGTCTTTTCGTAATGAAGCACCTATAGAAGTCTCCGAAAATGAATTACCGAAGGTTTGTGAACGTGTTAATGAAAATTATGGTACTATCATAGATTCCTGTGCCCGTGTGGTTGGCTTGTCATCCGCGTATTTGAAAGCACTTGCCTGTTTGGAATGTTCTGGTCGGACAGATATGCCCAAACGTTTTGAAAAGCACGTATATAAACGTTTGAAAAATGTTCGTGAAGGAAAACTTGCATCATACGAAGGTGTTACATCGTCAATGATTCAGGATGCATCGGACGATGCGCTGAAAAATCTGGCAACTTCGTGGGGACCATTTCAAATCATGGGGTATAAGTGCCTCCATTTACATATTAACGTCGCTGATCTACGAGGAAAGGATGCTGTGTATTGGGGTGTTAAATGGATAAAGGGCGAGTATGGTCATTTGTTGCAAAAGGGACGCTATCGTGATGCCTTTCATTATCATAATACAGGACGAGTGTATCCTGCCGATGGCAAACCAACAACGTATGATAAGAATTATGTTCCGAATGGACTTACCTATATGAGATGTTTTGGATTTTGAAGCAATAGACAAAGATTAGTGTACGTTATTTAAGAGGTGTAAATTAATTGAAACAATGGAAGATAATGTTATTTCTTTGGTGAAAATGATAATGGAAATGACACCTTTTCTGTTATTGGGTTTTCTTTGTGCGGGAATACTGCACGTGATTGTTCCTAACACTTTCTATAAAAAACATTTGTCTGAAAATTCGTTTAAATCTGTTTTGTTAGCTGCTTTGTTTGGAATTCCTTTACCACTATGCTCGTGTGGAGTATTGCCTACTGCAATGTCGTTACGGAAAGAAGGTGCTTCCAAAGGGGCAACGACATCATTTTTAACGGCAACGCCACAAACGGGTATTGATTCTATTTTGGCAACATATTCCGTGTTTGGATTGCCGTTTGCTATTATTCGTCCTATTGCAGCTTTGATAACGTCGTTATTCTCAGGAGGATTGGTAACTGCTTTTGATAAAAAATCTGAAAAAACAGAAACAATGGAGTTTTGTAAAGATGGTTGTGATGATGATTGTGATTGTCAAAATCATTCAAACAATAAACTTTTTGAAATTTTTCATTATGGATTTGTAACTATGTTGCAGGATATAGGAACCCGTTTACTGATAGGTCTTATTATTGCAGGAATAATTGCAGTTTGTGTGCCAGATGAGTTTTTGTTGCAATTCGCAGACAAGCCTTTGCTGGAAATGTTTGCCGTGCTTGCAATTGCTTTGCCGATGTACGTTTGTGCAACTGGTTCAATTCCTATTGCTGCAGCATTAATGTTGAAAGGGTTAACCCCAGGGGCTGCTTTTGTCTTTTTAATGGCAGGACCGGCGGTAAGTTTTGCATCGTTAATAATTGTACAAAAGGTCATGGGATTGAAAACAATGCTGATATATGTTTTGAGTCTCGTCTTTGGAGCTGTTTCATTTGGCTTGTGTATAGATGTTGTCGCTCCATCGGAATGGTTTACAACAATTCATACAACGATGAACTGCTGTGAAACACGATTTTCAATCGTAGAAGTTTGTTCTACAATTATATTCTTTGTGTTAATTATGTACGCTTTAATAACGAAACACAGGCATGTGGATCACCTACATGGTAGTGTGGTATATCAAGTCGATGGTATGAGATGTAATCATTGCAAAGAAAGTGTTGAAACACATATTAAAGAGCTGGAAGGTGTGTTGGACGTCAAAGCAGATATTGTAACGGGGAAAGTTGTGGTAGAGGGACAGATTTCCACTGAAAAATTGAAACAGGTAGTAGAATCATTAGGATTCACATTTAAGGGTCGTTGTTAGTTCGCTGTTTTTTTTGAAAAATTTTAATATATAATTTGGGAGTAATAAAAAAAAGACTACTTTTGCAACGTCTTTTTAGAGGGACGGATTGATTCAGTAGCTCAGCAGGTAGAGCACATCCCTTTTAAGGATGGGGTCATGGGTTCGAGCCCCATCTGGATCACAGAAAGCCTTGAGAGTAATCTTGAGGCTTTTTTGTTTTAGGTATAATAAATATAGTTATGATAGAAATCATACCAGCCATAGATATTATTGATGCTAAATGTGTACGGTTGTCTCAGGGTGATTATGCACAAAAAAAAGTGTACAACGAAAATCCATTGGAGGTTGCAAAAGAATTTGAGGCAAATGGAATAAAACGTTTACATTTAGTCGATCTTGATGGAGCTAAAAGTAGTAGAATTGTTAATTATAAGGTTCTAGAGTCCATTACAACTCATACAAATTTGATTGTTGATTTTGGTGGAGGCTTGAAAACAGATGAAGATTTACGAATTGCGTTCGAATCTGGTGCAAGTATGGTAACTGGCGGAAGTATTGCTGTAAAAAATCGTGCAATGTTTCTTTCGTGGTTACAAAAATATGGATGCGACAAGATTATTCTTGGCGCTGATGCAAAGAATGAAAAAATTGCAGTGAGTGGTTGGCAGGAAGGTACATCTTTGGATCTTTTTGTTTTCTTACGGGATTATGTTGCCGATGGAATTTCAAAAATTATATGTACGGATATTAGTAAAGATGGTATGTTGCAAGGTGCAAATGCGGATTTGTATGTAAAAATCAAACAAAAATTCCCCGATTTGTATGTGATTGCCAGTGGCGGTATATCTTCGTTAGACGATATTTTAAAACTTGATGCCAAAGGTATTGATGGCGTTATAACTGGTAAGGCGATTTACGAAGGAAAAATAAAATTAAGGGAGATAGCTACATTATTGTAGTTAGTTTACTTAAAATAAAAAAGGTCGGGAGCATTGCTTCCGACCTTTTTTGTTAATAGTATATAGTGCGTTATTCTATAGTTATCGTCGCGTCAGAATTCATCTTAATGTAGTATCCCTTACCTGGAGTCAACTTTGTTTGATTTGAAGATAAATCCTTCAAAGTTGTATATTTTGTTGAAATTGATGATAAAGCAGTAGAAGCATTTGCTTCAGTTGCTTTGGGATAACCGAGTAAATTCCAACCAGATTTCAATGATATTGTTGTTGACGTTGCTTCTGCACCTTCAAGGGTCAAATTGAAAGCCGATGTCGCTTTTACTAAATATGCATCACCAAACTTGAATTCCGTTAAACTTTGCAATTGTGCATCTTTACCTGGCTTGTAGAATCCATCATTGTTTTTCACAATAGAAACCTTGCTGATGTTGCTACCTAATACATTTACAACACTTGCATCATCAGGCAAGACATAGAATGAAATAAGATTCCAACCAGTAACCAATGAAATTGTTTGTGTTGAAGTTGATTTTTCTGTTGTAAATGATTTTTCGCTACTAAAATCGGAAGTGTTTCCTGCAGCATCAAAGGCACGAACTTTAACAATATATTCTGTATTTTCGGTTAAATCAGAAACGCTCAAACTATTCGTTGTAACTGTTTGATACAAAGTTCCATTCACATACACATCATAACCAGTAACAGCGGTATTATCTGTTGATTTTACCCAAGAAATGTCAGCAGAATTTGTCGTTATGTTGTTTACAGTGATAGTTCCTGGTGTAGTAGGAGCTTCTGTGTCGCCACAATCTCCATTTGGATCGATAACGGCAAAAACAGGAGTTCTTGCACAAGTAGAACCTGCAAATACTTTCCAGTCATATAATCCAGGATATGCATAATCACCTTCACTTCCTTTAGAAAATGTTAAGATGTCGGTATGTTGGAACGAGTTATAATCACAATTTGTAAACCATGAACAAGCCGCATTATCATATTTTATATCTATTTTGTATGATCCTGCAGCTAGGACAATAGGATTACTTTCAAAAGAAAATGTATATTTTCCTGCGTTTGATAATTGAACTGTCTTTGATTTATAATCTTTATTATTAATGGTTAAAGTCAACGATTGTGCACTCGCATAATAAACACTACCAACGACAGCGGATACTTCCGTTATAGTAACAGCACTTTTTGCAGTAACTTGGACATAATTATTTCCATAAGTTCGATTACCTTGAAGATTGTTATATGATGGTCCAGCAGTTGTATTAATGGAACTAGCATCTTGTACATAATATGTTGTTGATTTCGTTATAGACGGGCTATATGTTGTACCACTTGCTAACGCTGTACCCTCCTCCGCCACATTATACCATTCGTACTCACCACTTGTTTTTACAGAAAGATTGACTGTACCTGCAGAGCAGATTGTATCGCCAATAACTTCTGGAAGTTGAGAAGTTACAATCACTTCATCGGACTTGCTTGTACATCCCGAAGCACTGATTGTTAATTTGTATGTTCCGCTTGTATAGGCAGTATATGACTTTGAAGTTGCTCCAGCAATTGTCTTGCCATCTTTTGCCCATACGTAAGAAATGCCTTCACCCTCAACCTCTGTTGCAAATGTTGCCGAAGTTTCTTTACAGAGAGCCTTGTCTTCTCCTAAACTTACATCAGGCAGTGTGGCAGTAACATCAACAGAACCTTTGGTTGACCAACCAGTATTACTTGTTAATTCGCAAGTATATGTTCCAGCAGCAGTTACAGTGATACTTGTTTTTCCGTTATTTGCAGACATGAGAGTGTTTCCATTATACCATTTGTAAGAAACAGATTCTCCTGGTTCAAGATTTGATAAATCAACCGTTGCTTTGATTGTTACCGAACCAGTACCACAAAGAGTTTTTTCTCCACCCAAATCAGGTGTTGGGTGACCAAATTTATTTGTGTCAACTGGCGATTTCACTGAGTTGATATAGGCAATAGCGCCAACCAACCCAGCGTTGTAGTCAATTCCTCCTTCAGATGAAGTGTATGATTTTTCATCATCAGAATAGGAACCTGGGTTAAGTTTTCCACCAACCATATAACCAAGTTGTCGTAATCCTTTAACTCCGTTCAAAGGATCTGTTACCTTTGCCAAGTTATTTTCACTATTATTGTCCAAGTGATAATAATTTCGGTGATGTGGCCATTCTGGACTACTATTACCTAAACCAACAACGAATGAAAAATTCTTGCTATTATCACCTAATATATAATCAACGGTTCCTGCCGAGTATGGGTTTATTGTAGTTCCATTTTTATTAATATGTTTTTCGTATAAGCCATACAGAAAGGCTTGATTTGCAGGAAAACGAAGTTCTCCCCAATCTCCATGTTTTACATTTAAAATGAATCCTGATGATGGCTTATATAATTTTATATAAAAATCCATTGCTTTTTTCGCATTTACTTGTTGCTCTCCAGCACCATATACAGCCATTAAGTAACAAGCAAGATCTTCTGTATTGTTGTAACATAAAGTGTAATAATGGTTGTATCCTCCCTCGCTTGCCATCCAAGAAGAATAACCTTGTGCTGCAGTTAAATATGTTTTATTACCTGTCGCACGGTATAGTTCCATACAAAGAATAACAAGGTCTGGTTCGTATTTTGATTTCGCAGGATAAATACTTGCATTTGAACATGCAGTATTACCTTTTGTAGTGCTAGTTACATATTCATACGCGACTATAGCTTTTGACAAACATTGTGCAGCATAATCAGGATCAAATTTTTTGTAACATCGTGCCATATTAGCTAATGTTGCACCACAAAGCGAGGTCATAGATGTTGTAGAACCACTTTTCTTTTGTACTGGTCGTGAACCATCTGCTTCTCCACCTTGCGCCCGACTTAATGTAGCTTTTACTGGTGATGTACACCATATTGCATGATCATACCCATCGTTACCAACTTCATAATAAAATGTGCTTTTATCACGAATACATTTCATAAAAAAATCTGTGGCATATTTTAATTCGTCAAGTATGTCAGGAATTCCGTTAGGAACTCCTTTACCTCCTTCCCAAGAATAATCTTTTGCTGTACGATAACCAATATAATCTTGTGAATAGTAATCGTCAAAACCATCTGGAAATTCTGAATATGCAAGTGATAACATATAGCCCGAATAAAATTCCGTTTGACCAAATTTCGCGTTGTCACCACAATCAAACCACCCTCCTGTTAAATCGTAAGAACCATCGGCATCTTTTACAAAATCCTGTCCTTTTACAAAATTTTTTAAATTACCAGTAAGATTATCCGCAACTTTGGTTGGCTCATGGTCCGCGATTAACCAATTATGCCCATTCCCTGATCGTTGAGCACCATAAAATCGTGTCGTCATCCACAAGGCTTTTTTGTAATATTCAGCAGTAAATGTCTGACCAATTGCAAAATATGCCGATAGTAGAAATAAAACTGAAAGTATTGTATGTCGTTTCATATCTGTGTAAATTCTTCTATATCAATGTTTAACAAATAACGCATTGTGAAAATATACCATGTATAAATTCGTCATAAAGTTACTTGTTTTTTGCTAAATAGATGCAAAGTTTTAATACTTTCTTTCGGTTTGTGTGAATTTACTGAGTTGCTGTACAATCTCGCTTATTTTCTTATTTTTGTAAAACTTAGGTTGGTGGTTGTATGAAGAACAAAATTTTTATTGCTGCTTGTTTGCTTGTATATCCTATTTTGTGTGTTGCACAAGGTGTAAGCAATATTTCTGAAAATAAAACAATTATGATAAAGGGTGCGGCTTATTCTACACCTATAAAAACTGATGATAATCGTGTAGTAATTGCTACCCATAAGCGTTCTATTTATTTCCTCCAATGTGACGAAAGTACGCAGTCGAAACCAATCGTTGCTTCTCAATATCATACGAAGTTTTGGGTGCATGCAACGCCGTCGATTGTGTATGATTCTTTGGTTGCAATTGGTTCATACGATGGAAATTTTTATTTCTTTAATCAACAGGGAGTTTTGCAGAAAAAAATACGTCCAAAGGGAAGAATTTATACGAATCCGGAACAACTTAATCATGATTGGATTGTGTTTGGTGTCGGATATAAAGGTTTACGCTATTATAACCTCGCAACTGATAGTATATTTACTGCTAAGACAAGGAAATTGACCCATGGTAGTCCAACCGTACTTGGGAATGGGGCAGTTTGCATAGGTAGTAATGACAAAAATATTTATTTCTTTGATGATGAAGGGAAACGTATATCTACGTACAAAACCAAAGGTTGGATTATGCATTCAAAGGCTTTGCCGTTGTCCGATACCACTATTGTGATTGGATCGTACGATAATAATTTGTATGCAGTTTCTTCGTTGGGAAATTTGCTTTGGAAATATCAGACAAAAGGGAAGATTCATGCTTCTCCCAAACAATTTGCCAATGGAAATATTATATGCGGCTCTTTTGATAAACATATCTATGTCTTAAATGAATTTGGTGAAAAGATAGCAAGTGTCGAAACTGGTAAACGGGTTGTTTCCTCGGCTTGTATTTATGGCGATATGGCCGTCGTTGGGTCGTATGATGGTAATTTGTATTTCATAACGAGTCAAGGAAAGTTGGTGGATACGGTTCAGCTAGGAGGAAAGATTTTTTCTTCTCCGATTGTGATGGATGACGGAACTATTTTTTGCGCAACAACCAATGGTAAAGCTGTGTTTGTCGCACCGAGATAGGCTTTAACCGTACGAGGGTTTAATGGTCGATTTTTAGTAGTTGATTAGCACTGTTTTCTCATAAAATGTTACATTTGCAATGTAATATGTGATTCGTTTACGTTGCTTAAATCGTGGGAATCAAAAGTGTAATATTTATAGTAAAAACGGTATGCGGAAAGCGCTTTTTATAGATCGTGACGGTACGTTGTTGCAAGAACCTATAGAAGATGAACAAATAGATTCGTTCGCAAAATTTGAATTCCTTCCATTTGCGATTTCTTCGTTGAAGGCAATTAGTGAATATACAGACTATGAGTTGGTGATGGTGACGAATCAAGACGGTTTGGGAACGGAATCATTTCCTGAAGATACGTTTTGGCCTGTTCACAACAAAATGTTATCAATATTAAAGGGAGAGGGGGTTGAGTTCGCCGATATGATTATAGATGAAACGTTTGAATATGAGAATAAACCAACCCGTAAGCCGGGAATCGCATTGTTGGGCAAATATGTCACAGGTGATTATGATTTGGCACATTCCTATGTTATCGGGGACCGAAACACCGATGCTCAACTGGCAGTAAATTTAGGTTGCAAATCGTTAATTATACGTGGAAATCATCTCGTTGAATCGGAGTTGCCAGATTCGTGCGAATTAGTGGCTGATTCGTGGACTGAAATTGCTCAACGTTTGACATTCCCTTTGCGTTCAGCTCATGTTGTTAGAAATACAAATGAGACAAAAATTGACATAGAGTTGTTGCTTGATGGTCGTGGAAAGTCTGAAATTTCTACGGGAATAGGTTTCTTTGACCATATGCTGGAACAATTAGCCCGACATTCAAACTGCGATTTGAAGATTAAGGTGCAGGGAGACTTACACGTTGATGAGCACCATACCATTGAAGACACAGGTATAGCGTTGGGTGAAGCTTTTTTGCAAGCTCTTGGAAAAAAACAACGTATTGAGCGCTATGGCTTTTTGTTGCCTATGGATGACTCTTTGGCTCAGGTTGCCATAGATTTTTCAGGCCGTCCGTGGTTGATATGGAATGTGGAATTCAAACGTGAAAAGGTTGGAGAACTTCCAACTGAAATGCTGTATCACTTTTTTAAGTCGTTTAGCGATGCGGCAAAATGTAATTTAAATATATCGGTTCAAGGTGATAATGAGCATCACAAGATAGAAGCTATATTTAAGGCATGGGCAAAGTCTATCAAAATGGCTGTTTCCCGTAGTTTGAATAATCAGTTGTTGCCAAGTACAAAAGGGTTGTTGTAATGATATCGTTTATAGTTGCTTTAATTGCGTTGTTGGTTGGGGGATGGCTATTCAGCTACTATCTCCAAAAAAAAGTTGGAATTGATAAGAATCGTACTACTCCTGCATATTCGCAACAGGACGGAGTTGATTATATGCCATTGCCAGCTTGGAAGGTTTATTTAATACAATTTCTAAATATTGCCGGCACAGGACCAATTTTCGGTGCAATTGCTGGTGTTTTATTTGGCCCTGCAGCCTATTTATGGATTGTGTTTGGATGTGTTTTGATTGGTGCTATGCACGATTTTATGTCAGGATTAATATCTGTCCGCCGTGGTGGTGCTTCGGTTACAGAATTTGTCGGTCAGGAATTAGGAGGGGCGGTACATCAAATTATTCGTGTATATGCAATTTTTACTCTCATACTCGTAGGTACGGTTTTCGTAACAACTCCCGCAGGTTTATTGGAAGGATTGACTCCAACAAATGGTTTCTTCGGTGGAAGAAATTTTTGGTGTTTAATTATTTTTATTTACTATTTGCTGGCAACGTTGTTACCAATTGACACTTTGATTGGAAAGTTGTATCCGTTATTTGGCTTGGCTTTGCTGGTGATGGCATTGGGCGTGGGATTTGGAATTTGTACGGAAGAAGGTGCGATGCCTGAAGTAACAGAAGCGTTTTATTCTCATCATCCAGAGGGCTTGCCAATTTTCCCGTTTCTGTTTATAACAATAGCGTGTGGTGCTGTAAGTGGTTTTCATGCGACCCAAACGCCAATGATGGCTCGTTGTATTGAAAATGAAAAATATGCTCGTCCCGTTTTTTATGGTGCAATGATAACGGAAGGAGTAGTTGCTCTAATATGGGCTGCTGCAGCTATAAAATATGCTAATGGAAGTAGCGAAAATTTATCGCAGATAATGAATGGAAATCCTGCGGTTGTGGTAAATTTTGTCTGTAATGACTGGATGGGGAGAGTGGGGGCAATCTTGGCAGTCTTGGGTGTTGTAGCGGCTCCAATTACATCAGGTGATACAGCTTTTCGCTCAGCACGTTTGCACGCATCGGAAATCTTACATATTCCTCAGAATAAGATATGGAAAAGAATACTTATATCTATTCCGTTGTTTGCTTGTTCTTGCTTATTATTGTCTATTGATTTTAGTGTTCTATGGCGTTATTTTGGTTGGCTTAATCAAATGTTCGTCGTTTTCACCCTTTGGACTATAACTGTTTATTTATATAGTCATAAACGCCAGTTTTGGTTTTCGTTGTTTCCGGCAATTTTTATGACAATAATCTGTAGTACGTACATATTGGTTGCTCCTGAAGGTTTTCATGTTCAAAACAATTATGTAGTGTATGGTATAACAACTCTGGTAACGGTATTGGTAAGTCTCGGTGGTCTTTCTAGAATGAAAACACGTAGGAATGAATTATCTTTGTCGCCAGATTTTGAATATGGTTCAATAGAGGTTGAAAAATAATAAAAATGGTTTCGTTTGTTTGTGCAATTATTGCGTTAATATTAGGTTATTTACTATATGGCGCATTCGTGGAAAGAACATTTGGCGTAGATGAAAGCCGTTTGACTCCGGCTTATACTAAGCAAGATGGAATAGATTTTATTCCAATGCCACTTTGGAAAGTTTTTCTTATTCAGTTTCTTAACATTGCAGGAACAGGTCCAATCTTCGGCGCAATTAGCGGTGTTTTATTCGGTCCAGCCGCATATTTGTGGATTGTGTTTGGCTGCATTTTTATTGGCGCAATGCATGATTTTACTTCTGGAATTATTTCCATGCGTCGTAGCGGCGCCTCGTGGTCGGAGTTTGTCGGTCAGGAAATGGGGCATACGGTTCATTTCGTTGTAAGAATATACGCAATAGTTATGTTGGTGATGGTTGGTGCAGTGTTTGTGACCACACCTGCGGGATTGCTCGAAGGTTTAACTCCAACAGATGGCTTTTTGGGAAGTAAATTATTTTGGTGTTGTCTTATTTTTATATACTATTTAATGGCGACATTACTCCCTATTGATGCTTTGATAGGGAAAATTTACCCATTATTTGGCGTCGCTTTATTGATAATGGCATTTGGTATAGGTATCGGTATTTTTACTCATACAGGTGCAATGCCAGAATTGAATGAGGCATTTTATAGTCATCATCCTGCAAAATTGTCCATATTCCCATTTATGTTTATTACGATTGCCTGTGGAGCAATAAGTGGCTTTCATGCTACGCAAACGCCAATGATGGCACGTTGTTTAAAGAATGAGAAATATGCTCGTTTTGCGTTTTATGGAGCAATGATAGCAGAAGGTCTTGTCGCTATTGTTTGGGCTGCAGCGGCAATAAAATACGCAAATGGCAGTTCTGAGAATTTAGCACAGACAATGAATGGTAATCCAGCTGTGATTGTCAATTTTATTTGTAATGATTGGATGGGACGTATAGGTGGAGTATTGGCAATATTGGGCGTTGTTGCTGCACCAATTACTACGGGTGATACAGCATTTCGTTCCGCTCGTTTAATGACTTCGGAAATTTTCAACATTTCACAGAAAAAAATCTGGCAACGTTTGGCAGTTTCAATTCCGTTGTTTGCTTGTTCTTGTTTGTTGTTGACAATGGATTTCAGCATTCTATGGCGTTATTTCGGTTGGATGAATCAAACGATGGCAATTTTTACCTTATGGGCAATAACAATATATTGGTATCGCCATAGAAAAAAATATTGGTATTTTATATCGTTAATACCTTCATTGTTTATGACGGTGACGTGTAGCGCCTATATAATTGTCGCTCCGGAAGGATTTGCTTTGCAAAATAAAGTTCTGGTAGCATGTATTTGCGCGGTAATAACCATTTTAGTGCTCGTCGGTGGAATTTCCCGTATGAGGTTACGTAGGCGACAAATGGATGAGACAAGACAGACGATAGATAAAAGTGTAGAAATTTATAAAAAACGTTCTGGTTATTCTGTATTTGAAGCTAAAGCATTTTTGTTTGATATGGACGGAGTGCTGTTTGATTCTATGCCGTATCATGCAAAAGCTTGGAAACAGGCATTGGCTAATGTTGGTGTTACATTTGATGAACGTATGGTTTATTTAAATGAGGGACGTACAGGAAAATCAACGGTTAACACTGCTTTTGCCGAACAATTACATCGTGAAGCGACAGATGAGGAGATAGAGCAAATCTACAAGGATAAGGCTGAAATATTTAAGTCTTTGTATCAACCCAAACCAATGTTGTATGCATTGGATATTTTGAATACGTTGGCAAATCTCGGTAAAAAGATAATACTTGTTACTGGTAGCGGACAAAGGAGTTTGTTGGAGCAACTGAATGAATATTATCCAAATCTCTTCACGGAAGCCAATATGGTAACTTCATTTGATGTTAAGCATGGCAAACCAAATCCGGAGCCATATTTAATGGGCTTGGAAAAAGCTGGTGTACAGCCGAATGAAGCTGTCGTGATTGAAAATGCTCCATTGGGTGTTCAGTCTGGTGTGGCAGCAAATATATTTACCGTCGCTGTAAATACAGGTATCTTAGAAGATAAAGAATTAATGGAATCTGGTGCCGACATCGTATTGCCATCAATGAAGCAATTATTTAAAAACTTACCACGTCTTGTAGAATATGCGTAGGTGTGATTAAACGTATTTAGATATTCATTTATGCACAAAAAAAGGTTGCCAATTCGACAACCTTTTTTATTGTATTGATTCCAGAAAATCTTAGCCTAAATATGATTTTAAGATTTTGCTTCGTGCTGTTTGTTTTAGACGACGTACAGCCTTTTCTTTGATTTGGCGTACGCGTTCGCGGGTAAGCCCAAGCTCAGTGCCAATTTCTTCCAAAGTAGATGGATTCTTTTGCCCTATGCCAAAATACATACGTACTATGTTCGCTTCACGTTCTGTTAATGTTGAAATAGCACGGTCAATTTCCTTCCGTAAGGATTCCTGCATTAGAACTTGATCTGGAGATGGGGTATCTTTATTGTCAAGTACATCATATAATGTTCCTTCCTCACTTTGAGAAAGAGGCGCATCCATTGAAATGTGCCGACCCGAGTTCTTCATTGATTCTTTTACATCACGGGCGTTGCAATCCATTTCGTTTGCAATTTCTTCGGCAGTCGGCTCTCTTTCGTATTCTTGCTCTAAAGTAGATAATGTTTTGTTTATCTTGTTAATAGAACCGATTTTGTTCAAAGGCAAACGAACAATACGAGCCTGTTCTGCCAATGCTTGCAGAATTGACTGGCGTATCCACCACACAGCGTATGAAATGAATTTAAATCCACGGGTTTCGTCAAAACGTTGAGCTGCTTTTATCAAACCCAAGTTACCTTCATTAATAAGGTCTGGTAAACTCAAACCTTGATTTTGATATTGCTTTGATACAGATACCACAAATCTAAGATTTGCTTTGATTAATTTATCTAATGCCTTTTGGTCGCCTTCTTTGATTCTTTTCGCTAATTCAACTTCTTCTTCCGCAGAAATCAAATCAACTTTTCCAATTTCGTGAAGATATTTATCTAACGAAGGAGTATCGCGGTTGGTTACTTGCTTCGTGATTTTTAATTGCCTCATACTTTAAAGAATTAAATATCGCCTTTGCAGGGTTTATAATCGTGCAAATGTACTCTTTTTAGCAAAAAAGTCAACATCTTCATAAAAAAATTGTATTGAAATGCTGAAAAATTTTACAATAGTATTACTTTTGCACCGCAAAAATTTTTGAATTAACATAATGTCTAACTAATAAATAAACAAATGGTAAAGAAAACAAAAAACGAAAACGAGGAGCTTGAAAACGAAGAATTTGTAAGTGCCCCAGTTGAGGAAGTTTCTGAAGAAACAGAGGAAACTGCAGATGATTCAGCTTCTGACGAAGAAATCAATTCGATTGTTGCAGCTGCAAAAGCACAACAAAATGTATTTGATTGGGATAAATATGAATCAGAAAAAGATGGCTATTCAAAATCAGAAAGAGAGTCATTGCAATCTAAATATGAACAAACATTATCAACTAACGCAGAAAACGAAGTAACGGAAGGTACTGTCGTTTCAATTTCAAAACGTGAGGTTGTTGTAAATATAGGTTACAAATCTGATGGCGTTGTTTCATTCAACGAATTCCGTTACAACCCAGATTTGAAAGTTGGTGACAAAGTAGAAGTTTTCGTGGAAAATCTAGAAAACAAAGCTGGTCAATTAACGTTATCTCACAAGAAAGCACGTGCCATGAAATCATGGGATCGTGTTAACCAAGCTCTTGAAGCAAGCGAAGTTGTTAAGGGTTACGTTAAATGCAGAACTAAGGGTGGTATGATTGTAGATGTATTCGGCATCGAAGCATTCTTGCCAGGTTCTCAAATCGACGTAAAACCAATTCGCGATTACGATGTATTCGTTGGTAAAACAATGGAATTCAAAGTTGTTAAAATCAACAATGAATACAAAAATGTTGTTGTTTCTCACAAAGCTCTTATTGAAGCAGAACTTGAACAACAAAAAGCTGAAATTATTTCAAAACTTGAAAAAGGTCAGGTTCTTGAAGGAGTTGTTAAAAACATTACAACTTATGGTGTGTTCATCGACCTTGGTGGTGTTGATGGTCTTATCCATATTACAGACCTTTCTTGGGGTAGAATTACTCATCCTGAAGAAATCGTACAATTGGATCAAAAAATCAATGTTGTTATCCTTGACTTCGACGATGACAAGAAACGTATCGCCCTTGGCTTGAAACAATTAACTCCACATCCTTGGGATGCTTTGGATGCTGACTTGAAAGTTGGTGATAAAGTGAAAGGTAAAGTAGTTGTTATGGCTGATTACGGAGCATTCGTTGAAATAGCTCCTGGAATCGAGGGTCTTATCCACGTTTCAGAAATGTCTTGGTCACAGCACTTACGTTCGGCACAAGAATTCTTAAAAGTTGGTGACGAAGTTGAAGCAGTAGTTTTGACGCTTGACCGTGAAGAAAGAAAGATGTCTTTGGGTATGAAACAACTTCACCCAGATCCATGGGAAAAAATTGACGAAAAATATGCTGTTGGAACTCAACATACTGCAATCGTTAAGAACTTCACTAATTTCGGTATTTTCGTAGAAATAGAAGAAGGTGTTGATGGATTGATTCATATTTCTGACTTGTCTTGGACTAAGAAAATTAAACATCCACAAGAATTCACATCACTTGGTGCAGAAATCGAGGTTAAAGTTCTTGAAGTTGACAAAGAAAACCGTCGTTTGAGTTTAGGTCACAAGCAATTGGAAGAAAATCCTTGGGACGTATTTGAAACAATCTTCAATGTTGGTTCAATCCACGAAGGAACAATTGTAGAAATCAACGATAAAAATGTAACAGTAGCTCTTCCTTATGGTGTTGAAGGTGTTTCAGTTGTAAGTCACATCACAAAAGAAGACGGAACTACTGCAAAGGTTGATGAAAAATTGAATTTCAAGGTAACTGAATTCTCAAAAGATGCTAAGAAGATTTTTGTTTCTCATACAAGAACTTTCGAAGACGAAAAGAAAGAAGCTGAAAATGCAGAAAAACAAGCAAAAGCAACTTCTACTAAGAAAGCAATGAAGAAAGTTGCTGACAACATTGAAAAAACTACTTTAGGTGATGTTACAGATTTAGCTAAATTAAAATCTGAAATGTCCAAAGCAGAAAAGGAGAATAAATAATACCATTCTCTGAAATATTAGTAAAAGCGGCGAAACATTGTTTCGCCGCTTTTGTTTTATGCACAGCGTCGAATGTGAAAAAAAATTATGTATTTTTAGCAAATATCTTTTGCTATGTTAAAGAAGAAAGTTTTAATATCTATAGTGTCGCTTTTGATAAGCATTAATTGCTTTTCTCAAATGCAGTTGGGAGGCACGTTCGGTCTCGGTATTACTAATAATTATTTCTCTGCCGATATTGCTCCTGAATTATCCTATACATTGGTGAAACATTTAAAAGTTGGTGCTTCTCCTTTCATATTGTATAACCGAAATATGTCATCAACATACTGGACTATGATGTATGGCGGACGAATGTTCGCGGAATACCACTTTGACTTTAATGTGTTTGTGCACGCAGAATTGGAATATTCGATTGTCTCAGATTCTGAAGGTTATTCTGATGATGTGTGGTCTTTGCCGCTGGGAATTGGTGGAAGTACAGCCGTTACTGAACATTTGGAAGCGTACGCTCTAATATTATACGATGTGCTATATGACGAAGCATGGGCGTTTCGTACAAATCCTATGTTTAGGGCGGGTGTAAGATACAGACTGTAAACATGTCGAAGAAGACGCTGATAGTGATAGCTGGACCAACTGCCGTTGGTAAAACTAAGTTGGCAATTGCTATTGCTCAATATTTTAATACTGAAATTATTTCTGCAGATTCCCGGCAGATTTTTATGGAGACAAGAATTGGTACTGCTATGCCATCCGAAGAAGACTTGTCTTTAGTTACACATTATTTAATAGCCTCGCATCACGTGACAGATTATTATAATGCCTGGCAATTTGAACAGGATGCATTGCAAATTCTTTCCCTTCTGTTCGAAAAAAAAGATGTTGTTGTTTTGGCGGGAGGATCTGGCTTGTATATAGATGCTGTATGTAATGGTATAGATGAAATTCCCGATATTGATCCTGATTTACGAAAAAAAATAGATGCTCAATTTCAAGAAGAAGGTATAGAAGGTCTGCGTTTGACGTTGCAACATTTAGATCCTGAATATTATGATGTGGTTGACTTACAAAATCCTGCTCGTTTAAAGCGCGCAATAGAAATTTGTATGCAATCGGGACAACCATATTCTCAATTTCGAAAACAGACAAAACGTAAGAGAGAATTCCAAATCGTAAAAATTGCACTGAATCTACCACGGGAAGAATTATATGAGCGCATAAATAAGCGTGTGGATGCTATGGTAAAAGAAGGACTTGAAAATGAAGTTCGTTCTCTTGTGCCGCAAAAAGATTGTGTAGCACTGAAAACTGTTGGCTATCGCGAATTTTTTGATTATTTTGATGGTATATATAGTCTAGCAGAAACCATAGAAAAAATCAAGCAGAATACGAGAAAATATGCAAAGAAGCAGATTACATGGCTCAAACGAACAGATGATTATGCTTGGTTTTTGCCGACAGAATATGAAAAAATACTTCAGTATATACAAGAAAGAATGTAAATATATGATTATGAAAAAGTACCTTACCATTGTGTTTTTTATTTTTATAACTTTGTTTTTACAAAGTTCAACTACTCAAATGAATTGTAAAGTATATAGCAATCTTTCGTCATATAGTAGCGATGTTATTTGTAATCTACGTGACGGAAAGATTTATAAGGCAAATTCCTCGTATAGCAGCGATGTACTCTGTAACATACAGGATAACAAAATTTATAAGGGTACATCTAGTTATAGTAGCGACGTAATATACACTGTCAGTAATGGAAAATTGTATAAGGGAAATTCAAGCTACAGTAGTGATGTCTTATATACTATGAGGGATGGTAAAGTATATAAGGGAAATTCAAGTTATAGTAGCGATGTTGTGTGCACCTATAAAGATGGGAAAGTGTATAAAGGAAATTCTTCTTATAGCAGCGATGTGCTATTTCATTTTGATGGTTATGTCACAATAGAAGAATTCTTCGCTATTTGGCATGTTGTTAAATACACCTTTTAAGGTGTTATTCTTTTAACTTTTTGATTGTTTCTGTAGGATTTTTAGATGAAAATACTGAAGCACCAGCAACAATTGCATCAACACCGATTGCTTCAAGTTCTTTATAATTTTGCAAACCTATACCACCATCAACTTCAATGATTGTGTGTAATCCGCGTGTTTGAAGCATATTTTTTACTTCCTGAATTTTTTGCATGGTCTCTGGAATGAATTTTTGTCCTCCAAATCCAGGATGTACAGACATTATTAGAATTAAATCAGCATAAGGAAGTATATCATTAAGAACATGCGTTGGTGTTTCGGGATTTATGGAAACACCAGCTTTCATACCATTGGCATGAATTTGTTCTATGGTTCTTTTCGAATCCGAACAAGCTTCATAGTGCACGGTTAGAATTTCTGCACCTGCAGTCTTAAAACGTTCTATATATTTTTCTGGGTTCACAATCATCAAATGTACATCAAATGGTTTTTGTGCAATTGGTTGTATTGACTTTAAAACAGGAAAACCAAACGATATGTTCGGTACGAAAACGCCATCCATCACGTCAATATGAAACCAGTCAGCTGCGCTCTTGTTGAGCATTTCAACGTCTGCTTGAAGGTTGGCAAAATTAGCTGAAAGTAGGGATGGTGAGAGAATCATATGTTTATTATTTAGTCATTAATATTAATATTTAATTCCCCGTTCTCGTATTGTTTAAAGCGAACGGAGAGAGCTGCTAATAGGTTGGAAAATGTCTTCATGGCAGCCTGTGTATCTTCCGAAATTTTTTTTTTCTGAATACGTAGAAGCATCATTCCATATAATCCCGTAAAGCATGCGTCTATTTCGTTTCGTACGTAGTCATCGGAATGGTTGATGATTTCTGTAATATGTGGCATTGCAGCCGTAAATAATTCTTTGTATTTCTTTTCTTCTGGATTTTGCAATAACTTGATATTCAAAGAGGAAAGATCTTGTACCAACTCTTTTAATTGCATGAGATGTCCTCTTTTTTGAATGCCTTCGGCAATCATTGCATCGGCCATATCCTGGTACCATTGTTTGATTTTAGGCAATTCAAGAGGAGAAATCGTAAAACCTTGTGTCATTGCGTCAATGTTAAATTGATATGCACGAATCATATCCTCGAGCTGCCACATGTATAAAACATATTCGGCAATGTTCTCTTGACGCTTTTGTTTAGCTATAATCATACACATTGTTTATTACAATACAAAAGTAGAATTATGCGCCAAAACAAACAACTCTTTGTTTGTCAAAACCTGTAGTTTTTTCAAACAAGTATTGAACTATACGTTGTAATTGATTTTGTCTATTACAATAAACCTTCGTCACAAAAACTATAATAGCTCTTTCCAGAGATGATTACGTGATCCAATAATCTGCAATCTATTAATTTCATAGCTTCCTGAATTTGTGAAGTAATATTTTTGTCCTCGCGACTTGGAGAACAATTTTCCGAAGGATGATTATGGCAAAGTATAACGCCAGTTGCCAGTAACGATATTGCGTTTCTTGCAATAATTTTTGTATCTACGACAGTGTAGGTTGTTCCACCAGAACTAATCCGCTTTTCTCCAATTATTGCATTTTTATTGTTAACATACAAGACCCAAAATTCTTCATGTTTTAAATCTCCTATGCGTGGATGCATTATGTTGTATATTTCACGGCTTGAACGAACTGATTCTATTTGTTTTGCTTCTGCAAGATTTCTTCTTCTTCCAAGTTCAAATACGGCAATGAGAGATATTGCTTTGGCAGTTCCTATACCCTTAATGCTTGTAAATTCTTCAATGGAAAATTTGCTCAAATTGTTGAGGTTGTTTTCGGCGGAAGCTAAAATCTTTTTTGATAAATCAATTGCAGATTCGGTTTTTGTGCCACTACCAATAATGATGGCAAGTAACTCGGAGTCGGTAAGTGACGAGCTCCCTTTTTGTAATAATTTCTCACGTGGGCGGTCTTCTTCTGCCCAATTTTTGATAGAAGTATAGTTCATTGTTGCGGCAATAAAAAAGCAGTCAGTTGTGGTGACTGACTGCTTTACATTATATTAATCTTTAAAACAACGGACGCTTAATCCTGATTTTTCATACATTTTAAAGCGTACAACACCACTGTAGCTTGTGTCTATTTGCCTAACCCATACATAATCACCTTTGTTATCGGTGCCAGTTGTTGAGGACCAGTAAACTCCAGCTTCGCCTAATTGGGCGTACGTTCCATTGATACTTGCGTATCCTCCAAAATTAAAACCAAAATCGTTAACCATTTTCTTTACGATATTGGCGTTCGCTCCTCGTGTAATTTCTGTTTCACCACTTTTGGTAAGGTCTGCTGCCGACATTCCAAGAGCTGATTCAAATATCATCCATTCAACATCTGAAGGAATATGGTATCCGTTAGGGCAAATACCCTGTACATTTTGAATTGTACCACTGGAAGCTTGCGATTCGTATTGTTTTAAAATTGTATTGGAAACAGTTGTTGCGATAGCGTTTGCAACGTCTTTTGCAACTTTTTCAGCAGTGACTCCCGCAATTTCTTCAATGTCTTTGTCTGAGAGATATTCAGATAGCCCAGCTTCTTTAACAGCTTCTTTTAATGCGTATTCCGTTTTTGTCTTTACAATTGTTTCAACGTTTGTAATATCTACAGTCTCGTTTGATTCGTAAAGAGCTTCTTCAAGTGCATCTATTACTGCTTCCTTGATGGTTGTTTGAATAAAACTTTCACTTATTTGTTTACCGCCAGTTGCTTTTTCTATTTTTTGTTCTGTTTCAGATGAATATGTCTTTGAATGTGTTGTTGCTAATTTTTCAATGTTTTTCGGTGCGCGTATTTCTTCAATATAGTCGGCAATGCCATTTTTGTTTGCATCATCGTTTGTGAAAGTTTGTTTAATAGATGCTTGAGGGCCGTTTGCAGACGTCTCGAAAGCATAAAGACCGCCATTTTGCTTGCAGTATTTTGCTAAATCGTGGTAACACAATTTTTCGCCAACCGGAACCAAAGATGAATTTTCCGAACTGCTACCTCCGCCACCAGGTATTGGCTCTTCTTCACCACCTTGATTTGATGAGCCTGAATAAAAATGGGAACCATCAGGATTTTCTGTAATATTTAGGTTAGTGCCTAAAATTTCTATGGCTTTATCTTTCTCATCAATAACTCCATCGCCGTTTGAATCATATTTAACGGGATCCATTACTTCCAAAAGTTGACCTTGATACTCAATGTAACCTGCTGGAGCATCTTCTTTATCCTTGTGACACGATGTGGTAAAGAGAATAGTTATTACAACAAGGGCGGAAAAAATACGTTTCATATTATTCTTAATTTTTGATTATTGTACCGATTTTATTACCAGACACGATTTTCTTTAAGGAAGTTTCATCTCCGACATTAAAAACGATAATTGGTAAATTATTTTCTTTACACATCGTAAAGGCTGTCAGGTCCATGATTTTTAATCCTTTAGAGTAAGCCTCATCAAATGTTATCTCATCAAATTTAACTGCTCGTGGATTCTTTTCTGGATCAGAATCATATACACCGTCAACGCGTGTCCCTTTGAGAAGTACATCTGCCCCAATTTCCACTGCGCGAAGTGCTGCCGCTGTGTCAGTCGTAAAGAAAGGATTTCCAGTACCGCCTCCAAATATTATTACTTCATTGTTCTCAAATGCTTTTTGAACTCGACGTTGAGAGTAGGGCTGGCCAACTGGTTCCATAGAAAACCCAGTTAAGACCCGTGATTTTATTTGGATTGTTTCCAAAGCTGATTGAAGAGCTACAGCATTAATTACAGTAGCCATCATTCCCATATAGTCGCCTTTGATTCTGTCAAATCCGTGGTTTTTACTATTCAATCCACGATAAATATTGCCACCGCCAATAACAACGGCAACTTTTACGCCTAAGTCTGCAACATCCTTCACTTGTTGCGCATATTTCATAAGTTTATCAGGATCTATTCCGTATCCATCTGCAGCCTGAAGGGATTCTCCGCTAAATTTTAGTAGAACTTTTGTGTAGTATAGCATACTATTATTTTTTATGCGACTAATATAAATAAAAAAAAGGAGAGTTAAATATTTTAACTCTCCTTTTTATAGTTGGCAATTAAATTCTAGTTAGAAAGTCCGAAGCGTTTGAAACCTGTAACTTTTAAACCTTTTTGTACGTTGTCCATATATTGTGCAATAGTCATGCTGCCATCTTTTACAAATTCCTGATTCATCAACGTAGATTCTTTAAAGAATTTGTTCAAACGTCCTTTTGCAATATTTTCAACCATTGCTGCTGGAATATTTCCTTTCTTTTCTTCGGAAACTTTTGCTATGATTTCTTTCGCTTGTGCAACTTGTTCTTCAGTAATCCAACCCTTTGTAATGTTAGAAGACATGTGTTCTTCTGAATCCACAAGGTTTGGATTGATACCTGCTTTTTTAAGGGCTACATCTACAGCTTTTTGAATTTGTTCTTGTATCGTCTTTTCCTTAGCTATAGAAATTTCAGTGTCAATAACAGATTGAGGAACATCGTTTTGGTCTACAGCAACTGGGTTCATGGCAGCGATTTGCATTGCCACATCTTTACCAACTTGTGGATCATTAACTTTTTCAGTAAAGCCAACGATTGTTGCAAGTCTGTTGCCCATGTGAGTATAAGCGAAAGAATGTTCTGACGTAACCTTTTCGTAGTATCCTAAATCAATTTTTTCACCAATCTTACCCATTTGGTCAGTCAACAAATCTGCAATTTTGCTTCCATTTACAACTTGTTGTTTCAACTCGTCTGCATTTGCAGGAAGAACTTCCAATGCTTTGTCAAGAATTGATTGAGTGAAAGCGATGAAATCTGCATTTTTTGCAACAAAGTCTGTTTCGCAGTTTACCACAACGATGCATGCATTCTTGCCATCAGCAGTAACACCACTTAAAACACAGCCTTCTTTTGCGTCTCGGTCTTGACGTTTGCTTGCGATTTTTTGTCCTTTTTTTCTTAGGAATTCTATTGCTTTGTCGAAATCGCCTTCTGCTTCTGTTAATGCTTGTTTACAGTCCATAAGACCTGCAGCAGTCATTGCACGAAGTTTTGCGATATCAGCAGCTGTAATGTTTGCCATAGTTTCTTATTTTTTTGTTGTTTTTCTTGCAGCTGTTTTTCTTGCTGGTTTAGCAGCTTTTTCTTCAACAGTCTCTTCTGTAGCTTCTGCTTTTGCAGCTTCAGCAGCTTCTTTATCTTTTTCAGCTTTTCTTTCGTCTAATCCTTCTTGGATTGCATCACAAACTTTTGAAAGAATTACTTCTACTGATTTTGCAGCATCGTCGTTTCCTGGAATTGCAAAATCTACCATGTTTGGATCGGCGTTTGTATCAACAATTGCAAATACAGGGATGCCAAGGCGAGTAGCTTCTTTTATAGCGATGTGTTCACGAACAACGTCAACTACGAAAAGAGCCGCAGGAAGACGTGTCAAGCTTACGATGCTACCAAGGTTTTTATTTAATTTTTCACGTTGACGATTGATTTGTAAGATTTCACGTTTAGAAAGCGATGCGAAAGTACCGTCTTGTTCCATTTTGTCAATAGAAGACATTTTCTTAACCGCTTTTCTGATGGTTGGGAAGTTGGTCAACATACCACCACTCCAACGTTCAGTGATATAAGGCATTCCAATTGATTGAATTTTTTCAGCAACTATATCTTTTGCTTGCTTTTTAGTTGCAACGAAGAGGATTTTACGTCCTGATTTTGCAATTTTTTTCAAAGCATCTGCTGATTCATCAATTTTCGCTACGGTCTTATGAAGATCAATAATGTGGATACCGTTTTTCTCCATGAAGATGTATGGAGCCATAGCTGGATGCCATTTTCTTTTTAGGTGTCCGAAATGAACACCAGCTTCTAACAATTCGTCAAAACTTGCTCTTGCCATTTTTTTTGTTGTTTGCATTCAATATTAAAGCAATTCACAAGTAGCACTAACATTAGTGGTCTTGCGGATTTTGAGTCTAAACAACGCTCTAATTCGAATAGGTTAATATTAACGTTTACTAAATTGAAATCTCTTACGTGCCTTCTTTTGACCAGGTTTTTTACGTTCAACCTCACGTTGATCACGTGTTAAGAAACCTTGTTTTTTCAAAGGTGTTTTATTTTCTTCGTCAATTTTTACTAAAGCTCTTGCAATAGCTAATCTTACAGCTTCTGCTTGACCTTTAATACCACCACCGACTAAGTTAACTTTGATGTCAAAGTTTCCGTCCTTTTCTAAAAGAGCCAATGGTTGTTTTACTATATAACGAAGACGTTCTTCAGCGAAATAATTGTCTAATTCACGATTGTTGATTACGATTTGACCTTTACCTTCTTTAACGTAAATTCTCGCGATTGCTGATTTTCTTCTACCTAAAGCATTAATTACTTCCATACGTTATTTTATTAAAACTTTAATTCTTTTGGTTGTTGTGCTTCTTGTTTGTGGTTAGGACCTACATACACATACAAATTTTTTAAGCAGTCTCTTCCCAAAGAATTTTTTGGAAGCATTCCTGCAACGGCATTCTTAATAATTTTAGTAGGATCTTTTGCCATTAAATCCTCTGGAGTTTGAGTTCTTTGACCACCAGGATACATCGTGTGATGAATGTAAACCTTGTCTGTCAATTTGTTACCCGTAAATTTCACTTTCTCAGCGTTAATTACGATTACTCCGTCTCCACAATTCACATTTGGAGTGAATGATGGTTTGTGCTTGCC
The DNA here is from genome assembly GCA_937892155.1 of uncultured Bacteroidales bacterium. Taxonomy (GTDB): domain Bacteria; phylum Bacteroidota; class Bacteroidia; order Bacteroidales; family UBA1715; genus UBA1715. Next base: position 66,131 of record CALAUG010000031.1, on the reverse strand, counting down.
ACGAATGATTTTTGCAATCTGGGCACACAATCTACCTACTACTTGGTCAGTTGCATCAACAACGAACCATTCTTTCTGAACTGTAGCCTTGTTGGCTGATTTCGTCTTGTAACTTAAAGTATCCACTTGAGTTAATTTTAATATATACTTTTCCCATTAATCGGGACGCAAAAATAAGAATTATTTTGATTCTGCAAACTGAATCTGTAAAATTATTTCTATTAAATTTTTGTTTTCACTTTTTTTCTTGAGTCTGTGAAATATTTTAGTAAAACTTCTTGCGTTGAATTACAAAAATGGTAATTTTGCCCTGCGTTAGACTTCGTAGCTCAGTTGGTAGAGCAATTGACTCTTAATCAATGGGTCGAGGGTTCGAGCCCCTCCGAGGTCACTTGTGTAAGCACTGGCAAGTTTTTGCGAGTGCTTTTTTTTTATGATCATTCAATTAGGTTGTTGTGCTGTTTCATCGCTCCTCCACATTCTGGACATCCCATGTCTGGAGACCATGCTGAAACCGTATTCCCGCAACTTTCGCAGTGTAAGTTTAATTTTGTAATGTCTACTTGGTAATTTTCTCCTGCGGATATGGTTGATATTGTTTTGCAGTTTTTGCAGTAGCATTGTGCATACAATCCAGCCATCGTTGTCGCGTAAGGATATTGCGAGGCAATTACCTCCAATCCACATTTTTTACATCTATATTTTCTAAGTATAGCCATTTTTACCGATTGTTTTCTGTGGAATATTGGTTATATACAAAAAAGGGACTCTGTATGGAGTCCCCCTTTATTTTCCTATCAGAACAAAAATTATTTTTTGTTAACTGTTTCAGAAAGAGCTTTACCAGCTTTGAATTGAGCTACTTTCTTAGCTGCAATCTTGATTGCTTTACCAGTTTGTGGGTTACGACCAGTTCTAGCACTTCTTTTAGAAGTTTTGAAAGTTCCGAAACCGATCAATTGTACAGGATTGTCTTTTTTCAAAGAAGCTGCAACTGTTTTTACAAATGCGTTAACTGCTTTTTCTGAAGCTGCTTTTGTTAAGCCTGATTCTGCAGCGATAGCTGCTACTAATTCTTGTTTGTTCATTTTACTTAAATTTTTAATTAGTTTTACTTTTCAACAAAGATAGGCTTTTTGCATAAACAACCAAGCATTTAGCGTATTTTATTCGTCTTTTTTTCAAAAAAAATGTATAATCTAACATATTTCAGCTCTTTGTTTTGAGTTTAAAGGAACGAAACTATGTGTGTGAATCGTTGGATTATGTTATATTTGCCCTAAAATAAAATAGATTTTTTCCCGTTTGAATAGGCATGTTTATGCATAAAAAATATATTCATACAATTATAATGATGGCGGTGATGCTTTGTGTCGCATGTTCTTCACAGAAGAAAATGCTGAAAAAAGCCGAAAATGCCTATGCGAACGGAGAATACTTAAAAGCCGTTGAATTATACGAGCAACTTGCTTCCGAGGAAGATTCAAAGTACATTAAGACGTCATATCAGTATATTATTGCTGAATGTTATCGTCGTATGAACGATTCAAAGAAAGCGGAACTGGCTTATAAAAAATTAATCAAGCAAAAATCATCAAAGGATAAAACTGCAAATTATTGGTATGGCTACTATTTGCTGAAAAGCGAAAAATTTGATGAGGCTGAAAAAGCTTTTAAAGCATATAAAAAAGTAGCGCCAAAGGATAAACGTGGTGCTAATGGCATCGCATCGTGTTCGTTGGCAGTTGCGTACAAAGAAAAACCGACACGGTATATTGTGGAGAACGTGAAAGTCCTCAATTCAAAATTCAATGATTTCGCTCCAATGTATTCTGATAACACCTACGATGTTGTTTATTACACCTCGTCCCGTGTAGAGGAAGGTGTTAAACCTCAAATAAATCAGGTGTCTGGTATGAATTATACCGATATTTATGAAGCTCGTTTTGATAGAAAGGGCAAATGGAAAACTCCAGAAAAAGTTGCGGATTCAACCGTTAATTGCGAATTTGATGATGGTGCTGTGTCAATTAGTCCTGATGGTTTTACTATGTATTTTACCCGTTGTATGCAAGAAACAGGCAAACAGCTCGGTTGCCAAATCTATACCAATACATATAGGAATGGTTCTTGGCATTCAACTCAGTTGGTCGAGATTGTTCCTGATTCTATTTCTGTGGGACAGCCTGCTATTTCTCCTGATGGTTTGACACTTTATTTTGCATCTAGAATGAAAGGTGGTCATGGTGGTTCGGATTTGTGGAAGGTAGAACGTTCCTCGGTAAACGGTGTGTGGGGAAGGCCTGTTAATCTAGGAACGGAAATTAATACAGCAGGCGATGAGGTGTTTCCGTATGTTCGTTTGGACGGTACGTTGTACTATTCTTCTGATGGATTGCCAGGTATGGGGGGGCTGGATATTTACCGTGTTATGAAGGGAGAAGATGGAAAAATGAAACCAGTGAATATGCAATATCCAATCAATTCGTCACAAGATGATTATGGCATTGTGTTTCAGGGAAATAAAGAAATAGGATTGTTTACGTCTAACAGAAAAGGAACTCGTGGCTTGGATGATATTTATTCGTTTGAACTTCCAGAATTAAAATTGGAGGTTGAAGGAACTTTGATAGATATGTCTACGCATCAATCTATTGTCGATGGCGAAGTTACGTTAATCGGTAGTGATGGTTCTTTACAGACAACCAAAACGAAACAGGATGGCACGTATTCGTTCAAATTAAACCAATATACCGACTATATTGTGATTGGCTCGTATGATGGTTTTTTGAAACAAAAAGTGAAAGTTTCCACAGCCAATATCAGTGACGATACAACGTTTAAACAGAATTTGGATTTAATAACGATGAGTAAACCTGTTGAAATTCCTAATATCTACTATGATTTAGGTAAGTGGACTTTGAATAATTCGTCAAAAACAGCTTTGGAAGAATTGGGGAAATTGTTGGATGATAATCCCAATATTACGATAGAATTAGGTGCGCATACCGACATGGTTGGTGATGCGAATGCTAATATGTTGTTGTCAAAACGACGTGCACAGGCAGTGGTTGATTATCTGACGCAAAAAGGATATGATGTCGACCGTTTAGTTGCTAAAGGATATGGAGAGTCTAAGCCGGTTGTGGTTACCGAGGAAATAGCAAAACAAGATTCCGCCTTCGTGGTTGGCGTGGAATTGTCGCAGTCATTTATAGAAAAATTACCAAAAGCTACGCAGGAAAAAGCTAATCAAATAAACCGTCGTACTGAGCTTCGTATTTTAGCGACAGACTACATTCCAAAGCCGGAATATTTCCTAAAACAGAAAAAGAAACTGGGGAAGAAATAATCTTTTAGAGTTTAAAAATAATCTGAGGTGCTGGAGCTTTGCGTTAGCACCGTACATCGTGGATTGTGCATAATGCATTATGCAATAGTAAATATCTTTGATGAACGATTGTCTTTCTTGACTAATTTTTATATTTGCATAGAGTAATAGAAAAAGTATGGATTTGTTAAAAAATAAAACTGCGCTAATAACTGGTGCAAATCGAGGAATTGGAAAAGCAATTGCATTAATGTTCGCTTCGGAAGGTTGTGAAATCGCATTTACCGATTTGGAACGTAACGAAGTGATGGAGGCGACGGAACAGGAAATTGCTCAGTATGGTCATAAAGTGAAGGGATATGCATCAAACGCTGCAAATTTCGAAGATGCTCAAAATGTTGTAAAACAAGTCGCTGACGATTTTGGAAAGATAGATATATTGGTCAATAATGCTGGTATTACCCGCGATTCAGCAATGAAAAGAATGACAGAAGAACAGTGGGATGCGGTTATAACGGTAAATCTAAAATCGGTATTCGCAATGACTAAAGCTGTTCAACCATATATGTGGAAACAAGCATCTGGTAGCATTATTAGTTTGAGTTCGGTAGTTGGTATCTCTGGTAATACGAGTCAAGCTAATTATTCTGCATCAAAGGCTGGCATAATTGGCTTTACGAAGTCTATTGCAAAAGAGTTCGGCATTCGAAATATTCGGTGTAATGCTGTAGCTCCTGGATTTATTATGACGGATATGACAGCACAATTGCCAGAACATATATTGGAAGAATGGAAAACTCGTATACCGCTACATAGAGCTGGTACGGTTCAAGATGTTGCCAACGTATGTACATTCCTTGCTTCTGAATTGTCAAGTTATGTGACAGGACAGGTAATACCTATTTGTGGTGGTTTGCAAATTTAAAATTTAACGATATGAGGGAACAAACAGAAGAAATCGCAGAAAGAATTATAGCTGCACGTGAGGCTTGTGGCTATTCTGTGGAAGAAGCTGCTCAAAAGCTTGAAATCAATAAATATGAGTATCAGGATTTTGAATCGGGACAAATAGATATTCCTGTTAGTTCAATCTTGAAAATTGCTAAATTGTATGCTGTTGACGTTAAGACATTGTTGACTGGCGAAGAACCAAAATCACAGCAATATACTGTAACTCGTAAGGGCGAAGGTGTGAGTGTTGAACGTCATAAACGATATAAATATCAGGCATTGACTTCTGATTTTATAGACAAGAAAGTAAACTTTTTCCTTGTTACGGTTGATGCAAGTGATGAAAGTGTTCAGTTTAGTTCTCACGAGGGTCAGGAATTTTTGTACGTTTTGGATGGCACAATGGAATTCCATATTAATGGAGAGAAAATCATCTTGAACGAAGGTGACAGTGTGTTTTTCAATTCTTCAATAATGCACGCTGTACGTACTAAAGACGGAGCTCGAGCTCGTTTCTTATCAGCTTTGGTATAATGGCAACTTTATTTGGGACATTACCAGATGGTCGTGAAGTTTATTCATTCACGTTACGTAACAAAAATGGTGTGACTGTTTCTGCCATTAATTATGGCGGCATTATTACATCTATTTGTGTCCCTGACAAAAGCGGAAAAATAGAAGATGTCGTCTTAGGTTATGATTCTTTGGATGGTTACCTCACAGATACATTCTATATGGGGGCAATAATTGGCCGATGTGCAAATAGAATTGCTCATGGTAATTTCCTGTTGGATGGTAAACAGTATAATTTAGTTAAGAACGACGGTGATAATTCTTTTCACGGAGGAAAGAAAGGGTTTAATACCAAATGGTGGAATATACAGGAACGAACTGTACGCGAAGGACAGGCGTTACGTCTGACCTATACCAGTTTGGATGGGGAAGAAGGATATCCAGGAAAACTTGGTGTTGAGGTTTACTATATTTTGACCGATAAAAACGAATTGATTTTTAGATATAAAGCATCGGCAAATAAGAGAACTGTGGTTGATTTGACAAATCACACGTATTTTAACTTGTCGGCAGGAAACGACACAACAATAGAGAATCATTTGTTGCAGATAAAAACGAATTATTATCTTCCTGTTGATGGACATCGTATACCTCTGGGTGATTTTGCAAATGTTTCAGAAACTCCTTTTGATTTCAGAGAGTCCAAATCACTTAAAGAGGCACTAAATAACTCTTTTGAGCAGGTTGCAATTGCTTCTGGTATAGACCATAGTTTTGTCGTACCGACTTCGAAAGATTCTATTGTTAGATACGAGGATCCTCAAAATGGTCGGGTATTGGAAATTATTACAGGTGAACCGGGTGTACATATTTATACTGGAAATATCTTGAATGTTGTGGGTAAGGGGAAAAATAAAATCGAATACCAAAAATATGCTGGAATTGCATTCGCAACTCAACATTTTCCGGATTCTATTCATCATTCAAATTTCCCTTCTGTCGTTTTGAATCAAGGTAGGGAATATACGTCGGAAACTCGTTTTATGTTTTCTATTGCAAACAACTAAATTTGTATATTATCGATCCGTCATCAAAAAATTGGCTGTCTTTATTCGTGGAGGAATTCCGTTCGCGATTGCGGGTTGATTTGCGCAGTTTTGACGCCTATATTTCCCAACATAACTCAGTTTCACATTTCGCTCATTTTTATTTGCATGCTTCGGGATTGTTTTACGGATATGCAAAACAGAGACAGTTTTGTCTGTTTGCTGATGCAGATACTTGGAACGAAGCTGATCATTTTAAAATATCGTTGATTGAAGGCTTTTTTCTCACGTATTTTATTCATCAAAAAGAACGGTATAGTTCGGTACAGGATGGTTCTTACGAAAGTTTGATCCGTGAATGTCTACAAAAGATTTTTGATTTTTATGTCTTGTTCACAATGACGGACTCTCAATCTGTAAAATATAGAAATTTGTTTATTCATAGCTCTTCTATACAAAAAACAGTGGAAGAGGTGTTTGACAACAGAGTGAATAATCCGTCGATGTTACGTTTGGATTTTTGGAAAGGTTCACAGTTCAATATTTTTTCAGGTCTTGATTTGATGTATTTTGCTCTGTGGCTCGAAGGTGACTATGCGTATGATAGACGTACTCAATTGCACGACTGTATCATTAGATTAATGACGATTGCCTGTGAAAAAGAGTCAATACGAAACAATGGCAAGGCGTTGGTCGCTTATTTTATTTCTTCGGGAAACTACGATGCAAAAGATTTCGCAGGAAAGTATAGTATTGATTTTGAAAAATATAATGCTTCTGAAAAAAATGTTGTTCGTCGTCTGTTGTATGAATATGCGGTATATACTTGTTTGATAGATAATTCTTTAAGTGTAAGTGAGGTGTTGCTTTTGCAGGAAATTTCACGAAGTTTTAAGTTGGATGAAGACAAGGCTCAACAAAGTTTGATAACGATAGAGAACTTTCTACTGCTGTACGGTGATAAAATCTTTTTCCTTCAATATGGCGAAGGTCTGGATGTTATAAAAAAGGCGTTTTTCAACCGTTCTTATGCTTTTATTCAAAAGAATAAGACTAAGATTGTTACTGAAATAATGGAAAGTAAGGAATTGGTTGAGTTACTGAGAAAGTCGAGAAGAAACGACTTGTCGGAAATGGAAAAAGCAAAAGTTAGAGAACAAATATTGGATGTTTTGAAGACAATACCTTCTTTGGCAATATTTATGATTCCAGGTGGCGCAATATTGTTGCCGATATTATTTAAAATTTTGCCGGAGGAACTCATTAAACCGAGTTCTTTTATCAATAAAAGTTCTTCTGATGCTTAACTGATGTCGCGCCACGTGATTTTTTGAATATTTCTATTTTTTAAACCATCGTAGAGAAGTTTATTGAGTGGATGCTGTAAATCAGGATCTTTCTCTATTATTGTAAATGCTGCCCTTCTGGCTAGTCCAAGGATTTGACCGTCTTTTGCCAAATTTGCCAGCTTAAAGGCTATTGGTAGTCCACTTTGCTGCGTTCCTTCAATGTCGCCGGGACCACGCAGTTTCATATCAATTTCTGCTAACTGAAATCCATCGGTGGTTTCCACCATAGTCTCCAATCTTGTTTGTCCGTCTTTTGAAAGTTTGTTACCAGCCATAAGCACGCAGAATGAAAGGTCACTGCCTCGTCCAACACGTCCTCGTAGTTGATGTAGTTGCGAGAGTCCAAATCGTTCCGCACTTTCAATAATCATTACACTTGCGTTTGGCACATTCACTCCAACTTCAATGACAGTTGTGGCAACCATAATCTGAGCTTCTCCTGATGCAAATTTTTGCATTGCCTCATCTTTCTCGGCTGGTTTCATTTTCCCGTGGACAATAATTGTCTTATACTGTGGCTCAGGAAAAGCGGCTACTATATTCTGGTAACCTTCTTCCAAATTCTTGAAGTCAACGCGCTCCGATTCTTGAATTAAAGGGTAGACAATATAGATTTGTCTTCCTTCTGCGATTTGTTTACGCATAAGTTCATAGGCCTGCATTCTTTGTGAATCGCGAAGCATGACGGTTTTTATAGGTTTTCTTCCTGGAGGCAATTCATCAATTACAGAAACATCCAAGTCGCCGTATAATGTCATTGCTAATGTTCGTGGAATTGGTGTCGCTGTCATAACGAGAACATGTGGTTGAACATTGTTTTTAGTCCACAATTTTGCACGTTGTGCAACACCAAAACGATGTTGTTCATCAATAACGCATAAACCAATATTTTTGAACTGCACCGTATCTTCCAATAGTGCATGTGTTCCAACTACCATGTGAATGGTTCCGTCAAGAAGGCCGCAGAGAATTTCTTCCCTTGCTTTCTTAGTGGTAGAACCAGTTAGAAGTGCTATGTTGATTGGCAGTCCTGATAACATTTCGTTGAGTGATTTAGCGTGCTGCTGCGCTAAAATTTCGGTCGGTGCCATTAAACAGGCTTGCAAGCCGTTGTCAATAGCCATAAGCATAGCAAGTGTGGCGACAAGAGTTTTCCCGCTACCAACATCTCCTTGAATTAGTCTGTTCATGTGCTTGCCTGATTCAACATCTTGTCTAATATCCGACATCACACGTATTTGTGCTTTGGTTAAAGGGAATGGTAATTTCTCTTTGTAGAATCTTAATAACAGATTGTCATTTAATCTGCTGAATTGAAACCCCTTGATGGTCTGTGTATTGGCTTGTTTTCTGAAAGCCATGGTGAGTTGTACCCAGAACAATTCCTCAAATTTGATTCTATATTGTGCTTTTGCGACTTGGTTAAGGTCTTTTGGCATGTGCAGTGTTTTGAGTGTCGTCTCCAAATTTGGCAATTGAAATTGCTCTAAAATATAATGGGGAAGTGTTTCCAATATTGGCTCATTGCTCAGTCTGTTAAAAGCATTTTCCATAATGGTACGCATGACTTTACCATTGAGGTTTGCTTTTCGTGTTTTTTCCGTAGTTGGATACACACCGATGAAATCCTGTTGTGGCCGGCTACAGAATTTTGATAATTCTTCTATTTCTGGATGAGTTATTCCCAATATTCCGTGAAAGTCGGTTACTTTCCCGAATACGACGTATTCAACACCAGTCTTGAGTTGTTTTTCAATCCAATTAACACCTTTGAACCACGTGAGTTCTATTACACCTGTACCATCGGTGAAATTCGCTTTTATATATGCTTTGGCACCAATGCCATTCTTCTGTTTGTTAAGGATTCTCCCTTTTATTTGTACAGCAGTTTGGGCTGCATCGAGTTCAGAAATAGTGTAGAATTTACTTCTATCAATGTAGCGGAACGGCAAAAAATTGATGAGGTCGCTAATGGTGAAAATCTGCAATTCTGTTTTAAACAAATTTGCACGTTGCGGACCAACACCAGGTAAATATTGTATATCTTCGTCTAAAACGCTCATTTTGTTTTTGAACCTATTCGTGCTCGAAGATAAATTTGTTGGGAATTATCCCAAACACCATCAAGATAGTGCATGCACCATCGGAAACTTGCTTCGATAGATTCTCTGCGAAATACGTAAAGAACTCCGTCAATCCTTGCATAGTTGCCGCAACGGAATAATGGATCACCCCAAGGTAGATGGGTACCTTCGCCGTAATAATAGAGAGCATCAATAGCAAGAAACTTTTTCTCTATGTAAAATGTTGAATATGATGCAATTGAGCGAAGCGGACTAACGAATGTCGTATCTTTGAGATTACTGTACCACGTGTTTACGAAACCAGTGGATACAGATAATGAATCGAACCACGTGTTTCGTACGTCAAAGCCAAGATTTATGCCCCAGCCGCCATTATCGGCAACAGACTTCTTTCCACGTTCACCTTCGGCGTGATGACGGTAATAAAACATATCGGTTATAAAAAAGTTTCCTAAATGGGTGGTTCCACTTAAACCGGCAATGAATTTTTCACAATAGCCAGCTCCTCTTTGAGTGTGCCAGTCGAACAATAGTGTTTGCTCACCAAATTTGTGGGTTATAATTCCTCTTGCTCCCTGATAATTAGGACGGTAATAAATAAGTGAATCTGTGTAAAGAACTTTGGGAAACGTTGCTTTTTCTATTGGAAAGCATCCTAATTGAAAATCAAGAATCTTGTTCTTAAATCTATAATATAGGGTGAGAGTAGGAGTGTGGGCAAACATTTCTTCTCCATGCTCAACGGCATAACTACCACCAGCCATAATCGACTGGTTCGAATCCAAAGCTGCACCAATTTCACCAGAAACACGTGATAAGAGGATAGTTTCTGGATATCCATAATATGTTGTGAATTCTCTATTATCTCCAATAAAATCGAATCCCGCCTTCCATCTAAATTCTTGTGCTTTTATTGTGTTGCACGAAATGGCAATCAATGCAAAAAGGCAAATTTGTTTAACGTACTTCTTCATCGTAAAAAATTGTATTGCAAGTTAGATATTTTTTGCAAATGCAAGTGTGTGTCTTGTCGAAAAAGCACAATTCAATAAGTATTTTATCAATTGTAAATCTTGTCTCTTGCATGGCGTTATTACAAATTAATTTCTACTTTTGCAGACAAATACGATGTATATGGCAGAACAATCTTTACTTGAAAAACTTGACGGTTTACAATTTAAGTTTGACGAAATTTCCACAATGATTACGGATCCTGCTGTAATAGCAGATATGAAGCGTTTTGTGAAATTGAATAAGGAATACCACGAGTTGGAATTACTTATGAACGCCCGTAAGGAATATAAAAATTTGCTCTCTAATTACGAGGAGGCTAAGTCCATACTTGAAACGGAAAATGATCCTGAAATGCGCGAAATGGCAAAAATGGAGTTGGACGATGCTGAACCTAAAATTGCAAAAATGGAGGATGAAATCCGTTTGCTATTAATTCCTGCTGATCCTGAAGATGGTAAAAATGCCATAGTTGAAATCCGTGGTGGAACGGGTGGTGATGAAGCAGCAATTTTTGCTGGTGATTTGTTCCGCATGTATACGAAGTATTGTGAATCAAAAGGATGGAAAGTTCAGGTGACAAGTTTCAATGAAGGTACATCTGGTGGTTATAAGGAAATTGTATTTGAAGTCTCTGGCGAAAATGTTTATGGAACATTGAAATATGAATCGGGCGTACATCGTGTGCAACGTGTGCCAGCAACCGAAACGCAGGGACGTGTGCATACGTCTGCGGCCACAGTTGCTGTTTTACCTGAAGCAGAGGAATTTGATATAGATTTAAAAGAATCGGATATCCGTACCGATATTTTCTGTGCATCTGGACACGGTGGGCAGAGTGTCAACACAACGTATTCGGCCATTCGTCTTGTGCATATCCCTACTGGTATCACAGTTCAATGTCAGGATGAAAAATCTCAGTTGAAAAACAAAGCAAAGGCTTTGATAGAATTGCGTACACGTATTTACAATATGGAGTATCAAAAATACCTCGATGGTATTGCTTCAAAACGTAAAACAATGGTCTCAACAGGTGACCGTTCTGCGAAAATTAGAACATATAACTATCCGCAGGGCCGTGTTACAGACCATAGAATCAATTTAACCTTGTATAATTTGCAGGCAATTGTTGGCGGCGAAATTCAGGAAATTATCGACGGACTGATTGTCGCAGAAAATGCAGAACGTTTGAAAGCTGGAGAAATATAGCATTATTTCTCTTTTACAGCCAGCGCAACTGATTCAATTCCTTGTACGGAACAATCTTCATTCTTACATCTCATCGCTTGCTCAAAAGTGAATGTGTATGTTCCTTTTTCAGGAAATTTAACGTTAGTTTTGTATTGAAAATCGTTTGTGTACCCACTCATACCAGTACCAAGCCATTCTCCATCTTGTGCTGCAAGGATAAATTCTATGGTGTCGCGGGTGTAATGTTTGCTCGGAAAAATGACATCGTTGAATAAGTATAAGTTCGCATACGGATAGTCGTCTTTATTCGTGACAGAGAAAACAATATCGTATGTCGTGCTTGTATCGGCAATGTCGAATGTAAACGTTGCAATGGAATCTTTCTTCCATTGATTATCATCGAAACTGACGGTGTCGTGGAATACTTGTTTTGCATTGCAGGAACAGATAAGCAAAGCACAAAAACAATACAATAAACTACGCATTTTGTTGGTCATTGTTATTCTGTTGTTGTTTATTCTGATTGTTATGTTTGTTATTATGATGCTTGTTTTTCCCATCATTACCGGCATTATAATTACGTTGTTCTTTGTTTTGCTTATTATTTTGTTCGTTTTGATGTCCTTCTTGTTTAGCTGATGGGCTGTTATTTTGTTGATTTGCAGAATTTTGTGCTATTTTCGTTTGTGCAGTAGCAGAATTTTGTTTGTTTTTCTTTTTCTTCTTTTTCTTATCAAAACGTGTCAAACTTTCTTGACCGACCACGTTTTCGTAGTCTGGCAGTTGAATAGTTTCCTCTTCAATATCACCTTCTAATGTTTCAGGTTTTACGCCTCGTTTGTTTAATTCAATAATTTCTTTTACTCGGTCAACGGGAAGTTCAACAAATGTTGGAATGTCGTCTTTTTTGTATTGATAGGTAAGAATTTGCTTGTACACATCGGTTTTCGCATGATATGCTTTACCTTCTCCGAATTCCAATGGAATATTTGTTTCAGGGAAGTTTTTACGAGCATCGATGTAGCTTGCTAATTCAAAATTGAGGCAGCATTTTAATTTTCCGCATTGTCCAGCCATTTTTTGTGGATTGAGCGAAACTTCCTGTAAGCGTGCTGCATTGGTTGATACCGAAATAAAATTGGTAATGAAGGATGAGCAGCATAAATCTCGTCCGCACAACCCAATTCCACCGATACGCCCAGCTTCCTGTCTCACGCCAATTTGTCTCATCTCAACGCGAATCTTGAATTCTTCAGCAAAAAGTTTTATAAGTTCACGGAAATCAACTCGTTCGTCCGCTATGTAATAGAAAATTGCTTTTGTTTTATCACCTTGATATTCAACATCACCGATTTTCATGTTTAAATGAAGATCCTTGGCAATTTGTCTGGCGCGAATCATTGTTTTATGCTCAGCAGCCTTTGCTTCTTTCCATTTTTCAATGTCGCTTGGTTTTGCTTTTCTGTAAATTTTCCCAAACGTAGCAGGAATTTTTTTACCGTAAGTCTTTTTTATTTGTTCTTTCACGAGTTCGCCTGTGAGAGAAATAATACCAATGTCGTGTCCTGGAGATGCTTCAACGGCAACAATGTCACCAGTTTCCAGCATTAATCCTGCATCATTGATAAAAAAATCTTTTCTTGTGTTTTTGAAACGTACCTCTACCAAATTAGTTGCATTTGGTCCTTCGATATCTTTCATCCAATCGTAGCAGTATAGCTTTGCGCTACCGCTTCGCTTGGCTGATTTTTTTATTTGTTTTGCGTATGCATCGTCTCCGTCTAACGGTGTGTTGTTTATTTGTATGTTATCTGTATCCATTTCGAAAATTTATCGTTCAAAGGTAGGGTAAAAAGCTATTGCTTTTTTAACAAAACAATAATTTGCATGAAAAGGTCGAAAAAAATTATTTTCGAGTTGCCGTTTCTTGCAATTTGGTTATAGGCAAAATTAAATTCATTATAGAAACCCTCCACGTTTTTCTCGTTGATGAATTTATGAAATTTTTCGGAGAATGCCCGTTCTTGATTGTCCATATACAATATGGAAGGAGCATTTTGATTTTGTATGAAATTTTCCCGAATTTGTCGTAAACAGTATTGAAGAAACGATTTCTGTTTTTCCCTTCCTAATTTTTCTACGTTTTCTAATATTCCGTTGAGGCCAATTAAATCAATTTTCCACGCCAATCTCATTATTTGCGTGAACAACTCAAAATTTTGGGTTGGTACGTCGTTGGCTTGAAACATTTGTGCTGCGCGTACATAATTCCCATTTGCATTTCGTACAAGTGCATTTAGTTCATTGCCTTCTAACATATATTCTTCGTGAATGCGTTGAGCTAATGTTTCGTCGTCAATTTTCGGGATGCGTACTAATTGGGTGCGTGAAATAATTGTCGGCAGCAATTCTTGCGAATGTTCGCTAATTAAAATGATGAGCGTATTTGGATTGGGTTCTTCAAGAACTTTCAATATTTTATTTGCAAATACTGTGTTCATTTTCTCTGCCATCCAAATAATGAGGACTTTGTATTTTGCGCTATAATTGGTAATTGATAGTTTGCGTATGAGTCCTTGAATGCGTGGTGTGAGTTCGTCTCCGGCAGCTTCGGATTCGTAAATCATGGGCTGCTTGTTTTCTACGCCTATATACGATTGCCACATTTCGAGGCTGATATATGGATTTTGTGCAAACAACATTCTCCATTCTTCCAAATAATCGTCGCAACAGAGTTTGTCAATTTTTTTGTCTTTTACGATTGGAAATACAAAATGAAGGTCGGGGTGCTGTAATTTTGCGAATGCTCTGCAAGAAGGACATTGTCCACAGGAGTCGGTTGCTGTAGGATGTTCGCAGTTAATATATTGTGCGTAAGCTAAGGCTAAGGGCAATTTACCGGAGCCTTCGGGACCGGAAAATAGATAGGCGTGGGCAATGCGCTTTTGTGCAACCGTTTCTCTCAAATCCTTCTTGATTTCCTCTTGTCCAATGACTTCGCTAAACAACATATAATAATGTAATTACAACTTTACAAATATAAACTATTATTACATTCTATTTGTCCCAGATTTCACATTCTTTAATCATATGCATTAAACCGCGGCTATTGTGATATGGACATTTCCATTGCCCCATTTTTGCTTCACTGTCAATAGGAAATCCATCATCGTCTATTCTCCAGAACCACTCTCCGTGTACAGTGTCGAAAATATAGTCCTTTATGTAATCCCATTGTTGTAATGCAAGTTTACGATATGTTTCATTTCCCGTCATATTATATGCGTTGGCGAGACCTTCCACAGCCTCTATTTGTACCCACCAATGTCTGTCGGTGTCTCTTTGGTCTGTTTCTGGGAAATACTCGTACCAAGTTGAATGTGTTTCTGTATCAAAGCCTTCGGAAATAAATGTGTCTACCATTGCAAGAATTTTGGGGCGGATTTTTTCCTGTAAAACTTTGTCGTCAATCATTTTAGCAGCTTCCCAAATTAACCAAGTTGATTCAATGTCGTGTCCGTACGAAAATTCCGTTGTCTTTGGCTTCCAATCTTCTGAGAAAAATATAGTTACGTGATTTTTGTTGTTAACTATGGTGCTCATATAGATTTCAATTTCTTTTTGAAGCGCACATTTTACTCGTTCATCTTTGGTTGCTTCGTACAGCGTAGTATATGCTTCCAAAACGTGAAGGTTGGTGTTCATACCTTTGGGTTCGTTTAGGTCTTTGTCGCTCAAACGAACATCGTCAAGTTTTTCCCACGTTTCGGAAAATGCTTCAAAATAACCACCATTGGTTTTGTCATAGCAGATTGATTCCAATTTGTTAAAAATGTCCATTGCAAACTGTAAGGCTGTTTTGTCATTGAATGCCAGGGCATATTCTGCGTATGCATAAATGGTGAATGCTTCAGCATAGACTTGCTTTTTGTTGACAACGACGTTACCTTTGTAGTCAGTTTCCCAATATACACCACCGTTTTTCTTGTCAAAGAAATGTTCTTCAATAAAGGAACGGGCGATATCTGCATATTTTTTATAGTCATTGTTTTTATAGAAACGGCAAACGGCCGAAAATGTCCATAAAATTCTGGAGTACATTATGATACCTTTGTTTGCTTCGGGTTCTGGTGTGCCATAATGATCCATTTCTCCATAAAATTGCCCAGTTTTGGAATTTATTGCCTTTGTCGTCCAAAATGAGAGAACTCGTTTGAGTTCCTGCTCAAATTCTTTTTGTAAAGATTTGTACATAGGTTGTTATTTGTTTTTGTAAAATTACTGATTTTGTTCAATTCAGAGATGCGTGTTGTACAAATAATGCTATATTTGCACTGATATTATTTTTTGTGAAACTTAAATTTTTTAAAAATGGGTATTGCGCAGTATATAGCTGAAAATAATCCGGTGATTAATGTCCCAGATTTACTTAATCTACATCACGGTAATCCATTGGGGATACCTCCAATAGCACAAATAATTTTCATATTTCTTGTGGCTGTTGTAATGTTATATTTTAATTATCAGATTCGTCACAAAGGAAAATCTCAGTACTATCCTGTTTTGTATTCGTTGCTCTTTGTGTCGTTGGTGAGTATCTATTATTATTGTTTCCAATCGGGTTTACCAGAAGTACAGATTAATATGGCTGGTACGGTTAAGTCGAAGGCAATTATTGGTTGGTTCTGTCAACCTGAATTTGTCGGCTGGCCGATTGCTATTGTAGGTTTGTTGTTGACCGTTGTTGTTGCATATTCAGTTCTTATTGCGGTTATGCAGGTTGTAGCTCAATTAACTGTTGAAGCAAAATTGGTCGAAGGAAAGAAATGGAAAGAGTGGAAGGGTGCTTTGGCAATTTTCTTGGCTGGTGTGTTGGTAATGGGTGTTTGTTCGTATGTACCAGATTATCATATCGTTGCTTCATGGACATTGTTTATATTGCTTGTCATGTTAGCTGTATTTGTGGTGGTGAAAATGGTTTTGGATGCGATTAGAATGCACAGTGTTAAATGGGCTTTATTGGTTGGATTAACATTCTTCGTTGGTTTTGTTGCTGCATTAATGATAATTTTGGATTGCTTTAGAGGTTTCTTATTCTTCTTATTGATTTTCATGATTTTCTTTAGCCATGTTAAGGCAAGAAAAAAACAAGTAAAAGAGTAAGACGTTGATTCATAAAATAAAGAGGGCGGTTTTGGTATTCAAAGCCGCCCTTTTTATTTTATTGGAATCAGAATTTCGTTTGACAATAGAAGTCTGATACCTATTTCATTCTAATCAGTTTGATGATATTTTCTACGGATTTTCCTGTTCTGTAGCCGTCCGCTGGAGTATTAAAACAGTAGTCTAATAATCGTTCTGTTGTGCTTACCGCGACGTGCATGCGTGTGTCTGATGAAGCATAGTAAATATAGACAGTTCCATCTTCATCTGCAATCCATCCATTAGAAAAAGCTACGTTAGAAACGTCGCCAACACGTTCATTTCCTTGCGGAGCGAGAAAATACCCACCAGGTTGTGCAATAATTCTGTCGGGATGCTCTAAATCTGTGAGGAACATGTAGAGAACATAGCGAAGTCCTGCCGCAGTATTACGAACGCCGTGTGCAAGATTCAGCCAGCCTTTTTCTGTACGGATAGGAGCGGGGCCCATACCATTTTTGAGCTCATAAATAGTATGATATTCTTTATTACTGAAGATGTGTTCATCTTCAATGATAGGATTATTCATATCTGTAATATATCCAAATCCGATTCCTCCACCAGAACCCACTTCTATGAATCCGTCTTGCGGTCTGGTATAGAGTGCATATTTCCCGTTAATAAAATGCGGGAAAAGAACAACATTGCGCTGTTGTCCACTGTTGGATATAAGGTCGGGAAGTCGTTCCCAATTTTTTAAATCTTTTGTACGGACAACTCCAGCATTTGCTATTGCAGAACTTGTATCTCCAGCAGGAGCCTGAGGATCCTTACGTTCTGTACAGAATATACCATATATGTATCCATCGTCGTGCTGGGTAAGACGCATGTCGTATACATTTATATCTGGATTTTCGGTCTCTGGTAGAAGTATTGGCTCGTCCCAGAAACGAAAATTATCAATGCCGTTGGGACTCTCGGCAATTGCAAAAAATGACTTTCTATCCCAACCTTCCACTCGTGCACAAAGGAGATATTTCCCATTCCATTTTATGGCACCAGCATTGAAGACAGCGTTGACGCCAATACGTTGTAATAGGAGAGGATTACGTTGCAGATTTAAATCAAATTTCCAATTGAGTGGAATATGTTTGTCTGTTAAAACAGGATTTACAAATCGTTGATAAATACCATTGTATTCGGCAGAAGGAGTATTTTTTTTCGAAACAAGATTTTCGTATTCTTGTTGCAATTCTGCCAATTGAATTTTTGCGTCTTTAAAATACATTCTTTAACCTCTAATCACTAATTTCAAACTACCATGTCTTAACGACAGCCTTTGTGTTGTTGCAACTTTTGATAAAATATGTGCCAACGGGAATGTCAGCCACGTTGATAACTACCCGCGATGTGCTCGTTGTGTTGAATGACACGGTTGTTATTTTTACACCTGCAGCATTATATATTTCTATTGGGCAGGCTGCAATTTCATCTCCTTCAACAATAAACGCATTTTCGTTTTTCAAGGTGTATACCTTATAAACATCTTTTTTGTCGTTTGGTCGGTTCACGCACTTAACACTAGAGTATGTGTATTCTCCATTAAAGTCTACTTGTTTGAGTCGGTAGTATGCAATGCCCGAAACTGGTTTAGTGTCTTCAAACGAATAATAGTTCGTGATACTTGTCGTTCCTGAACCATTTACTTTACCCAGTGTGGTCCACTTGCAACCATCAATAGAACGTTCAATGGCGAAATAGTCGTTGTTATCTTCCGAGGCGGTGGCCCATTCAAGCATAACCGTCTTTTCCAAATTAGTCACTTCCCAGCTATTTATAACAATTGGTAAGAAAGTATAAATTACGGCTGGACTATTCTCTGTTAACACAAGTGGCACTTTTGCTACCATTTCCACACCATTCCACCAAGTATTAATCACATTTTCATTACCAAAATTATCAATTGGGAATATATGTCCACCACCTAACGAACCGTAATACCCACCATCGGAAACATTTTCGATTCCATGACATTCTGATTTGCCAATTGTTTCTTGTCTGTCAACTTGCCAAGCGGTACAATTCTTTTTCTCCGAATAGTTTATAGCCCACGTTTTGCAATAGGTGTATTTTTTCCCTTTTATTGTTACACTTGATGTTTTACTACATGCATTATCGGTTTTCTTTTTATTAACTTTGGTTCCATTAGGAGACCAGCTTATACAATATTTTGTTTCTGTAACCTTCGTCGCACCAGATATGGTTTCTCCCACACGATAGGAAACAGTTTGCTCCTCTGAACCAGTTACAGTCTTTGTCCCATCGCCATTGTCCGTTGTAATATCTATAGTTTCCGTTACATTTTTCGACACAAGCGTACAAGAACCCGACAACGATATTTGTGTATCGTCCCAGAAAAGACGAAGTTGCAATCCTTTTTCATTTTCATCGTAGTTGGTTGATTGGAAGTACTCTTTTGGCAATTTACCATATTGTGAACTTCCTTTTTCTTCCTCCTTTATAGGGGACATACGATACACTACCAATCCTGGCTCCTTATCCATATTTGTCCCACTTTTTTCAGAATCGTAGAATGGGAAATGAGTAACCCCAGAATTCTTTTGATAATTCACCTCTACATCACCCGTAACACATTCTCCATCAGAATCCTTTCCATCCCATTTAACGTAGAACGTGGAATCATTTTGATATAAACGTCCAGCATCTTCCATACGCCATATCGAGCCACAACACAACGTTGCGTGCAAATCGAGTACTGCGCCGTCATAATAGAACGGACACCCGCTTTCTTCTTCAGAAGACGGATCTGTAGAGCCACCTGTTTCTTCGCCAGTAGTATCATTCTCATCTGAGTTATCAGTATCTTCCGTTTCTGTGTCCACGCCACATCCTATTTCCTCTAAAAGATCTTCAATAGAACCTGCAGACATTCCATCTCCTCCATTATAATACGCCGCATTAGACAATGAATTGAATATCGCACCTCCGTTTGATAGTGCATTTGTTTCTCCCACATTCAAGCAATCCTCTATTAACAATGATACAAGATAATTTTCATCCTCGTCGTTTTCTTCTTCTGGAGCGTATGAAAAACACATTGCATATCCATCAATCGAGCCACTATTGTAACACTGAGAAATTGTATACGCTTCGTTACGTCCTACTATTCCTCCTCCAACACCATCACCACTCACATCACCAACATTCTTACAAACATATATGTACGAGATTGACGAACCATCATTTTGTGCGTAACCAATAATACCTCCCGTATTCGCCCCGCCGCTTACCGTCCCACTGTTATAACAGAAAAATAATTCGTTATCCTCGCCATTTTGTAAATGGCCAGCTATACCTCCAACATTAGCACTTGAATTTGTAGAAGTGAGATTGCCATAATTATAACAAGAATCAATAGCACATTGCGTTGCCGTACCAACAATACCGCCAGTATTAGAAGTATTTGATGATATTGTACAATGGTTGGTACAATGTTCAAAAGTTGTATTTGTTGCCGTACCACAAATGGCACCAAATGAATTTCCATTTCCAGCAGATATACTTCCTTTCACGTGTATGTTGTCAATTGTTGCTCCATCGCAATAATTAAAAAGTCCACATGTTGCACCAGAGAAAATAATTGTGTCCTGGTCTCCTGCAGTAGCGATATCTGTCTCAGATTTAACATTTACAGGATTTTCCACATATCGTCCAGCACCAAAATGTCCTTTGAAAGGTTTTTCCTCAGTACCAATCCCTTGCCAGGTCGCATCCAAAGTCACTGTTCCAGTATTGAACGCACAATAGAAATACGTATTCTTAAACCCTGCATTTTCTTCATCATTTTTTATGGTAAACGTACGAGGATAACAAGTAGTTACTCCATCATCTTTTTTGCAATAATAGTTCTCTATGGTAAACGTATAGTCTCCCCCTGTATTCACAGCTGTAGCAAGTCGGTCAAAATCGTCCTTATTAGACAATATTATAGGATTTTCCGAAGAGCCAAATGGCTTATTGGGCGTATATTTACTATCATCCACCCCGTCCCCGTCAGTATACAATACTTTCACGAGGTCACCTGGGTTGACACGATCTGTTGTTTCTTCACTTTCTCCAGCCAAACTTATATCGTATTCATACTTATACGTCTGGTCAAAAAGCGAAAGCGAATACTTTCGAGAACAGCCCTCTGTAATTGGGGAATAATTATATACATGCATTCCCGTTTTTCTCAATTCGGTAGAGTCTTTCCAAGGATAATGATAGCCACGATCTTTTGCAATATTTGCCTGTAACAAACTTGCAATAACTCTATCGGCAACACCATCATCATCTGTATCGAGATGCAATTCAAGTTGTGCATTTTCATTATACAGCAATTGAACCACAAAAATCAAATCCTCACACGTCATGGCATCACCTGCAAACGTTAGATTTTCTGGAAGGTGAGGCAGACTCGCTTTACCCCATTCCTCATCGCTTGGACACGTTAAAAACACCTGATACTCTGGAATATCCTTTGAAGGATCTGATGTTGCATGTATAGACTGTCTGTCTTTTTCCATATCTCCTGTCCTTTTAGACCCGTAGGAATTACACGCAATCACAAATTGGTATGGTTTGAATCCTGATAGATACACTTTCGAAACATATTTGTCTGTTGACATCGTGTAAAACGACGTCCACGTCTCATTAGCACTATTGTCGGTATTCAAACTCCATGCGTACGACCATAAACGCCCCTCTTTTTGTTTATAGTTATCCGACTTATCGCACACACTCACATCAAACAAGCCTATAATCGTTGCATTTTGACCACTTCCAGTAGTACCAATATTACGATCGTTACAAAATTCAATGTAATAATTTCCATTCATCGTTGGTTGCAATTCCAAAAAGTCATAGCCGCCATTACTACCATTCTTCGGACCTTTGTATGCTTCTGCATAACTCTCAATGTACCCATCCCCACTCTTTGGCATACTACGTTCTGAAAACACGACATTACCATTAGGATCTTTTATTCTAAATTTCAAATTAGAATAGTCAGATTGGTCTATTTTACCATAGGAGGCATCCGCAGCACTATTCTCTCCCGCAAAGATATCACTAAACCCAAACCGAATAGTTTCCGTATTGTAATCCCTAATGTTAATATACAAACGCGCAGAAGTATCAGCACTCGTACCATCAGGATTGTAGCGAGCAAACGGACGAGAAGGGCCATTACCACCTTCTTGTGCGCCAATAACGATATAGCAATTTCCTTTCGGCATTGGATTCTCTTCCGTTCCACGATTAGGCATAAGCTGTTTTGTTCCATCGGCAAAAGCGGATGAAATAATTAAAAAAAGTGATATAAATATTGAGTAAAAATATTTCATATTTGACTCACTTGAAAAATTTTTATTTATATACAATTTTTCGGCAAATTAATACATTTTGCGCTTGAAATCAAGGAGTTGGGTGAAAAATATGAACTTTTTTTCCACGTGGATTTTATCGTGTACATTTTGTCGTCTCTTTGCTATTTCTTTCTATCTTTGCAATAATTGAATATAGAGGGTTTAATTACAACAAAATGATAACATTTGAACAAATTAAGGCTATCGTTTTTGATGGCAAAGATTTGAAAATCAGCAAGAAAGATGCGGCAAAAATAGAGGAAAGTTATGACTTCCTTGTGAAATTTGCGAAGGACAAGGTTATATATGGTATCAATACTGGTTTTGGCCCGATGGCTCAATACCGCGTGAGTGATGCCGATTTGAATGATCTTCAATATAATATTATTCGTTCCCACTCGTGTGGCGCGGGTGAACCGCTACCCGAATTGTACGTTCGTGCCGTTATGTTGGCACGTTACATGACGTTTACTTTGGGAAAATCTGGAATCCATATTGATTGTGTTAAGCAATTACAGGAATATATCAATCGTGGAATATATCCGTTTATTCCTCAACATGGAAGTGTGGGCGCAAGTGGCGACTTGGTGCAACTTTCACAAATGGCACTTGCATTGATAGGTGAAGGTTTTGTGTTTTACAAAGGAGAAAAATGTCTGACTGCCGAAGTTTTGAAGAAAGAAGGTCTAAAACCATTGAAATTACACGGCCGTGATGGACTTTCTATCGTGAATGGTACGGCGGTAATGACGGGTATTGGTGTTGTGAATCTTGTGTATTCCCAGAAATTATTCCGCTTGTCGTTGATTTTCTCTGTCTTGATGAACGAAATAGCCTCATCGTACGACGATTTTTTGAGCGCAGAATTGAACAATATCAAATTGCACGAAGGACAACAATATGTTGCTTCTTGCATGCGTGAGATTGCCAAAGGTTCAAAATGTATGCGTGACCGTCAGGCTGAGTTGTACAATCAAAAGACAACGAAAAAAGTATTCTCGATGGATCAAAAAGTACAGCCGTACTATTCGCTGAGATGTGTACCGCAAGTTTTGGGCCCAGTTTATGATGAATTGAAAAATGCGGAAAAAGTTATTGTAAACGAGTTCAATTCTGTTGATGATAATCCAATCGTGGATGTTGAAACGAAAAATGTTTATCACGGAGGAAATTTCCATGGTGATTATATTTCGTACGAAATGGATAAATTGAAAATTGGCGTTGCAAAAATGACAATGCTTATGGAGCGTCAGTTGAATTATCTATTCCACGATAAAATCAACGGTATTTTGCCACCATTTGTCAATCTTGGCAAACTTGGATTAAATTATGGCTTACAAGCAGCGCAGTTCACAGCGACATCAACTACGGCGGAGTCGCAAACATTGTCGAATCCGATGAGTGTTCACAGTATTCCGAACAATAATGACAATCAGGATATCGTTTCTATGGGTACGAATTCGGCATTGTTGACAAAACAGGTCGTTGAAAATGCGTTTCAGGTTGCGTCGGTACATTGTATGGCCTTGGTTCAAGCAGTTGATTGCTTGAAAATTCAAGATAAATTGTCGCCAGCAACAAAAGCATTTTATGACGATATTCGTAAAATGGTTCCTGTCTTTGTTGAAGATAGACCAAAATACGAGGAAATGGCAACGTTGATAGAGTATATGAAACATATAAATATTTAGTATGAAATACGCATTGGTAACAGGTGGTTCGCGAGGAATAGGACGGGCAGTTTCTCTGGCATTGGCAAAAGAAGGCTGCACGGTGCTTATTAATTATAAGTCGAACGAACAAGCTGCTTTAGAGGTGAAACAACTCATAGAAAGTGAAGGCGGACAAGCCGAATTGCTTCCGTTTGATGTATCTGATGCTGCTTCAATTGACAATGCAATCACAGCTTGGCAAGATGCTCATCCCGATGATTTTATTTCGGTATTGGTAAACAATGCGGGTATTCGCCAAGATGCAGTGATGGTGTTTATGCAGGATGAACAATGGAATGACGTATTGCGTACAAATTTGGATTCTTTTTTTTATGTGACTCGTCGTGTTTTAAAAGGAATGATAACAAAACGCTGTGGAAGAATCGTGAATGTTGCATCGTTGTCGGGAATAAAAGGATTGGCTGGGCAGACGAATTATTCTGCAGCAAAGGGCGGTTTAATTGCAGCAACAAAAGCTTTGGCGCAGGAAATTGGTTCACGAAAAATTACAGTTAATGCTGTCGCTCCCGGTTTTATTGCAACAGATATGACGCAAGATTTACCAGAAGCAGAATTGAAAAAAATGATTCCTGCCGGACGTTTCGGCAAACCGGAAGAAGTCGCCGATTTGGTAGCATTTTTAGCATCTGATAAAGCTGCATATATTACTGGTGAAGTGATTTCCATAAATGGTGGACTTTATACATAGAGACATAAATAGAAACTACATTATTAACTAAATATTAAACAAAATGAAAAAAATATTTTTGACAACAGTTGTGGCGCTTTTAAGCGCAGTTCTTGGCTTTGCTCAGGAATCTGAAATTCGTGTTCCTAGTGGATATCAAGGCTTTTTCGAAGAAGGAAATTTGTTCCATTTTGATGGCGAAAGTTCTGTGAATCTTTCCACAACTCACGGATTTTATTTTGGTGGTAAAACATTTGTTGGTGTTGGGTTTGGCGCAGAATTCAATAATGATTACATATTAGTGCCATTCTACACAGCAGTAAAATATATTGCGTGCAATAAAAAGTCTGTGTCGCCAGTTTTCCACGTCCGTTTAGGATCTTATTTAGGACATGGTCAAGGAGCGTATGCCGATGGTGCTGTTGGCGTTCGATTTGCAACGGCAAAAGATTTCGCATTGTCTATATTGGTTGGCGCAACGTACTATGATAAATTTGAAGGAGATGATTATTGGGTTCTAGAAACATCATCGTATGAATCGGAAGGAGATATTGATTTCTCAGGTCTTTCGGTACGTTTTGGAATTGAATGGTAGAAGAAGTTGTTGGGGCGTTGCATACGCTCTTTAAAATAGTAAATGATTAGATGAAGCGTGTAGTTGTAACAGGAATCGGAATTTATTCGTGTTTGGGAAAAAATCTTGACGAGGTTGCCAAATCGTTGTATGAAGGAAAGTCGGGTATAGGTATTGATCCGATGCGTACGGAATATGGCTATCGTTCTCCTTTGACAGGAATCGTGGAACGTCCGCAATTAAAAGGTGTTTTGGATCGTCGTTCGCGTGTTTGTTTGCCGGAACAAGGCGAATATGCGTATATGGCTACGGTTGAAGCATTTAAAAATGCAGGCGTAGATATGGATTATCTTGAAAAGAACGAAGTCGGCGTTTTGTATGGAAATGATTCTTCGGCAAAAGCAGTAATTGATGCGCATACGGTTGCGTTGGAGAAAAAAGATACGACGTTGATGGGTTCTGGTGCGATTTTTCAGTCTATGAATTCCACTGTTACAATGAATCTTTCTACTATTTTCAAACTTCGTGGTGTAAATATGACCATCAGTGCAGCGTGTGCAAGTAGTTCTCATGCTGTTGGATTAGGTGCAATGTTTATTCGTGAAGGTCTGCAGGATATGATTGTCTGTGGCGGTGCGCAAGAAACCAATTATCTTTCTATGGGTAGTTTTGATGGCATCAGTGCTTTTTCGGTACGTGTTGACGAACCAACAAAAGCATCTCGTCCGTTTGATGCGTCCCGCGATGGATTGGTTCCGAGTGGTGGCGCAGCAACAGTTGTTTTGGAAGAATATGAACATGCGGTAAAACGCGGTGCTACGATATTGGCCGAAGTTGTCGGATATGGATTTTCTTCTAATGGTGCCAATATTTCTCAACCAAGTGACAGCGGTTCTCGAATAGCAATGGAACGAGCTTTGAAAGATGCAGGAATGCAAATATCTGACATTGATTATGTCAATGCTCATGCAACGTCAACAATTCAGGGTGATATGTTCGAAGCTATGGCTTTGGATTCGTTGTTCGGCTCGGTTCGTCCGCTTATTAGTTCAACAAAATCAATGACTGGACATGAATGTTGGATGGCTGGTGCTAGTGAAATGATTTACTCAATGTTGATGATGCAAAATTCATTCGTTGCACCAAATATTAACTTTGAAACGCCTGACGAATATTCAAAGAATTTGAATATAGCGACGAAAACAACTCCGAAAGTAATAGACGCATTTTTGTCTAATTCGTTTGGCTTTGGTGGCACAAATAGTGCTTTGGTGGTAAAAAAGTGGAAAGAGTAGGGATTTAGAATAAATATAGATGGCATTTGATAAAGAGATACAACGACGACGCACGTTTGCGATTATTAGTCACCCTGATGCGGGAAAAACTACATTGACGGAAAAATTGTTGCTTTTTGGAGGCGCAATTCACGTTGCAGGTGCGGTAAAATCGAATAAAATAAAGAAAACAGCAACGTCCGATTTCATGGAAATTGAAAAACAACGTGGAATTTCGGTTGCAACGTCTGTGATGGGCTTTGAATATGCCGATAGAAAAATCAATATTCTTGATACTCCAGGACATAAGGACTTCGCTGAAGATACATATAGAACCTTGACGGCAGTTGACAGCGTAATTATTGTAATCGACGTTGCTAAAGGTGTTGAGGAGCAGACAAAAAAACTTGCAGAAGTATGTCGTATGCGCAACACTCCGGTCATGGTCTTCATTAACAAACTTGACCGTGAAGGAAAGGATGTGTTTGAATTGCTCGACGAAATAGAGGCTTTATTGCACATAAAAGTTCGTCCGTTGGCTTGGCCAATAGGAATGGGACACGATTTCAAAGGTGTCTATAATTTGTATTCTCAAAATCTTCGCCTGTTTGAACAAAATCAGCAGTTAATTCAACCTGCTATAAAGTTTGAAAATATCAACGACAAGGGAATAGATGCAAAAATTGGAGAGCGTGCTGCTCAAAAACTTCGTGATGAGGTTGAATTGGTGGAAACTGTTTACCCTGATTTCGATGTGGAAGCATACCGAAGAGCCGAATTGGCTCCTGTATTCTTTGGCAGTGCACTATATAATTTTGGCGTTCAGGAGCTTTTGGATTCGTTTGTGGAAATTGCTCCTTCACCCCGAGATTCAAAAACGGATGAAAGAATGGTTTCTCCGTATGAAGAAAAATTTACTGGATTTGTGTTTAAAATCCATGCAAATATGGATCCGAACCACCGTGATAGAATTGCATTTGTAAAGGTTTGTTCTGGTCGTTTTGAGAGAAATAAAAACTATTTACATATACGTCAGCAAAAATTATTGAAGTTCTCAAATCCAACGTCGTTTATGGCAGAAAAAAAATCTGTTGTCGATGAAGCATATCCAGGCGATATAGTTGGTTTGTATGATTCGGGGAACTTCAAGATTGGTGATACGTTGACAGAAGGTGAAGATTTACATTTTGCAGGAATTCCAAGTTTCTCTCCAGAAATGTTCCGTTATATTGAAAATGCCGATCCAATGAAATTTAAACAATTGGCAAAGGGTGTGGATCAATTAATGGATGAAGGTGTTGCTCAGTTATTTATCAATCAATTTAATAATCGAAAAATTATTGGAACTGTCGGCGCTTTGCAATTCGAAGTTATAGAATATCGTTTGGAGCACGAATATAATGCAAAATGCCGCTACGAACCTATACAGTTATATAAAGCTTGCTGGTTTACGTCTAATAACAAGGCGCAGTTGGAGGATTTCAAGAAACGTAAATATCAAAGTTTAGCCGTTGATAAACGTGGTTGTGATGTTTTCTTAGCGGAAAGTGCGTATGCATTGGAAATGGCACAGCAAAATTTCCCGGATATAGAATTTCATTTTACTTCGGAATTTTAGTCGCCGAGTCCCGTCAACATTGGAACGAATGAAAATTCACCGTGTTGGCTTTGCTCAAATTGTGTTTCGCTTAATTTTTTTATGCGGAGCATGGTTTGCTTCGTACCGTTGTTTACGGGCGCAACTATAATTCCACCAATTTTCAGTTGTTTGAGTATTTCTATAGGAATAAGTGGAGCAGCAGCAGTAATGATAATTTTGTCGAATGGTGCAAAACTCGGCAGGCCTTTGTTCCCATCACCAAGAAATGTGTGGATTTGATATCCAAGATCTTGTAATAGCTGCTTCGTTTTAATGTATAATTTTTTTTGCCGTTCTATAGTATAGACTTTTGCGCCCATAGAGAACAATATAGCGGCTTGGTATCCCGACCCTGTTCCGATTTCCAGCACTTTTTCGTTCTTGTGAATATCAAGTAGTTGTGATTGAATAGCAACAGTATATGGTTGCGAAATAGTTTGTCCTGATTCAATTGGGAAGGCTTTGTCTTGATATGCGTGTTTGGCTAAGGCCTCGTCAAAACAAAAAAAATGGCGGGGAACTTTACGCATAGCAGTTAAGACACGATTGTCTGTAATGCCTTTGCTTTGCAGTTCGTCAACCAATTGATTCCGTAAGCCAATATGAACGAAAGAGTCTTCCATTTAATAATTCATCAGTTTGTGGATAACTCCTTCTTTGAGCGAGTATGATGATTGCATCAGTTTTGAAATGTTGTAGCGTGTGACAACAAAATTTGCTATTAATCCTGCTATTGGTAGTAGTGGTGCGCGATCAAGATCCATACCGCGCATTGCGTGTATTTCGTCAAGTGTGTGGTCGGCCAGGTAGTTTACAATGTCTTTAAATTGTGAAATTGGAATTTCTTCGGCAGCCGTATCAGTTTTTGAAAGTTCATTTTGTGCAAAGTATATGGAACGGAACACGTCAAAAGCACCAGAAGATCCTATGAGCATATCAATGTGATAGGTTGCAATCTTTTCTGTCAGCAGGGAAAAATTTTCTTCCAGATAATTCCAAATATTTTGTTTCGTTTGTTTTGTTGTCGGATGGGTTAAGCCAAATTGAGAAACAATTCGCTGCATACCACATTCAAAACTGTGTTTCCAGAGAATCTTGTTGTGTTGGCAGATAATGCATTCATTGCTTCCACCACCAATATCAAGGATGAGTGCGGTTTTGTCATGCCAGTCAAAAGCAAGGTTATTGCCAAGAAAAATGTATTCGGCTTCTTGTTCTCCCTGTATTATCTCAATGTCGAAATTGAATTTTTCTTTTGCCAGTGAGCAAAAATCTTGTGCATTTTTCGCATTTCGAAGTGCGGAAGTTCCTATCAGTTTGATAGTTTCGCAATTATATGGTTCTATGCGTTTTTTGATGGTCGCAAGTGATTCAATGCCACGCTGCATTGCTTCGGAAGATATGAAACCATATGCAACGCCACCTTCGCCAAGACGTGGAAATTCATTAAAATCAAGAAGTTTTTGAAAACTCGTGCCAGCAATGGACACTACGCAACAGTTAAAAGTGTTTGTCCCTAAATCAACAATGGCTACGTTCATTGCACCTTATCTGAACGATTCAAATGTAGGATTTTTTAAGCGGTTGCCTTTGTCATCCCATAACTTTTGGTCTATGTTTTTGTCATTACGATAGGTAATTTCCTTTGCCATTTGACCATTAGGATGCCAGTAATATGTAGTACCTTCTTTTTTACCTTTTTGATATACAGACTCTCTTTTCTTTTCACCTGTAGAGTACCAATATGTCCAAGTACCTTCTTTTTGCCCGTTCGCAAATTCACCAATTAATCCAATTTTTCCGTTAGGATGCTTTGCATAAACCTTTCCCGAGTAAGGTTTGTTGTCAAGACAAAAGATTTCTATTTCCTCTCTACCTTGTTCAACCCATTTAGAGGTAAGTTTAGACAACTCAACATTCTGCGAGAACACTGTGGTCGCAAATAATGAGGCTATAATAAAGAATAAAAACTTTTTCATAGTTGTATATCTAATCATACTCTTTTGCAAATATGGAAAAATATTGAAGATTTTATACAATTATAGTAAATTTTTTACCTTAATATTCAAATTTTCCAAATTCACTTTCAATTATTAATTCTTTTTTGTCTGACGCTTCGATGTGTCCAACTATTTGAGCATCAATATTAAATGACTTCGATATTTCTATAACCTGTTGTGCATTTTCTGGAGAAACGTATACTTCCAATCTATGTCCCATATTAAACACTTTGTACATCTCTTTCCAGTCTGTACCGCTTTGTTCGTGAATTGTTTTGAATAGAGGAGGTACAGGGAAAAGGTTGTCTTTTACCACTTTTAGATTGTCAATAAAGTGGAGAATTTTTGTCTGTGCACCGCCGGAGCAGTGAACCATTCCGTGTATTTGAGGACGCATAGCATCGAGAAGTTTCTTTACTACAGGGGCATACGTTCTTGTTGGTGATAAAACTAATTTACCTGCGTCGATAGGAGAATCTTGTACAGAATCTGTCAGTTTGAGGTTGCCAGAGTATACTAATTCTTCTGGCACAGCTGCATCATAGCTTTCTGGATATTTTTGAGCCAAATATTTACCGAAAACATCGTGGCGTGCCGAAGTAAGTCCGTTACTTCCCATACCGCCATTGTATTCTTTTTCGTATGTTGCTTGACCGTACGATGCAAGACCAACAATGACATCACCTGCTTTTATGTTGGCATTATTAATAATGTCGCTTCGTTTCATACGGCAGGTAACTGTGCTATCTACGATTATAGTACGAACCAAGTCGCCAACATCAGCTGTCTCTCCACCTGTTGCATATACGCCAACACCCATTTCACGTAACTCTGCAAGTAACTCATCAGTTCCATTTATAATGGCTGAAATCACTTCGCCTGGAACTAACATTTTATTTCTACCTATGGTAGATGACACCAAAATATTATCGACTGCGCCAACACAAAGAAGGTCGTCAATATTCATAATTAAAGCATCTTGCGCGATACCTTTCCATACCGACAAATCGCCAGTTTCTTTCCAATACAAATAGGCAAGTGACGATTTTGTTCCGGCTCCGTCAGCATGCATAATGTTGCAGTAATTTGGGTCGCCTCCTAAAATGTCAGGAATAATTTTACAAAATGCTTGTGGGTATAATCCTTTGTCAATGTTTTTGATTGCATTGTGAACATCTTCTTTCCCAGCAGAAACGCCACGTTGCATGTATCTTGATTCTACAGCCATTTTTATTTATTGTAGTTTGTTGAAGTAACTTTAAATTCGGTTCTACGATTGATTTGGTGGCAAACTTCCTGTTGAGATTTCTCGGTTAAATTTTGGATGAATGCAGGTGTTAGCACATCCCCAATCTTGAGGAATGAATGTAGATCTGCATATTTTTGATCAACAACTTTAGGTTTGTTTGCTCCGTATCCTTTTGCAGTTAGACGTTTTTTGTCAATTCCCTTAGAAATAAGGAAATCAACAACAGATTGCGCACGTCGTTGTGATAATTCTTCATTACTCATTCTTGGACCTACACGATAGTCGGTGTGTGAACTTAATTCTATGGTAATATTTGGATTATCCTGAAGCGTTTCTAACAGTTTCGTAAGGGAAACTATTGATTCTGGACGCAATTCCCAGCGGTTAACGTCGTACAACACATTTGGAACTTCTATTGCAGCGTCGAGTTGTGTCATATAAAGGTTGACTTCAAAGTTTTTGTCATCCTTACGTCCGTATGTTGAAACTTTGTATTTGCTGTTTAAGTAGCCTTCGTGAATTGCCAGTAGTACATAATTTGTTTGTGGACTGAGGTCGAATTTATAATTACCTTGAGCGTCCGATGTTACTTCCAACGATGTTCCGTCACTACCAATAAGGCTCACAGTCGCGTTTGCTATTGGCTCATCAGTAATTTCGTTTAAGATTTTACCAAAAACAGAATAGTGCAATTTGATAATTGAAAAGTGGTAAATGTCATCGTAGCCTTTACCGCCTGGACGATTGGAGCTAAAATATCCTTCTTCCAATGTGTCGCGGAAAGTGATTCCAAAATCATCGGATGGAGAATTAATAGGACTCATCAGATTTAGAATATATTCTTTTCCTTTTGCATCGTGGTTAACTCTAAAAATATCCAATCCACCCATTCCAACGTGACCGTTAGATGCAAAATAAAGTGTGCTGTCTTGACGAAGGTATGGAAATAATTCATCGCATTCGCTGTTGATAACATTTCCAGCGTTTTTCGGCTTACTCCATTTATCTTTGTTAGATGAACGGCTGCAATACCAAATATCGTAACCGCCGTAACCACCAGGTCTATTGGATGCGAAATAGAGTTTTAAACCATCAGAGGAAATGCACGGATGAACATAGTCGCACGTGTCTCTACCGTCAGTGAAACTCATCTCATTTGGCTTGTCCCACGATGACCCCATTTTCGTGGATGACATGATGTGGCAGTATGAAGTACCGTTACCATATTCACATTGGGTATAGAACATTAGATTTCCATCTGCAGTGATACTTGGCGTACCTTCTTCTTGTTCCGTATTAATCTGGCTTGATAAAGAAAGTGGAGCAGACCACGAACCTTTTGCGTCTTCCTGTGATGTGAAAATGTCGCAGAAACTTTGTCCACTACCGCCGTGTACCATATCACCTATGGCATTTGCGCGTGATGAAGAAAAATATAAAGAATTACTTTTCCCGTCAAACGTGAAATATGGCGAATAATCAGAAAACTCGCTGTTGACAAAAGCCATATTAGTGATTTTGTAATTCGTTGGCGATTTAATCCAAACTTTTGCGGTGCGGCACGATTCTATTCCTTTGTCAGACAGCTTGTTAGTTGGCACTAATGAACGATACTGTTCATAATTTTTAATGGCTTTGTCGAAATTTTGATTCATTCGTTCCGCATCGGCACAATAGAGGTAGACAATAGGATCTTGATACTTCAAATCTATTGCTTTTTCGAACCAAAGTTGTGCGTCCAACGGTTTTGAGATGTGTCGGTAGCAGTAACCGATTTTGTAGGCAATGACGGCCTTGTTGGGATCTTCGCTTTCAGTTTGTGCAAATAAACTTTTATAATTGTTTATTGCAAATGTATATTCGTTGGATTTTAGAGCATTGTCGGCGCGTTTTTGCAGAGTTTTTTGGCAAAACGCATTTGTTGCCAACAGCAAGCAAGAAAGTATGAAGATAAAGCTACGTTTCATCTCAAAATATCTAATCCGTTTCAAATATACACTTTTTTTATGAGTAAACGCTTCCAGCAAGTTATTTGTCTAAAAATAACTTTTAAAATTGGGAAAATTTATTCACTACGCTCGGAAACCCTGTTATTGTTTGTCGTATTAATCTACCTCGTTCTTGTAAAGCTTTTTACGACAAATGTTATTTTATTGCCAGCAATTCTACTTCAAAAATCAATGTCATGTGTGGTTCAATGACGCCGCCAGGTGCGTTTGCTCCGTATGCCAGGTCAGAAGGAACATACAATTTCCATTTGGAACCAACAGGCATTAACTGTAATGCTTCAACCCAACCTTGAATTACGCCATTTACAGGGAATGATGCTGGTTGATTGCGTTGTACTGAACTGTCGAATACCGTTCCGTCAATTAGTGTTCCGTGGTAGTGTGTCGTTACCGTGTCGGTTGCTTTTGGCTTAGGACCATTACCTTCTTTTAGAATTTCATATTGTAGTCCGCTTGGTAATGTTACAACACCTGCACGTTTTGCGTTTTCTTCTAGGAATTTTTTGCCTTCCGTTATGTTTTTCTCATATTTTTTAGCATTTGCCTTTGCTAAAAATTCTTGGATTGTTTCGTATGCCTCTTGTAATGAAAGTTCCAATTGGTTGCCTTTCATCATATCGTTAAGTCCTTTTGCAAAAAGTTCTGCGTTGATTTCTGTTACACCTTCACCTTTAAGGCTTGTGCCAATGTTCATTCCAAGGCTGTAACTTGCTTTGTCTAAATCAGTCTGTATCATTTTATTCGTTTTTAATTTCTATTGTTAGTTGCCTACAAAAGTAGAAAAAAAAGTGCTTATAACAATTTTTGAAGTTCTAACATTTCGTCGCGTAACTTGGCAGCTGTGGCAAAATCCATCTCTTTTGCAGCTGCTTCCATTTCTTTTTTTGTTTTTGTAATCAGTTTCTTTAACTGGTCTTTGTTCATATATTGAACGACAGGATCGGCTGCTATGCTGCTTTTCTGTTCCGCTTCGTCTTTTTTCGCAAGTGAACTATCAAGAGATTTGATGATAGGCTGCGGAGTAATATTGTGTTCGGTGTTGTATTTGATTTGTTTTTCTCTGCGTCGGTTGGTTTCGTCAATGGTTTTCTGCATACTTTCGGTAATGGTGTCGGCGTACATTATGACGAGACCATTGACGTTACGTGCCGCACGGCCTGCCGTTTGCGTTAATGAACGCTCGCAGCGGAGAAATCCTTCTTTGTCGGCGTCTAATATGGCAACAAGTGACACTTCTGGTAAGTCAAGACCTTCACGTAATAGGTTTACGCCAACCAGAACGTCAAAGCCACCAGCACGGAGATTCTCCAATATCTCAACACGTTCCAACGTATCAACATCGCTGTGGATGTAGGCGCTGCGCATTCCTAAACGAGTTAAATATTTTTGTAATTCTTCAGCCATACGTTTCGTTAAGGTAGTGACTAACACTCTTTCGTTCTTTTCTGTCCGTTTTGCAATTTCTTCTATTAAATCGTCAATTTGATTTTCTGTCGGACGGATTTCTATCATCGGTTCTAATAGTCCTGTCGGTCGGATAATCTGTTCTACAATAACGCCTTCAGAACGGTTCAATTCAAAATCTGCAGGCGTTGCACTCACATAAATTGTTTGGTTGCAAAGTGATTCAAATTCAGAAAAGTTGAGTGGTCTGTTATCAAGTGCGGCAGGTAGTCTAAAACCATTTTCTACTAGGTTGATTTTTCGAGAATGGTCGCCACCATACATTCCGTGTATTTGAGGAACGGTTACGTGGCTTTCATCTATTACCAATAAAAAATCTTTGGGTAGATAATCAAATAAGCAATACGGTCTAACGCCCGCAGCACGGCCGTCAAAATAGCGGGAATAGTTTTCTATACCAGAACAGTAGCCAATTTCTTTAATCATTTCAAGATCGTATTCAACACGTTCTTTTAGTCGTTGGGCTTCAAGTTGCTTGTCTTCCTGTTCTAAAAATGCGATTTGTTTGACTAAATCGTCCTGAATTTCACGTATGGCTCTTTCAAATCCACCTTTACTTGTAATAAACAAGTTTGCGGGGTAGATAACTGTTTCTTTGAGCTTCTGAAGTGGTTTGCCAGTTCCTGGATTTATGGCAATAATGTTGTCAATTTCATCATCCCACATTTCAATGCGGATGGCATAATCTTCAGATGCAACCCAGACGTCAATGGTGTCGCCTTTTACGCGGAATGTTCCACGTTGAAATTCTATCTCGTTACGGGCATATAAATCATCAACTAATTCGCGGAGAAGAACATCTTGGGCAATTTTTTGTCCGACGCGTAAACGGATTGCTCGTTCGTTGAAGTTGTTAGGGTTGCCCATACCATAAATGCATGAAACCGAAGAAACAATTATGATATCTTTTCGTCCAGAGAGTAGTGTGCTAGTTGTACTTAGACGAAGTTTTTCCAATTCGTCGTTAATGGACAAATCCTTCTCTATGTATGTGTTTGTCTGTGGAATATATGCTTCAGGCTGATAATAATCGTAATAAGATACAAAATATTCCACGGCGTTGTTTGGAAAAAATTGCTTGAACTCGTTGTATAACTGAGCGGCAAGCGTTTTGTTGTGGCTTAAAATCAACGTCGGTTTTTGTACCTCTTGAATGACATTTGCCACGGTAAAAGTCTTTCCAGAACCAGTAACACCCAGCAACACTTGATGCTTTGCGCCAGCGAGAATACCTTCCGACAGTTGGCGTATTGCTTCAGGTTGGTCGCCTGTAGGTTTATATTTCGAAACAAGAGAAAATTCCATAGAATGTTACAATTCGCAGCTGACAACCTCGTCCATTGGAATGTCCCAAGGGGCGCATTCTATTTTAGGAACAATTTGCCACGGGAAGCAGATGCCCATTTTGTGGCAGTTGGTTTGAGGTAGGAATCTATCGTAAAATCCTTTTCCACGTCCCATTCTTCCTCCGTCTTTGTCAAATGCCAATCCTGGAATAATGCAAAGATCTATTTTCTTGAAATCGTCAAAAACGGGTCCTGTTGGTTCGCTAATGCCAAATTCGCCCGTTGTCATACTTTCTGTGTCTGTGAACGTATGAAGTTCCAATTTTTCTCCAATAACTTTGGGTAGGAGTATAGTCTTTTGTTTTGCCCATTTCTGGATTAAATCGTGAGTGTTGACTTCGTCTGGCAATGACCAAAAGCACAATACAATTTTTGCTTGTTGAAAAAGGTTGTTTTTTTCAATTTCTTCGCAGATTTTCACAGAAAGGGATAGAAGTTCTTCTTGTGACTTGCTGCGAGTTTGTGAAAGCATTGCTTTTCGGATGGTCAATTTCATACAGATACGATTTATTTACACCTACAAACTTACAAGTTTTTTCTGAATGGTAAAAAAAACAATAATAGACTTGTATTACAAAAAAATATTTCTACTTTTGCAAGCGATTTAACAATCAGTGTTGGCGAGGTAGCTCAGCTGGTTAGAGCGCAGGATTCATAATCCTGAGGTCGGCGGTTCAAGCCCGCCTCTCGCTACGAAAGACGTTTACATGAGTGAACGTCTTTTTTGTTTTTGTCCATTAGTTCGAGATCCCTAGCTTTTGATGACTTTAATCATTATTTGTCGAAGTGAATTGTTTTTAGATATTCTTTCGATTCTGGACCTTCGTTGCACAATAAATCAATAATGCTCAAATTGGGAACAAAGTCGAATTTGTCTTCAAATACTTGGGTGTATTCTGGAAAATCCACATTTTCCACCGCAATTTTCGGAGAAATCGTGTAGCGGAAATCGTCAGCAAGGGAGTTTGGTTTTGTGAATTCCTGCGTGAAAGAGCAATCACAGTGTATTTGTAGTAGGCTTAAAATTGTTTGTAATAATTCAGCATTGTAGTCAATGAGGAATTTGAATTTTTCGGTAAAAAAACGTTCCAAATCATCGCGGTAATATTCAAAAAAAGGAGATGAATTGTAGGCAGATGTTATTGCATTCCAATGTTCGGCGTTCCAGCGGTCGCTGTAGGCAATTTTAACGTCTTTCAACAGCGTTTTGCAACCTTGCGTTTTTTCCAATGGCATAATCAAATCCAATGGACCGTTGGCAGAAAGAATTGTCGCGCGATTCCTATATGATTGCTTTACGTAGTGTTCCCAAATTTCAATTTGTGCAGAACCTTTTTGTAAAAGTAGTGCAACGTATTGAATTGGAGGTAGATAAGCTGTAGAAAGAAGCATCACAAATTTATCAGCTTTAATACTGAACTTTTAGTTTATTTTCTGATTGAGGTATTCGGAATACATTCTAATGAAGTATGGTACTGCTTTTTGCGCCAAGATATTCGGCGAGTTGAGAAGCATTGCCATTGCAATTTCTTTCTCTGGACAAACAATCACTTCTGCACGATAGCCTTGCACAAATCCACCATGATATAAAATCTTTTCTCCATCGTAGGTGTACACGCGCCAGCCAAGACCGTAATCTTTTGACTCTAAATTATTGTCCCAGTATTTTGCAGTTGTTTGTGGAATATGTATGTATGGAGTACCAATTTCTTGTATCATTTCCTTTGTAATACAATATTTTGAATATCCCATAATGGTACGTAACCATATTGCTAAATCGGAAATGCTTGCATTTACACCAGCCGCAGGAGCTGTACAATAGTATCGTTCGTTAAGTTCGCAAACTTTGTAGGTGAGTGTTTTAGCAGATAGCATTTTATGTGGATATGCATAATTTTTCCCTGCGACAAAACCGTTAAATCCAACAGAAGCGTCTGTCATGTGCAGTGGTCTGAAAATTTGTTCGGTCATCAAGTCACCGTATGTCATTCCTGTTCGTATTTGAAGAACAGTGTCCAACAAACTGAAAATTACATTTTGATACGCATAACGTTCACCTGGCAGAGCATCGATTTTTGCTTTGTATAAAATGTCGTAAAGTTGATGATACGTGTAACCGCTTTCAACCGCTGGGTCAAATGAATAGCCAAGTAAACCTGATGTATGACTTAGTACGTGGCGTAATGTTACGTGTCCCTGATTGTATGCTTTTGACAGGTGAAGTGTAGGCAGGTATGTGATTATGGGTTCATCAAGGTCTATAGCTTCTCTGCTAGCCATTTTTACAGCTAAAACACCTGCGAATCCTTTGGAAACAGATGCCAGACGGAATTTTGTGTGCACGTTTACAGAATCGTGAGTCCATTGCTTTTTTACACCGTATGGTTTACAAAAGACTGTTTGTCCTTTGTATACGATAGTCATGGCACCACCAATCGATTTTAGTGAGTCAAATTGTTGCTCGAAAAATTGAGAATAGTTGCGTACAAATTCGGAAACATCCTTGCGGTAGTCTATTGTGTCTAAAACTGCTGTTGCTTCCATCACTTCTGGTTCCGGAGCTGCAGATGAGGAAGCTATAAACTCTTTTTCGTCAATAAAAACGTATGCTCCTCGTTGCGTTTGTATGGTATAGCCAAAATATCCGACTAATAAAATTGAACAAAGGGTTGCTATATATTTAATTTTCATACGTTTACAAAAGACTTTGCAAAGTTCGTAATTTTTAAAATCAGTCATACACAATATAGTAGAGTTTTTGTTTTTTTTCTTAACAACTATTCAACAATCAGTTGTAAGTGCGAATGAAATGAGATGGTATAATTGTAGGAAAATTATAATTTTGCAGATATGGAGATGCAGAAATTTGATATTGCTATTGTTGGTGCAGGTCCGGCTGGATGTTCTGCCGCCTTATCTTTACAGAATTCGGACTGCTCTGTCGCTTTGTTTGATAAAATGCAGTTTCCTCGGACGAAGATTTGTGGTGATGGTATTTGCGATAGAAGTATTAATACGTTACGTGCTATTTCCGAAAACTATTGTAATGAATGGCTTGCAACAAAAAAAATGCTGAGCATTCCTAATACCCAATTGGTTTATAATGGAAGACCATATACAATAGAACTGAAAAATTTTGGATATACTTGTAAAAGGGTAGATTTTGATAGTTTTCTCTTTTCTCTTGTTCAACGTGATTGTAAGAATGTTTCTCTCTATCAACAACAGGAAATTCGGGATGTAAGTCGTTCTGATGGAGGTATTTTATTACAGGCTGCAGATGGCACCGAATATTGGACGAAGATGTTGCTGGTTTGCAACGGGGCATCGTCGAAAATTGCCCGTACACTGACGAATAAATCGTTTGATAAAAGTAAAATGGGTGTTGCAATCCGGGCGTATTATACTGGTGTTGAAGGTCTTGGGTCTGCCATAGAGTTACATTATAGGAAAGATTTTTTTCCTGGTTATTTGTGGATTTTTCCAATGGCCGATGGTTCTGCAAATGTTGGTTTTGGTTGTCGTTTTGTTGAAAATAGTTTAGGTGACGAAAATATTCGTGCCGTTTTTGAAAATTGGTTGCAGCAAGATGAACAATTGCAAAAACGTTTTGCTCACGCCGAACGAGTGTCTGCAATACAAGGTGGATTAGTACCATACAGTACTGCACAATTTGAGTGTTTTGGTGATAACTATTGTATTTGTGGCGATGCAGCAAACTTAATAGACCCAATTTCTGGTGGTGGCATTGGTTCCGCAATGTTGAGTGGACGTCTTGCTGCTCTTCAGGCCGATAAGTGCGTGAAACAATCGGATTGTTCTCAATCGGCAACAAAAGAATATGCAGAATTGTTAAAAAAGCGTGTGGAAAAAGAAATGAGAACTCGATACTCCATTCAAAAAATGGTGACGAAACATACGTGGTTGCTTGACGTGTTGGCATTTGTCGGCAGAAGAGAAAAACTTTTGAGGAAAATTACAAATTGGTATCTTTGAGAAATTATTTGATTATGAAAGGTGACGAACTTCGTGATATTATCGTAAAAACAGTGTCGGATAAATATCTGCTGGCAATTGCAGCAAAAGTTTTTGAAAAGGAACGTTTGTCTTGCGAAGATGCATTGTATTTGTACAAATCGGCTGATTTAAATTTTGTTGGAATGTTGGCCAACTATGTGAAGACAGAAAAATTTGGTAATGCCGTGTTTTTTAACAAAAACATTCACGTGGAACCGTCAAATGTGTGTGTGCATAAATGTAAATTCTGCTCATATTATAGGGAAAAAGACGATACAGAAAGTTGGGAATATTCGTTGGAAGAAATTGCGGAGAAACTGAAACTTATTCCAGCAAGTGCATTGACGGAAGTCCATATTGTAGGCGGTTGTCATCCAACCCGTACGATTGACTATTATTGTGATTTGCTCAAATTGGTAAAACAAGTTCTGCCACACGTCTATATTAAGGCGTTTACAGCTGTGGAAATTGAATATATGTCAAAGTTGAACAATCTTTCGGTTGGAGAAGTTTTATCAAAACTGAAAGACAGTGGCTTGGCTGCAATGCCAGGTGGTGGCGCGGAAATTTTTGATGAGACTTTGCGCGAACAAATTTGTCCGTCGAAAACCAAAAGTTCTGATTGGCTCGATATTCATCGGCAGGCTCATCGTTTGGGAATAGAAACCAATGCCACGATTTTGTATGGTCACAAGGAAACATACGAACACCGTGTAGACCATTTAAACCGGTTACGAACCTTGCAAGAC
This sequence comes from uncultured Bacteroidales bacterium, assembly GCA_937892155.1. Classification (GTDB taxonomy): domain Bacteria; phylum Bacteroidota; class Bacteroidia; order Bacteroidales; family UBA1715; genus UBA1715. The sequence goes on along the minus strand of CALAUG010000031.1, from coordinate 25,363 downwards.
GAAACACACGGATTCAATGCGTTTATTCCGTTGAAGTACAAAAAGGAAAACAATGTGCTGGGCATAGAAAAAGAATTGCCTTGGACTGAGGATTTGAAGAATTTTTCCGTAACTCGTCTGTTCCTTGATAATATTCCTCACTTGAAAGTGTATTGGCCTATGTTGGGAAAAAATTTCTCTCAAATTACTCTTGATTATGGTGTCGATGATTTTGACGGAACAATAAATGATTCAACCAAAATTTATTCTATGGCAGGTGCTGTGGAGAAAAAACCGTGCATCACTCAGCAGGAAATGATTGCCTTGATACAAGAAAGCAACAAAATTCCTGTGGAACGCGATACAATGTACAATATCATTAAAACATATTAATATGCAGCAACAAAACGTAAAAGAGTTCTTGACTAAAAACATCTTTGCTTGGTGCTTTTACGCTTTTGTTGTCTTGGGTATTTATCCACTTGTAATGTGGTCAAAACAATATGCCAATGTTCTTGTAAACGACCACATCGCCAATTATACATTGGATTCTATTTTTATTTTGTATTCACAGGCTTTCGAGGGGTGGTGCATTGTGCTGATTTCGTTGGTTATGCTGTTTGTATCCAAAAAAAAATTGATGATGTTTATATGTGTTGGCATTTTATGTTGGTTGATAACAATGTTGTGTAAGGATTTGATTTTTGGCAATATTCCACGACCGACGAAATTGATGCCTTTGCAGTCATTCCGTCATATTTTGGAAGATGTCAGCGTATATAAAGAATATTATTCGTTCCCATCGGGACATTCAATGCTGGCTTTTTCGGTAATGTCGATGTTTGCTTCATTTTCAAAACGGAAAATATGGGGAATACTTTTCTTTCTAATAGCATTTTGTGCTGCATTTTCTCGTATTTATTTGTTGCAACATTTTTATGTTGACACGTACGTTGGTGCAATTTTGGGCGTTGGAATAACGGTGTTGGTCCTATATTTATTTACGAATCGTTTTAGCGTTTCTGACGATCCTTTGTTGCCTTTGAAAAGGAAGAACTAACAATTTGTATTTATTGTTTTCTTGCGCTTTATAAAGTGTTCAAACACAATTGATTTAGAATATATTTCTTGTATTGCGTTGCTGTGTTTGATAGTTTTCCGTTTTTCTTCCAATGTTGGAATTGCGCTTCGATAATCTCTGTGTGCATGAATAATCTCCTTGGCATTTTTTATGTCAAAATGGAGCACAAAATTGAGCCACGACAGCGCATCGAGCAGTCTTCGTTTAAATATGATGCTTTTATATGACTCATTGGGAAGATTTTTGTGCAGCATATAGAGGTTGTTCCTAAAATTCAAATATGTTTTGAATGGATTCTCTTTCGGTAATGATCCACCGCCTACGTGGAATATTTCGGAAGAATGGATATATTGAATAGAGTAGCCTGCGTTTTTAACGCGCCAACAAAAATCTATTTCTTCCATGTGTGCAAAGAAATCTTTGTCTAATCCTTGTAATTCCTTGTAAATAGAGCTTTTTACAAAGAGTGCTGCACCCGATGCCCAGAAAATTTCTGCATCTTGTTCATATTGACCATTATCTTTTTCTACACTGTCAAATAACCTCCCATGGCAGAATGGATAACCATATTTATCTATGAATCCGCCTGCAGCACCGGCATATTCAAAATATTCAGGGTCGTAAAACGACTTGATTTTCGGCATACAAACGGCAATTCTTTCGTCTTGTTCCATTTTTGTAACGATAGGCTCTATCCAATTCTTGCCAACTTGTACGTCTGAATTCAGTAAAATGTAATAATCGGCTTGAATTTGCTGTAATCCTTGATTGTAGCCTTCGGCGAATCCATAATTTTTTTCTAGTTGAATAATGGAGACACTTGTGAAATTGGTTCGAACAAACGCAATACTATCGTCGGTAGAAGCATTGTCAATAATGTAGATGTGCGCCAGTGGAGAATTTTCAATGACATTGGGAAGAAATTGTTCCAACCAATGTCTACCGTTCCAGTTTAATATGGCTACTGCTACCTGCATTATAATGTTTTAACAAAAATAAAAATTAAAATGGGGATTTCTGCGTTATATGGCAATAAAAAGAGTTGTTGAAGTTGTCAGTTGCTAATTGTCAATTTTTCAATTTCCCTATATCGTGTTCTCGCCGAGGAACTATAGATACTGTTTGGGTAGTCGCTCAATATTTTTTTGTACTCCTCTTTTGCTTTTAACCAATTGTTATTTTTGTAGTAGTATTCGGCAAGTTTGAATATTGCTTTATCGGCAAAGATTTCATACGAAAATCTGTTTTCAATTTCTTGCAGATACGTAACCATTTCTTCTGTTTGGTTATTTCGTTCTGCAATTTCAGCCTTTCGCATTAGTATTTCGTCTTCTAAAGAATGGCCTGGAAATAAATTAGGAATTGAATCGTAGGTTGCATTTGCATCGCTGTAATTTTGTCGCCGTAACAACAAATCGCCACGTGCGAATATTTCCAGCGCATCGGTTGTTGTGTCAAGTGCAGTGTTGTCGGAAATCAGTTGTGCCAATTCAAATGCGTCGTTTGAAATTAATTTGCTGGTACTTCCTTTGAGAACGTCTAACAGTGCTTGTGCGTAGGCAAAATTTCCGTTGTAGTACGCAATTTGTGCTTGTTTTAACTGAGCTTCGTGACCAATGTCGTTGTTCTTGTACTTCATAGCTATAGATGCGTAGAGCATATTGGCTCCCCAAATATCGTTGTTGTTGAGGTAAATGTCTGCCAATTCCATTTCGAGTCCGCTTTTATAGCGATATGTTGGTGAAGCAATGGCTTTTTGTAGTCGTTCGACAGCTTCGTCGGGTTTGTTGAGGTAAAAAGCCTGAATATGAGCCAAATTAATGATAACATCATCTTCGTCTGCATCGCTTTGCTCAAGGGCTTTAAGGTATTCTCTTTCTAGTTCCTGAATTTGTTGTATGCTTGGATTTTTATTTGTTCTAAACAGTTTGTTGTACGAGGTTTCCAGTAAATTTTGTAGTGCGGGTTTATATAAATCAGCCATTGGGCCTTTTTGTACGACATACGAAAAACAATTTGTAGCATATTCGTAGTCGTTGTTGGACAAGGCAATTTTACCAAGTTCGTACACGTGGTCGCCGTCTTCGTCATTTTCTATGTCGATGTCTTTGCAGATTTCAAAAGCTTTTGCAAAATTTTTATCCTGTATACAGATCCAGAGATATAATTCCTTGAATGTCAGGTTCTTTTTTTCTTTATCGGCAAGTGCTGACACTTTGTTCTCAAGAATTTGTTTGAGTTTTGGATTAGAACGTTCGTATAGTGTATATTGTAGTTGATTTTCAATAAATTGTAGTTCGTCATTGTCGTGTTGCAAAAGACGAATGTAGGTGTCTGCTAATTTTTCGTTTTCGCCAGAATGTAGATATATCGTACACAAGTTCTTTGTTATGGTTGTGTTATCTGGAAATTTAGAATTGCCTGTTTCATAAATAATGCGTGCAATGCTGTCAATGTTATTGTCAATGCAGGCCTGTCCGGCTTCAATGGTAGTTTCTAATTGTTTTGTCGATTTCTTGACAATTTTGTCGTAAATGTCATTTGCATCATCGCGTTTCCCTTGTGATTCGTATATTGTGGCTAATTTAATAGGGTAGTAGTACGATTTTGAATAGCGGCGTATTTGTTCATTGGTGATTTTTTCTGCTTTGTTGGGTGCGTTCAATTCTTTGTAGCACGCAATCAAATAATCAAAATGGATTTGTGAGTGTGTTTGGTTGAATAATGACAAATATACATCGGCAGCTTTTTCATATTCGCCTTGGGAATAGTACAGCAATGCCAATTGATTGCTGTTGTCTTTTTCCTGCGAAAATGACAAAACTTGTATAAAACAAGTGAGGAATACAATAGCAGCTGTACGTAGGAATTTCATTATGGTACTATACAAAAAAAGCGCATCTAAAAAAGACACGCTTTTGCAAATTTTATATGTTCAGTAGAAACTGAAAAGTCTAATTGGATTACTTTCTATGACGGAATTCGTCAGATACTGTTAATTTTTTTCTACCTTTTGCTCTACGTGCAGCCAACACTTTTCTACCATTAGCAGTAGACATTCTTTCTCTAAAACCGTGTTTGTTTCTTCTTTTTGTAACTGAAGGCTGAAATGTACGTTTCATCTTATCTTATTTTTAAATAGTTCTACTTGTGTATTTCCGTAAATCGGTTTGCAAAAGTACACGATTTTTTTTTATTACAAAACTTTTTAAGGTTCAATTGGCAAATAAATTATTTTTTTTGTCTCGAAGAATGGTTCTGAGAAGTATGCACTGATTGGATAGATTTTGTATTTCTTAAATCCTTGCATTTCTTCAAAGAAATCGCCTCCTTTAATGTAGATGATGCCGTTGCAGAGCGAATTATTCACAATGGTGCTGACATTTTTCTTCACTAATTTGTAGAAATCAGGGAAAGCGGTTACGGCTCGGCTCACAATGTAATCGTATTTTTCTTTGCATTCTTCAACGGTTTGCTGTCGTGCAGTAACATTTGTGAGTCCCAATTCGTTGATGATGTTGTTTGCAACGGTGATTTTTTTTGCAATTCTGTCAATTAGTGTGAATTGCACTTTGGGAAACAATATTGCAAGTGGAATACCGGGTAATCCACCACCAGTACCAACGTCAAGAATGCGGCTGTTCTGTTTGAATTCGAAGAATTTTGCTATGGACATTGAATGCAAAACGTGATGTTCGAAAATGTTGTCGATGTCTTTTCTTGAAATTACATTGATTTTTTCGTTCCAATATTGGTACAGTTCACACAAAGTTTCAATTTGTTCGTATTGATTCTTTGTTAAGTCTGGAAAATATTCGTAAAGTTCTTGGTGCATTACCAGCGATTTTTAAATGGGTGAATTTTATTTTGAATATGTAGCAATCCGATTTGAATTGGTAGATAAATGTCGAATAATAATGCAAAGCCAAACAATTTCTTTTCTTCGAGCCGTTTCATGTTAAGCAGTGTCAGTATGAAGAATATAAGCATTCTGCATAGTACAAGTATAATGATAGGCAAGAAGAAATGTTGGGGCTGTGTAATGCTGTATATAATTGCACAGAGATAAAATAACTCACGGCTGAACGGCTCCAAAAACAGTAAAAATTTTGATAAAAACGTGTAGTGTGGCGATGTTGTTAAATGACGGCGTTTTTGGAATTTCCAGTTCCTAAAAGACGAAACTTGTTCGGAACGGGTAAAACTTTCTGGATTAAGAACAATGGCTGTATTTTCTTTATTGCCGACTTCCGAGACAAACAAATCATCGTCGCCAGATAAAATGTGATAGTTTTTAGAAAACTTGCTACTTTGATTGTAAACGTTTTTCGTATAGCCTAAATTTCTGCCAACGCCCATGTATGGCAATCCTGCGTGTGCAAAAGACATATAATTGACTGCAATGCTGAACGTGTCGTAACGAACCATTTTGTCGAGCAATCCTGGTTTTTGAATGTAACCACCATACGCAAGAACAATTTCTTTCTTGTTTCTAAATTCTTGTTGCATTTCAAGAATCCAATTTTTTGATTGCGGATAGCAGTCTGCATCGGTAAAAAGTAGACGCTCATATTGTGCCGCTTTAATGCCGACAGTAATTGCCAGTTTTTTTCCGTGTGAAAATTTGTTGTCTTTTTTTATCGTTGAGACGTGTAAATGCGGATATTTTGCTTCAAAGTCACGGAGTACATATTCACTGTCGTCTTCGGAACTGTCGTTTACGACAATGACTTCAAATTTTGGATAGTTTTGTTCTAAAATGAGGGGTAGAAATTTTTTTAGATTTTCCTGTTCGTTTTTTGCGCAGATAATGACGGAAACGGGTGCCTTTTCTATTGGTGTGGCAGGTTTGCGTTTTACAATGCAGATGCGAAGATAAAAGAATACGTAAAAAAATATTTGAATGCTTGCTGCAACAATAAATACGATGCAGAACCAAAAACTTATTGAATCGTATGATATTTCAACCATTTCTAAATTCGTTTCTGCAAAATTACAGTATTGATTTGATAGGTTGATTCTTTGTGTTTATAATTATGAACAAGTTATTAGAGAATAATTGTGATTAAAGGATTCAAGATTTGGGAGTCTGGATTCAAGATTTGTCATAAACAAAAAAGGCTACCGAGTTGGTAGCCTTTTTCGTATAGATGTGTCAATTATTATTTTGCATCTTTAATTGCGGCAACACCAGGAAGAACTTTTCCTTCGATTGCTTCAAGTAATGCACCACCACCAGTTGAGATGTAAGAAACTTGATCTGCTAAACCGAATTTATTGATACAAGCAACTGAATCACCACCACCGATTAACGAGAATGCACCTTCTTTAGTAGCTGCAGCGATTGCGTTTGCAATAGCTTTTGAACCAGCTGTGAAGTCGTCACATTCGAATACTCCAGCAGGACCGTTCCAAAGTATTGTCTTAGCACCTTTGATAGCGTCAGCGAATTTCTTTTGGCTGTCTGGTCCAGCATCCAAACCTTCGTAACTGTCGGCAATTGCACCTGAAGGAGCAACTTTAACGTCTGCGCCAGCTTTCAACGACATTGTGTCGAAGTCGAAACCGTTAGTGATAACAGAGTCAGTTCCAAGAACTAATTCTACATTGTTTTTCTTTGCTAAATCTTGAATGTTAAGAGCTAAGTCAAGTTTATCTTCTTCGCAGATAGATGAACCAACTTTACCACCATTAGCTTTGGCGAAAGTATAAGTCATACCACCGCAAAGAACCAACTTGTCAACTTTTGTCATCAAGTTTTCGATGATACCGATTTTTGTAGAAACTTTAGAACCACCCATAATGGCAACGAAAGGACGGTTGATGTTGTTCAATACATTGTCAACAGCCTTAACTTCTTTTTCCATCAAGTATCCCAACATTTTGCTATTTACGTCGAAATAGTCAGCGATTACAGCTGTAGAAGCGTGTGAACGGTGAGCAGTTCCGAATGCGTCCATAATGTAGCAGTCTGCGTATGAAGCCAATGTTTTAGCAAATTCTTTTTGTTTTGCTTTCATTTCTTTCTTAGCAGCATCATATCCTGGATCTTCTTTTTCAATTCCAACTGGTTTTCCTTCTTCTTCTGGGTAGAAACGAAGGTTTTCCAACAAAAGAACTTCTCCTGGTTTCAAAGCAGCAGCGGCGTCAGCAGCTTTTGCACAATCTGGAGCGAATTTTACAGGAGCACCAAGACGTTCTGCAACAGCGTCAACGATTTGGCTCAAAGAATATTTTGCAGCAACTTGTCCTTTTGGTTTACCCATGTGGCTCATAATGATTAAAGAACCACCGTCTGCCAAAACTTTTTTCAAAGTTGGAAGAGCACCCATGATACGAGTATCATCTTTTACTTTACCATTTTCCAATGGAACGTTGAAGTCCACACGGACAATTGCTTTTTTACCAGCAAATTTGTAGTTGTCTATTGTTTGCATTGTATAAATTGTTTTTATTAATACTTAAATTTTTGCAGCCCAAATATATAAAATTTGGGGAACAAAATATTAGTTGAATGATGATTTTTTACTGTATGATGCTCAATGAGAAATACATAATATTTTTAAAGTGTAAAAACGACACTATTCTCTACGTGGTTTGATAAATATTTGTATTTTTACTCCGAAATAACGTGATATACAAAGAACAAAAATTAAGAATTTGTATAACTGAAATTTGAAATTGGTTAACCCCGTGCTAAAGAATTTTCAAAAAATAATAGTTTGCGTGTTGCTTTCATTGTTTTCTGCGATGTGTGTCGTTGCAGACGAAGATTATGAATGGGGAAGTTTGCCTTTGGGTGGTGGTGGTTTTGTTTCTGCTGTCATTGCTCATCCAACCGAAACAAATTTGATTTATGCGCGTACCGATGTTGGTGGTATATATCGTTGGATTGAAGAAACTCAATCATGGAAACCACTGACCGATTTTATTTCTGCTGCGGATAAAGGTTTGTATGGTGTTGAAGCTATTGCTTTGGATCCGCAAAAACCCGAAATGTTGTACGCTTTGTGTGGTACCGATTATTTCAGCAACGGAAAAACTGCAATTTTGATTTCTGATGATTATGGAGAAACATATACTGTTGTTGATGTGACGTCAAAATTCAAAGCACACGGAAATGGCGATGGACGTTCGGCTGGAGAAAAATTGGTTGTTGATCCGCATAATAGTAATATTTTGTATTGTGGTTCGCGTTCGAACGGTTTGTTTTCGTCAACCGATGGCGGTCATACGTGGAATAAAGTTTCTTCGTTTCCTGTTTCCTCAACGGGCAATGGTAATGGAATTGCGTTTGTTCAGTTTGACGAATCGTCAACGGTCTCGAATAAGGCTACGCAGACAATTTATGTCGGGGTTTCGCAAGGACAGGGAATGTATGTGAGCAAAAATGGAGGTTCTTCATGGTCGCAGATAGCTTCGCAACCGAATGTTGGTGTTCCGCATCGTTCTGCCATGAAGGATGGAACGATATATATTACCTACGCTGGCGGCGCTGCTCCAAATATCAATGGAAGTAATGGTGCTGTGTATAAATATAACGGAACATCATGGACGAATATCACACCGGAATCAAATTTCAATTATGGTGGTATTTCAATTGTTGGCAATCGTTTGTTGGTGTCGTCAACAAATATGTGGTATCAACAATTATGGGGAAGTACGCAGGTTTGGGGTGATGAAATCTTTTTGAGCGAAAATTTGGGTGGTTCGTGGACAAGTAAAATGTTTGCAAGTTCCAAAGTTACCATGGATGCAAATGGAAATGCTTGGGTAAAAGATCATGCAATGCACTGGACTGGTTGCGCTACTTTGGATCCAAATAATCCGAACCGCGCATTTTTCACTTCGGGAAATGGAATATTCTTCACAACCAATTTAAGCACGTCTGGTTTTTCGTTGAAGTTCTGTTATGCTGGTTTGGAAGAAACTGTTCCGCTTGATATTGCACAAATTCCAGATGGAGGTGTGATTTCCGTTATTGGCGATTATGATGGTTCGACATATATGGCCAATGAAGACGGAAAATACACTACATATTCTCCAGTCCATTCTCCGGAAATGGGAACGACGAGCAGTGTCGCAATAGCTGCAAATGGTAGTTTGGCTGTGCGTGTCGGAAATAAGGAAACGTTTGTGCAATATTCAACCGACAAGGGTAAATCGTGGACCTATTGTAGGAGTGGAAAAAATGCGAGTGGAAATTTGGCTGTTTCAGCCGACGGGTCCATTATTCTGCATTGTCCGGGCACACCTAATTCGTGGGGCGGATTCGACAATAATGGCAACGTGATTTATTATTCTACCGACCGTGGAAATTCTTGGACGCAATCGTCTGGTGTTTCTGTTTCGGGCGCATATCCTGTTGCCGATGGTGCCAATGCAAAGAAATTTTATGTCGCTGGCGGAAACAATCTTTATGTTTCTACCGACGGTGGAAAAACGTTTTCGGCAAAAGGTTCGTTGCCTTCGAATGATCCAACAACTTGGACAAATTATGTAAAAATCCGTACTGTTCCGAATGTCGAAGGCGATATTTGGGCTCCTTGTGGTGGAAATGGATTGTATCATTCAACGAATTCGGGAACATCGTTCTCAAAAATTTCTTCGGTAAGTTCTTGTCTTGCTGTTGGATTGGGTAAGGCGGCCGAAGGAAAAACATATCCTGCGGTTTATATTTGGGGAAAGGTTTCTGGTGTGGAAGGTTTGTTCCGCAGCGATGACGAAGGTTCTTCGTGGATTCGTATAAACGACGATTTGCATCAGTTTGGTGGGCCGGGAAATGGAATGTATGTTGTTGGCGATATGGGTGTTTATGGCAATGTCTTGATGGGAACTGTCGGTCGTGGTGTGATTTACGGTACACGAAAAACAGAGGTCGTTGAACCAACAGAAACGCAGTCTATTTCGCTTGTGAAAGGTTGGAATATGATATCGACATATATTGAGCCTGCCGATAAATCGTTTGAAACAGTATTGTCATCGCTCGATTTTGATATTATTAAAAATAATGATGGCTTTTATCATGTGGATAAAGCGGCGAAATTACAGAGTATTTCCGAAATCGTTCCAGGCGAAGGTTATCTTGTTTTTATGAATGAAGCAGCAACATTGGAAATAGAAGGCTACGCTTTAAAAGAATATATTTCAACTTTGAAAACAGGCTGGAATTTGGTGGGCGTTCCTCAAAATACAGCAAAGAATGTGAGTGATTTGCCTTCTTCGGTAACTGCTGTAAAAGACCTTTCGAACACAACCGTACAACAATTAGAGCCAGGCAAGGCTTATTATATCCAAGTTTCTGCAGATGCGGAAATTGAGTGGTAGGTTATGTTTGTCATCCAAATATATTCCTTGAACTGGCTGGCAACTAATAATTGATTACTTATTTGCCTCAAATTCGTTCTTTGCATTTTGTGCAAGGAAGTGAAGTCTATTTTGAACGTTAACTTCGCTGGTGCCGCCGTCAAAATCGAGAAATAGAAGACTCGTTTTGGGGTACAAACTCTTTATTTTCTTTTCAACGCCTTTGGAAATAATGTGGTTGGCAATACAGCCGAATGGCTGTAGGCTTACTACATTGTTCACTCCTTCCTGCGAGAAACTGATGATTTCCGCTGGAATAAGCCATCCTTCTCCAAATTGGTTTACGAGATTCAGTACGCTTTCTGCATTTTTCGCTTCGTTGCGTATGCCTTTCTTTGGACGGTAATATTTGAATTTTGAAGCTATTTTTTCTACTTTCTGTTCAAATCTATCGTAGCGAAGTTGCAAGTAGTCGGCAAAAATTTTGGTACCGATACTTGTCGTGCGTAGATTGTTTTTGGTGTTTACTTTAATGTTGATAAACTCCTGTGTGAAAAAATCCATTAGGTCTGGGAAACGTGGCTCTATTCCTTGTGAAATCAGCCAGTCGGCAACGTGCATATTTGCGTATGGATTGTATTTCAGGTAGATTTCACCTACAATTCCTACTTGTGGCCGTGGACAATTGTCTAATGCCATTTCGTTGTAATCTTCAACAGCTCGTCCTAATAGTCTCATAATGCCCACGTGGTCGTTGTGACGTGCCATTTCGGCTGCTGTGTCAAGATAGTTTTGAGTTAATTTTTCTGTTCCGCCAACTTCTTTTTCACGGACAATAGTCGCATAGTGCATTCTTGAAAGCACATCGCCAAATAATGCACAGGATAAAATCAATTTTATCACTTTTGTCCATGCTAATTCAAAACCTGGCTGTTCGTTTGTCTGCGTGCCGCCTGTTGCAAATGAAATGACAGGGACATTTGTGATACCGCAGTTAAGTATTGCTTTACGAATCAATGCAAGGTAATTCGAAGCACGGCATTGTCCACCGGTCTGTGTCATAATGACGGCAGTCTTGTCTAAATCGTATTTTCCTGATTTTAAAGCTTTTAAAATGTCACCTACAACCAATGTGGCAGGGAAACAGATTTCGTTGTTCGTATAGGCCAAACCAATATTTACGGACTCTTTGTCTGAAATCGGCAAAGTTTCCATTTCGTAGCCCAAACATTCAAAAATTGCAGGAATGAGTGGCGAATGGAACTTCGTGAAGAATGGCGCAATAATATGTCGTTTCTTGTCTTCCTCCTTGAATGGTGGCGTTTTTTTGATGATTTTATCGCCATTGCCGCTTCGCCCGTTGCCAAGTTTAATTGTTTCTATAAGCGAACGGAGACGTAAACGCATAGAACCGGTACTGTTGATTTCGTCAACACGGATAAATGTGTATGATTTTTTTGCCTGTTCAAAATATTCTTTTATTTCATCCGACAAAAAACTGTCTGGTCCGCAGCCGAAAGAGTTCATTTGCACAAAATGAACCTCGTAGTCATCGTTGTGGATAACCCATTGTGCCGCTTTTAAGATTCGGTTTGGATAATTCCACTGGGCAACGTGTAGATAGTCGGTCAACGAAACGCCATCGATATTTGTGACAATTTCTTCGCTGATAACGCTTGCGCCGAGTTCCGAAAGAATTTGAGACGTTTTTTGATGTACCAAATGATCGGTGTGGTACGGACGAGCAGCCAACATAACGATTGGCTTACCTTCGTCTTTCGCACGTTCCATAATGCGGAATCCTTTTTTCTTGTATTGCTCGCGGTAGCGTTTCTGCTCCAATAATGCTTCTTTGAATGCTGCTTCAAAAATTGATTTCTTTACACCAAATTGTTTTATATAATCCCAGCAATTCTTTTTTAGCAATGATTCGCTTCTAAATGTAATGACAGGCTTGTCCAATGGAATATTATTCCTTTTTTCGGCAGGAATAGCGCTGTCTAATACTTCGGAATAACTCGAAACAACGGGGCAGTTATAACTATTTTTAGATTCTTTAAATTCATTTTCCTCAAACATGGTAAGAGGATAAAATATACGGTCAACTTGCTTGTCAACAAGATTGAAAATGTGGCCGTGTGCCAGCTTCGCAGGAAAACAAATATTGTCGGCCATAATGGTTCCTTGACCTTTCGCAAATGTTTTCGTAGTCGATTCGTCCGATAAAACTACCTCAATGCCTGATTGGGTAAAGAGCGTATTCCAGAATGGGAAATTTGCATACATTCCTAAAATTCGTGGAATACCAATTTTAAGTCCAATAGGCTTGTTCAACGCACTCATATCGCGGTTGAAAAGCAAATCGTATTTGTATTCATACAAATTTTCGCCACGTTCAACTTTGTTGCCTTTTGAAATAAAGACTTTTTCGCATTTGTTACCCGAATAATGGAAAGCTCCGTTGTTAAAAGTAAACTTCGTTACGACGCAGTTGTTGGAACAACCTTTGCAATTGATTTGCTTCGTCGTATATGTCAGTGCGTTGTATCTATTTTCGTATCCAATAAAAATGGATTCTTCCTGTTTCTTTGCGTAGCAGGTTTGTGCGTAATATGCTGCACCCAAAGCGCCCATTAGTTCTGGTTTATTGGAACTATATATAGCTTTGTTTGTCAGCTTTTCCATCGCTCTAAAAATAGATGGATTTTTGAATGTTCCACCTTGCACGAGTATTTTGTCGCCAAGAACATTCATGTTTTTGATTTGCAATACTTTGAACAAGGCATTTTTTATCACGGAATAGGCAAGTCCCGCAGCGATTTCCGAAGTTTCGGCTCCTTCGCGGAGTGCCTGCTTAACTTGGGAATTCATAAACACGGTGCAGCGTGAACCTAAATCGCATGGATTTGGAGCTTCACAGGCTAATTTACCAAATGATTCCGCGGTATGATTTAACGTCTGTGCAAAGTTCTGTATGAACGAGCCACAACCTGACGAGCAGGCTTCATTAATTTCTACGTTTTGGATTTTCCCGTTCTTAATGAAAATAGCTTTCATATCTTGACCGCCAATGTCGAGTATGAAAGACACTTCGGGTTCTATTTTTTGTGCTGCCGTTGTGTGGGCAATTGTCTCAACAATGCCTTCGTCCATATTGTATGCGGCACGGATTAAGTCTTCGCCGTAACCGGTAACTGCAGACCGAAGAATTTTTATCGTCGTACATTGCAAATCTTTGCAACATGCTTCCAAGCCAAGGTTTACAGCTTTGATTGGGTTACCTTTGTTCGTGTCGTAATGAGATGCAATGAGATTTCCGTCTTTGTCAAGTAGAACAACTTTTGTCGTTGTCGAACCACTGTCAACGCCCAAAAAGACCTCTATTTCATCTTGGTTGGGTTCAACTTGTTTTTCTGGAATATGAACAATTCGTCTGTTTTCGTTCCAGCCGTTAAAATCTTCTATACTTGTGAATAAAGGTTCTAAACGATTCTTTGTGGTAATATTTTGTGCACTGGCGATTTTATCGTATAAGTGCTGTATTTCAAAAGTCTGCTCGCTTGTCTCTGCTATAATGGAACTGCCCCAGGCTGGAAACAATTGACTGTTTTCTGGTGCAAATGCCTGCTCTTCGGTACTGTTTACCAATTTACGCATAACCTTTTGCAAAGCAGGAATGTATGTCAGCGGACCACCAATAAATAATATATTCGGCTTAATGTCAATACCACGCGACAAAGCATTGATAACTTGTAATGCAACAGCGTGAAATGCAGACGCGGCAATGTCAGTAATAGGAACTTTACGGCTGATGAGGTTTTGTACATCGGTTTTTGCAAAAACTCCACAGCGCGAAGCAATCGTATATATTTGCGTTGATTGTTCAGCAAGAGTGTTCAATTCTTGTGTGTCAACATTCAGCAAGGTTGCGATTTGGTCAATAAATGCACCCGTTCCGCCTGCACAACTACCATTCATACGAATGTCGGGCGATTTTCCTTCTTCGTAGAAAATAATTTTTGCATCTTCACCACCTATATCAACAAGCGTACGTACGTTCTTGAATTTTTTTTGAATAACTTCCGATGCAGCGATGACTTCTTGTACAAATGGTAATTTTTGCATTTCGGCAATACCCATTGCGGCGCTACCTGTCAAGCAAAACTTGACTTCGTGGTCATTCGGAAATTTCTTTTTTATTTCGCTTAAAATGTGTAATAGACTTTCTTTGATTTTCGTATTATGTCGCTGATACGAAGAATGTAAGATTTCCGTTCCTTTTGTAACCACTGCTTTTGCCGTAGTGGAACCTATGTCTATACCAATATTAATCACACCTCTTGAATTTGACTGCAAAGGTAAAAAATACTTTCTATAAAAAAAATCGGATTTACTGAGTTGTAGGTGGTAGCAATGGATTTAGCCTTCCCGAGCTCTACTTTTATTTACTAAATACACTCCACCGAACACCAAAATAGCGGCAACGATTTTTTGCCAGTTGAGTGTATCCATCTGTAACGCAATGCTTACGATTGCTGCGATGAATGGCTGTAAATAAGCGTACATACTTACAACTGTTGGTCGTAATCGTTTTTGACCGATAGGAACAAGAAAATATGCAATGAATGTAGCACAAATAACTGTAAACGATAGATTTAGAAGAAATTCGGAGTTGATAGCCGAATAATTTATTGTAGCAAATTCCTTGAAATCGAATAAAACTGAAACAATCATGGAGAATAGGAACATCCATTTCATAAATGTTACCGTACTATATTTTCTGACTAAAGGGCGAAATGCTCCTAAATAACTGGCAAAAAATAATCCGTTCAATATCATAAGAAACAAGCCAAACGGATGGCTTTGTTCCACACCATTGGATACATGGGTACTATTTAGGATTAAAAGTATAACGCCACCGAAACTGATTGCAACGCCACCTGCTTTTTTTACCGAGATTGGTTCTTTTAGAAAAATAGCCGCAATAAACATTGTGAATATAGGCGTGAGTGACGTCATGATTGAAGCATCAACAGGCGTTGTTATTTTCATGGCGACGAGAAAACTCATTTGGGTGAGAAACAATCCCAACATTGATGCAATGAAAATTTTTGGCAAATCACGTTTGTCAACTTTTTCTTTAGGCAAAAACAACGAAAGAATCCAGAAACAAATTGTTGCTCCAATTGCACGGAGGCAAAAAATCCCGATAGGGGAAATTACTCCAAACGAAACAAGATTTTTGCAGGTGATTATGTTGAATCCAAAAATTGAATAGGCGAGAAATATCGCCAAATGACCGATAGGTTTTGGGTTATTCATTGTCTTTTTCAGAAATGTCGTCAAGATCGTAGTCTGGATCCAAAGGTGTAATGCCTGTTACAGGTAGAATCTCAATTAGTTCCAACCAATTCTTTAAAAGTTTATCTGCCCAATCTTTCGTTTGCTCCGATTTTGTTTTGAACATACCAAACCCATGTCCGCCAACAGGTATTTCTGTGTATTTGCATTCATATATGATTTTCTTTGGTAATGCACTAAAAAGAGCACGGCTGTTACGGATATCTACTACATCGTCGTCGGTGCAAGCCAATATGAATGTAGGAGGCATATCGTCTGGAATATTTTGTTCAAGAGAAAATTTGTGTATGTCTTCTTTTGTATAGTTTTTTGTAAGGAGATTTTTACGAGAACGAACATGAGCAATACTATCCTCCATTGAAACAACAGGATAAATCGGCATGACAAAATTTGGTCGAAGACTGTATTTTGTTGAAGTGGGAACTTCTTTTTGTATAAAGTTTTCTTTAGTTATAGCAGCATGTGCAACTAAATGACCACCTGCCGAAAATCCAATGGCGCCGATTTTTGTCGTGTCAATGTGCCAAACGTCAGCATATTGTTTTAACAACGCAATTGAAAGTTGCAAATCCTGAATCATATCGGGATTGTGCGCTCCGTGACTACTTACGCGATAGCGAAGCACAAATGCAACAATTCCTTGTTGGGCAAACCATCTCGCAACCTGATAGCCTTCATGTTTCATGCCTAAATGATGGTAACTTCCTCCGGGACAAATAATTACCGCTGGATATTTTGTATCGGTTTGTTTATGCAAAAATTTATTGTAGAATTCCGTTGGAGCATTCGCTGAAACAAGAAGGGTGTTGTCAATTATATAAGGTACTGAATAAGGTCCAGACAATAACGTGTCTGGGAAAAAAGCGTACAATCTGGTTGTCTCTTTGTCTTTTTTGAATTTTTCGTTATTGAGAATACATTTTTGCGATTCAACAGCTTGCCATGGTGCAAATTCAAAGGCACAATTTTCTATCTTGCTTTCTTTTTGTGCACAAACAAATTCTTTCGCGTTTTGTACAGAAGGAATCATCTGACAAAATGCAAATCTGAAAAAACAAGCAAGACATACAACTAACGACAAAATTCGTCTCATAGCGTAATCATTTCTTTCGCCTCGTCTGCTGTAAGTTGGTGATATTGTGGAGTTCCCGTGAATTTTCCGTCGGCAATTGTGAATGTCACCTGGAAAAATTCTTCATCATAAAACGACAATTTTGAACTTGTGTCAGGATTACATTCTACATAAATTACATTGTTTACGTCGAACCCCTTTGCTTCGCAAATTTGGTTTGCCAACGACGCACCAGCGTAGGTGACCGATGTTCCTGGATTTTCTTGGTATAATTCCGTAACGACTACAACTTTTTTGCCTTTATAATCAAAAATTTTCAAGCCACATTTCGATGGCATATCCCATTGACCTTTGAACTCGAATTGTTCGTCGTAATATTTTGCAGGTACTTTCATTTGTAATTGATGATTGATAATTGACAATTGATAATTGACAATTATTTTTCTGTTGTTAAACGTAATTTCTTTGCAATACTTGTTAGTATCCTTATTATTTCTAATATGTCTTTTTGTATAGATTTATATTCGTCATCGGTAATAAATTTGCTTACGTGAAGTAGATCTAACCAATAGTCGGTTTCATCGGCTTCTTTTAAAGCAATATTGATTTTATTTAAAAAATCAGCTCGACTTTGTGCGTTTTTGCTTTCTCTTACATTGGCACCGATACTTGTTCCACTTCGTAAAACTTGTTTACTTAAAATATATTCCTTTTTCTCCTCTGTTAAATTCTTATAAAGAGTTATTGTGCGAATGGCAAAATCTCTTGTTTTACTTTGAATTATGTTGTCGTCTTTGGTCATAATTTTCAATTGTCAATTTTCAATTGTCAATTCTTCTTGATGCCCCTCACAACATCTTTACCAAATGATTTATTTGCTAATTTTCTGTCTCTTGGTCTGTACGTGCCATCTTCCATTTCTCGAAGAACAACATTTGAGAACAATTTGAACATCTTTTCTTCCTGACTTTCGTCTTTGTAGAATGATTTCCAAGCATATTCGTAAAGTTCTTGCAGTTTTTCGGCAGTCATGTGTTTTGGATGGTACACAACTTGTCCTGCATTGTAGTGATCCCAGTCAAAGTCGAAGATTCTACCTTGACGAAGCAAATCATCGTATGCTTTTGTATGTGGGAATGGTGCCAAAACTGTGAATTCTGCCAAATCCAAATCAATTTCCAACAAGAAATCAATCAATCGTTTAATGTCGTCTTCGGTTTGGTTGTCAAGTCCAAGAAGAATAGTTCCTTCTACGCCAATTCCGTAATCGTGGTAGCGTTTCACACGTTCACGAATGTAATTCGAAGTGTCGTAAACTGCTTGATAAACGTACCAAGAACCAGCTTGTGCGGCCAAATCAAGCACTTGTGGATCGTCTTCAATTGTGTGGCTAATCCATTTCTTTTTCAGAGGAATCATTTCCTTGAAAAGTTGCATTTCCCATTCTTTGTTTTGTGCCAATGAGTTGTCCACAATAAACAAACGATTGTTGTCGATTGATTCCAAATCGGCAATGGTTTTGTCTATTGGACGAGGACGGAAACAACGGCTTCCCAAGTACGAAACAGCACATGGATAGCAACTGAAACGACAGCCACGCGAAGCATGGAACAAGTCAACCATTGGAACACCTTTGTGGTTGTATAATTCGCGTTTGTACAAGTCGCGACGAGCAGGACCTACAAGCGAGATGTCGGGCATTTTGCCCATATAGTTGTAAACCTTTTGTAACTTACCATTTTTCCAGTCGTTCATCACAGCTTCCATACGACCTTCCGATTCGCCAAGGAAAACTGAGTCGGCATGTTCTATGGTTTCTTCAGCATGAAGCATTGTGGAAATTCCACCGAAGATAACTTGCTTGCCCATTGCACGGTATTTGTCGGCAATAGCCCAACCACGTTTAACTTGCGTTGAAAGCATCATCGATATTGCTACCATATCGCATTCTTCGTTCCAATCAATTTCTTCAACGTTTTCGTCGGTGAAAGACACGTCAACCCATTCTGGTAATGTTGCAGCAAATACAACAGGTCCGTGAGGAGGTAGGTTGAATGTCGTTTGTCCTGGAAGTTTCTTCCAACGAGGATAGATAAGTTTTAATTTCATTACGTAACAAATTTATGCAAAAGTAAAAAATACTTTCGTTAAAAAGGCATTATTTGTTTTTTTTCGGAATGAATTGATTAAAGATGTTCCTGTTTGTTTTTTATGTATTTTTGAAGACTAATATGCTATGCAATGAAAGTTTTTTATAATTCTTTGATATTCCTGCTCTTATGTGTAACTGTCGTAAACGCGCAATCAATCACAAAAAATATTGTCATAGACCAATTTGGGTATCGTCCACAGGACGAAAAAATTGCGGTTATTAGAAATCCTAAGGTGGGGTACGATTCAGACCAATCTTTTATTCCAGGTACGACATATCAAATCTGCGAATCATCTACAAAAAAAAGTGTCTTTGAAGGAACGCTGAAGTATTTTGATTCGGGACTTAACGGTGATGCGTATGGCGATGAAGTTTGGCATTTTGATTTTTCTGAAGTGCAGACGGACGGTTCGTATTACGTACTTGACGTGGAGAAAAACGTTCGTTCATATACATTTAGAATTGCGGAAGATGTTTACAATTCGGTGTTGAAGGATGCTGTGCGTATGTTGTTCTATCAGCGTGCAGGATGTGAGAAAAAGGCAAAATATGCGGGCGATGCCTGGGCTGATGCCGTTGATCATTTAGGTCACTTGCAGGATGGGGAATGTCGTTTGTACAATGATTTGAATAATAGCGCTACGGAACGTGATTTGCGTGGTGGTTGGTACGATGCTGGTGATTTTAATAAATATACCGTTTGGGCTTGCAATTATGTTGAGACGTTACTGATGGCATATCTGGAAAATCCTTTTGTTTGGACAGATGATTACAATATTCCTGAATCGGGGAATGGCATTCCTGATTTGTTGGATGAGGTAAAATGGGAACTTGATTGGATACTGCGTATGCAGGAAAACGATGGTTCTGTGTTGTCGGTAATGGATGTAGGAGCGGCATCTCCGCCTTCCGCTTCTACGGAGGCAAGTTTTTATGGTCCGGCTACGACCAATGCTTCGTATGCCGCAGCAAAAGCTTGTGCCATAGGGTATAAAGTGTACAAAAAATTTAATAATTCGTACGCTGTTACACTATATAATGCGGCTTTGTCTGCGTGGAATTGGGCAGAACAACATAAATCTGCAGAGTTTTATAATTCGGGTAAAGTTGCTGCGGGCGAGCAGGAGGGCGGTGCATCGGTTCGTTTAGTACAACGCTTGAATGCTTCGTTGTATTTGTACGAAATGACGGGCGATAAGTCTTATTTGAAGGTTTTTGAATCAAACTACAAGGAACTTGATTTTGTGAAATGGTACAACTATATGGACCAGTACCGGGCTCAGGATGAACACATGCTGCTTCGTTATATAGATATGGAAAATGTTTCGGAAAGTATAAAACAAGAGTTGCGTAAAAGTTTGATAGTTGGGTTTAGTAAAACGAATGATTTTGTTGCTATGTTGGGAAAAGATCCATATTTATCCTATATACGACATTATAATTGGGGTTCAAATTCACATAAATGCACATGCGGTAGTTTGTTTTATACGTATGCGGAACGTGGATTAACTGAAGATGTTGATGGATACAGAACGGCAGCAGAACATTTCATTCATTATATTCATGGAGTTAATCCGTTTGCAATGGTGTACTTGACGAATATGAATGAACGTGGTGCGTCAAACAGCGTGAATCAGATGTTCCATTCTTGGTTTTGTAATGGAGATGATTGGTGGGATGATGTTCAAGGATCGTTATATGGTCCAGCTCCAGGTTATTTAATTGGTGGTGCATTCGGATATTATGAAGGGCAAGAAGTCACATATACGTGGGACGGCTGTTGCCCGAATGGTTGTGGAAGTAAATACAATAATTCATTGTGCGAGGCTTCATGGCTGTTTCCGTCTGATGAACCATTTGCAAAACGTTACAATGACTTTAATGATGGCTGGCCGGTAAATTCTTGGTCTATAACAGAACCTTCTTGTGGATATCAGGTAAATTATATCCGACTGTTGTCGAAATTTGTCACCTTAAAAAGTGACGATGTTAGTGTAAGAGAATTGCCAACGGAATCAGTTCAAGTATATCCAAATCCGGTGCAATCTGAATTATTCATTGAAATGGACAACACCGACATGAAAAATATTAAATTGTTCGATATGCAGTCTCGCCAAATAAAATGTGTTAATTCCGAATCAAGCATTGTGCGTATTGATTTGGAAGATGTTCCTGCAGGAATGTATGTCTTGCAGATTTTTAATAGGGGTATGGTTGTCGTTAAGGAAATAGTGAAAAAATAATGGTTCGCACATACGAACCTGTTTCACAACAAAAAAGCGATGTGATTTTCGTCACATCGCTTTTTTATATCAATACGAATAAAGAGTTCGTTATGGTTGTGGAATAGGAACAATTCCAAGTAATCCTTTCCTCATTGGAGAAAGAATACCTGATACAAAGTCGATTGCAAATACTAAAACGAAAAACATCACAAAGATGATGATAGCCATTTTAATGAATTGTTTTGACTCAACTTGTTTTCTGATTCGTTCCTGCTCGCGGATTGCCCACGTAATGTTCGTGACAATTTTTGAAAAGTATTCATTGTGCTTTGGCACACAGAAATCTATGGAACCAGAAGGAACGGCATTTACATTTGAAGTTACCAAAATAACATCGGAATTAGGATCTTCCTTTTTTATCTCGTCCAACATCGCAAATTCTTTGTGCGTTTCGGGGCTGTTTTCATCTTCCGGCGCATAAACAATGATGATGATTGAATTTTTTGCAAAACGCGATTGCTTGATGTATTGCAATGTTGATTGCATATCAGCAAACGGTTTCGTTTTCTTGAAGATTCGTGTACTTTTAAATTGCTCTTGTAGCGAAACAGATTCGGTCTCGTTTTTACAAACTAAAAGAATGTAAACTTCACTTTTCGTCGATTTTAAACCTGTATTGCCAGCGACTGCGTCGGCAGTACCTTTTCGACGGTTCCTCTGAGAAACTAAGAACCTTTTGTTCTCTTCTGCTACGCATTGTGCTTTGAGTTTTTTTAACTCATAGCTACGATTCTTGCTGCCGTTTAAGTTGTTATTGTCTGCCATATCGTGTTTTGTATCTTAACAAATTTCGCACGATAAAAATAAACAAATTAGTTGAAAATCAATTTGGAAAATAGACTTTTTTGCAAAAAAAGTGAAAAATGATGTACTATCGGCTGTGAATCGTTAGTTTTTCAATTATGCGATGTTATGCAAGTGCTTGCCGTATGAAATGAAACTTTCTGCTAAAAATAGAAATTGGAGTCAGGACTCTGACAACGTTATGCCAAATCGTAGTGCTGGTTTCTCAGTCGTGGAGTAAAACCAGCTTCGAGTATTGCGTTTGGCAATTCATCTTTATGGACGGAATATGTTGCTCCTGCTTTAGAAACCACGTTTTCCTCTATCATAATGGAACCTAAATCGTCGGCACCGCCGTGCAGACAAATTTGTGCGGTAGGCAAGCCCACTGTCAGCCACGAAGCTTGTATGTGTGGAATGTTCGGCAACATAATTCTGCTGATTGCAATCATGCGGATATATTCTTCCTGTCGAATCTTAAATTCTTTCTCGCTGGTCTTTTCCAAAACCGTTCCTTTGCTGCAGAATGGCCACGGAATGAATGCCGTAAATCCGTCGGAATCGTTAGGCTTTTCGTATTGAACTTGGCGGATGCGAACTAAATGTTCCATTCGTTCTTCTATAGTTTCGATGTGTCCGTACATCATTGTGGCAGAAGTTGTTAGTTTCATTTTGTGCGCTTCTTTCATCACATCTAACCACGTTTGCGTGTTACATTTTCCTGGAGAAAGGTAACTGCGGACTCTGTCGCTTAAAATTTCTGCGCCGGCTCCCGGTAAACTGTCCAATCCCGATTCGTGTAACGATTCCAAAACTTCGCGTGGCGTCATTCCTTCGCGTTTTGCAATGTATGCGATTTCGGGCGGACCAAGTGCGTGGAGTTTTATGTTTGGGTGGCGGCGTTTGAGTTCCGAAAATAGATTTTTGTAAAAATCCAATCCTAATTTTGGGTGCATTCCACCTTGAATCAGAAGTTGGTCGCCACCAAACCATTCAAGTTCTTCAATTTTTTTGTCGTATTCTTCGAACGTGGTGATGTAAATACCGTCTTCGTTTAATCGTTTGTGGAAATTACAGAATTTACAGCCGGAAATACAGGCGTTTGTAATGTTTACGTTTCTATCTATAATCCACGAAACAATGCCGGTTGGACGGAATTTTTTTCGTATGGCATCGGCAACAAACTGCAAATCGGGAAGAGCGGCGTTCCTAAATAAGAATGCACCTTCTTCAATGCTCAAATCCTGCATTTCCAATGCTTTAACCAGAAGTTTATGTTCGTCAAACGACATACGATTGTTTTTTGCAAATGTAATAATATAACTTTATTTTTGAGCAATAAGAAGTTCGTTGGAATTTAGTATGTTTTTCTACATAGTTAGGGAGTTTGAACTACATAACTATGCAGTTTGAACTGGTAGGCTTTATCGTGCTTTTTTACACTTAAAAATGATTTGGAAAAATAAAGCTTTTTAATTCAATAAAAAAATCAAAAAAGAAATCATAAGTGTGTTATTTAGAAATCAGCCCTATCTTTACCAGAGAAAAACCTAAATAAGAAAAAGGGAAGTTTGCAAACGAAACATAGAGGAGTGGCTCAAACTTTTAACATATAGGAAATTATAGTACTTCAAAACAGAGCCGTTAGATATTCCATATCAATAAATAGAAACGAGAAAGACTTACGTTTCTTTTTAGAAAACATTATGGTTTCAACATCAACGAAATTATTACCTTTGTAAGCAAATAATGAAAATTAATTGACATGAAGAAACTTATTTTAATTCTTGTTGCCATTTGCAGTGCAGCAGTAATGCAAGCACAGGAGGAATACGCGTTCAATGTACCATACATTGATGCCGATGGCACAGAGAAAATTTGCCCAAAGGCTATAGTTGTGGAAAGTTCTAACCAACGAGTTCTTTGGTATAATGGTTGGTATGTTGTAAATACCCATACGACAATTTCAAGTGGTGTCATCTGCAGTGGTGCCGTTCATCTCATCCTTGCGGATGGGTGTTATCTCACGACAACGAGTGTAGAATATTACGCTGGCATTCAAGTGAAAAACGAGGGCGATTCTCTCTCTATCTACGGTCAAAAGAATCAATCAGGCACGTTGATTGCCCGCGGTGGAAAATATGGCGCTGGCATCGGTGGAAGAACTTTGGGCTCTAACATCACCATCAATGGCGGTTGGGTTACAGCAACAGGCGGAATTGATGGCGGCGCTGGCATCGGTGGAGGAAGATCTGGTTCTGGCTCTAACATCACCATCAATGGCGGTACGGTTACAGCAACAGGTGACGCAGGTGGCGCTGGCATCGGTGGAGGAGAAGGAGGTTCTGGCTCTTACATCACCATCAATGGCGGTACGGTTACAGCAATAGGTGAAAGAGGTGGCTATGGCATCGGTGGAGGAAGCGCTGACGAATGCTCTAACGTCTATGCAACAAATATGATGAATGTTGTAGCTGATGGAAGTATAATACCACATGCTTCTTCTGTAGATATTGCAAATAAATTAGCAGGTAAGGAGACTATTTTCGCATTTGATATAGCACCTTTCATTAAAGCGATAGATAATGCAGTGGGAAATTCAGAAGATGCAACGATATTAAATATTGCAAACACCGAAAAAACAAGTATTCTTAAGCAAACAACAGTAGATGGGGCAAAATCAGCAAGCGACCTTGCCGCGGCAAAAATCAATGCAGTGAAGGAACTTCTGTCGTTGATTGGCGACGACCCAAATCTTCGGAATATGGAATTCATGGCCGATATAATTGAAAATATTGCTTCGGCAACGGATAATAATGATATAAATACAAAGAAGTCACAAGCCGAGTACGTAATAAATGTATTTCTGAATGGTTTTAGTTCTGGCAAGGAAGCAGGCAAAGCCGATGCCTTCGGCACTCTCGGTACTCCGCAGAACGGACCTGCCATTGAGGTAATAGACCAGAATGACAATGTTCTGAAGCTCTACAACCCGAAGAAAGTAAAATTTATCAAAGAGGGCGAATAAGGTCCGACTCCGTATGTTTACAAAGTAATTCGGGTACGCTGGCAAAGAACAAAGTAAGGCATGTCCGAATTTTATTTCTAAGGGCTATAGGCTCTTTTCTTGGTGAATTCGCGAATTTACTCTATGTTTCTTGCGCAAAGAAATCTAACAGTTTTCAGTTGCCAGACATATCGCTTTGAGCAATCAACTAACCACTATAAAAATCAAACAGATTCCTGACTACTGAAAACTGATACCTAAATACAAATAATTGTTCTGCCAAGTTCTTAACATATAGGAATTTATGGCACTTCAAAACAATAACCGAAGACGAAAT
>CALAUG010000030.1 GCA_937892155.1 uncultured Bacteroidales bacterium | reverse complement strand
AAGAGATTGACTCAATGTGATTGAACAGCCTGTTGTTGGTTCGGTAACGATTACCGTATATTCTCCAAGTTCGCTACTTGTCAAATCTCGTTCGGTTGAGCCATCACTCCACAAGTAGTTGTATGAATTTTCAGTTTCCAAACGTATAGTCCCCAAATTGTTACAAGTTGGATTTATGACTTCTGCAATTGATGCTACAATTTCATTAGGTTGTGTAACAGTAAAGGCTTTAGTTGCCGAACATTCACGTGAATCAGTAACAACAACTTCATAGTTGCCAGCTTTTAGATTTTCAGCAACAATGGTATTATTTTCCATGCCAATCCATTGAATTAGATTAGGTTCGATAGCGTTGTTGATTTGTAATTCGATTCGGCCGTTTGACATATCGTAGCAAGTTACATCGGTAATTTTTGCCGAAACCTCGATTTGACAATTTTTCTTCCAACGAGCCCAAAATTGCTTGTTTCCAAATTCAGTTGACTCAATTTCTGTAACAGGCAAACCATCATAATATGAAGTTGTGTACCAACCAATAAAGGTGTATCCGTTCAACGAAACATTGGTTGGCAAAATAGTTTGGTTTCCGTATTGGTAGGAAGTAACAACATCTTCGTCAATTGTTCCTCCATTAGTATAAAGTGTGATGGTATAATTGTTTGGAGTCCATTTTGCAAAATATTCTTTGTCACCTAAATCGGTTGCCGAAATAGAAGTGACGCTTTCACCATTGAAATCTTTATTATCGAACCAACCACCGAATGAGTATCCAGTTTTTGTTATGTCAATAGGTAATGTTTCTGCAATTCCATATTTGTAATTAGTAACAATACCTTTATTGATTTCACCACCATTGGTATTCAAAGTAACTTTGTATGAATTTACTTCCCATTTAGCCCAAAATTCTTTGTTGCCCAAATCAGTTGAAGTAATGATTTTTTGCGGTTCTCCATAGTAATTTGAATTGTTGTACCAACCAGCAAATGTGTGCCCTTCGCGAACAACTGAATCTGGCAATTCGGTTGTTGATTCGCCATATACATAATTTGTTGCGACCGACGAATCCAAAATTTTACCTGAATTATTATTCAACACAATTGAATAGGTGTTTGGAGTCCATTTTGCATAAAATGTTTTGTCGCCCAAATCGGTTGACGAAACAGAATTGATGCTTTCACCGTTACATTCCACATTGTCGAACCAGCCGCCAAAGGTGTTGCCCATTTTAGTTACATCAACAGGAAGAATTGCACCATTTCCGTATGTATAAAAACGAACATTTCCACTATTGATTGTTCCTTCGGCAACATTCAAAGTGATTGCGTAAGTATTCACCTGCCATTTTGCCCAATATTCTTTATTTCCAAAATCACTTATTGACACGACAGTTTCTGCAACACCGCTTAAATTGGAGTTATTGTACCAACCAGCAAATGTGTAACCTTCGCGGACAACATTATCGGGAAGTTCTATTTCCTTTACACCATATGTATATGCCATATCGTAGGCATCTTGGATTTCGCCACCATTTATGTTATATGTGAGAGAATATGTATTTGGTATCCATTTAGCCCAATATTCTTTATTTTCAAAAGAGCCTTCAACGACACGTAGCACACGACTTCCCGAGAAATCGGCGGCAGCATACCAGCCAGCAAATGTATGTCCTTTTTTAGTTATATCAGTTGGTAGATTTTCGCCTATTCCATACGTATAGTAATCAATATTTCCAGATTGAATTACACCCTCGTTTGTGTGTAGATTAATCGTGTAAGTTTTAACAATCCATTTAGCCCAATATTCCTTGTTGCCAGTGCTACCTTGTTCTATTTTCTTTATTTCGGAACCTTCGAGGTTCGAGTTGTTGTACCAACCCATAAACTCGTGACCTTGTTTGGTAACATTTGTAGGCAGTGTTATTTCGTCTGTTACTGTATATACCACAACATTACCACTATGAATTGTTCCTTCATTGGCATTTAATGTAATTGTGTAAGCATCGGTGCCCCATTTAGCCCAATATTCTTTATCGCCAAATTCAGCAACCGAGATTTGACTGATTGGCTCGCCTTCCAATGATTCATTATCGAACCAGCCAAAAAATATAAAACCTGCTTTGGTTACATTACTTGGCAATAGCGAACCAACGCCAAAAGTATATGTTGCAATTTCGCATGAATTAATTTCGCCCTCATTCGCATGGAATGTAACAGAATATTGATTTGGAGTCCATTTTGCGTAAAATGTTTTGTCTCCATATTCATCGGCAGAAATTGTTTCGATTTTGTTGCCTTCTAAATTTCCGTTATTGTACCAACCTGCAAACGTGCAACCGTCTTTTGATACGTTGGTTGGCAATGCAATTTCGTTACCCGACTGATATGTTTGTGCAACATTTTCATCATTGATAACAGCACCTTCCAAATTATTGTATGTAATTGAATACGTTGCAATTATCCAATATGAATACAATGTGATGTCTGTTAATATATCGCTTTTTTGAACCGAAGAACCATCGGATTCAAAATATTGTATTCCTGCACCATTTGGCTCGGTGAAATAACCACCAAAAGAAAATCCAATTTTAGAAGGAATGACAATCGTTGGCATTTCCAAATCATACGTTACGGAAATTGAGGATGTACCACTTGTTGTTGCAGATTGATTATCAAAAGTAACGGTATATGTATTCGGTCTCCAATATGCATAAAGTGTTGTGTTCGATGCCAAATCCCACGTAATCGCACTTGTTCCTGTTGATGTATAATATTGTTTGCCTGCTCCATTTTTACCTGAGTAATAACCTTGGAATGTATATCCTGTTTTTGTCGGTAAAGTAATTGACGGCAAAGAACTTCCATATGTTGCTGTTATATTTTCTGTTCCCTCGGTTGTTGCCAATTGATTATCGAACGTAATTGTATACGTGTTGGCTATCCAACGTGCAAATAGTTCGGAGAGAGAAGTTGAATTCCATTTACAATTACTTGTTCCGTCAGCTTTATAGTATTGTGTTCCGCCATTGTTTGACGACCAATATCCTGCAAATGTGTAACCAGTTCGTTCAGGACACGTAATGCTTGGCATATCTGCATTGTATGTTGCTTTTACCGACGACGAACCTTTTACGGTATAATCTGTACAATTCGGATTTAACACCAACGTATATTCGTTAGCCGTGAAACTTGCTGTTTTTGTAACATTTTCTGTCACGGTAATTTCCTGAGATGCTGATGTTTTGCCGTCATTCCATTGTTTAAAAGTATAGCCTATATTCGCAACTGCCGAATATGAAATACTTGTTCCATAATAAAATGAATTATTTACAGAACTTGCACTTGTGCCATTATTTAATTTGACCAAACCACCTGCTTCTGCCGAAATTTTTACTTCGTACAAGTTACGTGTTGTCGAAATAGAAGATGATGCAGTCAACAAACCTGAATAAGTCGAAGAATTGTACGTTGATGTTGTTGGTTTTGTTATCCACGATGTTGGAACAAATATGATGTAATACGTGTATGTTTGTTCTGTCGTGGCTGAATTATCTGTGTACGTAGTTGTTCCAAAAGATATATTTGAAGCCAACAATGTTGATGTATTTCCACATTTTCTAAAGATATACCAATATCCCTCTTTTTCGTAATCCGTTGAAGAGAATGACTGCCAACTCAATTTTACTGGAGTTTGGGTATTCGTTGTAGTTGTTGCCGTCAAACTTGCAGGTTTTGGCAACGGTTTGAAATTGATAGTATGCTCTGTTCCGTAAAAAATACTACTAAGAGTATAACTGCCAGAACAACCATAAAAATTATTATCCACAGTAAGGTTATCTACTTTAGATTCCCAATACCAATAGTAGGTTGCTCCCTTAGTATCCAATGTTGAATTGGTCATTGATTTTGATAAAGAAGCGGAAGAATTACTTGTAGCATACATACCTCCTTGATCACCCATATAACCAGATTTAGAAGAAAGATTTAAACGAGCATATCGTCCCGAGGCATAAACATCATTGTCAGAAAGTGAACCCGATTTCATCGTGATAGTATTTGGTCCCGTACGAGTAATTTCTGTGAAAGGATCGGTTACATTACGGCATTCTGCAGATGAAGACCATACACAATTGGGATCATTTTCATCTCCACGACCACTGTCGTTATCGTCATTATCCCACCATGCATCGAATTTAAAATATCGAAATCCTTCGAACATATACATATCACTTGGATAAAAGCGAACGGTTACGACTTTTACTTCTGCTTCTCCTTCCTTATTTTGTATTGTTTTTGTACCAGTTTTAACCTGTGTAAAGCGGCCATAATCTGTGTTTTTATAAGTCAAATTATCATGACTACGATACATTGTAGCAACGGTCGTCCAATTCTTATTATCCTTACTTATACACAATTTTATATCCTTCATTGCATCATTCCACGATTCTCTGGAAGACACAAAACGAAATGGGTAGGTAAATTCAAAATACGGTGCGTTTTTAGTCGCAGTAGATGAGAAACTCCAGGCCTGCTTTAAGCCAGCTTCATCCATTTCAACTTCGGCAGCAAAAACTTGATGCACAGAACAGAAAAGGAATAAAAAGAGACTAAGAACACTTAATTGAAAATTTTGGAATAATCTTAAATAACTTTTCATTTTATTAAAATTTTGCGACCTATATATATCTAAAAATTGCTGGAATCTTTACGATAAAGAACTACTTATATTAGTTTATTGTATAATTACTTTAAACAACTCATTATCAACTTTAACAAAGTAAACTCCATCCAAACGAATCGTGAATTCATTTTCGTTTTGAGCATTGTTCAGGTGCGATAAACTGCGTCCATTATTGTCGTAAATCGTTATGTTCTTGCCTTCAGCGTTCTTCACATAGATTGTATGTCCAACAGCATAAACCTCAACTTGTATTGTTTCAACATTTTCTATCGCAGTTTCTTCTTCATTCTCAGCTTCTGCAATGTTCGACAATGCAATTGCAAATGGTCCCGATTCGGCTTTCAAGAAATCCTTTGGATTGACTATTCCTGGCAATTTTATGCCGATATAATAGTTGCTCGTACCAACCGCTGGTACCAAATCAGTATAAGATTTTTCGTAGGAAGAAACCGTCGTCAACGTATCTATGAACGTATATCCGCTCACCGTTGTCTCACGCATAATGTAGAATGCGTTATAGTCAACTCCTTCGTATGCGTTCCATTCCAGATTTATTTCACTGGCAAAAGCACCATTATTCTTTTGCAAATGAATAGTTCTGTGCAATTCGCTCATTGCCGTTTCGTGGCCACAGACATCCGTTGCAGAAATTTTATATGCCCATGATTTCTCGTTCGGATCGGCTGCGAGGTCTTCAAATACACTAATTTCCGAATATGGTACCGTTGCGATTGAATCATACACGTCGGCAACTCTTTCGCGATAGATTGTGTAGTAATCAATTTGGTCGGTATTTTCGCGTACCCAAACTATCAAGTTTTTGCCTGATTCCTTACTTACCGTCACCAATGAAATCTCTGGTTGTTTGATTGACATTTCAAGAGATTGACTCAATGTGATTGAACAGCCTGTTGTTGGTTCGGTAACGATTACCTCGTAGTCACCTATTTCAGCTCCAATCAAATCTTTTTCAGTTGAACCGTTGCTCCACAAATAAGTGTAGTCTCCATCAGCCTTCAAAATGATTCGGCTTTCCTTGTCGCAACGAGGATTTTCAACAGTGTCGATTGAAACAATAATTTCGTTAGGTTGCGAAACTGTGTACGTATTCATAATCTTACAGCCACGTTCATCTGTTATTACAACAGAATAATTGCCTGCTGGAATATTTGCGATTGTTGCTTTTGTTTCCAATTTATCAATCCATTGATATTGATAGTTTTCTTCAGCCTTCAATTCAATTTTTCCATCGGACAAGCCATAGCATGAAACATTTTTGATTGTTTCCGAAACTTGAATATCGCAATTGTATTCAACTACCGCATCGGCTTTCAAAACTGCCTTTTCGCCGTTTTTCAATTTTGCAGTTACAGTGATTGTTGATTTTCCTTGAATTCCCATTGTTGACAAATACAATTTGCCTTCGTTAATTTGAGCAAGAACAACATTTGGTGCCGAACTTGAAACCAAATAACTGATTTCGCCGTTTTCACTTGATGCAAACAGTTCTGCCAAATTTACTGGCAATATTTCAGTTTCGGTTTTCAATGTGTCAAATTCCAATGCACCGAGAGCATACACAAATTCTTTTTGCTTGAATATGGCAGTTAAAACAGAATCGGCCGTCACATTAATTTTTATGATTGAATCTGTTTCGGCTTGACCGCCAAATGTCCATTCCACAAATTCAAAACCAGCATCGGCTTTTGCAACCAATGTTGCTTCTTCGCCATGTTTATAAAAACCTGCTCCTTCCACGGTTCCCATTGCCTTATCGTATTCTACAGAAACCTTATAACTATTGATAGTCCATTTTGCATAGAAATATTTATTTCCAAAATCAGCAGTATCAATACTTGTAATTGCAGAACCATCGTAATTTGAATTGCTGTACCAACCTGCGAACGTGTAGCCATCGCGGGTTACATCGGTTGGCAAATCAACTGTAGTTCCATATTCATACGTTTTAGCATATTCACCATTGATTTTACCCTGATTTACCAAATACGTTATTTCGTATTGATTTTGATTCCACCATGCGTAGTAAACTTTATCGCCGAAATCCGAAGCAAAGATTTGCTTGATTGATTCGTATGATGACGTAGTTTCTTCATCATCAATTTTAGCATCCTCGCGTGCCACCGAATACCAGCCTGCAAACGTAAAACCTGTTTTTGTAACATCGGTTGGTAAAATAACCACATCACCTGTTGAATATGCAGAAACAAGTCCTGAATTAATTATTCCTCCATCTGTTTCGAATGAAATTGTATTCGATGCAGGAATCCATTTCGCCCAAAATTCCTTATTATCCAAATCTGTTGAAGTAATAACCGTTTGTGGTTCACCAAAATAATTTGAATTATTGAACCAGCCACCAAACAAATACCCTTCGCGATTTACGGAATCAGGCAATTCTATAGTAGTGGTTCCATACGTATAATACGAAGGAATTGTTTTATCCATCACAAATCCGCTATTGTTGTTAAACGTGATATTATACACATTAGCAATCCATTTTGCATAGAATGTGGTATCGCCGTAAGCATTTGCCGAGATATTTATGACACTATTACCTTCGCATTGAGCGTCGGAGAACCAGCCAAGGAACGTGTAACCTGTTTTTGTAACATCGGTTGGCAAAATAGCACCCGAGCCAAATTCGTAACTTGTAACAGCTTTGGAGTTTATCGTTCCGCCATTTGTTTGTAATGATACGGAATATGTATTTAACTGCCATTTAGCCCAGAACGATTTATTTCCGTAATCTTGTGCCGAAATTGACACAACAGGCGAACCGTCGAAGTTAGAATTTACATACCACCCTTTGAACGTATAGCCAACTCGTGAAACATTAGTAGGCAAATCAACTTTTTCGCCATACGTGTAACTTTCAACATTTCCTTCGGCAATATAACCTTCGTTCACATTCAACGTAACCGAATACATATTTCTATTCCAATGTGCGTAGAACGTCAAATCATCAATATCATTTTCGGTGATACGTGAAACTGCGTTGCTATCGGCATCGAACCAACCTGCGAACGAATAACCAAGTTTCGTTACATCAACAGGCAACGAAACACCGTAACCGTATGTATAACTTTCAACATTTCCGGAATTGATTGTTCCGCCATTCGTTTCCAACGAAACAGAATAATTATTTACGAACCATTTCGCATAGAACACTTTGTCGCCAACTTCGGTATTTCCGATTTTGAATACACGTTCGTTTGTGAAGTTTGAGTTGTTGAACCAGCCACCAAACGTGTAACCAACTCTTTCCACATTTTCAGGAAGCGTAATTTCTTGTCCCAACTGATATGATTCTGCAACCGTTTCGTCCAAAATAGTTCCACCATTGATATTGAATGCAATATCGTATGTTACAATTTCCCATTTTGCCCAATATTCTTTGTCGCCATAATCAACAGTAGTGATTAACGAAATTGGACTGCCTTCGCATTCCTCATTATTGAACCAACCAGCAAAAACATAACCTGTTTTGGTAACATTTGTAGGCAAACTTGCTCCTACCGAATAGGTGTAATTTTCTACCTTAGAATTATTATTGATGTCGCCGCCATTTGCATTCAAGGTAACCGAATACGTGTTTTCCGTCCATTTTGCCCAGAATGATTTGTTATCAACATCAGTTGCCGAGATTTCGGTTGTTGGAGTTCCCGTACAACTTGAATTTTCGTACCAACCAGCAAATGTATAACCTATTTTGGTGACATTTGTAGGCAATACAGCACCAGTTCCATATTTGTAGCTCACAAAATTGCCTTCATTGATTGTACCTCCATTTGTTTGGAAAGTAACAACATAACCGCCTTCTTCCCAAGCTGCCCAAAATTCCTTACTACCAAAATCCGTAACAGAAATGGCGTTCACAACTTCTCCCGAACAACTTTCGTTGTCGTACCAACCAGCAAACACGTAACCTGTACGTTCCATATTTGTGGCTGTAGGAAGAATTGCTCCCGTTCCATACGTATAGGTAGTAACATTTCCGCTCTTAATTGTTCCCGATGTTGGATTCAACGCAACCGAATAGCTTTTCGGAATCCATTTTGCATAGAAAACTTTGTCGCCCCAATCGGTTGTTGTTATTGATGTTATAGCAGAACCCGAGCAGTTTGCATTGTCGAACCAACCGCCAAAATCACAACCCTCACGTTCTATTGCAGGCAAAGCAACCGACGTCCCGTAATTATATTGCGTAGCATAATCTTCTGTTGTAATTGTACCACTATTATTGTTGTAGGTAATGCTATAAACTCCTGTTTCCCAGTATGCATACAATGTTGCGCTTGAAGCAGTTGACCACGAATACGTACTTGTTCCGTCGGCCTTGTAATATTGTGTCCCCGAACCATTTGTTGAAGAATAATATCCTGCAAATGAATTTCCTACTTTTGTAGGAACCGTTATTTCAGGTAATTTGTCTCCATAATAAACCTCAACGCTCTTTGTTCCAGTTGTAGTGGCACTTTGGTTGTTCAAAGTGATTGTATATTTATTTTTCTCCCAAATTGCATACAATGTAACAGTTCCACTTGTTGCCAAATTGCTTACCGTAGCACTATTGCCGTAGGTTGCAGAAGTTGCCGACGACGAAGTAGCCCAACCTTTAAACGTATAACCAGAGCGTGTATATGTGCAACTTGGCAACGAATAAGATTGGTCGTAACAATATTTTCTATTGGTCATTGCAGTTCCAGAACCTCCATTTTTGTCGAACGACACATTGTAGGAATTTGCAGTCCACATTGCGTACAATGTTGTTGGAATAGTTTGAATTGCCGAGAATGTCCATGTGCTTCCAACTCCCGAAGAAGTGTAGAATTGTGTTCCATTCAATGAACTTGTAGTTTGGGATAATGAACAATCACGGAAATTCACTTCGGTATAATAACCACCAAACGTGTAACCTGTTCTTGTTGGCAAATTACTGCTAATTGACGGCAATGCCGAGCCGTATGTTGCCGTCACGCTTGCTTTACCTGGAGTTGTGGCATTTTGATTATTCAAAGTAACAGTATACGTACAAGGAGTCCATTTTGCATAATACGTTTTGTTGCCCGAAGCAGTTGTGGAAATTGATGTAACTTTAGTTCCTGTACATGCCGAATTATCGTACCAACCTGCGAATTCATAACCTTTTTTCGTTACATCGGTTGGCAATGTTGCTCCTATGCCATATACGTAAGATGTTATTTTTCCACCCTCTATTGTACCGGAATTAGTATTGAGTGTTACAGAATATGCGGTATTCAACTTAATGCTTGCTGTTTTATTAACAGACGACACATTAGCACTATTGCCTGCAATATCTTGTATGGTACCCGTTATACTTGCAATAGTAAGCGTTGTTCCCGTTGTTATTGGTGTTCCCGTAAAATACAACACATTTGTTCCCGAACCGCCACTATAAGTAAATGTATAGTTTGCAGAACCAATTTTTACTGCTGCCGTTGGATTAGAACAGGTAACTATCTCGTTGAAACGGACAGCCACTGTCATTTTATTTCCAGAAGTTTGTATAGCGGAACTATTCACCATTACGTCGGTAACCGAAGGTACAATGTCATCGAATAGTTTTATATTAATGAAAAGCGAGCCGATATACTCTTTTTCCTTAGAGCCACTTCCTCCCGAGCCGTCAAACGTAATACCTACTTTTCCTTGGGCAGCCGTTTTCGTTATTGCAAAATAACCATCCGAAGTATATGAATAATCCGTACGACCTGTATTAAATTTTTGTTCATGAAGATTCGTGTTATTATTCCCAAGATCCCAATACGATGATGAATTCCAGAAAAATTTATCCCCAGCATTTCCATACGTGCTATAATTACGAATCGGCCAAATAGTGTTAGTAAAAGCTTTATATATATATGAATCCCATACAGAATTGTATAAGTTATCGGTTGCTCCTGTTAAAGTTTTACAACCCCCATGTGTTGCCCAAGGCTGCGATGCCTTTCCTCCAACATTGATACCGATATAACGCCAACCTTCTTTATCAGTAAACGTATGTGAAGTATAATGAACATTGAATTTATACTTGTATGCCTGACCAATATTATCATAATAAGTAATAGCATTGTTAGAACCATACGCATCGGCAACTGATTTTTCACTTAAAAGTTCATAAGGTGTTGCATAAAATACAAATTCCGCTTTTCTAATATCATATGACAGTTCTTCCGTTGGAAACGTTACCGAACCTTTCGAACTAGTTATAGTAGCCTTTTGCGAAGCTAGACCCATTTGAGTATTGTAGATATACATATAATACTCACGGTCTGAGCCATACATATCAGCCCCCGATGGGGTAGCCAATGCTACTGACACACTTTTTAGGGTCTCACCTTTTGCAAAATTCAAAGTTCCATACACATGAGTGAAATGTTTTCCACCAACGGCAGAACCATTTTGAGTGTAATAATACACAGAACTTGCGGCAGAAGCATCGGAACGTGAAATTGTGAACGATGACGATGACATTGCCGTAATGGTAAAAACATCGGGATTAGACAAAACACTCTGTGCCGAGCACATAAGCATAGCCAATACAGCTACACGTTTAAACGCATATAGTAGTTTATTCATTGGTTTGAGATTAATTTGCTCGCAAAATTATATAATTTCACTCCAAATTGTCATCAAACGCACTAAAATTTACCTACGAACTTATAAAAATAATCTTTGTTTTCTATGGAAAATTGGTTTCTCATACCTAACGCTATCGGTATGAATTTATTTTCGGAATTGTAAATCAGGTACCAATTGTCGGCAAGATTTTTATAATTGTTCCAAAAATTTTCTTTGCTTCGATAATAACGGCGGATCACATCACGATCGGGGACATAGTGTCCACCTTTCATCACACGTTCTTTAATACGTTCTATGCACACTTCCGGTGAATATAAAAAAACGTATATCAACGTAACAACATATCCTTCATTATGAAAATCATCCATCATCTTTGTGAGGTATGTACCAGACAAAGTGCTCTCTATCAACACACTTTCGTGACGATTTTTATATTCTTCCAGACGATTAAAGAAAATTTTTCCCGCACTAACACTCACCTTGCTCATATCGGAAGGGTTCAATTCCTTGGCGATTTCGTCGGCATTCAAACAAGACATGGGATGCAACTCCACGTAACTTTGGGTGAATGTTGTTTTCCCCGAGCCATTTGGGCCACCAATAATCACCAATTCCTTTGTTTCAGTCATTTTAGAGTTGTCAGGATTTTCAAATGTCAGGAATCAGGAAGCAAGAATCAGGAGCAAAGAAAAATAACTTTTCTAACTATTTGCCAACTGGCATCTTTTAGGCTTTTTTCCCTTTTGCAGCCTGCAACGTGTTAATCATCAACGAGCAGATTGTCATTGGACCAACACCACCAGGAACTGGTGTGATGTAGCTACACTTTGGAGAAACCTCATCAAACATCACATCGCCACACAAACGCCATCCACGTTCACGAGTAGCATCGGTAACACGTGTTGTTCCTACATCTATAACTACGGCACCTTCTTTCACCATATTTGCTTTCACAAAACCTGGCGTACCAAGTGCGGCTATCAAAATATCTGCTGATGCACAAACTGTTTCCAAATTTTTCGTCTTGCTATGACATAATGTTACCGTGCAATCCCATCCTTTTTGGCTCAACAACACACTCATCGGTTTTCCAACGATATTGCTTCGACCAATTACTACACAATGTTTTCCTGCCGTATCAATGTGATAGAATTTTAATAATTCAAGAATGCCAGCAGGCGTAGCCGATTTAAAACATGGCAGGCCAATCATCATTTTCCCGACATTCATTGGGTGGAAACCATCGACATCCTTGTTTGGATTGATTGCTTCTATAACTTTTTGTGAATCAATATGTTTTGGCAATGGAAGTTGAACTATAAAACCATCAATGTCATCGTCGTTATTAAATTCTTCAACCGTTTTCAATAACGTTTCCTCCGTGATATTTTCGTCGAATTTTTTTAATGTTGACTTAAATCCGCATTGTTCACACGCTTTTACTTTATTGTTAACGTATGTAACACTACCTCCGTCATTTCCAACAAGAATTGCTGCCAAATGAGGAACTTTCTCTCCTCTTGCCTTTATTGCTTCAACTTCTTTAGCGATACCCTGTTTGATTGATTCGCTAACTTTCTTACCGTCTATTAATTCCATCTTCTTGAGTTTAGTTGTCAGAGGTCAGTTATCAGAGGTCAGTTGCCAATAAAATTTTGACAACAGATTACCGATTACTGATATCTCTATTTCATATTTGCCATCATATTCTGCATCATACGGCTACCTTTTGCTCCAGTAACCATTTTCATCATCTTCTTCGTTTCATCGAATTGTTTGATGAGTTTATTTACATCTTGAACAGTCGTTCCGCTACCCAATGCGATACGTTTGCGGCGAGAACCGTTCAAGATAATTGGATTTGCGCGTTCATCCGGTGTCATTGAGCGAATAATTGCCTCTATCCCTTTGAACGCATCATCGTCAATATCAACATTTTTCAAAGCCTTTCCCATACCAGGAATCATCGAAGCCAAATCTTTCAAATTACCCATCTTCTTAATTTGTTGAATTTGAGCAAGAAAATCCTCGAAATTGAATTGGTTCTTCGAAATCTTCTTCTGTAATTTGCGGGCTTCCTCTTCGTCGTATTGTTCCTGAGCACGCTCAACCAACGAAACAATATCACCCATGCCAAGAATTCTGTCGGCCATACGTTCTGGATAGAACACGTCTATCGCTTCAAGTTTCTCGCCCGTACCGACAAACTTTATTGGTTTATTTACGACAGAACGAATCGAAAGAGCAGCACCACCACGTGTGTCGCCATCGAGTTTTGTTAAAACAACACCGTCGAAATTCAATCTGTCGTTAAATTCTTTTGCCGTATTCACTGCATCCTGACCTGTCATTGAATCAACAACGAACAAAATTTCCTGCGGATTGATTGCATTCTTAATATTCGTAATTTCAGTCATCATGGCTTCGTCAACAGCCAAACGACCAGCAGTATCGACAATCACGATATCCTGTCCGTTCAATTTTGCCTGGCGGATTGCCTTTTCTGCGATATTTACAGGATTGCTATCAGATAAATCTGCAAAAACCGGCACACCGATTTGTTCTCCCAAAACCTGCAATTGGTTTATTGCAGCTGGACGATATACGTCGCATGCAACAAGCAATGGATGGCGGCCTTGTTTCGTTTTTAACATATTGGCCAATTTCCCCGACATTGTTGTTTTACCAGAACCTTGCAAGCCTGACATCAAAATAACGGTAGGATTTCCTTTGAGATTCAAATCGGTTTTCTGACCGCCCATTAAAGCTGTCAACTCATCGTGAACGATTTTCGTCATCATTTCGCCCGGTTTCACCGCAGTAAGAACATTTTGCCCAAGAGCTTTCTGTTTTACATCTTCGGTAAATTGTTTGGCGATTTTATAGTTCACATCGGCATCAAGCAATGCGCGACGCACATCCTTTAAAGTTTCGGCAACGTTGATTTCGGTAATCTTGCCCTGACCCTTCAACATTTTGAAGGATTTCTCCAATCGTTCTGATAAATTCTCAAACATTGTTATTCGATTTCAAACGGTACAAATATAATGATTTATTTAGAGATTAGAGACGAAAGATGAGAGGTTAGAGAAATTGGGAAATAAGCAAAAAAGATTTTGACAACTTAATTATGCATTAATTCCTACCACTCCTTCCCCAAAGTAATAGTGGCGATAGAGATACATTCCTTGTCGTCTATTTCGTGACGGAACATATAGCCAAAATCAAGATTAAAATGCTTACGAAGTTTGAAAGAGCAATTTGCGCTATATTTCACTGTGGAAACATGGAAATTACTTCCTGCATACATTGGATGATACGTTTCCACAAACACTGACGGCTGAAT
The DNA here is from genome assembly GCA_937892155.1 of uncultured Bacteroidales bacterium. Lineage (GTDB taxonomy): Bacteria > Bacteroidota > Bacteroidia > Bacteroidales > UBA1715 > UBA1715. The sequence goes on along the minus strand of CALAUG010000030.1, from coordinate 167,097 downwards.
ATGCGAAAAACCATTATACGCAACCTTGATTTTGTTTTTATCTACAAAATCAAACCGTTCATCTTCTGCTTTTTTTATATATGTTGTTTTACCTGCATTCAATTTCGTACGCACTGATAGACGCCAATCACCTAATTTCTTTTTATAGCCGACAGCGGCAGCAAACGTATGCACAGGGAAATAACCAGTTCCCTTATATTTATCGGCGAACTCATAACTTGCAACCACGAACAATGGTTTTGTGATGCTATAACGGGCACCTATTTCAGCCGAAGCTTGTTTTAAAGTTGCCGAATTCTGCTGAAAACGTGTTTCAACGGAGAAATCAAATGACAATTTATTAGTAATAGCCGCAGATGTTTCCAAGCCTGTCCAGACTTGAAACGAATGTGTTTGTGCAATGAGCGGAATGTTACACAAACATCCCAGCAATATCAAACACGCATATTTTAAACGGATATTCATATGAAAAACAGAGACGGCCTTCGCCGTCTCTATTACACATTATTCTTGATGTACGTCGGACATATTGTTTTCAGCATTGTCCTGTTCGTAGTAATAAATTTGAATCCAAGTAGAATCAGTCAAATAATTAATATCGCCAACCTCAAAACGCTCAATTTTCAAACCAGTACGTTTTTCCAAATCAGCTTTCAACTCAGCATATTTTTCTGGTTTTACAAGAGCAATGTTGTCATATTTGACACGTTTACGAGATTCGTGCTTAATCATCCAAACTTTTTCAAGGAAGAAAGCAACAGTTAAGATTGCCAAATTAGTAAACAATAATTCAGCATAACTTACCTTTTTGTTTGACAAGGCATTAATTACCGACACACCAATAACAAGGAACAAATAAGTCATTTCCTTAATTGGCATAAGTTCGGTACGGTAACGAATGATACCGAAAATGGCAAACAAACCAAGAGCAAATCCAACCTGAATCTTGACATTTCCCAACAAGAAACACAACAAGAAAACAATAGTTGAAATCAAAATGTAGGTGAACAAGAAATCACGACGTTTTGTTGCTGGATAATACAAACAGCGTGAGATAACAAATATCACTAAAAAGTTAAATACAAAACGAATTATCAGTTCTGCAAACGAAGGCACATCAATCAGTGCAATTCCAAAAAGTTCATCCATAGTTATTGAGTTAAATGATTATTAATTATTGTCTTAATTTTTCTATATATCTTATTTTTTTCTTGAATCTATTTTTCTTTATGTTTTTATAGACTACTGCTGTACCAATAGCATATTTGCTCATTCCTCGTTTAAAAATCCTGTTCTTGAGCAACGCACTCTGCATATACGAGACGGCACTGCTTTTATCGCGTTTCAATTCAATTATGCAGATATGGGAAAAATCTGCCTTTTCGCCTGTGATACAATTTGTTATCATCAAATTTGTATCGACAGTACAGCGTTCTCCGTGAATCAAATCAACCAATGTTAAACGGGTATATTCCACCAACGTTTTTGGAAACAACTCCTCCCCCGAATACGGACAATGTTTTTTTATAAACTCATTAGCCTCTATCAACGGGCTTGAAAAAGAAAACTCAACACGTTTTTTCTTTGTACGCCGTTTATTATTTTTATACTTTATTTCAAGGAACTCAGCACCAGTTGAGAGATACGTTCTATGACGAACTTTGTATCGGTTCAGTTTTCCATTTTGATGAGCAAGATACATCTGATCGTCAGCGGTGTCAAAATATGTCGTTTTGTAGTCCTGATACGGTGTTCCGTTTATATGAAGAGCAGCATAATTAGGTGCAATTTCGGCCAAAACATCCATCAACTGAGAACGACGGAACACGTATTTTGTATCCGTACGGTTCAACAGTTTCACAGAATCCATTTCGTCCAACGTAATTGGACGCATAGCATCAACAATATTTTTTACTGCATCAGCCATTATTCAGCGTAGTACGTATATTCGTATACTTTCTTTTTTAATAATTTTCCTGATGGATCATATATCAACTTAGCAGTACGTTTACCAGCTTCGTTGTATTGATATACGCTTTTTTCTTTCAATTTCCCCGAAGGAGAATATTCATAATCGGCAACGACTTTTTTGCCTTTATACTCATATACGTAGTATTTTTTCAAATCGCCGTATTCATCATATTGATATTCTTTAACCACACGTCCATGGTCATCGCGTTCTTCTTTTGAATCAAGAATTTTCTTTCCCTTACTATCAACTTCATACACTGTCTTCGTCTTTACTTCGCCAGTTTGAGCCGATACGGCAGTACCAATACACAATCCTGTTGCAAGGCACAATACAAAATGTGTTAGTTTCATATACGTTTAGGTTTAATAGTTTCTAATAAAAATTGTATCTACAAATTCCTGCGAGAAATTATCCTTAATCTGAAAATCACGGATAACCGCTGTATCAGACTCATGTTTAAACAAGGTTTCTGTAAGCGCATACAAACGATAATTCCCGGGAATCAGATGCGAAATGACAAATTTGCCATTTGCGTCTGTTCTATAACGATCGAGGATTTCCTCACTATTTTGATATTGTAAATACACATCAATATCAACACCGTTAATTGTCGCAAGCTCCAAATTACCATCCTGCACAATTTCTTTCACATATCCGGAAACGATGCCGTTACCATCATCGTAGTCAACGTGTTTATAGATGGTTAGCATATCGGCTTTAGCTTCATCTTTTTTACCCTCTAACGAAAGTTTCTGTGAGCAAACTAATTTTGGATATTTTGCATTTGACGCTGTATCGTCGGAGTAAACAAACACTGTATAGTCACCCTTCGTTAAATTGCTGAACTTATAGGAGCCATCAAAACTTGTTGCCTCCTTATCGTCAGCCAAACCAGAATTTCCGTAGGAAATATACACATCCTCGTCGGCTGCGGGATACACAGCGCCGGACTTTTCTCCAAGCGTATTTATGTTTTGTGTCATCACAACCCCTTGTATTGACGCAAGACCTCCTTTGCCCTCCTCTGGTGCACAAGAATAAAAAAGAGTTACTACGGAAGCACAAAGCAAGATTTTTGTAATTTTCATTTTAGGTAGATTTAATCGAGTAACAAATATATAGATTTATTTGGAATTCTACGGTCCAAACGCAGGGTTTTTTAGAAAAGTCAATAGACAAGCCTCTCCATTGACTACTGATTACTGATTCCTTAAAACAACGACATTTGACTGCCAGACAACGGATTGTCTGACGGCGTGTCATCGCCATCCCAATTTGCTGGTTCCGATGGAGCATTCTGTTCAACTTGTTCCTCCAATGGAAGTTCCTTTTCAAGCGGTTCTACAAATTCCATCATATCTATAGTATAGTTTGATACACGCTTGCCTTTTGCTTTGTAACCTTTTATTGCTATAAATTCATCAACATCGACATATTCCATATCGCGGTTCGCATGCTTACCGCCAAAACTGATGCACAGCTGCGGAAATCTGTCATCGTTGATTTTTACCAATTTTGAACCCTCGGCTTCCGGTAAGAAACTCACATATTTTGAAGTTTCTTCTATCTTAAAACGCTTGATATAATTCAAATCCTGTTCTGCATCATACACAATCGCAGTCCAGACCTTTTTCTCGTCATATTTTTCAATACGAAGAACAGGATATTCAAAATGATTGCTTAAATCGAATGTTGTCAATGCGAACTTACCATCCTCGGTAATGACAAGAATCTTGTCGGAGCCTTTGAATTCCCCTAAGAATGTGCCATATCCTGCATCATTTAAACGTTTAGTTTCTTCGTTGAAGTATATTTTACGACCACCCAACGTAGAAACACCTTCTTCAATCTTCACAATTTTATATGCTGGATGCTTCGTAAGAATATTTCCTTTGGAGTTTTTGCTCTTTATTGCAAGTGTACTGAAATCAACCTCAAAAACTGGCTTTCGCAAATGTAAATCCTGACGAAGATAAACCTTCACTATTTCAGCCTCGCCGTTAGGATTTGCGCTGAAATACAAAATTTTCGTTTTTGCTGTGCCCAAGGTAAGGTTATAATCTTTGTCACGGCTCACACCCGTTACTGGAAAACGTTTAATATAGGTAACATTTGTTTTCCCATCACGGTAGGCAACATTATAAATCGTCCTTTCGTCGTTTTTATGGAACACTGCAATGTGAATGATGCCCGTACCGAAGAATGCTTTGTCAGGAACTTTTGTGACCTTAAACGAACCATCTTGCAAGAAAACAATAATATCATCAATATCGGAACAATCGCAAACGAATTCATCTTTCTTCAAACTTGTACCAACAAATCCAGTTTCGTAGTTTGCATATAACTTGGCATTGGCATTGACAACTTGAGCAACCTCTATCTGTTCGAAATTCCGTATTTCCGACTTTCTTTCCTTGCCTACGCCATATTTTTCCTTAATATGTTCAAAGTAGCGAATTGCATAGTCGACAATATGAGCAAGGTTGTTTTTGACCTCTTCCATATCGGCTTCCAATTTCTTGATGAACTCATCGGTTTTAAACGAATTATATTTTGAAATCTTTTTGATTGGAATATTCGAAAGTGCTATGCAATCCTCGCGGGTCACTTCGCGCCAGAAATCTTTTACGTATGGCTTCAAACCTTTGTCAATTGTCGTAAGGATGTCTTCTTCCGTCTTACAAGGCTTGATTTTTTCATAGACTTCTTTTTCTATGAAAATTTTTTCCAAAGACGTTCTCATCCAACTTTCCTTCAATTCGTCCAAATTAATTTCCAACTCACGGCGCAATAAATCAACCGTTCTGTCGGTATTCTTTTTCAAAATATCGGAAACACCCAAGAAAAGTGGTTTCTGCTCGTAAATGACATTCGTATTCGGAGAAATTGAGACACCGCATTTAGTAAACACATACAATGCATCGATAGTTTCGTCAGCAGAGACACCAGCTGGCAACGTAATAACAATTTCTGCTGTTGCAGCAGTATTATCATCGACGTGTTTTATTTTGATTTTTCCTTCTTCGTTGGCTTTTAAGATTGAATCAATTACCGACGAAGTTGTTTCCTCGTACGGAATTTCGGTGATAACCAACGTCTTATTGTCTAATTTATTGATTCGTGCACGAACACGGACACGTCCGCCGCTTTTACCATCGTTATATTTTGAGACATCTATCAATCCACCTGTTGGAAAGTCAGGGAACAATTCAAACGGCTCGTTTTTTAAATATGCTATACACGAATCTATCAACTCATTGAAGTTGTGAGGAAGCACCTTACAAGCCATTCCAACGGCAATACCCTTAATACCCTGAACCAGTAGCAACGGAAATTTCACTGGAAGAGTTACCGGTTCCTGATTCCTTCCATCATAAGACGGGACCCAGTCGGTAGTTTTAGCATTAAAAAGAACTTCTTTTGCAAAAGCAGATAGTTTTGCTTCAATATAACGACCAGCTGCTGCGCCATCACCTGTATAAATGTTTCCCCAGTTTCCCTGTGTGTCGATTAACAACTCCTTTTGACCAAGGCCGACTAATGCATCATAAATACCAGCATCACCATGAGGATGAAGTTTCATAGTTTCGCCGACGATACTCGCAACCTTGTTGTAACGACCATCGTCCATTTTCTTCATTGTATAGAGAACACGACGCTGAACAGGCTTCAAACCATCTTCAAGATACGGGATAGCACGGTCGGTTATCACATAAGAAGCATAGTCAAGAAACCAGTCTTGAAAATAATCTCCAATGTAACGGATATTTTGCACCGCAGCTTCGGAAGAAGCATCATCCATCTGCTCATCTGGAGTGATTGTTTCGTCTTGTTGTTCGTCCATATATACTGAAGTTTGGATGCAAAAATCGGAAAATCAAACCAGTATTTCACGAAAAAATACAAAGAGTTTTAACCATATTTTCCACAAAGGAAAAGGAGAAACCAGGGTTCGCGTATCAGTCCATTTTCAGGTACTTTTTGACCGTTAGGCAAAACTTGAAAATTTACATTTGTACCCTAACACACAACCTTAAAAAATAAAAAAGGCCCTGACATCAGTCAGAGCCTTTTCGTATGAAATAACTATATTATTCGAATTATAGTTGTGGACCTGCAGCAACCAATGCTTTACCAGCTTCGTTACCAGTGTATTTAACAAAGTTCTTGATGAAACGACCTGCAAGATCTTTTGCTTTTTCTTCCCATTTGCATGCGCAATCGTAAGTATCGCGTGGGTCAAGGATTTTTGGATCAACTCCTGGAAGAGCAGTTGGTACTTCGAAATCGAACATAGGGATTTTCTTAGTAGGAGCAGATTTGATTGCACCGCTAAGGATAGCATCGATAATACCTCTCGTATCTTTAATAGAGATACGTTTTCCTGTTCCGTTCCAACCAGTGTTAACCAAGTATGCTTTAGCACCAGATTTTTCCATTTTCTTAACCAATTCTTCAGCATATTTTGTTGGGTGCAATTCCAAGAATGCTTGACCGAAACATGCAGAGAATGTTGGAGTTGGTTCTGTAATACCACGTTCTGTACCAGCCAATTTAGCTGTGAAACCACTCAAGAAATAGTATTTAGTTTGTTCTGGAGTCAAGATTGATACTGGAGGAAGAACTCCGAATGCATCAGCAGACAAGAAGATAACGTTCTTTGCTGCAGGAGCTGCAGAAATAGGAGTTTGGATGTTTTTGATGTGGTTGATAGGGTAAGAAACACGAGTGTTTTCAGTTACGCTCTTATCAGCGAAATCAATTTTTCCGTTTGCATCAACAGTAACGTTTTCAAGAAGAGCGTCACGTTTGATTGCATTGTAGATATCTGGTTCAGATTCTTTATCCAAGTTGATAACTTTTGCGTAGCAACCACCTTCGAAGTTGAATACACCGTTGTCATCCCATCCGTGTTCGTCATCACCGATCAATTTACGTTTTGGATCAGTTGACAAAGTTGTTTTACCTGTACCTGACAAACCGAAGAAGATAGCAGTGTCTTTACCTTCCATATTACAGTTTGCAGAGCAGTGCATTGAAGCCATACCTTTAAGTGGCAAGTAGTAGTTCATCATTGAGAACATACCTTTTTTCATTTCACCACCGTACCAAGTATTGATGATAACCTGTTCGCGAGAAGTTACGTTGAAAGCAACGCAAGTTTCAGAGTTCAAACCAAGTTCTTTGTAGTTTTCAACTTTTGCTTTAGAAGCATTGTAGATTACGAAGTTAGGTTCGAAGTTAGCCAATTCTTCAGCAGTTGGTTTGATGAACATGTTTGTTACAAAGTGAGCTTGCCAAGCAACCTCAACGATGAAACGAACTGCCATACGAGAATCTTTGTTTGCACCGCAGAATGCGTCAACAACATAAAGATTTTTGTTGCAAAGTTCTTTCTTAGCGATATCTTTAACTTTTGCCCAAACTTCTTCAGACATTGGGTGGTTGTCGTTTTTGTATTCGTCAGAAGTCCACCATACAGTGTTTTTAGAATTTTCATCCATAACAATGTATTTGTCTTTAGGAGAACGACCAGTGTAAACACCTGTCATTACATTAACAGCACCAAGTTCTGTTACTTGACCTTTGTCGAAACCAGTAAGACCGGCTTTAGTTTCTTCTGCGAAAAGCATTTCGTAAGAAGGATTGTGTGCGATTACTGTTGCACCAGTAATACCGTACTTTGTTAAATCTAGATTTGCCATTTTGTTGACGTTTATAAATGAATTAATATTAACTACTTATGCTTGAGGGAAATCCTCAAACCTTGCAAAAATAATAAAAAGTTAATAAAGATATACGACTTGACTGCAAAAAAATCTTGAAGACGACAAAGTCAATATCTCTCTATAGAATCTGAAGACAAGAGCCGTGCACCATTGCGTGTTCTTCTTACTTAATCCTCCTCATCACCGTTATTCCGTCGCGAATAGGGAAAATGACCGTTTCCACACGATTATCGTTTTTCACAAGATTGTTGAATTCCAAAATTCCTTTGGTTTGTAAATCATTTTTATCAACGACCTCGTCTATCACGTGTCCATCCCACAACGTATTATCGGCAAATATGTAACCACCTACATTCAATTTTTTCATGCAGGCTTCGTAATAACCAACGTAATGACGCTTGTTACCATCCATGAATACGGCATCGAAATTATATGGGAAACTCGGCAACAAATCCAAGGCGTCGCCAATGTGAAGCTGTATTTTTTTGCCATGCTCCGATGCATTGAAAAATCGTTTGATTTTATCCTCCAATTCATCGTTAATTTCGACCGTATCAAGCAGGGCTTCATCAGAAAGCCCTTCGGCAATGCACAATGCGGAATAGCCCGTATATGTACCAATTTCCAGCACATGTTTCGGGCGGATCATTTCCATAAACATTTTTAATATTCGTCCCTGCACGTGTCCCGACAACATTCTTGGATGCAACAATGTTAAATGTGCCTGACGGCGAAGTTCCTGCAACAATGCAGGTTCGTCATCTATGTGATTTTCAATATATTCTTGTAATAGTAGTTCCGACTTCGTTTTCATCGCCTTATTTCCAAAATTTACTTGTAATATCCGTCATCACTCCATTCTCTCCAATAGAAAACATTCGTTGGTTAGTTGTTGGTTTATTTAACGGACCTTTTGCTGCCTCGTACGGACCTAATTTTATATAATCAAAATTGACAATCTTGATTGTTTCTGGCAAAGTAGGTCTTCCGGAATACCACGCTGTTTTTAAACTGGGGAAATTTTTTCTGACAAATTTGGCCAACTGTTCCACCAATTCAGGTTCTCTATCACCACCCATAAAACAGACGCACGTGATATCGTAGTCGTATTCTTTTATGAGGGCAGCAAGTTCTTTTTCGTCAAGGACATTCCCTATGTCTTCGAGCAGGTGAGGACTATGGCAGCCAACGCATTTGTTTGGACAATGCGTAATATTTATGGCAAGCGTAACCTCGTCGGGAATTTCGGCAAAAACAATATCAAAATTGTAATACTTGAGCATTACAAATCAAGCACGAATTGTTGTTCTTTTGCATAATAGCGGCGTTTAGCCTCCTCCTGGCGTGCAGCCGAGAAGTTTGAAACCCGTTTCATATAACCGATTACACGTGTCAAATAATCAACATTCTTACTTTGACAATGAGGACACTCTTTCAAATAGCGTTTGTCAATATGACCGCAGTCGTTACAAATTGTATTTGGAATGTTGAACGTGAAATAGTTGCATCCTTCGTGCGCAGCAACACGAATTAAGTGGCGGTATTGTTCTTTTGTCAAATGGCTCTCCAAATTTGCGTGCAATGCGGAACCGCCCGTTAGATGTTCAATATATTTTCGTCCGTGAAGACGGAATTTGTCAACAATATTAAGCGAATCATCTTCTACAATGTAGAAATATGAATTGTAGCAATCACGTGGGACAACATAACCATCTTCCTTATCCCATTTTGCGTGTTTCACACCAACGTTTTCTGCTGGAATCATTTCGCAGTTGAACATCATATCCTTCGTACGGTATTTCTTGTTGTATTTTTCAATCAAGCCAAGAACATTTTGTACAAAATCAACATACTGTGGATTATCGTTGATTTCAATTCCCAAGAATTCTGCAGCTTCGACCAAGCCATTTACACCGATTGTAAGATACTGACGGTTAATGTTGATATACCCAGCATCAAACAACGGCAACATACCTTTTTCCTGAAGGTTTCTCAAATTCTCGTTGTAACCGATTTGAACCTTATGAACCAAGTCGACTATACCTTCAAGATAGGTCATATAGTGCATATTGTTTTTCACCGCATATTGAATGCATCGGTTCAAGTTGATTGTCAGCACACTTTTAGAACCTGTTGAAACACCCCCCGCACCAAGTGTATAACTAAATCCATTGTCTTGTATTTCGTTACGTAAGCGGCAGCACGAAGCCAACGAATCGGCATTATCGCTGATATATGTAAAGAACGAATGACCTTCGGAATACATTTCTGCCGTAAAATCGCCCCACTCCGTATCAATAACATCGCCATCTTTTGTCAACAAAGCCATTGTTTCAACTGGGAACGTCAATACAGCTTTTGTACGTTCGTGGTTAAACCATTTCATAAAACGTTTTTGCAACCACGACAACGATTCCCAGTGTGGCTGGGTACCATCAGGGAAATAGAATTCACCGAAAATATTTTCAAAATAGTATTTATCGTAGTACGAAATATTCCAGAACACTGCCTGAAAATTACGTGCACCGGAAGGCTGGTTGATTGAATATACAACCTGTTCAAAACAGTCTTCTATAACTTTACCGATAGTTCTGTGTTTTTTTGATAAGTCAACAACTTCGTCGGCACGTTTATAATAATCTTCACCGAATTCTTTTTCTATGAAATAATTCATATACATAAGAAATTCAGGCGTTGCGCAGGCACCGCTCAACATACTTGAAACTATGAAAACCATGTTAACGAAACCACCGCAGAACGATTTGAGGTTTGTTGGCGCTTTTGAATTTCCACCTACAGAAACCGTACCGTCAAGTAACCAAGGATACATTGTGATTGATGCACAATAATTTGCCATGGAGGTTTCGTCATTTTTATATACAAAATGGTTGTTCAGCAAATACATATATTTATCTGCCAATTCCTTTCCATATAACTCTTTCAGACGATCGGTAAGTAAACGACGGTTCAAACGGATGAAGTTTGATTTTGGGAGTTCGCCAATCAACGTTGCGATATTTTTCTTTTCAACATTGGCATTTGCATCATATTTGGAGCCAGATGCAGCATTCTCAGCATTACAATAGCTAACCAAGAAGCTAAGTTTTTCGCGATCTTCACGATCTTCCGAATGTTTCTGGCGATATAGCATATAACTTTTTGCAACGGAATAGTATCGTTCTGCCATAAGCGCAACTTCCACCTGATTTTGAACCTCCTCGACGCTCATACCGTCGGCAATGTGGACACGGCTCAACACGGCAGCCAAATCATCGTCGGTTGCGTAACTTCCAACAGAGAGGAATGCCTTACTTACAGCATATTTAATTTTGTCAATAGAAAATGATTCTTTCGAACCATCACGTTTCACGATTTTAATTTCCGATACTCCCATTACTTAAAATTTATGTTAATCAACTTATTGTTAAGTGACTACGCTTCAATCCCCAAAAATTGTTTGCCATATTCCACCATTTTTCTTCATCCCGAGAAATCCAGTTTCAATGCCAAGCAGGTCTTCTGACTCGTCCTATCTGCGCAGTCTTCCCGCCAAATGGCAGTGACGTTGATTTGCGCAGATTTTGAGAACTCACAGCTACGGGTATAGTTCCAGATTTTCACTGAATTCCCTTTTCAATTTTGATAAGAATTATCTCCATCACTTTAGCACTTCAAAAGTAAAAATTAAGTCAATTTTTATTGTGGAAACCTGCCGAAAGTTATTAGCAATTTGCGTTTCCTAACCATCATAAACCGCTATATATCAAAGATATAATTAGTTGATAACGCAAATTTACACAATCATATTTTTTTGTTAAATTATTGATATTCAAATGCTTTATTTTTCACATCTTTGCAAAAAACAAACGCATGGTAAACGACCGACTAAAAACATTGATTCTTGCAATTCTGTTTCCCGTCGTTTGTTATTGTCAGGAAACAGATAGTATTTCCGCTATTCAAGATTCACTTCCAAAGCAGAACATAGTTGACCGTGTTATGAGTTTGTTTGAAGTTGACCGTGGAAGGGTTTCAGTGAAATTCTATCCATCTATGGGACTTGATCCTGCAAGCGGATTGGCACTAGGAGCATTTTCTATCGTCGCAGTTGAACCCAAGGAAAGAGAGAAACAACGATTCTACCGTCCAACGTCATTTTCTAATATGGTGACATATTCCACAAAAAATTGGTTAAATCTCCGGTCGGATATGATGATTTACGCCAGTCACGGCATTGTTGTCAACACATTGCTCCAATACCAAATTTCTCCAGATAAATATTATGGTATTGGCAACGACACGTTGAACACAAACCCTTTGAAATTTGATATGAACGATTTCAGAGTAAGTGGAAATATTTCTAAGGAACTTTCTTCTGTTTGGTATATAGGGTTCATGTTTGACATTTCATACAGAAAATACACTTCGCAGGGAAGCAATGAGGAAGGACTTGATTTACCAGAACAAAAAAACCAATGGTTGATTGGCTTTGGACCACATTTTACCTTTGACCGGAGGAATAACGTCAATTATCCAACCAAAGGTGAATTCGTTACCCTTGGTATTAAATATTTTGCGCCACACAAAGACGATGCCTATTCGTTCTATTCTGTGGAATTTGATGCAAGAAAATATATTTCATTACCGAAAAATTTTTCCGTCGCAATGCAGGCATTCAGTGGCGTGAGCGACGGAGATATGCCTTTTTACAGTATGTTCCAGTTGGGAGGACAGACACGCATGCGGGGCATATCGAACAAATATATGTATATAGATAAATGTGCATATTACGCACAAGCAGAACTAAGAAAATCGTTCTGGAAACGGTACGGCATAGTAATTTTCGGAGGATTCGGCGACACATATCCGGAATTATCGGAAATTACATTTGACAGGATTAAATACGTGTATGGCGCGGGACTGCGCTTCCAAAGTGATACAAAAAACAAAATAAATCTACGGTTAGATTATGGACGAGGCTCTTACAAAGATTCCGGTTTTTATATGACAGTCCGCGAAGCCTTTTAAAATAAAGACAAGTATCAAAAGTCAAGGAACAATAAACGTCAACTACTATATCATACTTGAAATAATTGTATCTTCGCAAAAAATAAATTTCTCATGAATTTAAAATCAGTAAACTATAAATCATTTTTTGTCTGCTTGGCAATTATAGTAGGCTTTGCAGCACTTGTGTTATTGTATTTCAATCCAATTTTTGATGGAAAAACGCTTCAGCAGCACGATGTTACTCAATGGGAAGGTATGTCGAAAGAAATGAGAGATTACGAAGAAGCGACTGGCGAACCGCAACTGTGGACTAACAGTATGTTTGGAGGAATGCCAACGTATCTTATAACCATCTCTACAAATAACTTGACACACTATATACATAAGATGTTCCACACGACGTACAAACACCCACAAATGTTTGCAATTATGTATTTGGTATTTTTCTTCCTCGCATTATTGCTAATGGACGTCCCTATTGGATTGGCAATGCTTGGAGCGTTGTTTTACGGATTCTCGACGTATTTTTACATAATTATAGAAGCTGGACACATGACAAAAGCGGCCGCTCTTGGCTATATGCCTCTCGTGATTGCTGCTGTATATGCAACCTATAAAGGGAAAACATTGTTAGGCGCAGGTGTTTTTGCACTATCATTATCGTTACAACTTATTGTAAATCACCTACAAATAACTTATTACACTGCTTTAATATGCGCCGTGCTGGTGTGTTGCATGTTGTACGAGGCAATAAAATCAAAAAAAATATTTGAACAATTCATTAAGCCGTCGTTGTTTCTATTGTTAGGATTAGTTCTTGCTGTTGGTTCTAATTGCTGTAACTTATTTATGACCTACGATTATGGTAAGGATTCTACTCGTGGCAAATCGGAATTAAGCGACACCCAAAACAATAAAACCGAAGGACTTGACAAGGATTATGCTACAGCATGGAGTTACGGCATTGCCGAAACGCTGGATTTATTGGTGCCGAACTTTATGGGTGGCGCATCTATGGGCGAAGTGAGCGAAGACTCTGAATTATATAAGACGCTGAAATCAAATGGTGTCCCCAATGCGGAAAAAGTCATTAAAAGCATGCCAACGTATTGGGGCGACCAACCAATCACATCTGGACCAGTATACATTGGTGCATTGGTAATCTTCCTTTTTATTTTCGGATTACTATACGTAAAAGGCAGCATTAAATGGTGGTTGGGGCTTGTGTCTTTATTCTCCATACTACTGGCATGGGGACATAATTTTATGCCTCTTACCGATTTCTTTTTGGATTATTTCCCCGGCTACAACAAATTCCGCACAGTATCTATGATTTTGGTGATTGCAGAATTTGCAATGCCATTACTTGCAATCATAGCCATTAAACAATTTTTTGAGGACGAAAACAAAGAAACTGCATTTAAGAAATTGTCAATTTCATTAGGTATAGTCGGTGGTCTTTTACTCTTGCTCATTTTTACATCGGGCTTGTGGTCGTTCGAAAATCCACACGACTCAGACATGTTGCCAGACTGGTTGATTCCAGCTCTTATTGCCGACCGAAAGGCAATGATGACAAGCGACTTATGGCGTTCTCTCCTCATTGTTTTAATCACATTTGTTGTTTTAACATTAATTCGTTTTAACAAACTAAAATCCCAAACAGCAATTGTTCTATTAGCCGTAGTTGCTGTGTTTGATTTATGGACAGTCAACAAACGATACCTCAACAATGAAGACTTTGTAAGACCTGCGAAGACAGCATTTAGACCAACTGCTGCAAACAAGGCTATTTTAGCCGATAAAGATCCTAATTTCCGCGTAATGAACTTTACAGTCAGTCCATTTAACGACGCATCAACATCATACTTCCACAAATCAATCGGTGGTTACCACGGTGCAAAAATGAAACGCTATCAGGAACTGATAGATTCTTGTTTGTCACAAAGAAATCAAGAAGTATATAACATGTTGAACACCAAATATTATATTATCCCCGATAAAAACAATCAACCTGTTGCACAAAGAAACTTTGAAGCCTTAGGGAATGCCTGGTTTGTAGAATCAGTCCACATGGTTCCAAATGCCGATACGGAAATTCAATCATTGAAAGATTTCAATCCAGCCAAAGAAGCATTTGTTGACATGAGATTTGAAGTTAAAAACCGTGACTGCATTGTTGACTCTACCGCATCAATACAGTTAGAATCATATTCACCAATGAATTTGGTTTACACTTCGAAAAACTCGCACGACGGCGTTGCAATTTTCTCTGAAATATTTTACGATAAAGGCTGGAATGCCTACATTGACGAAAAGTTAGTGCCTTATTTCCGCGCAAATTACGTATTACGCGGTTTAGAGATTCCTGCTGGAACACACTCCATTGCCTTTAAATTTGAACCTAAAGGTTATTATACGTCAAATACAGTTTCCTTGATTTGTTCACTCATCCTATTAATCGGATTTGTTGCAGCAGTTGTTCTGGAAATCAAAAAACATCTGACTAACACCGAGACGAAAGAAGCATAATGGGAATAGTCCGTAAACAATCACTTATAGGCTCTTTTTGGGTATATCTCGGAGCAGGTCTGGGATTTATTACAAGTGGTTTGTTATTCCCTCATTTTCTTGAAGCAGAACAAATTGGACTATTAAACCTTCTTGTTACGTACGGGGTACTTTTCTCACAAATTGCATCGGCAGGATTCCAAAACACCATCACGAAAATGTTTCCTTACTTTCGCGATGAGACCAAAAAGCATAACGGTTTTATGTTTTTAACTCTCATGGTTGTGTTTTTCGCATCTATACTTGTTGTTGGGCTTTATTTTATTGCAGAACCATTCATAACACAAAACAACGGACAAAGTGGAAATTTGATGCAGGAATATTCCATACTTATTATTCCTTTATTCATTTTCATAGTTCTATTCAATATTTTTGATTCCTTAACCAAAGCTTTGTTTAACGCAACCCGCGGCATACTTTTAAAAGAAGTTGTATTACGCATATTAACATTATTGCTAATTGTCTGCTATATATTCCATCTTATTGATTTTCAAAAATTTGTATATTGGTATGTGGTATGCTATGGCATCATTTTTCTCTATATGGTTGTTGCGTTGTTCCGCGATAAGCAATTATTCCTTCACCCTGATTTTTCGTTGATAGATAAGCCTATGGCAAACGAATTAATTCAAGTAAGCCTATATGGAATTATTATCACATCTGCAAGCATCATCGTCATCAACATTGACAGAATAATGATTGAGAAATTGGTGATTGAAAATCCTCTTGCACAAGTCGGAATTTACACTACGTGTACCTATTTTGCAACAATGATAATGCTGCCAAACCGACCATTGCAAAAAATTACCTCGACTCTGGTGGCCGAAGCTTGGAAACGCAACGATATGGAACAATTGCAGGTATTGTATCAAAAAAGCACAGTGACCCAATTGATTATTGGCACCTTAGTATTCTTCGGACTTTGCATTAACCTTGACTACATATTCCAAATCATTCCTGAGGAATATAGCAGCGGCCGCTGGGTTATCATTTTCATCGGTATTTTCTATCTGAGCGATATGGCTGCTGGTGTCAACAAAGATATTGTGAGCAACTCACCCAAGTACAAAAAATTATCCCACTGGACAATAGCCCTAATTTTTGTCATTATTGGATTGAATTTACTCTTTATCCCGTCTTTTGGAATAACCGGAGCGGCAGTTTCATCGTGCATTGCGCGCATTTTGTACAACATTGTCGCTTTTTCTTACGTTAACAGAAAATTCAAACTGCAACCATATTCATACAGACATATTTTAATACTGATTATCGGTGCGCTGTCTTTCGTCTTATGCTTGCTCATTCCCGAGACATCAAACCTGATTGCAAACATTCTCATAAAAAGTGGACTGTTGACAATTATATTCTGCGCTCTGATTTACGTTTCAAAAGTTTCGGAAGACGTGAATGATATGGCGCTATCGCTCTTCAAAAAGAAAAAGGATAAGAATTAATATTTTCGTGTGTAATCAATAGAATTCGCACAGTTGCTCATATTCTAATTGACCTCTAAAATTCATTGTACATTGTGAATTGCGCATTGTGAATTATGTAAATTATTTATTGTACTTTTGCCCGTGAAACAAGAAAAAATATGCTGACAATAAAAAATTTACACGCTTCTGTTGGTGGTAAAGAAATTCTAAAAGGAATCAATTTAACCGTCAATCCAGGCGAAATTCACGCAATTATGGGACCTAACGGTTCTGGAAAAAGTACCCTGTCAAGCGTACTTGCCGGACGTGATATTTACGAAGTAACCGAGGGTGAAGTTTTGTTTAATGGCAAAGATTTATTGAAACTTTCGGCAGACGAACGCGCTTGCGAAGGATTGTTTTTAGCTTTTCAATATCCAGTTGAAATTCCTGGAATTACTATGACAAACTTCATGAAAGCCGCCTTAGAAGCAAAATGTAAATACCTTGGCATAGAACCTCCTTCTCCCACTGAATTTCTAAAATTAATGAAGAAAAACAGTGAACTTGTTGGCTTGCCAAGTAAATTGTCTGGCCGCTCGGTTAATGAAGGATTTTCGGGAGGAGAAAAAAAGAAAAACGACATTTTCCAAATGGCAATGCTCGATCCGAAACTTGCCATTCTTGATGAAACCGACAGTGGTCTTGACATTGATGCGCTCCGCATTGTGTCGGAAGGCGTCAATAAACTAAAAACAACAGACAACGCATACATTGTCATCACGCACTACCAACGTCTGCTCGACTATATCGTTCCTGATGTCGTGCACATTCTTTATGATGGTAGAATTATTAAAACGGGTGACAAGTCGTTGGCTCTTGAACTTGAAGAAAAAGGCTACGAATGGATTACGAAAAATAACGCTGAATGGGAAAAGTAAATCCATATCATCAAGAACTTCTGTCAAAGCATTTTGCCGATTCCATACAATTTGATTCCTGGTATATGTTGAATAACGGGAAAATCAACGGAGAATCGACAAACACAATTTCTCTAACGGGGAATGTAACAGCCTGCATCTGTTTTGCCGACACCTTGCCTATGTCGTACATTGTGAATGTAGAAAAAAACTCACAGGTATCGCTGTATTTCTGTTATGCCGAAAATGCAAACTCGGAACTTCATATTAACTGTTTGGAAGATTCTATTTGCAGGCACGTAATAATGCAGGTTTCAAATTCATCGCAGAACATATACGTGTTACAACGGAAAAACTCTGTGTACAATGCACAAATATTTCAGCTGGGCGGCAACAACGATGCTATTGGGCTGCATGTCCGTAAAGATGCTGAAAATGCAAACACACATTTATCCGGAGTATTTTTCCCAAAAGACAAGGAAAAATATTCAATCTATACGAAAGTAACCCATAAAAAACCGAATTGCGAAACGCAGGAATTATTCCGTGGTATTGCTGACAATATGGGAAGCGGCTCTTTTTCTGGCTTAATATATGTTGCACAAGATGCACAAAAAACAACAGCGCATCAGCAAAACCGCAACATTTTACTATCACCCGATGCACATATTCACAGCGAACCTCAGTTGGAGATTTATGCTGATGATGTTATTTGTAACCACGGCAGCAGCACCGGGCAAATTGACGAAGAAGCTCTTTGGTATATGCAAGCACGTGGGATTAACAAAGCAACAGCATTGCACATGCTTGTCTCTGGATTTGCAAACGACGTACTTGATTTAATTGAAAACGACAGTTTACGAGAGGTTGTTTCTAAAAAAATAAGCGAAAAACTGGCAAAATAGAGGCATTCATTTCAAAAACACTGAATACTTCCGTAAAAAGTAAAAAATCCACGAAAAATCTCAAAAATAACGATTGGAATGGTTACTTTTGCCATAATTAATTTATCGCTTCAAAATGATAATCTGCAAAACTCGCGAAGAAATTACGGCTGCTGTTGCGTACGTACGCAAGCAAAACAAGTCTTTGGGCTTTATTCCTACTATGGGAGCCCTTCATCAAGGACATATTTCATTGGTGAAAAAATCAATAGAAAACAACGACTGCACTGCCGTCAGCATTTTCGTAAATCCAACACAGTTCAACAATCAGAATGATTTAAAAACGTATCCGCGTACAATTGATGCAGATATTGCACTACTTGAGCAAACAGGTGCTGATATCGTATTTGTCCCTTCTGTTGATGTTATGTATCCCGAAGGTTTGGAGAACGTTACAGAATCGTACGACTTTGGATTTATTGGTCAAGTGATGGAAGGCGCAGCACGACCAGGACATTTCAATGGAGTGGGAATTGTTGTACACCGCTTGTTCGACTTAGTAAAAGCAGACCGTGCATATTTTGGAATGAAAGATTTCCAACAAATTGCAATCATTCGCGAAATGGTCCGCCAACGCAATATCAACATCGAAATAGTTCCTTGCCCTATCGTACGCGAAAGCGATGGAATGGCTTTAAGTTCAAGAAATATGCGATTGAGCACTGAACAACGCGAGCAGGCAGTCCAAATCTCACAGACATTGTTCAAAGCTGTTGACTTAGTCCCGACAAAATCCGTTGCAGATGTACACAAATTCGTTGTTGATACAGTAAACAACACTCCACTTCTCGAAGTTGAATATTTTGAAATAGTTGACGGATACTCATTACAGTCGATTCAATCGTGGAACGAAGCAGAATGGGTGGTTGGTTGCATCACAGTTAATGTCGGCGATGTTCGTCTAATTGATAACATTACATTAAAAAAATAAGTTATGATGATAGAAGTTATGAAATCGAAGATTCATCGGGTAACCGTTACCGAGGCTAATATGAATTACATCGGAAGTATCACTTTGGACGAAGCTTTGATGGAAGGGGCTAATATTATTCCTAACGAAAAAGTTCAAGTTCTAAACCTCAACAACGGTGAACGAATAGAAACTTACGCAATTAAAGGTGAACGCAATAGTGGTGTGGTTTGCTTGAACGGTCCAGCAGCACATAAATTCAATGTTGGAGACGTTGCAATTATAATTTCATACGCCTTAATGGATTTTGAAGAAGCAAAATCTTTCAAACCAACCGTCGTCTTTCCCGATACAGCTACGAACAAATTAGTGTAGCACCATGAATAGCAAAATCACAAAAACAATCTATTACGTTGTTTTTGCCATCATTGGTATTGGTTTGCTATTTTTCGTCTTCAAAGATGTTGATCTGGCGGCAATGTGGAACGACATCACTCACGCCAACTTCTGGTGGATTGGATTTGCCCTTATTTTCGCGATGCTCGCCTATCTATTTCGTGCTGCTCGATGGAATTTACTCATTGAATCAACCTGTGACCATAAGCCAAGTCTGTGGAATGCTTTTTGGGCCGAGATGTTCGGCTATTTCGCCAATATGGCTTTACCACGAATAGGCGAAATTACTCGTTGCGGCGCACTGACAAAAACAGAAAAACTTCCCTTCGACACTCTCATAGGAACAGTGATTGTAGAACGAATGTTCGATGTTTTGGTGATGCTTCTTTTGGCCGTGGGAACATTTTTCCTCAAAATGGATTTTTTTGGCTCATTTATTAGTGAAAAAATCATTGCACCAACGGCAACACGACTTGCATCAATCAATATTGTATGGATAATTGCAGCTATCGCCATCGTTGCAATTCTTGTGTGGCTATGTATTGCATTAGCACGGAAAGGCAACGCACTCACAAAAAAAATCATGTCGTTCATCAACGGAATGATTGACGGCGTGAAATCGGTATATAAACTGGAAAAACGTGGATTGTTCGTTTTATACACTATCCTATTATGGACGTGTTACTTGTTAATGACTTGGGCAGTATGCTTCGCAATTCCACAAACAGCAGATATGTGCATTGACGATGCCTTGTTTTTACTAATTGTCGGCAGCATCGGTATGGCTGTCCCTGTTCAAGGTGGGATAGGTGCATACCACTACGTAGTTGCGCTCGCTTTAACCATTTACGGACTTGACTTCAATTCTGTCGGCTTGCTTTATGCAACCCTCAGCCACGAATCGCAAATGATTGTTGAAATCATATTGGGATTGGCTTCACTGTATTTTGTATTCAGAAAAAAAGATTGCAATGAATCAGTTAAATAAAGTTCTCCATAAAATCGTTACGCTTGATGAAGCACAAAAAATCGTTACTGAATGGAAAACGAAAGGCGAAAAAATTGTGTTTACAAATGGTTGCTTCGACATCATACATAAAGGCCACGTGTTTTATTTAGCACAAGCCCGTGAACTAGGAACAAAACTGATTTTGGGACTCAACACCGATGAATCCATCAAGCGGCTTAAAGGCCAAGAAAGACCAATTAAAGAATTGGAATCACGTGCGCTGACAATTGCCAGCTTCGAATATATTGATTTAGTGATTCCATTTGGTGAAGACACTCCGTTACAACTAATTTCCACACTGCTGCCCGATGTTCTCGTGAAAGGAAGTGATTACGAAATCAAAAATATTGTCGGCGCACAAGAAGTTCTTGAAAATGGCGGCGAAGTAAAGACAATTGATTTTGTTGACGGCTTCTCTACGACTAACTATTTCAAAAAAATGAAATAACTTTGCACCGTATGAAAAAGGTGTTTAAAATTATTGGTATTACGTTGGCTATTATGGTATTCGTCCTCTTAGTAGCTTCTGTTGCTATACCATATTTTTACAAAGACGAAATTTTACAAGTTGTTACCGAAAAAGTCGGCAAACAAATCAAAGCAGACATTTCCTTAAGCAAAGTCGACGTATCGATTTTCGGCAACATCCCGAACATTTCCATTCAACTCCACGACGTCTGTGCAAAATCTACCGACACTTTCAATCGCCACGAATTTGCAGCTGAATCTACCGATACAGCCCTATACGCACAACGGGTTTTGCTGTCGTTCAATGTGATGGATTTTTTGTTCGAAAACTATGTGGTAAAAGAAATCATCGTCCGCGATGCCCGCGTGAATTTTTTCTGCGACTCAAAAAGTCACCACAATTGGGGATTCTCCATTGAATCTGACAGTACAGGAGAAGATATGTTCGTAGAACTTTCAAAAATTCGATTTGTAAACACATTAGGACTATACCACGACATACAAACTAACATTCTTGCACAAGAATGGTTCGATAAAATTAATTTCTCAGGAAAATTTAAAGGAGAGGACTTTTTCATTGATGTGTATGCAGCACTCACCAACAAACAATTTGAGTACGACAAAAAATCGTTTTTTCCACACTCCTCATTTAAATGCGATGTAACGCTTTCGCGTGATAGTTCGACTTACATTGTAAAGAACTTTAAATGCGAAACACCCGTCGGTCTTATACTTTCAGACGGTTCTGTGGAAGTATTGAAAGACAACGATTATGACGTTAATCTGAACGTAAACGTGGAAACAACTTTGGATAAAATTTTCAAAGTAATTCCACAAAAGACAGTGGACAGTTTGGCTCAATACAATCTAAAATCAAACATTTTCGTTGAAGGAAATGTAAATGGGAAAATAACAGAAAAAACGATGCCCACTTTGGTCTGCAACATTGCCTGCACAAAAGGAAACGTTTTGTTTGAAAAAACTAAATATGCTTTCTCCACAAAAGGGACACTAAAAGCAAGTGATATCTCCAAACTGGACACCTACGAATTTACTTCGGTAGCGACAAACATAACAACAGGCTCTTCAAAACTAACACTCTCGGAATTTTCATTCACGAACTTTGACAAACCAAAATACACAGTAACTGGCCAACTCAACCTGAACATTGACGATGTAGATATGTTGATGAAAATAGAAGAGTACGGAATTTCCGGAAATTTACAAGGAATGATTAAAAGTCGTGGAGAACTGGAAAACGTCACGAATTTCACAAAAGACTTTTTCAAGAAAACTGAACTTACTGCTGATTTACACTGCCAAAATCTAAAAATATCAGCCCCTGAAAATTCTCCATACGATTTTGACAACGTTGATGGACATATCATGTTTTCAAACGGAAACATTTCTGTTGACAGTGTCGCTGGAAAATTGGCAGAACAAAATTTTACTCTGCAAGGAAAAGCGTCCGACTTTGTACCGTACATAATGTTCGACGATGTTGATACGCACTGTAACCTGAATTGCACCATAGACGCCATAAATCTCACTCCATTCTACGAACACTATCTCTCATTGACTGAATCAACGTCTACTGGACAATTTCTTGGAAGCATACGCTTCGAAGCAAAACAATTAGACTTTGACCCATATTATTTGACAAATGCAGCAACTATCATCAGATTTACTGAAAATGCCATAGAACTGTCCGAAATAAATGCCGCGACTTTACAAGGCAAACTGATTGCTGGATCATTACAAATGATTGATCAACCTAACGGAAGGACTAAATGCATCGCTTCGGGAAAAATTGAAAAAATGTCGGCAAAAGATATTTTTAAAACATTCAACAATTTTGACCAAACAGTCATTACCTACAATCAAATAGATGGAAAACTTTCGGGAACATTCCAATTCTCATCTATGATGGATAAAGACTACAATCCTATTTATCCAACAACAAACGCATTAGCCGACATTTCCATTGAAGACGGTTCTGTAAACAAAGTTGAGACATTGATGGGAATCGGCAAGAAAATGAAAATGGAAGAAGAATTTACCAACGTGTCATTCTCAACTTTGAAAAACACAATCTGCATAAAAAATGACACGCTCTTCATTCCCAATATGAATATCAAAACGAATGCATTCGAAATGACATTTGCAGGAAAACATAACATCGAAAACAACAATTTCAATTATTATGTGACGTTATTCTTGAAGAAAACACTGTCGTTGAAATTCCATAGTAAAAACAAAGATGAAGAGGATTTTGGTGAAATTGAAAAGAACAACGATGGCAACCTAAGAATACCGATCATCATTTTTGGAAATCCAGATAATTATAAAATTGAGTATGACCTCAAAAAAACTAAAGAAAACGTAAAGTCAAGTCTAGAAAACCAAAAATCGGAATGGAAAGAAATTCTGAAAAAAAACACTGACAATTCCTCTTCTCAAGAAGAAGAAAAAAAAGAAACTATTGAGTCTGACTTCCAAATAGAATGGGATTAATGAACTTTTCTAGTTACCACACAAAACACAGAATTAAATGGCTATTTTTCGTCATTGCCGGAATTATACTTCTGGTCTGCTTTTGGTTCATTAACTCCACAATCAACGATATACGCAAGGAAGAACGAACCAAAGTTATTTTGTGGGCCGATGCTGTTCAACAACGTAACGCATTACTGACATACGCAACAGATTTGTTTGACAAACTCAAAGATGAAGAATTGCAGAAAGTTGAACTTTGGCGCGAATCTCAGCAATTAATTATGGAAGTTGAAGATTCTCAATTTCTTACATTTCTATTAAACATTATTTCCACCAACAAAAACATTCCCATCATTCTCACCGATAACGAACAAAAGGTTATCACCACGATGAATTTGGAACATGAACTCCCAATTGGCAAACAAATTCCACAAAGTGTAGCACAACAATTTTCCAAATACAAACCGCTCCAAGTTTCATATAAAGGACAGATTATCAACTATTTATTTTATGCAGACTCACAATTATTCAACGCATTGCAGACAATGATTAACAATATGGTTCACTCATTTATTGTTGAAGTTGCCCAAAATGCCGTATCCGTACCTGTTGTCATAACCGACAATGACACGACCGAAATTCTTGCGTTTGGAAACATTACTGAAAAGCGCATGAAAGAACTCACGTCGGAATCGGTAAAGACGTTCGTGCTGGATAAGATGTATGAAAATCAAGCAATTCCAATTGTCTTAGAAAAAGATCAAACAGGTCTTATTTTTTATAAAGACTCGGAATTGATTACGAAGTTAAAATACTACCCTATCATTCTAATCATCATCTCAATTCTTATTCTTATTGGGGCGTATTTAACCTTCCGCTCTTTCGAGAAACACGAAAAAGACCAATTGTGGGTCGGCATGTCAAAAGAAACAGCACACCAACTCGGTACGCCAATTTCCTCGCTTATGGCTTGGCTGGAAATTCTCAAAATGAAAGAAACCGAACCCGAAATTGTTGATGAAATCAATAAAGATATTAATCGACTTAATACCATTACAGAACGTTTTTCTAAGATTGGCTCCGAGCCAAACCTCACGAGAGAAAACCTAACGGAAATTGTACTCAATTCTGTTAACTATATGAAAAACCGTTCTTCAAAAAACATTGAATACAATGTGGTTCTGCCTGACGAGAATATCTTTGTAATGCTCAATCCATCACTGATTGCCTGGGTTATAGAAAATATTTGGAAAAACGCCATAGATGCAATGCAAGGTAGCGGTAAACTTGAAGTCGCCATATCAAAAGAGAATCATACCGCTTACATTGATTTTAGCGATACAGGGAAAGGACTTCCGCGTAATAAATTCAAAACAATTTTTAACCCTGGCTATACGACCAAATCGCGTGGATGGGGATTGGGATTAAGTCTGGCTCAACGTATTGTGAAAGAATACCACCACGGGAAAATCACCGTCAAATCATCAGAAATTGATAAAGGAACTACTATTCGAGTAAGCTTACCAATTGCCGAATAAAGGAATATTCACTACAAAAACTCTAATATATGCTTTGTGATTTTTTCCGAAGCTCCTTTGCTTGCATACAGAAAATCGTGGTTCTTTTGTCCTGCTTCCTTTCTAAAATGTTCATCGTTTACCAACTTGGTAAGAATTTCGTAGCATTCATCCTGATTTGATACTGGAAACCCACCAGCAACCTGTTTCAACTGCATTGCTTCGTAGGAATTAATATGTCGTGGACCATATATAACCGGATTAGAAAATGCAGATGGTTCTGCAACATTGTGCACACCAGTAGAAAATGCACCACCAACATAGGCTATATCTGTGTTTTTATACAACTTAGCCAACATTCCTATTGTATTTACAATCGCCACGCGACAAGCTGTTTTACCTGTAGAAGATGCCGAGAATTCTGAATAACGCTGCGTCTGAATTCCTTCGTTAGCAAATGTCTGCTCTATTGCCTGAATATGTGCTTCGTGTAGTTCGTGAGGAACCAGTACCAACTGTAAATCCGAATGTTCTTTAAAAACTTTTAAGAGGGCAGGAAACAAATGCTTTTCGTCTGCAGGCCACAAACTACCACCTATAAATGTGATTGGCAATGGATTTTCAAATAATTCCACATTTGGCTGCAACTGAACCGCCTCCGCTTTAGCAATGATTTGATCGTAACGGGCATCACCAACGACCTCCAACGTGGCCTCGTTGGGATAAATGTTTTTGAAGCGTTCCTTATAATCTTCCGAAACAGGCAAAACGTAGGTTATGTACTTGTAAAACAAACGGTTTATGGCTGCATTAATTCCTTTGTACCGCTTTGAATCCTTGGCCAATTCCGCAGAACAAAGTAATACAGGAACTTTAGCCCAGTGTGCAGCAAGTAATATTCCCGGCCAAATATCGTATTTAGAAACAACCCACGCTTTTGGTTGAATACGCTTGAAAAATAAATAATTAGACAAACAAACATCAAACGGAAGATATATTGATAAATCAACATTGTCTTTTTTTGCATGATTCATTCCAGAAGGCGAGAAATAAGACGAAAGAATATGTATCTCCGGATGTTGCTGTTTCAACGTCTTAATAATTGGTATAGACTGTTCCCATTCCCCAACCGATGCACTATGAAAAAATACCACCGTATCTTTTTGATGCTCACGTGCAAACGCTCTAATATATTTTGGTTGTTTTAATCTGCCTATCAAACCCTCGCGCATTTTCGCATTAAAAATCGCTCCTATACAAAAAACGGGAATAAACAAAAAGATGTAAATGATTGTATAGAGAAACAAAAATATATAGACCATATCTACACTCAAATTAAGACCGCACAAATCTACATATTTACCGAATATTTTATACCATAAAACCATTGAAACCTATAAATTCTCATTGTGCCGTTCTATAAATCTCTTTTTATTATCGTATATTTGTCGCGCTCGAAAATATGAGAGACAATGAAAAAACTCAAGATAAAAAGTACGATTGGAACGTCTGAAATATTTGTAGGTGAGTCCCTTGCAAATGTTTCTAATTATCTCCCCAAGGGTAAAAAAATCGCCATTATAACAGATCCTGTGATTTATTCGCTTTATGGTGATAAATTTCCAAAATCGGACTTAGTAATTGAAATCCCCCGCGGTGAAGCACATAAAAGTCTGCAGTCGCTTGATGATATTTTTGAGAAACTGATAGAAGCAGAATTTGACAGAACGTCATTTATCTTAGGTATAGGTGGAGGAATTGTCTGCGATATGAGTGGATTTATTGCGACCATATTCATGCGTGGAATTGAGTTTGGCTTTGTTTCCACAACACTGTTGAGCCAAGTTGACGCAAGCGTGGGCGGCAAAAACGGGGTCAATTTCCGTGGCTATAAAAATATGATTGGTACCTTTAGTCTACCGAGATTCGTTATCTGTGAACTAAACATACTACGATCGTTACCTGCTCACGAACTTCTTAGTGGAATGGGTGAAGTAATAAAACACGGAGCCATTGCCTCGGAATCGCTATTCTCATACATAGAAAGGCATCTGGATGCATTACAAAAATATGATGCAACCGTCTTAGAAACATTTGTGTATGAATCCATTGTTATTAAATCATCCATCGTAAGTTCTGATGTAAAAGAATCTGGCGCACGACGAATATTCAACTTCGGGCACACGTTCGGACACGCAATAGAAAAAATCACTAAAATGCCGCACGGTT
Organism: uncultured Bacteroidales bacterium; assembly: GCA_937892155.1. GTDB lineage: Bacteria > Bacteroidota > Bacteroidia > Bacteroidales > UBA1715 > UBA1715. Next base: position 139,511 of record CALAUG010000030.1, on the reverse strand, counting down.
ACGCAGTGAGTGTTGGTATGGCTATGGCAGCTAAATTGTCGGTTTTGAAAGGGAAAATGAAACAAAATGAATGCGACAGACTTTTAGCATTACTTACGGCTACCGGACTCCCAACTACATGCGATGCAAGAAACGAAGACATATTGGAGGCTATGAAATGCGACAAGAAACGTGACGGCGACGGCATTCATTTTGTATATCTGCTCGGCATCGGATCTTGCTGCGTAGAAAAATTATCGTATGCAGAAATCGCAACCTACATCAATGATTTGCGTTAGTATTACAGAAACAAATCCAAGCAACATAATTGCTCTTGCCAATTCGTCAGAAATGGCAGAAATACGCATTGATTTATGTCAGCTTGATGAACGCACCGTTGCTTCTGTTTTCCAATCCATACACGTTCCTACTATTGCTACGTGTCGTCCCCAATACGCTGATGACACCATGAGGGCACTGTTATTAAAGCAGGCCATTGTTTCTGGCGCAACCTATGTCGACGTTGAAATTGAATCTACTCAATCTTTCAAACAAGATATTATTGCCTTTGCACATAATCATTCCTGCAAAAGCATTATTTCTTACCACAACTACGACAACACGCCAAATGTATCCGAATTGCGAAAAATTATCCAGCAATGTTTTAACGAGCAAGCCGATATAGCAAAAATTGCAACTACTGCTCTATCCGAAAAAGATGCCGCGACAGTTTTATCTCTCTATGCTGATTTTAACAATATTGTGGCTTTAGCAATGGGTTCCTACGGAAAAATTACGCGCATCGCAAACCTCTACTTGGGAAGTCCTTTTTCATTCGCTGCCAAAGACGAACAACACGCCACAGCAAAAGGACAATTTACCGTAGCTGAAATGCAACGGCTACAAAAAATATTAGAGGTAAAAGATTAATGATGATATAGTACTGGTCGTAGATACAGTTTCTAATTCCAACTAAAAATCACATTGTCACTTGAACTCTTCCCAGTAAATGGCATTATCCCATTCGGCCTTTATGGTCACTGTGTCTTTAAAGAAGTAATATTTCTCGGGCTGACGCTTAATTTCTATACAACCGGTATCCCATTTGCCATTGTTGTTTTCATCTACAAAACAACGAAGTGAATAATTTCCCGCCGGGATATTTTCAAATCGTATTATCCCAGATTTTTTTGTAGCCTCAAATAATGGAGCATCTTTCAACTTTGATTCAGCAGATTGCAACACGAATACTAAATTTTCTGAAGGAAAACCCTGAGTATTTTTCACGACAAGATTACCCACATCTTCTTTTTTGGGACTTTGGAAAGAGAATAATGTTGAATCATTTGCGTCGCCAAATATGTCTGTAAACGTGCTATCTGGTATTACTAGTTTATATGTCGTATTTGTTTTCCAATCTGCACTAATAGCGTATGTCCTGTCGGTGTTCGTAATAGAATATGGAATAGTATGCACAAATTCTTTCTCATCATTTCCTGTCTGAATATCTTTCACTAACTCACGCGATGGAATTCCGAAAGTATCAACAATGGCCCCACGAGACAATGTCAATGTGTAATTTTGGGATTTTGACGCAGTATGATGAATTTCCACAATTCGCGACGTAATAGGCGTAATCTTTGTAATCACCGATGTTTCCAGCGAATCATCAACCTGAATTAGTGTAAATAAACTGTCGGTAATTGCTTTGATTGGATTGTTGCAATATATTCGAATTGGTTCATGTATCTTCAACGACTTTTCTTGTTCCTCAACTATTTGCAGAATAAGTTTCTTATTGGAACTTGCAGTCTTATACATCTTTGTTACCGCGACATCTTTCTTTGTATTAAAATTCTTTTTTTCTGTCGTACCGTCGAGTTTCTTATATTCAACTATAATTGCAGCATTCTTCAATCTCAATGCGTCAGTGCCTGGTTTTATCCAGTATAAAAGTGCATTACTTTTTTCATCAGCCTCGCAATAATACCAATCTGTTAGATTTGGCAAACCATCAAGCGTAACAACAACATCTTCTGGACGTATAGGTTTACTGAAATACAAGGCAAATCGGTCATTTGCATCCTTATATTTCAATATTTTTTGTTCCGCATAATGGTTTTTGGGACGAAATTTATAATCCGTAAACGGTACTATTGAATCACAACGCATTTTAGAGGAATCACACAATTCATAGACAACAATCCGTTGCAAATCCTTTGTCTGTATAGGTCGCGATAACGTGAAATAAATACTGTCGCCTGGATAGACTTTATTATCTTTCTGCAATGGAGAAGATACCATCAAACGTGTTGGTAAATCCTTTGTTTGTTCAACTATGAGCGTATCCAGAATAACCTTTGAAGAATTCTTATTCTCGTTGTATTGAAGGAATAATTTTGTTGAATCACAATTTTGTAACGTAGTATCTTGAAACCATACTATCAAACTATCATCGGAAATTTTTTCCGTACTAAATGTTCCCGAAGGTGAAAAAGTTATTTGCGAAGGGAAATTATTCCTTGCCGCAAACTTACAAGCAACAGCGTATGGTGAAATTCTCTTATGCGATAGCACTTCCTGATTCCACACCTCATTTTCAAATATCGATAATCGAATGTTTTGGTCGGACCAACGCGTTTTTTCTTCCAAATTAAAAGAATCCTTAATAGTAACTATCTGAATACTGTCTTTGAATTGCTCCAAACGGATAGTATCATTGTGAGCAAACCACACACTATCTATAAACCGTTCTGCCGTAGGATTGAAAATAGTATCAAGAAATGCAATCTTCTCTGTTGGCTGATTGAAAGTAAAATCTTTGTCGCTGTCTATCAACGCGTAGATTCTATATGGCTTTGCTTCTATGTTGGAAAACGAAAATTCTCCTTTCTTTGAAATTTGAGTTACATATCGTGGCTTCGTCGTCTGCAATGCCGTGTCGCTCAAATTGTCGTAAAGTAAAATATACGCCTGCTCCGGGACATTGCCATCAGCAGCCAACAACACTGAACCGGCAATTTTCATGCTGTCAATACCCGTACCCGTAGAAAACGCATACAGATATTGATCGGTCACGTTACTTTCGGTCAAATCCTTTATTGCATTACTGAAATTGAAACTATAAGTCGTACCAGCCTGAAGATGCTGTTTTGACAAATCTATAATCATTTTCTTCTTCTTCACCGAAATATCGGGACGTTCGCTCATAATCGGCGAAATCATACAGTTGTCTTCTATATTGTCCAGGGCAATATATTCATTGAATTTAACAACGATTTTTTGCGGATAAATATTCTGGGAATTGTTTTGAGGCTTTTCAACTACGGCATAAGGTGCAATACTATCAACAGGACCACCTAGCGGAGCTGACTCCCTCGCACAATTCATCAACGTAAATGGGAACGGCAATGCCAACAATAGCGGAAATAGTAGCTGTATAAACGATATTGACGATTTTCTTCCCATAGATTTCTAATTGTGCCAAAAGTACAAATATTTAGAATTGTATTTTTCATATCAATGAGAAATATCGTTATCTTTGTATAGATTAGTTTAAACTATGGCAGAAAACAAATATAAACTTCAGGCTGCTGATGTAAAAGATTTAGTAAAACCTATGGGCTATTGCATCGCATCGGATAGAATCACCGTTGATGGTGCAAAAGTCGGTTTTATGTACCGCGAAGAAAAAGAAGATGAAGACGATAGTGGCTGGCGTTTTCTTGCCGGCGACGAAACCGATGACTATCTTGAAGACCAACAGCACTTTATGATGTTCGATGTGAATTATATCGCAAACTTAGATATGGCAATAATTCCTTTTTTAAAATGGAAACAAGGTTCTGAATTTGAACGTGTTGAAGGAACTGATGATTTTATAAAATATAACGAATAATACTATGAAACAAGTAACTGCAGGTATTGATATCGGCGGCACAAATACAGTTGCCGGGTTTGTTGACAGAGACGGAAATTGTTTGGCTGAAATCTCGACGCCAACAAAAGAATATACCGAAATAGGCCCATATATGAAGAATTTGTGCGGCTTAATGAAAGCTGAACTGGACAAACATGCCGACTGGCAACTAATGGGCATAGGTATTGGTGCGCCAAATGCAAATTATCATCGTGGTACTATCGAAGAGGCACCGAATTTAAGTTGGAAAGGTACCGTTCACTTTTGCGATTTAATGGGTGAATATTTTCCAAACATAAAAATTGCAATTACCAACGATGCCAACGCTGCAGCAATGGGCGAAATGATTTTCGGCGCAGCAAAAGGCATGAAAGATTTTGTTGTAATCACCTTGGGTACTGGACTTGGGAGTGGTATTGTCGTAAACGGCGATTTAGTTTACGGACACGATGGTTTTGCTGGAGAAGTTGGTCATACTACTGTATTTCCCGACGGACGACAATGTGGCTGCGGCAAAAAAGGATGCTTGGAAACCTACGCCTCAGCAACAGGCATTGTCCGCACAATTACGGAATTGATGTGCAACTCCCGTAAACCATCTTCTTTGCGCGATATTCCAAACAGCAAACTAACTTCATACGATGTATTTAAGGCTTATCAAAATGGCGACGAATTGGCAAAGGAATGCTTTGAATATACAGGAAAAATTCTCGGCATGAAACTCGCCGATGTTGTTTGCCACACAAGCCCTTCAACGATATTTTTGTTCGGTGGACCAGCAAAAGCTGGAGATGCTATCATTGCACCGACAAAAAAATCTATGGAAGAATATTTACTGCCAATTTTCAAGAACAAAATTGACATTAAATTAAGCGGATTGATGGATTGCAATGCTGCCGTTCTTGGTGCAAGTGCACTGGCTTGGAAAGAATTGGAAAAATAGTTTCCCATTTCTTTTGTGCCAACAATTGAGATTAAGAGTGAGAGATTATAACGCACAACGAGTATAGAATTTTTTTTTAACAAAAAAGCCCCTAACGATTGTTAGAGGCTTGTGAATTTTGAAAAGTGATGTCAGACTATCGTTTGTTTGCATCAATAACCATAACAATAGCTTCTGCTCCTAATTCTGTGAATGTGCCGTTAAGAAGAATCTCGGCAGTGGCTTTTTCGTCTTCGTCTTCAATGTTTTCGGTGAAAAAGCTAACAAAATCTTTTATTGAAATTTTGAAACCAACAGTCAATTCTTTTGTGTCATCCATGTAAACACCATTATATTTTGTTGTGCCAACAGTTCCTGCATTGTAACCAGCAATTGTCATTCCTTCGAAAGATTGGCTTTCTATATCAAAGCCGAAACCATTAGAGGCAGCTTCGATTTTGCTACCATAGAATATGTCGCCGTCAACATTCAATTGAATGGCCTTTTCGTTTGTCCCATCTTTTGCTATTGTAAGATTGATTGATTCTGGCTTGCCGAATGCTTCTTCGTCAGCTTCGAATTCACCATCAACCAACCAGTATGTTGATATTGTTCCGTTGAAATTACCAACAGCGCAATCTCTAACATCAACAGCTTCGTCATTTCCACATGCTGTGAATAGTAATGCACTACTTAATAGTGCTCCTAATGCAAATAAAAAGTTCTTTTTCATTTTTTTTGAATTATTAGTTAATAAAAATTTTAATTGTGCAAATATATAAACTAAAAGTAGAATTGCAAATAGGTATTCAATTAAAAGTATAAAAATACAAACCGCGAGTTTGTATTTTTATATAATAATTATGTATATAAATGGATTTACAAATAATTGGTTCCACTATTCGTGAAATACGAAAAACTAAGGGGATATCGCAGGCTGATGTTGCCAGTGAATTGGATGTGTCTATTGCAGCTTTTTCAAAAATTGAACGTGGCTTGACCAATATTCCTATACTGCGTTTGGAGCAAATTGCCAATGTTTTGGGAACATCTATTTTTACTTTGCTTGGCGTGCAACAAACAGACGTTTCTGCAATTTCGGAATCTCAAGAGATTGAAACTTTACAAAGAGAATTGCAAATGACGAAAGAGTTGTTGAAAGCAAAAGATGAGATTATAAGCTTGTTAAAAAATAAACTTTCAGTTTAATTTTTGGGATTTGCTATTTTTGTTTCGAAAAAATTTCAGGAATGACACGACTTCAAGTTAATCATATATTGGTATTTCTCTATCGTATTGCGATAGTCTATGTTTTATTGACTATCACACGAATAACATTTTATTTATTTAATGCTGGGCTATTCCCAAACATTTCGTTTACTGATTTCTTCACAATTCTTCGTGGTGGTCTCAAATTCGATACGGCGGCAATCATCTACCTCAACATTGCATTTATTGTAATGAATATCATTCCGTTTCGGTTCGTGTATAACAAAGTATATCAACAAGTTGCAAAATGGATCTACATTATTACGAATTCTATCGGTTTGTTGGCGAATTGCGCAGACACCGCATACTATCCATTTACTATAAAACGCACAACTTCCCTCGTTTTCTCTCAATTTTCAAACGAAGAAAATATGCTCTCTCTTGTCGGTCAGTTTTTGATTGATTGGTGGTATATGCTGCTGCTTTTCATTGCATTGGTCGCAGTTCTAATTTTCTTGTATGATAGGCTTACTCTCAAAGAACCAACTGAAAACAATCTAAAGTTTTATAGCTGCTCCGCAATTGCAATGTGCATAGTGCTGTTTCTTTGTTTTGGTGGCGTTCGTGGTGGATTCCGTCATAGTACACGACCAATTTCTCCTGCCGACGCAGGTGAATATGTAAAACAGCCGAACGAAATGGCTATCGTACAAAACACACCGTTTACACTTATACGTACTATTGGAAAAGCAGGCTTACAACGGATAAATTATTTTGATGAAAAAGAGGCTGAGACGTATTTCTCCATATACCACCATCTCGAATCGCCAAAAGAAATGAAGAAATGCAATGTTGTGATTTTTATTTTGGAAAGTTGGAGTCGTGAATATGTTGGCTTTTTGAATAAAGATATTCCAAATTATAAAGGTTATACGCCATTTGTCGATTCCTTGATGGAACATAGTTTGGTGTTTAAATATGCGTATGCAAACGGCCGAAAATCAATCGACGCAATTCCTTCGGTAATTGCTGGCATTCCGTATGTGAAAGTGCCGTATGTTTTATCGCACTATTCAAGCAATAAAACGTGTAGTTTGGCACAATATCTCAGTCAGGAAGGATATTACAGCGCATTCTTCCACGGCGCGCCGAATGGTTCCATGGGTTTTCAATCGTTTACGCATTTGGTTGGTTTCGACGACTATTTTGGTAAAGATGAATATAACAACGATGCTGATTTTGATGGAATGTGGGGCATTTGGGATGAAGAATTCTTTCATTTTTATGCCGAAAAAATGGGAACATTCAAAGAACCATTTTTCGCAAGTTTGTTCTCGTTGTCGTCGCATCATCCATTCAAAGTTCCTGCCCGTTACGAAGGAAAATTCCCGAAAGGTCCGCTTCCTGTCCACGAATGTATTGGCTACACCGACAATGCACTCCGTCAATTTTTCAATTATGCGAAAACGCAACCGTGGTACGAAAACACATTGTTTGTCTTTTCTGCCGACCATGCTTCGGTTGCCGATTTGGAGGAATACAAAAATACGCCGGGAGCATTTGCAATTCCTATTTTCTTCTATAAGCCCGATAATTCTTTGCAGAAATTCGACACAACCACCATTGCCCAACAAACCGACATTCTACCGTCAATATTATCGTACCTGAACTATCCATCAGATTTTTGTGCCTTCGGGAAAAATCTCTTCGACACAACCCAATCGCAAATGGCTATCAACTACACAAATACGAATTTCCAATGCTTCTATAAAGATTACGTGATTCAGTTGGATGAAAACAAATCCTTGAATATGTACAACTTCAAAGCAGACAGATATTTTGAAAATGATGTGCTGAATTCTGGACTACCTGAACAAACCGAAATGGAAAACTACTCAAAAGCTTTCATTCAAGAATACACAAATAGAATGATTGATAATACAATGTGCTATTAGAAGAGCCAAGGATCATTTTACTTGTCAATTATTTTTTCAGCGTTTCAGCGATTTTATCACTCAATTCCTGACCGCGAAGTCCCTTAGCGACAACTTTCCCTTCTCTATCTATCAAAATAGTAAAAGGAATTGACGACACATTGTATTGGTTACTGTATATTTTTTGGTCGTCACGGACGTTTGTCCAAGGCATTTGTTCTTGCGTCAAGGCCTTTCGCCAAGCTGCATAGTCATTATCAACAGAGATTGAATATATCTCAAAACCTGCATCGTGATAAGCCTCATACATTTTCTTGAAATTTGGGATTTCCATTCTGCACGGACGACACCAACTTGCCCAAAAATCGACCACCACGACATTACCTCGGAGCGATTCAAGGTTTACCATTTTACCATTTTGGTCAGCCAAAACAATATCCGCCATAGGCGAACCTTCACGAAGTGTCAACACCTTTTCCAACGATTTGTGATATTCTGCAACAAACTCATTTGTTGGATATGCAGACGTTAACGATGTGTCAACCAATTGATAAATATCTATATATTCTTCGGGCAGAATACTCAAAAGTGCTATGTTACTCAACAAATACGGATTTTTACGGATTGCATCTGCCACCTCGTCATTCTTTGCCTTTTCCAACGAATCAATACGGTGTTGATACACTTTTCTCATATTTTCCGCTTCATTCACATAACCAGTAACCATACGCCTATTCTTTTGGAATAATTCTGTTTGAACCGAACCCACGACAGCAGCTTCGCTTAATTTTTTTGTCGCATCAAATGCAATGGAAACCATATCGCCCGAAGTGAGGAACAGCAACAATCTATCTTCTTGGTAATTAAAAAACAATTCACAGAAATTCGTGGAATTCTCAGTATATTTAAATTCAAATTCTCCCTTTTTGGAAATCGGCGCCTTAATAACTATAGGATTCACCGAAGATATATTAATACGCAAAGTGATTGAATCCGCAGGAAGTGTTTTATATTTAATTATTTTACCTTTAATTTGTACTTGTTGTGCCGACAAACAATAAGCAGCGAACAACAATGCAAGTATCGTAAGAAAACGTTTCATACATAAATTTTTTAATGAGCGAAATATACAACAATATCATTGAATTTGATGAACTTTCTTCAACTAACGATTACGCACTGGAATTAGTCCGTACAGAATCTGTTCCCGATTTTACAGTCATCAGCACACAATTCCAGACAAAAGGACGAGGGCAAATAGGCAACCTCTGGGTTTCCAATAAAGGTGAAAATCTTCTATTTTCTATCATTTTACACCCAAACCACATTTCCGCCAACAATCAATTTATTCTGTCGCAATGCGTATCTCTTGCATTACGTGATTTTATTGCTGAATATTGTAACGACGTAACAATAAAATGGCCAAACGATATTTACGTCGGTACGAACAAAATTGCTGGCATACTGATAGAAAACTTGTTGCAGGGGAAAAATATCGAAACCGCTATCATCGGCATCGGACTCAACGTAAATCAAACGTTCTTTGAACACGTACCGAATCCAACATCATTGAAAAACGAATGTGGACAAACGCTCCTCTGCGACGAACTGCTGCCAGCCTTCATCTATCGCTTCTCCGAATACTATTCGCAAATAAACAACGGCAAGCAAAACATTCACAACGCATATCTGCAAAACCTTTACTTACTTCAAAAACCCAGCACATTTAAAGACAAGCGGGGCATTTTCACCGGAACTATCTGTGGCGTAGAATTAGACGGACGCTTGCAAATCGAAACGGAACAACATACTATTCAACGATATTTTTTTAAAGAAGTTGAATATCTCCACTAAAGGTTTTTTGAAAATTATGTAAAAATTACCGAAAAATTTTTTATAATTTTGCATACGAAATTTTTTACATAATGAAGAAAGCAAGAATCCTTTATGTTTCCCAAGAAATGGCGAAGTACCTTCCCGACACAGAGATGTCGTTGAAGAGCCGTTATTTACCTCAATATATTCAAGAGAAAGGAAAGGAAATCCGTTGTTTTATGCCCCGTTATGGCTTGGTAAACGAACGCCGCAATCAGTTGCACGAAGTAATTCGTTTGTCGGGTATGAACCTCATTATTGACGATACCGACCATCCATTGATTATTAAGGTCGCATCTATCCAACAAGCACGTTTACAAGTATATTTTATAGACAATGATGAATTTTTCCACCGCAAGGCTTTGTTCGTTGACGAAGAGGGAAAAGAATTTAAAGACAACGAAGACAGAATGATATTTTTTGCCCGTGGCGTACTCGAAACGGTTAAAAAACTTCGTTGGGCTCCCGATATTGTTCACTGCCACGGCTGGTTCACTTCTTTGTTGCCACTTTATTTAAAAAAGACTTTCTACGAAGATCCTTTGTTCGCAAATGCAAAGGTGGTTTATTCACTATATAACGATACTTTCAAACAACCATTCTCTAAAGATTTTGCCAATAAAATCCATTTTGATGGTATTACGGACAATGATATTTCAGCAATCAAAGATGGAGCCGACTGGATTAATATTAACAAATTGGCAATAGACCAGGCTGAAGGTGTTGTTTTGGGTGAAGAAAACATCAACCCAGAATTACTGAAATATTGCAAGGACAATAATAAAGTAATCTTACCGTATCAAGGTCAGGAAAATTACGTTGACGCTTATTCAGATTTCTATGATAGCCTCTTACCTGAAGAATAAAAAAAGCAAGCTTCTTGTTTTACCGCTTCTTTTTTGTTTCACTGTATATCTTACCTCCTGCACCGACGAAGATCAAGCCGCAGGTTTTGGTATGTTACACGATGACGATATACTCACAACCTACGTTGATAGCACGTCCACAACCATAGCTTTCACAACATTTGCTGACGACAGCATACGTTCCACTTCTGTGACATACATGGTTGGAGAAATAGAAGATGATATTTTTGGCAAAACACGTGCTGGATTCTTCACTCGACTATACTTACAAGGTATGAGAGGCGACATTTCATCATACACGTTGGATTCTGCCAGTTTTAATTTGGCTAAATCTTCCAAATACGTATATGGAGAAACTTCTGTTCCACAGACTCTTTCTCTCTACGAACTAACTCAGGACATTACCGTAAATGAATGCTCTGCCTACTACCAATCTGGTACTAAACCGACGTGCATCAATTCCGCATCTCACATCATGGACATACAAGTTCCTGCATACAATAGCGAAACCGTGTTTTTACAAACAACTCTGGATGCAAGCTACAGCCAAGCTTTATTCGAAAAAGTAAAAAACTGCTACAACGTCGATACAACTGTACAATATTTTGATTCTTTATTCATTAAAAGTTTCAAAGGAATATACGTAACAACCAAGGACGATACATTCAACGGCGCAAAATCTGTAATAACTCACTGCGTTCCTGGTTTAACATTTTACCTGCACAGCGCAAAAGACACAATAACTTTGTCATTTGCTCCATCGCCACAATCATTCTCGGAACCATTACCTTCCGATCCAAGCCAAATATACATGCAGGCAATCAACGTCTTCGAACACGAATATCCAACAAGTATAACATCATCGTTAGGAAGCGAATCAACAACAGCGTACGTACAAGGATTGCTCGGCTTAAAAACAAAATTAACATTGTCTGGACTTGAATATTGGCGCGACAGCACCATATTGAACAGCGAAAATCCTGTGATATTTAATTCTGCAAAACTACGTGTTCCAGTCAAACAATACTCATACGACTATCTGCCACTCAATTTCAGAGTATATGATTCTAGCAACGAATTGGTATTTACAACAATGTCGCTAACTGCTGATAGTTCCATATGTGAATTCAACATCCAAAACTTCCTGCTGTATTTGTTCAACCATCCTGAACCAGCAGATGACTACAGCTACGAAATAAGTGTTCCTGAAAATAATCTCTATGCAAATGGATTCGTATTGGACGGAACCATAACAGATAAATTGAAACTTGTAATAACATACACGAAATAACTATGTGTGGAATAGTTGCATATATCGGTAATAAAGAAGCCTATCCGATAATCATGACAGGCCTTAAACGTTTGGAATACCGTGGATATGATTCCGCTGGTATTGCTTTGATTCAAGGTGACAAAACAGTCGTTTATAAAAAACAAGGTAAAGTAGCAGACTTGGAATCGTTCCTACAACGTAAGAATACAAAAGCCTGCATTGGCATGGGACACACTCGTTGGGCTACTCACGGTGAGCCAAACGACGTAAATGCCCACCCACATGTTTCTATGAATGGTATTTTTACTGTCATCCACAATGGAATCATAGAAAACTACAACGCACTTAAGAAAAAATTAGTCGCCAAAAACTATCAATTCAAGAGCGAAACCGATACCGAAGTTATCGCCAATTATATAGAATACATTTACCTAAAAGGTAAAGGAAAAATTTCTGCCGAAGTTGCTGTCCGACTTGCATTATTGGACGTTCAAGGTGCGTACGGTTTGGTTGTGATTTGCAAAGATGAACAAGATAAATTAGTTGTTGCTCGCAAAGGTAGTCCTCTTGTTGTTGGCGTCGGCGATGGAGAATATTTCGTTGCTTCCGATGCAACTCCTATCGTTGAACATACGAAACGAATCATTTATTTGAATGATTCAGAAATGGCAACGATTACTAAAGACGAGTTGTCATTAAAAACAATCAAAAATGATACGTTGACTCCTGTTATCCAAGAACTTGAACTTGATATTGAAGGCATTGAAAAAGGTGGTTACGATCATTTTATGTTGAAGGAAATTTTTGAGCAACCAAATGCCATTATGGATACGTTCCGTGGACGTGCGACGAAAAATCCTCCAAAAGTATACCTTGGTGGCCTTTACAATGTGTTTGATAAATTCGATAATGCCGACAGAATCATCATTGTTGCGTGTGGAACTTCATGGCACGCTGGATTAGTTGGCGAATATTTGTTCGAAGAATATGCACGAATTCCTGTCGAGGTAGAATATGCTTCGGAATTCCGTTACAGAAATCCTATCATCAACAAAAACGATGTCGTGATTGCCATCAGTCAAAGTGGTGAAACAGCTGATACATTGGCTGCAATTCGTTTGGCAAAGGCTGCTGGCGCTACAGTGGTTGGTATTTGTAACGTCGTTGGTTCAAGTATTCCTAGAGAAACTGATGCTGGTGTTTACACACACGCTGGACCGGAAATTGGTGTTGCGTCAACAAAGTCTTTCACGACACAAGTTACTGTGCTTACCATGATGGCTTTGATGCTTGGTAAACGGAGAAACTTCATTGCCGATGATGAATACAAAAAACTCATTACTGAGTTGTACAAGATTCCTTCGAAGGTTGAAGATATTCTTACTCACATCGACGAATACAAGAAAATTGCCGAAGCCTATAAAGATTCACGCAATTTCATCTATTTAGGAAGAAGTTACTTGTATCCTGTTGCTCTTGAGGGTGCTTTGAAATTGAAAGAAATTTCATACATCCATGCCGAAGGATATCCTGCTGCCGAAATGAAACACGGCCCAATTGCATTGATAGACAAGAATATGCCTGTTGTTGTTATTGCAACAAAAGATAAACAATATGAAAAAGTTGTAAGCAATGTACAAGAAGTAAAAGCTCGTCAGGGTATTGTGATTGCTGTTGTTACTCAAGGTGATACGGTTTTGTCTAAAATTGCCGACCATGTAATAGAGGTTCCTGAAACTTCTCCGGCATTGGCACCACTTACGACCGTAATTCCACTGCAAGTATTATCATACTACATTGCAGTAATGCGTGGCTGTAACGTTGACCAGCCAAGAAACTTGGCTAAATCGGTAACTGTTGAATAGTGCACGACGTCAATAAAATAGTGGTATTTCGCCTCAGCTCTATTGGCGATATTATACTTACAACTGGATTACTGCGCTGTCTGCGTAATGCATTTCCCAATGCACAGATTGATTTTATCGTCAAAAAACAATTTGCCGATATATTGACTTGTGTCCCTTTCGTTTCAAACGTAATTGAATTTGATTCTAAAAAGGGTTTCTCCGAATTGAAATTGCTTAGAAACAAGCTGAAACATGAACGGTATGATGTTGCATTGGACATTCACAAAAATTGGAGAAGCAAGTTTGTTTGCTATACAATCGGCGCAAAACAAGTTTACAAATTCAACAAACACGTATTTCGCCGCTGGATTTTAACAACATTCCACAAAGACATCTATAAAGAGGTACGTCCAGTTTATTTACGTTTTATTGATGTCGCGAAACAACTTGGTGTTGAACCCGATGGCAAATACACTGAGTTGATTGTTCCCGATTCAGTTCAAGCCGTTGTTGATAGTCAATTTACGCAAGCTGGTATCTCATTTGATAAACCAATAGTTGCACTTTGCCCAGGAGCTAGTTTTTCCAACAAACAGTGGCAGATTGAAAAATTCGGGGAATTGGCTAAGCAAATTGTCGACAATTTAAGTATACAAGTAATTTTGCTTGGCGGAAATAAAGAATCCGAAATTTGTGATTCAATTGTCGCAACGAGCGGGGCAATTAGTTTTGCTGGTAAATTTAATCTAAGTCAATCTATCGCAGCCTTGAATAGAGTTGTTGCAACTGTTGCAAACGACACTGGAATGCTGCACGCTTCTGAAGCTCTTGGAGTTCCTGTTGTGGGCATATACGGACCAACTGCACGCCAGTTTGGTTACTTCCCAATTTTGCCGACTAGCCGCGTAGCTCAAATAGATAATTTGGAATGTCGTCCTTGTACAAAAATGGGTAAAAATTGTTGTCCCAAAGGTCATTTTAAATGTATGAACGACATTACTGTAGAGATGGTAATGGAAAGTGTAAAAAAAATAATGATTAGTGATACAAAAAAAAGATGAAGCAAGCTTCATCTTTTTTTACATTATGTATTTGCATTGTATATTATTTCTTCACCACCGTTCCCACAAACACCAACGTTTGTTCTGTAGGTTTTGCGTTTGATGTTACGATTGCTGTTTTAGAAAATTTTCCTCCTGTGGCAGCGTCAAAGGTTACTTGAATTTCTCCACGCTGACCTGGCATAATAGGTGTTTTTGGCCAGATTGCATCGGTACAGTTACAAGCAGGCTCAACCTTCGATATAATCAACGGAGCATTTCCTGTATTCGTAAACTCAAAAACTACGTCAACTGGAATACCTTGTGGAATTTCGCCAAAATTATAGGAATCTTTATCCCATTTTATAACTGGGGCCTTCAAATCACTTGCACTCAATTGCTTATTCTGACCTGGATCTCCCCACTGAGCAAACGATACAAATGGGATAATGCCTGCAAACAACACTGCTAAAATAATCTTTTTCATAACTTTCATTTTTTAGTAAGACAAAGAACGTAATAAAAATGTTACATTCAAAATTCCGTATTTCAATTACAAATACCTTGCCAAATTAGTATAAGATTCAGTTAAAACTTCTCGGTTTAAACATCACAAATATATCAAATCATAAATTAATTCTTACTTTTGCTACATAAATGAATGAGATATGGCTTGCGATTATAAAATATTGGCAGAAAAGCAATTACAACTTGACAAGCGATACCTACGTATGGCAAAAATATGGGCAGAAAATTCCTATTGCAAACGTCGTCAAGTTGGTGCTTTGTTGGTAAAAGATAAAATGATTATATCCGATGGTTTCAACGGAACTCCATCGGGTTTTGAAAATATTTGCGAAGACGAAGACGGAAAAACCAAGGCATACGTTCTTCACGCCGAAGCAAATGCACTGACAAAAGTTGCAAAGTCGGCAAATAATAGCGATGGAGCCACATTGTACGTAACGACATCTCCGTGCATTGAATGCGCGAAATTAATCATCCAGTCAGGCATCAAAAAAGTTGTTTACACCGAGCCATATCGTATTGACGACGGCATACAACTATTAAAACGAGCCAATATTGAGGTTATTCAGTTGAATATTGATGAAGAATAAACTCTCCATACTTCTCCCTTTTTTATTTGCGCTGACATTCGCTGCCGGAATGTGGATGTATAAGATTTTCTCCCCACACTCAGCAGAACAAACAGTTGTCAAGGAAGGTAAGTTTGAAGAAATTATGCGACTTATTTCCGAAAATTATGTTGACGATGTGAACATAGATAGTCTTTCCGACGAGATACTTCCATTATTATTTGAGAAACTAGATCCTCACTCTTCATATATTTCAGCAGAAGACTATAAAGACTTAACCGACCCTATACGTGGTTCGTTCGAAGGTATAGGTATTCAATTTAATATTCAGAAAGACACCATTGTGGTGGTGCAAGTCATTCACGGCGGACCTTCTGAGAAAATCGGCCTGCACGCGGGCGACAGAATAGTCACCGTGAACGATTCAACCATTGCAGGAACGGGTATTACTAACGAAAAGGTTATCAAATTACTGAAAGGACCCTCTGGCACAAAAGTCAGCATTGGCATAAAACGCATCGGAACGAACGAGTTGATACCGTTTGAAATAGTACGTGGTGCAATTCCTATAGAAAGTGTTACTTCTGCTTATATGCTCGACGACAAGACTGGCTTTATTGCCTTCGATTGTTTCTCACAAACCACGTACAACGAATTTATTACTGCTGTGAAACAATTTCAGGCTCAAGGAGCTACCAATCTCATCATTGATTTACGTGAAAATGGAGGTGGATTACTCTATACTGCTATCGATTTAGCCAATGAATTTCTGCATAAAGGTGATACCATTGTCTTTACTAAAGGACGTAGAGGTGATACAGAATACTATCGCGCCGAAGGTAATGGTATGTTCCAGGATATGAAACTCTGCGTTCTAATAAACGAATATTCTGCCTCGGCAAGCGAAATATTTGCTGGTGCGATGCAGGACAACGGCCGCGGAACCATTGTCGGGCGACGGTCTTTTGGGAAAGGCGTAGTAAATGAAGATTTTCTACTGCAGGATAGCTCCACCATTAGACTATCTACCAAGAAATTCTATACTCCATCGGGACGATGCATACAAAAACCCTATAATGGCAGTCTGCAAGACTACGACAAAGAACTGATAGACAGATTTTACCGCGGTGAACTATACGATGCCGACAGTATTATGTTCCCCGATTCTCTTAAATTCACTACAAGAACTGGAAAAATTGTCTATGGAGGCGGTGGTATTATGCCCGATATTTTTGTCCCGATTGACAGTATACCATATTCAGAAGCATGTAAATTGATTACCAATAGCAGTACACTCTATGATTTTGCATTTACGTATGCCGAAAAGAATAGAAACACATTGGAGTCTATGGAATTTCATACAGCATTTTCATATCTCAAAAAACAAATTCACATAACAGATATTTTACAAAAGCAAAGCCAACCACGGCTTACCGAAAAGGAAATAGGGATAATTGAAAAAATAGCGCAGTGCTACGTGATTCGCGATATTTTCGGAGATAAAGCTTTCTACGAAATATATAACAATGACGATTCAACGATTTTGAAAGCATTGGAAGCATTGGAAACTAACAAATAACGATAGATACTATGATTTACGATTCGTTTCTTACAAACAACAAGCAACTCGCTTTGCTTATCGACCCAGACAAACAATCTGATGAATCTCTTTGTAGCATTTCCCAATCTGCCCAAAAGGAGCAAGTTGATTACATATTTGTTGGTGGTAGCCTTGTCACTTCCAGCACACAGCACGCAATCAGTATTATAAAAGAGTATTATCACGGTCCTGTTGTATTGTTTCCAGGAAACGCAAGTCAAGTCAGTGCAAATGCTGATGCCATTTTGTTTCTGTCGCTGATATCGGGACGAAATGCGGAATTCCTTATTGGCAACCACGTCCTTTCTGCACCTGTAATTAAGAATGCACATCTGGAAGCTATTCCTACTGGCTACATATTAATTGACTGCGGAGGCGCCACTTCCGTTGAATATATGAGCAATACACGCCCAATTCCGTACAATAAGCCCGATATTGCCGTTGCAACTGCACTTGCAGGCGAAATGCTGGGACTCAAAATGCTGTATTTGGAAGGTGGTAGCGGTGCAAACATGTGCGTAAACCCTGAGGTCATCTCACGGGTAAAAAAAGCCTGCACCATACCTGTTATCGTCGGTGGCGGTATCCGTACAACCGAAACATTGCAACAAATCTACGACTGCGGGGCAGACATAGCCGTAATCGGTACCATCATAGAAAAGCAACCGGATTTACTCCACAATATGATGGAAATTGTTAGAAAGTTAAGAGTTAAGAGTTAAGTATCCGAACCCAACAAAGATGAAGATCCGCCTCATCTTTGTAACCTCTACTCATAGTTCTTTTTTATTACTCTGCCGCAATATTTCTATAAAATTGCTCCACGTCATTCCATTTGTAATATGGAGCAATATCACTGTTTATAGGCAA
Source organism: uncultured Bacteroidales bacterium (assembly GCA_937892155.1). Lineage (GTDB taxonomy): Bacteria > Bacteroidota > Bacteroidia > Bacteroidales > UBA1715 > UBA1715. The sequence continues at coordinate 121,080 of CALAUG010000030.1, read as the reverse complement.
ATCAACTTCGCGTTCGTTAAGTAGAACCTTGACTAAAATATCGTCTGACTTTTTTGATTTGTAAAAAATCATTTGAAAATTGCCTGCCATCGGAATTATCTTAAAATCATTCCAAACTTCACTCAACTGTTCCAGATTTTTAACCTTGGCATTGCATCCTTCCAACTGCATAAGGCAGCACAATGGCAACAAACCGGTGTCGTGACCAAAACGCAATGTTGCACACACACCGTTACCTGCGATTGCTTTATCGGCTTCATCCAATATGTGAGTCAAAAGATTTTTTGCAAATTTGGAACCACATTCCTTCGTTAATGGACAAAGTCCGTATGCACCGTACCACCACGCATTTTGCGCCAACCAGCAACCATACAGTTCATCGGTTGTAAACACGTCTTCAAAGTCAAAATTCAAATCATCTATACCTTGCATAGTACCGTGTACTTCGTGCAGTTTCCTCATGAAACCTACAGCATCAATATGTTGTGCAACATAATTTGCATCGGTAAACAGCGATTTCATCATACGGTCGGCATTGACGTGTTTTGCATGAAACGCATCGTACTGATTTTTCCAGATTGTATCTGCAGTATATTTTGCTATGGTATCCCACGAATCGTTGCAAATAAAAGACATCACACGTTTGCTCGATTCTGCTGTGATAGTAATGTCGGGAAACTGCGTCTTCAATTGCAACAGAAACGCATCCATACTCATAATGCATCGTTGCGACTGCGATACCGTTACATCTACACGCGCATTGCCTTTGAAAACCTCTGGAAAATTCTTTCCCATACGTTCTGCAATACCAGCGTGCTGCGCTCTTCCTGTCTGCGTTAAATCTCCAGCACGGAGATATCCGTCATTGTACAAACGGTACACTCTTCCCGCTACCGATTTGCCAAAATCTGTCAATACACCTTCCCTATCAGCTTTCTTAAAAATATCATACAAATATCGGTAATCATCGCCTTTATAATGATAACGTGAACCATGACGGCCATAATGGCTTATGTAGAATGGTTTATACCCTTTTGGGGCAGCAGTCTGCTTCTCTGTTGGTGGTGCATACCGGAAATGATTGCTGCACATTTTATTGTGGTTGGCATACACCTCATCCTTCACCGACTGCGAAAAAGCTACGAACGCAGTACAAAGTGTTACTACTAATAATGCTACTTTTCTCATCTTTATATTAACTCAATTATACCACCAGCAACTACATCTTCCCCTTCGTAAAACACTGCAGACTGTCCTGGCGTAACAGCCCACACGGGATTTTCAAAACAAACTTTATACTGGCCATTTTCCTGCAATTCCACACGGCAAGCTGCCGGCTGGGTATTATAGCGGATTTTCACCGACAAATGGGAAACAGCATCAAATGATTCATATTTGGAAAAATGGAGATTCGATACAAGCAATTCACTCGACAACAAATCATCACGATATCCAATAGTGATAGTATTAGTATCCTTGTCAACAGCCTGCACGTATGCCGGAACGCCGAGAGCAATACCCAGACCTTTTCGCTGACCTATGGTATAGAACGGATATCCTTCGTGCATACCCAAAACTTTCCCATCCGTAGAACGATACTCACCTTTCTGTATAATGGTATCGAAATCTGGCACATACGAGCGAAGAAATTTTCTATAATCGTCATCCGGTATAAAACAAATTTCCTGACTTTCTGATTTCTGCACTAAGTCGGTAAATCCATATTTTACAGCCATCTCACGAATTTCCGACTTTTTGTATTTACCTAAAGGAAATACCGTTTTAGCCAACTGTTCCTGCGACAAATTCCACATAACGTACGACTGATCTTTCGATACATCAACACCACGTGTCACGTAATACCGTCCGTTGGCAAAGGAGATCTGCGCATAATGCCCCGTGGCAATTTTGTCACATCCCAACTCTTCGGCTTTTTGCAAAATAGATTTCCACTTTACATTCGGGTTGCACACCACACAAGGATTTGGCGTACGTGCATTCATATATTCATCCACAAAATTCCGTACCACACACGATTTGAATTGTTCCTTAACATCAACAACATAATGTTGCACGCCAATGTGTTCGGCAAACTGACGGGCATCCTCCACTGCCTTCGACGAACAGCAGCCATTCTGAATCTCGCCACTATCCCACAACTGGAGCGTGATGCCAACAATATCGTAGCCCTGTTCTTTCAACAACAATGCGGTAATGCTACTGTCAATACCACCACTCATTGCTACTGCTATTTTTGTCTGTACCATACCGAATTAATTGTTCAAAAATACGATATTTCACGAAAATAAGAGCAAATGTTTTGATTGCCGGCAAGTTATTTAGAGCAAAATATTACATTTGCATAATAATGTTTTGTTTATGGAAGTTGATATTTTCATTCCTTGCTTTGTTGACCAAATTTCTCCTGAAATAGGTACTAATTTAGTTAAGATACTAGAACACGTAGGATGTAACGTACACTACAACCCTAACCAGACGTGTTGCGGGCAGCCTCAGTTCAACAGTGGATACCAGAAGGAGACTAGGGAACTGGCACGCAAATTCCTAAAAGATTTCGAAGGTGACAGAATGATTGTAAGCCCAGGTGGTTCCTGCACAGGATTTATCAAACGGAGATACGAATCATTATTCGATAGTGCAGAAGAAAAGCAACAGGCACAACAACTTTCAAACAGAATGTTCGACATCTGTGATTTTTTGGTAAATGTGCTTAAGATTACCGACCTTGGAGCCACATTCAACGGAAAAGTAACCGTTCACGATTCTTGCTCTGCTCTCCGCGAATACGGAATGACAACCGAGCCACGTACTTTACTGCAAAATGTCAAAGGACTTGAAATTGTTGAAATGGAAGAAAGTACCACGTGCTGTGGCTTTGGCGGAACATTCTCAATTAAGCAAAAAGATATTTCTTCGGCTATGGTAGAACAGAAAGTACGTTTTGCTGTTGAAACTGGTGCCGAATACATTACCGGAACCGAGTTTTCGTGCCTGATGAATATCAATGCATACGTTGAGCGCAACAACATTGCTATAAAACCTATCCATATCGTGAATATTTTAGCAAACTTTTAGAGTATGTACAAAATCGGGTTTGACGCAAAACGATTATTCCATAACGGAACCGGCTTAGGAAACTATAGCAGAAGTTTGGTGAAAAGTCTCAAGACCAATTTCCCAGAACATTCATACGTGCTTTTTTCTCCTTCGGTAACCTACAACGACGAAAGTTTTTACTTTACCAAGGAATTTGAAACAATCACGCCAGGTATGTTTACCTCAAAAGCTGTCTGGAGGACACGGTTAATCGTCAACTCGCTGGTAGAACACGACATAGACATCTATCACGGATTAAGCCACGAACTACCTATTGGCATAGAACGGACGGACATAAAGACTGTCGTGACCATACACGATATGATTTATAAATTGTTCCCCGCCGATTTTCCTCTAATAGATAAGAAGATATATGACCTAAAATGGGCTAATTCCTGTACAAACGCCAACGCAATTATTGCAACCAGCGAGGCAACCAAGAACGATATCGTCAGCAATTTCCACATAGATCCTAAAAAAATCCACGTGGTATATCAAACTTGCAGCGACATATTCGACCAGAAATTCACTGACGAAGAGAAGAAAAAAGCTCTTGATAAATATGGATTTCCACAGCAATATATGCTCTACGTGGGAGCAGTAATGGATAGAAAGAATGTTCTTGCACTCGCACAAGCGTACAACGACATTAAAAACGACATCGACATTCCCCTTGTCATTGTCGGCAAAGGACGGGAATATTACAAGCAATTGGTAGAATTTATTGAGAAATACAATCTACAGGACAAAATACTTCTTCGTTCCAATATTGGTAACGATGTTTTGCCTATCATTTACCAATGTGCGGAAATGTTCCTCTATCCATCAAAATACGAAGGATTCGGCATTCCTATTCTTGAAGCCTTTAAGAGCGGGACACCCGTTATTTTGAGTAACACCTCATCATTGCCAGAAGTAGGAGGAACTGCGGGCTACTACGTCGATCCGTACCAGATTGAAAACATCTCACGCGCAATGCTCGACCTACACGAGAATCCAAACCTCCGCAACCATCTCATTGAAGAAGGTTACGAACAAATGAAGAAATTCACTTTGGAAAATTTCGCAAAAGGCACCATGGAGGTGTATAATTCAGTTATTTAACGCATAATATAAAAAAAGATGAAGCAAAGCTTCATCTTTTTTTACTAATCTCTAATCACTAACATTATATCAGTTTTTCGAGTTTATCGACATTTGCCTTGATAACATCGTCTGGCAAATCGTAGTTCGACAAATCGCCAGCAAGGAATTTATCGTATGCAGCCATATCTATCAAACCATGTCCTGAAAGGTTGAACAAAATTGTTTTTTGTGTCCCCTCTTCTTTGCATTTTTTTGCTTCGCGGATAGCAGTTGCAATTGCGTGTGCCGATTCCGGTGCAGGAATAATTCCTTCTGCTTCGGCAAACAATGTTGCTGCTTGGAACGATTCCAATTGTGGGATGTCAACACCCTGCATCATCTTATCCTTAATCAACTGGCTGACAATTGTTCCAGCTCCGTGGTAACGTAAACCACCAGCGTGGATATGAGCAGGCTGAAAATCGTGGCCCAACGTGAACATTGGCATCATTGGTGTGTAACCAGCCTCGTCACCAAAGTCATATTGGAAAATACCACGTGTCAGTTTCGGACACGATGCAGGTTCTGCGGCAAGGAATACTGTCTTCTTTCCGTCGAGTAAATTATGACGCATAAATGGGAACGAAATGCCACCAAAGTTTGAACCTCCACCAAAGCAACCAATAACAATGTCGGGATATTCACCAGCCATTTCCATCTGCTTTTCAGCTTCAAGACCAATAACTGTCTGATGCAGCGTAACGTGATTCAACACGCTACCCAACACATATTTACAGTTAGGTACGCTTAATGCAAATTCCACAGCTTCGGAGATTGCCGTACCAAGACTACCCTGGTAATTTGGCGTATCCGTCAATATTTTTCTACCTGCTTTCGTACTCATACTTGGCGATGCAATTACCTGCGCACCGAACGTCTGCATTATAGAACGGCGGTATGGTTTCTGGTGGTAGCTCACCTTTACCATAAAGACTGCCAATTCCAGTCCGAATGCTTTTGCAGCATACGACAAAGCAGCGCCCCACTGACCAGCACCAGTTTCTGTAGTAATGTTCGTCACTCCTTCCTGCTTACAGTAATATGCCTGAGCCAAAGCAGAATTCAATTTGTGGGAACCAATAGGACTCACACTCTCATTCTTGAAATAAATGTGCGCAGGCGTATCCAATGCTTTTTCCAAACCGTATGCACGTACAAGCGGCGTTGAACGGTAATTTTTGTATAAGTCACGGACCTGTTCAGGAATTTCAATCCATGCATCGGTAGTGTTTAATTCCTGCTCCGAACACGCACGATTGAAAATCTGTGTCATTTCGTCCAACGTGATAGGTTTCTTTGTTTGTGGATTCAGCATAGGAAGAGGTTTATTCTTCATATCTGCCACTATATTATACCATGCTGTTGGTATTTCGTTTTCCGTTAAGAAAAATCTTTTTTGTCTTTCCATTGTATTAGTATTTTCGTTACTACCTAATTATAAAAAAGAACCGCAAGTCTCCTGGAGGCCTGCGGTTATATTGCTATTGATTGCAAATAATACGTCTCACCCTCCTACATATTAGGAGAGCCACCACCAACGATTATTTATAATCAACGAATTCATTTCCTTTTTATTCTCCACAAAGGAAATAAAAGTTTTTGAATTTGCAAAATATTTGAGAAATATTCAAGAATCGTCTCCCCTTCATCTCTTCCCCTTCATTTATTTTGTTCATTTTCGGAGAATGTGTACTTTTGTGAAAAGTATTGATTCCATGCATATTACGTTAGTTGCGGGAGCTCGCCCGAATTTTATGAAAGTGAGTCCCATCATAAACGAAATAAAAAAACGTCAAAAACAAGGTGTTGACGTTCAATATAGCCTTGTACATACTGGCCAACACTACGACAAGTTGATGAGTGGTCTTTTTTTTGAGGAATTGAATATTCCTGAACCTGACGTGAATTTGGCTGCTGGCGGTGGCACACAGGCTGAACAAACAGGAGCCATTATGATTGCATTTGAGCAATATCTTAGTTCACATCCTACCGATTTAGTTATAGTTGTTGGCGATGTAACTTCTACTATGGCCTGCTCCATTGTAGCAAAAAAAATGGGAATAAAACTTGCCCATGTGGAAGCTGGCATACGCTCATTCGACTTGTCGATGCCCGAAGAAATTAACCGCATGGTTACCGACAGCATTACCGACTATTTTTTCATTACATCGGATTATGCGTTAAACAACCTACAAAAAGCAGGTATTCCTAATGAACGGATTTTCTTTGTGGGCAATGTTATGATAGATTGTTTGTTGGCAAACTTACACGAACTACAACGACCTTCTATTTTTGAGGAATACGGGTTACAAACAAAAAAATATATCATCCTCACATTGCATCGTCCTGCCAATGTTGACAATACGGAAAACTTGCTACATATTCTACAAGCCATCGACGACAATGCACAGGGACATCCTATAGTATTTCCTATCCATCCTCGTACCGAACAACGACTTGCAAACGTGCAATACTCGTTTAAAAACATACAATTCACCAAACCACTTGGTTACTTGGAATTTATCTACTGCATACAAAACTCCCTGGCCGTTATAACCGACTCAGGCGGAATAACCGAAGAGACAACTGTTCTCGGCGTTCCTTGTATGACGATGAGAGATAACACAGAACGTCCGGAAACATGCACTATTGGGACCAACGAACTTATTGGAACTAACCCCGACAATCTTGTTCCCGCCCTACAAACCTTATTTAACGGAAAATGGAAACAAGGTTCCATTCCACCACTTTGGGACGGAAAAGCAGCAGAAAGAATAATGGATGTAATAATACACCTATAAGCATTCCCCAAGAAAAATGTGGTTTTTGCTCTAACTTTCCCCAAGAAAAGTGTAGTTTTCACTCCAACATTCCCCAAGAAAAGTGTAAATTTTACTTGATTTCATCCTTTCCACTTCATTTATTTTGTTCATTCTCGAAGAATGTGTACTTTTACCTATATGTGTATTTAATGAAACGATTACTTATACTTGCGTACGATTTTCCTCCTTACGTCTCTGTTGGGGGTCTTCGACCATACGCTTGGTATAAGTACCTTAAAAAATATGGCGTTTACCCTATCGTAATTACACGCCAATGGGAAAACAAATACGGCAACGAACTCGACTACATTGCTCCTAGCGCAACCAACGAAACCATTGTTGAAGAAACAGAATTAGGAACAATTATTCGTACTCCGTACAAACCGAACCTAGCTAACAAAATTCTCTTGAAATATGGTACGCACAAATTTGCCTTCATCCGTAAATTTGTATCGTGTTACTACGAATTTGCACAATTTTTTTTCAATGTTGGACCCAAATCCTGCATTTACCGTGGTGCCCGTAACTATCTCAAAATCAAATCAGTCGATGCCATTATTGCAACAGGAGAGCCTTTTGTATTGTTTAAATATGCCTCACAACTAAGCAAAAAGTATAACACTCCATGGATTGCCGATTACCGGGATCCTTGGACACAAGACAACAACAGAAGCAAAAATTGGTTGTTCCAAACAAGAAACACTTTTGCCGAAACAAAATACACCCGAAATGCCAGTTGTATAACTACCGTAAGTGAATTCTTCGCACAGAAAATCACTTCTCTTGTAAACAAAAAAGCGTTCATTATTGCCAACGGCTACGATTCAGAAGCAGTACAATCCGTGAAACATATTGCACAAAAAAGCGACAAGCTCCGCTTTGCGTATGTTGGAACCATTTATAAATATCATCCTCTCGAAAGTGTATTGGATTGTTTTAACCAATTAGTACTTAATAATGCACTTGATGCTTTTGAGTTCAACTTTTTTGGTATTAAAGACCATATTGGCATTGAAAATCTACTCACGGAAAAATTTCAAGCCTTAAAACCTTACGTTACCATATTTCCACGCATTACCAACAATAAATTATTGCCATTACTCGCAGAACACAATGTGTTTCTACTATTCAACGATTATAGAATAGTTGGTACAAAAATCTACGATTATCTCGCACTTCAACGAAATATACTGTTTTGTTATGCAAATGATGAAAGTGCTCTAAAACTAAAACAACTCTATTACAACAATGGTAACAATACAAGTTGCCCCCAAGAGGACATTATTACAAAAACAAAATCTGGCATTATCGTACAAAACCAAGCACATCTTGCAACCATACTTCCACAGTTATACAAAGAGTTTAGTACAAATGGCTGTATAGCGTGTTCTTCTGTCAATACCACCCAGTATTCACGGGAGCAACAAGTTGAGAAACTGGCGGAACTAGTTAACCATTTGGAGAATATTTAAATTCTTATTGAACCTCATTCCACAAAAGGTGTAACATTCACTAAATCTCCAAGAAATCAACAAACTTACCATAGAAAGAAAACTATCTAACAACAAAATAGTTCCTCTCTATTGTAGTTTTGGAGGTAAAAAATGAATTAGACAACTTTTTTGTATAATTATACCTACAATGAAAGCAGTATTTTTTCAAAATCAGTATAGTTTCTACCTGCCTCGTAGTTTTCTTTCCAAAATTCATAGGCGATTGTACGCTTACTAATAATACTTTCTGCATTTGAAACAAAATAGTTATCCACCACCGAAGCTATTTCTTCTACTGGTGTTATTTTTTCAACAAGAAAACCATTCTCTTGACTCACACATTCGCCAGTGCCACCAACATTTGTTGCAAGTACAGGAATACCAGCAGACAAGGCTTCCATTATGCTTACAGGAATACCTTCAGAATCACTGAGATTTATAAACAAGTCGACAAATTGTTCTGCGTAAAAATCCAGTATTTTCTCATTAGAAACCATACCTTTAAAATCAATCGAAATATTTTTCAATTTTTCACCAGTTAGTTTTTCTAACTGCTCTCTCAATGGTCCATCTCCAAAATGAATCCATTTTATATTTTTTATTTGAAGTAACGATAAAACTTCAATTATCTTGTCAACACGTTTTACAGGTATCAAATTACTGCAACTGCAAATCACAAAATCATCATTTGTCTTGTGCAATAATGGGGTTCTGTCGTTGAATTTTCCCAATCGTGAAACGACAACTTTTTCTGTCAAGTCTTTATTCAAATATGTCTCAAAAGCCTTTTTACCTGCATCGGAAATAGAAATAGTCTTTGTAAGGTTTTCGATAATGAAATTCTTAAATGGCAAATACGGTGGAGTTTGCCGTTCGGCAAATACATCCCATCCGTGTGCACGGGCAAAACATTTTATGGTTGGATTTTCCTTGCGTAACAGTGCCAACGCCATTGCCTTATAATCGTGCCAATAAGAATAGAACACACTGTTATCTATGGATAGATGGTATTTCTGCACAATTGCACAAACATAGTCTTTCACACGTTTTGCTCTATGTAGTTCCACATACATAATTTTGAATGCAGAAAACCAACGCCGTATTGGCAACAACCATAATGCAAATAACAATTCACGAATGAACATTGGAGAAAACATTTGAAATACAGATTTCCATTTGCCTTCTTCCATCACTATTCGTGAAAATTGCTCCACAACCATATTCTCTGGGACGTAGCGATTCAATCCAATATCGTACTGCAGTGCCACAGTACACACTATGACTTTTTCAAACTTGTCCGCTATAACACGCATCTCGTCATCCACAAAAAATTCGCGAGCAGCTATAGGATAATTATCACAGAGAAATATGAGAGTTTGCGGAGGCATTTATTTTTGTTTAAAACTGAAAATATATGAATTGTACAGGTTGAACACCAAACATTATTATAAAAAACAACAAACAATAATATGTGGCAATATGCAACAATTTTGACGAATCTACAGAAAAATCCAACGGAAAACGTTTTTCACGGAAACACCATTCAATACAAATCATTAATATAATAAATAATCCAAGTTTAATAAATGTGCGATATTGAATGACCTCATTTTTACTAAAATCGAAGAATGAGGTGTCAAATAATCCACCGATATATTGCCATGCGTCCCCGATGCTTTCTGCACGGAAAATTATCCATCCAATAGCCACCAGCATGAACGTGAACAACATTTGAAAACATTCTTTAAGTGAAGGAAGCTGTTTTCCTTCGGCAACAGCATTGGTATATTTTCTATTTTTCCCAGCCAATATCAACGGCAAAAACAACAATGCATGATACGCGCCCCACACAATAAAAGTCCAGTTTGCGCCATGCCAAAATCCACTCAACAGAAAAATAACGAAGGTGTTTCGTACAATTTTCCACTTTGCAACCCTGCTACCGCCAAGTGGTATATACACGTAGTCACGGAACCACGTTGTGAGCGAGATATGCCACCGTCTCCAAAACTCGGCTATGTCACGACTGAAATACGGTACGTTGAAATTTCGCATCAAGCGAATGCCAAATAATTTTGCCGTTCCAATCGCTATGTCGGAATATCCCGAAAAATCGCCATATATCTGAAAGGTAAAGAATATCGCCCCTATGAGCAAGGTGCATCCATTGATTGTTTGATAATTATCAAATATTTGGTTTACAATAGGAGCACAATTGTCGGCTATCACTATTTTCTTGAAAAAGCCCCACAACATCTGACGACAACCATCAACAGCCGTTTCATAGTCAAATGTCCGTGATTTTGAAAACTGCGGAAGAAGATTGGTAGCCCGTTCTATCGGGCCTGCCACCAGTTGCGGGAAAAAACTGACGAACGCAAAAAACTGAACCACATCTTTCGTTGCAGAAAGTTTCTCCTTGTACACATCTATGCTGTAACCCAACGCCTGAAATGTATAAAAACTAATGCCAACTGGCAAGATTAACTGTAGCAACAAGCCATCGGTTTTGCCATCAAGGAATACATTTGCAAAAGATGTAACAAAAAAGTCGTAGTATTTGAATACTCCCAGCACCAGCAAATTCACTACAATATTTGCCGTATTGATTAATTTTGGCTTCCGCCCGTCACCACGATAGCGGTCTATCAAAATTCCACTGAAAAAACTACACAATGACGTGAAGGCAATCAACAATAGAAAACGCCAGTCCCACCATCCATAAAACACATATGAGACAACGACTACAAATAAATTTTGCAGTTTCACATTTCTATTGAAAACAAACCAATAAAGAAGAAATACTATTGGTAGAAAAACAAAAAATTCAATTGAATTAAAAAGCATACGTATTAATCTTTAAAATACTATCAACATAATTTGACAATATGTCTGAACCATATTTATTGACATGTTGAAAATCCCTAAAATATTGAGCATTATTTAGGTAGTGACCAAAATCCAAAAACTGAATTTCGGAATAACGTTCTTTTCGAATTTGTTGAAATTCATCTTCTGTCTGCCAAAAAACATAATCTTTATACATTGGACTTCTAACAAAAACTATTTTCACGTTGTTTTCCTGACAAAATGAAACAATTTTATCCAAAAAATATAATTGAACATTTTTTTCTTCTGCATATGCTAAATGCTGCTCATAAGTTGTGTCTATTACATTTAAGGATTCTATATGCCCCCCATAATTCGTATAATCCAAATGATTTGTAATAAGTTTTTTTCCTGCATCTTTCACAAAAAATGGGTACGCTCGCACAAAGCATGATATATGTTTTTTGAATAAATAGCACTGCTCCGATAATGTTAAAAAAGGAGAAAACGTCACATAATGATACTGAAGATATTTGTCCGACCATAACCATTCTTCATTATCATATATAAATGGATTGGAAAATTCAACAAAAATGGTTTCTATTTGCTTATTATCGCGAAGAATACCTTTTACTTTAGCATAAGTATAACAATATGCTTCTCCTGAACGTGAATAGTTTTTTGAATGTTCTATGATACTATCATTATATGCACATTCTGGATGTGACGAGCCAACAAAAACATATCTTACATCTTCATTGAGTTTAAATGAAGATTTTTTACATATGACAGCAGAGAGAACAAACCACACAAGTAACAAACTCCAAAATGTAATTATGGAATATAGAACAATTTTATGAGTGAACAGATTCAGGTCTTCCATTATTATCATTTCTCACTTTTATAAAATTTTAAAAGCCTATCCACATACGGCACAATATCAAACCTTTTTGCATATTCTTGTGCATACTGCGACATCGCTTGATATTTCTGCTTGTCGTTCCAAATCTCGAGGATTTTATCAGCAAACAATTCGGCATTTTGCTCGTATATCATATATCCGTTTTTGCCTTCTTCAATTAAATCGCGGTTGCCTTTGCCGTCAAGGGTTACAACAGGCAGACCTGCCGACATCGCTTCGAGCAAAACCAAACCTAATGGTTCGTAATAGGCTGAATGTAAATAAATATCCGATTTCCAGAGATATTCTTCAACATTATTTACATTTCCACATTGTGCTACAAAATTTTGTAACTTATTGAATTCTATTTGCCGAGCAACATTTTTATACAAATCTCCATCACCAAGCAAAATCAATTTAAAATCAATATTCCGGAATCTTAACACTTTAGCAACTTCAATTAAAAACTGTTGATTTTTTTTTGCTTGATACGAGCCTATGTTTATTAATCTGAGTTTATGGTTTGTGCCAAAGTCTTTATGGTGATAGAACTTATTGTAATCGATGGCGTTATGCAGTAGTTCGATGGAAAACCGTGATGCGTTTTCTTGAAAATATTTCTCCGTGTCGCGAGAAATGGCTATAAATGTATTGCCACCATTTGCCCTATATTGCTTGGTTAAATATCTTTTTTCAAAATTATTGGTAAGCAAATCTTTATTAAACAAAGTTTTCAAACTGAAATTTCTGAACTGCTTCATATTGTCGTGGCAATGCGAAAACCATTTTGCTTGTGGATAATGGCACGAACGTGAAACAATCTCCGCTTCAAACAAATGTGTGTGAATCACATCGGGAGCAAAATCCTCTATCGCTTTTTGAAGGGCATCAATATCGAATTGTTTTTTATGAAAAATTGACAATTGCAAACTCGCAGGGACAATTTTAACATCAAGGCTTGTTGTTAAATCTTTAAAATCATTTTCATCAACAAAACTTACAATACGAACCTCTATTTGACGATTTTGTAATTCGCGACAAATGTCAAGAGCCAACCTTTGAGCACCACCTTTTCGTAAATATGGCAAAATATGTAATACCTTCATATTAACGATTCCTAATAGAATTTCGTAAATCTTTTATTACCATTGGAGTATGTTCAAATATCCAACCTTTTATTTGAGGAACATATATTTCTTTCATTCTTTTTAGTGAATTCTTTTTTGTCAATTTTTCACCCAAGACTTGTTCAATATATTCATTTGCTTTTTGTGAAATTTCATAATATACCCTTCGTTGAAAATGGTTTATATTATTGGTAAAATCATTTTGGTTATGTATGAATTCATTAAAATCAAGCAATAAAATTCTATCATTATTATGGGCAAATAGACGTAATGCTTCATTCATTTCCTTATGAAATACGTGGCGGTTCTCATAGGATTTTTGACTATTAGCCATATAAGGTAACTCACTTCCCAACATCAAACATAATTTTGTTGTCTGTGGAAACCTTTGCAACAACATTTTTAAATTTTGTATGTATTCTTGAGGAGTAATCCGCCCACAATATTCCCAGTTTTTTGCAAATGTTTGCAACCATTCCTCTGTGTAATTATTTGAATAACAATACAACTCATTCTTCAAAAACTTATCAAAGTTGTTTTTATCAGTCAAATCATTACAATATTCACCAAAAGCCAATAAATAGCCATCTCGTTTTCGTCTATATATAGCCAAATTCGCTTCTATTAGTGTTGACAAAAAAACCAATCCAACTTCAGGATTAAACAATTCTGTATCAAACATTTGAACATCATTGAACATACATTCCGTCTGCAATTCATCACGCTCTATTTGCGACAAAAAAGGGAATCGTAAATAATTTACTGAATGATTATGATGTTCTATTGAATTCTGATGTTCACCTATATATGTAAATTCCGTTAATATTGACGATGAATCAAAATTCAACACCATAGAACTCAAATCGCAGGGACCTTTAAACAACACTTTGCCAGACAATTTTCTTTTTCTATTTTCTCGACAAGAATGATTTTTTTGATTTATCCATTGAGGCGCAGGAATTCGCTTCAAATCAACAATCACATCTCCTACAACTGAAATATTAGGAAAATTCAATATTGAATAAACATATTGCTCAACACCCTGACCGATTGTTCGACACGAAAACAAAAAATGTATGCATTCGTTATTTTTAATGGCATAAAATCCAACAATCCCATATTTCCCAAAATTATCTTCAACAACAACATATCCAGCATCAACAGTAGTATCTGATAATAGTTGCGACAATTCATCCCGAGAACATCGTCTTTTTGTATAATTCAACTGATTGGTTCGATTTACCAATTCTTCTATTCTATCAAGATGTTGTAAACAATCTTTTTTTATTTCAACCCTTGTATTGGTGCTAAATAAAAATGCCGTATTATCCGAATACTGCGATTTACTAATTTGTTTTTGCTCTAATACTCTATAACTCTTTAAACGAGAGTGTTCCAAATCCTTTGCTTCTACACTATTGTAATAATGAATTAAATCTTGTAGTATAGCAGGCTCTGCAATGTGAATGTTTGGTTCATAATAACGGGCTTCATTCAAATTTACCATATTGTCATCTATAAACAATGTGTTTTCTGCGCGCAACCCAATATTATCCAATATTGATTGAATTCGAGTTCCCTTAGGTGTCCAATCAATAGAATTAAATACAAAATAATCCAACAGGTGTAATTCTTGCAGTTTTTGCTCTACTATTGCCTTATCATTTTTAGAACAAATTGAATTAACAATTCCACAATCTGTCAAACGTTTAATTAACGTAACTATCTTATCAGACAATAAAACATCTCCCTCACTCAATGTCCCCTGCCATAGAGTATCATCCAAATCCCAAATTATGAGTTTTATATAAGAGAAATCTGTCATTTTGTACTACAATTCACATACAAATTTAATATTTTCTCATTATTCATTACAAATATCCAAGCAAAGCCGTTCTGCGCCGCCTTTACGTAAACAAGGGATTATATGAAGAATGCGAGTCATTAGATTTCTGTTCTAAAATCTGCTGAAATTATAAAATCAAATTACATTTCAGCAAATTATAAATTCATTATATTTTTAATATCTACTTGATTTTGAGCAATATAACTATATTTATTCTGTTTTAAACAACTTAGTGTAACCATGGTAAATCGAATTGACTTTTTCGTTTTAGTATGTAACATTAATTTGTCTATTTTATTCATAAAATTCTCTGCATCTGCTTTCGTTATTTCATATTCATTACGCGAATATTTCATTTCACAAACAGAAACCACATTGTCACTTCTATCAATCAACAAATCTATTTGAGAACCTCCTTGAGTATCCTTACAACTCCAACAGCAAGCATTAGATTGAATACCACTAATACCCAAAGCATGTTTTATTTGTGAAACATGATTAAGACAAAGTATTTCAAAAGCATATCCACTCCAAGCATGGAACAAAGGGCTGTTTAGATTGCTTGTCCAAAAGTGTTCATCTTTATATTTATTGAAATGCATATAATGGAAATAGAAACAACTAAACGAATCCACCAATTGATAGAGGAACTCACGTGCTTTGTTGGTTATTTCATATAATCATATTTATAAACTGCTCAAATATATACGATTTTTATTTTTTCAGCAAATTATAATTTATAATCTGCTGAAAAAACAAAGAAGTCAAAATTCAGGTTTCTCACGAAAATCCGTTCAGCGCCGCCGTTGCGTAAACGAGGGATTATGTGGAGAATTCTAAGCATTTTTTACGGTTTTAAGCATCCTATTGGAACAACATAAACTCCTTTCTCGTGCAGATATGCGATATTGCCAACTGCAGTTAAAACCATTTTAAACGAAGGAGGATACATTTTGTCCGTATTAATTTTGCTTTCTAACCTAATTAATGACTCTATGCCATCATTAATTAGTTTTTCGCCACCTAACTTTATTTCCACCAGACCGTAATGTCCATCACGCAAATGAACTACAGCATCACATTCCAAATTATTATTGTCACGATAATGAAACACTCGACCATATAGCGCATCTGCATATACTCGCAAATCGCGTACAGCCATTGTTTCAAAAAGAAACCCCATAGTGTTTAAGTCGTTCAATAAATCATTCGGACCTATACCAAGGGCTGCAACAGCAATTGACGGGTCGACAAAATATCGTGTGTCGGTAGTGCGAATCGAACATTTACTTCTTAGGTTAGGATTCCACGCTTCCATATCTTCCACGACAAATATCTTTTTCAAAGCCTCTATATATGAAGCAATAGTATCTTCGTCCAATGTACGACTGTCATTGGTCGCAATATCATCTTTCAACTTGGAATAGCTAGTTTGTGTTCCTTGATTGCGAGCTAATGAACGCATCAGTTTTTTTGTGCGTTCCTGACCACGTCGCACCGAATCAACTCTGGAAATATCAATTTCTGTTATTGCTTCATAGTACGAGTATACGGTTTCCAATGCGCTTTCACCTTTCATAATCGTAGCTGCCATTGGCCATCCTCCACGACAAATGTAATATGCAATGTCTTCTAATTTTTTTTCGCATTCTCCAAAAATCGGTTCACCGCCCTTTTCAAACAAATCTTGTAGGCTTATAGTCCCATTGCTTTCTTTCGATTCCCACAAACTCATGGGACGCATAGTAACACGCGAAATCCGCCCTGTTCCTGTATGTTGAATTTTATTTGTTACAGGAGGAACCGCAGAGCCTGTTAGAATAAATAAACCAACATTTTTTCGATTGTCTGATTCAAAACGAACGGCATCCCAAATTTGTGGGGCAACCTGCCATTCATCAATCAAACGAGGGGTGTCACCAACCAATAATGACTTTACATTGGTAGAGGCTATAAACAGATTCTTTTGTAAGGCATCTGGATCTGCCATATACAATATGCTTTTTGCAAGCTGTTCTGCCGTAGTTGTCTTACCGCACCATTTTGGTCCTTGAAGTAACACAGCACTAGAAGACAATAGTTTTCGTGATAGCACGACATCCGCTATACGATTACTATATGTTGGATTTTGTTCCATAACAAGCTTTTTTGCAAAAATATAATATTTTACAAATTATCAATATATTACGATTATTTTTCGGTTGTTTGGAGATTTACTTTTCGGTTATTTAGAGATTTACTTTTCGGTTGTTTGGAGATTTTGGTTTTACCACGAATCTTATATCACTATCAAAGCAAAGCCGTTCTGCACCGCCTTTGCGTAATTGGGGTATTATATGGAGAATGCGTGTCATTTTTTTACGGTTTTAAGCATCCTAAGTTATTTCAACAAATAAAACAATTTACCATCTTTAGAAACGTAAGTTGTATCAACAAGGGTTTCTATACAAGTAGGTAGTTTCAGACAGGATTTTGACACTATTTGCTTTACATTATTTGCGAGCAAAAATTCGTATTGTAATGTGTCTAATGTTGCCTCTCCATGTTCTTCTTCGTACTTGTCGGAAAAAGCAGTAAAGGTTGATACTATCGGAGTATACATATTTCTTTCTCCAATATAAATAGTTCTCAAATAAATGCCAGTTTGAGAACTTATAGGATAAGGATATGAATAAGAAGCATCTAATGATGCTACAACTTTTGAGTTCGTTTTTGAA
The DNA here is from genome assembly GCA_937892155.1 of uncultured Bacteroidales bacterium. Lineage (GTDB taxonomy): Bacteria > Bacteroidota > Bacteroidia > Bacteroidales > UBA1715 > UBA1715. The sequence goes on along the minus strand of CALAUG010000030.1, from coordinate 103,103 downwards.
ACCGAATTTTCCACATCATTTAAGAACTTAATATCTGTACTAAAAGGATATGGATTTTCCACTTGAAATGTGTTATAATGCAAACTAAAAACAAAGAAAAATAAACAAACTATAATTATAGTTATTTGCTCCCATATTTTATTGCTTAATACCAAAATTTCAAAAACAAAAATCACATAGACAATAGGCAATATCTCTGTGGCTAAAGCATAAAATTGTGTATTATCTCGAACACCTTTTGTTAATTGTGCAAAGATAAAACCTGTAAATAAGAGTATTGAAGTTGCAATAATCAACATACCTTTTCTACTTATAAGATTAGTTATGGCATTTTTATCTTTCTTCCAATAGTAAAATAGTGTTAGAATAATAGGGAAATGATATATTAACAAAAATAAACCTAATTTGATTGTTGATTTCACAATCAAAGACAAGCCGAAGACGTTGTCCTCTACATTTTGAGTGCTAAAATTCCCTAAAGAATCACCTTTTGACTGCAATATATAAAAACAGAGTATAAAAACTCCTAATCCAATTGTTTCCAATAAAACCACAAATGATTTTTTTGATTTCTTTATTGACTGAAACAATAACAGACTTCCTACGGTAATAAATATAGATGGTGCTAAAACTATATTTACAATAGGTAAAAACAATAATGATATCAAGAAATAGTTTTTGTCATATTTATAAAGTAACACCGAGAACACGAAAAATATCGCAACTATTTGTGTTTTCGTGTTTATTAAAGACGTAAAAATTGTCTCAAGATTTAAAACTCTAAAAATGTTAAACCCCAAAGTATAGTCAAAGTAAGCAATTGGCGCTGAGAACATTGCCAATAACGCAATTATGTAAAAAACCATCTTGTTTTTATATTGTCTTGCTAAAGCAAATAACCCTAAAACCAATAATGTTCCAAGTATTGTATAAATAATAATAAATATCGTTTCTGTACTATTAATATGAAATAATGACGAAATCATAGATGTGGCCCACAATTCTATATAATGATATGGAGTTGGAGCGATATGTTGTTGCCACAATACATCGCGCAATATATTGTTTGACTCAACACCTCGTATAGCCATTTCATCTGCTACTGCAGCATAATAGCTATAATCAAAATGAGGTTCAGAATTAAATGGTTTTCCATAAAAAAAATATCCATTAACTATGACAAATACTAATGACGTGACAACAATGGGTAACCAACAAGGTAAGTCGTTGTGCATCCTTACGAAGATTTCTTTTAACGAAGTACGTTCTATCTGTTTGCCACTTATTTTACAATATGAAAAAAAGATAAGAAAAACTATTATGAATCCCCAACTAACCGTATTCCCTGACGTTTTTACAAATGAATATACACTAGAAAGAAATAAAAAGCCTATCAAGAAACTTACAAAGACATTTTCAAAACGATCATGTATATGATTTAGCTTGGCACTCCATAAAATTAGTAAACCTGTGATATAAAAAACCAGACAACAAACTATAGTTACTATAATTGAAAAAAACATCTTGTTATTTTAAGTTTCTATTTATTTCCCTAAAATCTCCTATGGCCTTCCATCCTATTTTAACAATCCGTTTCATATTAATGGAATTTATACCACCTTGTCGTGGGCGGAATGTAATGGGATACCAAGCAATGGATTCTTTCTTTTTTACCGCAATAGCAGATACTGCCACATTTGCTAAAAAGAAATCTTCTGGCACATACTGCAGAATTTCTTGTAAACGTTGGACACTCATCAATCGGAACGGGGTATTTGCATCTTTTACCCATACACCAAACATTACCCATACAACTAACCTCAACGTTCGAGTTACTAACACCCTACTAAAACCATCCTGACGACCGCCACGAGTACCTATATGAAAATCATTTTGTGTTCGGTTCTTCCACATTTGCCAAAACTCTTCTGGCAAGGTTTGTCCATCACTATCGGTCTGAAAAATATATGTTGCTCCATTCTCTATCGCATAACGATATAAATACAATACCATTGCTCCGTGTCCAGAATTTTGTTTTGTCAAAGGAATAAACAATGGCTTGTCTGTTTGTATCTGACACATTCTCTCGTATGTATCATCTTTACTTCCATCATCGGCAATCACCAATTGACATTCACATCCTTCTTTTGAAATTTTCTCTGCAACTGGATACCATTGATTAATGGTTTCTTCTATGTTTTCTGCCTCATTATAAGCAGGCATTACAATATATAGTTTTCCCATATCAATTTATTTCCTAAATGTTACACATTTGTTTAAAACGAACTGAATCAATGCAACTATAAACACTGTTATCAATTTCGCAGATAACTTTTCTATATTTAGTTGATTCACACATACAAATAACAACAATTCGCTCAATCCAAGACCTAACAATCCTACAACATAGAATGTTATAAAACGTCGAAACGTTTTGTCCTTCACTTTAAAATTGTATTTTCTGTTCAGAAAAAAACTCAAAAATATACCACAATGTGTACTAATGATATTAGCAATTAGAAATGGAATACAAAAACATAACAACGAATAAACACAAAAATCAAATAAAGCACACGTTCCCCCAATAATGCCGTATACTATAAACTCTCGATATTTTTGAAATAAATTCGCTATCATTTTGTGTTAAAGTACTTACTAACTTGTTCTATAATAGGTGCCATATCATAATATCTATATTCAGCCAAACGCCCCCCAAAAATAACATTTTTTTCATTTTTTGCTAATTTGCGATATTGTTCTGCAAGATCGTTATTTCTCTCATTATTTACAGGATAGTATGGTTCCATACCTTCCTTATACTCGGTTGAATATTCCTCGCTCACAACTGTTTTAGGACAATCATATACTTGTTGCCCAAACATTTCGAAATGTTTGTGTTCAATAACGCGTGTATATGGTTGCTCGTGCGAGGTGTAATTTACCACGGCATTTCCTTGATAGTTAGCACAATTCTCTACACGGGTCTTAAAAGATACCGTACGCCAATCAAGTTTCCCAAGAGAATAACCAAAATACTCATCTATGGCACCCGTATAAACCAACGTCTCAGCAAATTTCTGCCAATCCCTATATTCGGAATTAAAGAAATCTACATTGGTCTCACATTCCACTCCTGCCAACAATCCATTTATCAATGTGTTATAGCCACCGATAGGAATTCCCTGATATTTGTCGTTGAAATAATTATTATCGAAAATGAAACGAACAGGCAATCGTTTTATAATAAATGCTGGCAAATCTTTACAAGAACGCCCCCATTGCTTTTCGGTATATTCTTTTATTAGTTTCTCAAAAATATCCTTACCAACCAGTGTTAACGCTTGTTCCTCCAAGTTCGAAGGTTCCTTACCATTTAATGAAGCTATGGCTTCGGCTTTTTGCTCATTGATTTTTGCTTGAGCCTGTTCGGGCGTTGTCACGCCCCACATTTGGTAAAACGTGTTCATATTAAAGGGCAGATTAAACAATTGCCCCTTATAATTTGCGATAGGACAATTTGTATATCTGTTGAATTCTACAATAGAATTTACGAAATCCCAGACTTGTTTATTGGATGTATGAAATATATGCGCCCCATACTTATGTACGTTTATACCTTCCATATTCTCGCAATACACATTCCCGCCAAGTTGCGGACGCTTGTCTATCACTAAACATTTCTTTCCTGCTTGCTTTGCTTTATATGCGAATGTTGATCCAAAAAGTCCAGCTCCAACTATTATGTAATCATATTTCATCTTTCAAAATTCTTCTTTAAGTTTAAGAAAAACTTTTCGTATGTCTCAAATGAAATCCACGCACACAAAATTGTTACACCTATAACAAAGCTATAGAGGATTACCGTTGAGCCAACAGAGGCAGTCAATGGGAATATCTTAAATGCTATCAACAGCACTATCCAATGGTACATATACATTCCATACGATATTTTCCCTAAAAATTTTGTTACTTCATTTTCTATGTTAATGTGAAGCTCATCGTTTGTGCAAACATTCAATATCACAACAGCAAAAAGCACCGACATAAATTCATCATTAAAATGCTGTAATTCTATATTCCCTCCCCAACAAACAATAGCAAGAATAGTACAGATTGCAAATACAATCTTATTATACAGAAACTTCAAACAATGCGATTTCGTGGCATATAGATGCCCTATCAGACAGCCAATGGCAAGTGAATCAAACTTGTTGCAATAAAAGAACTTGTTATTTATAGTTTCCAATGTCTCATTTTGCAATGTCCTCACATTCGTAAATGCAATGACGTGTGGCAACAGCGCATATCCTATTATAAAAAAAATCAACACAAGAGGGATTCTTTCCTTTTTGATGAACATTATCGCAAAAGGAAAGAATATGTAGAACAAATTTTCAACACCAATCGACCATATTTGCGGAGAAGTGCTCCATCCACATTGCAAAATATGGGAAACATTCGGCAGTATCGTTACGGCAAACGCAATTGTTTTGCAACTGGGGGGGGTAAAAAATAAGAAATAAGACGTAATTAGCACTAAATAATACACAGGCCAAATTCTAAATATTCTTCGTAAGTAAAAATCCTTTAATGCTATCTGCCCATATTTTTCTTTTTCCTTGGTCAGCAAAAACGAAATCAAGAACCCTGAAATTACAAAGAACATCATCACTGCAGTATGACCACTTGGGACTGTACCAAACAACGATTGCCCGAAATTATTCTGCCGAAACAATTCTATGTGCCCTATCATTACTACAATGGCAGCAATGGCACGGAAGGTGTCTAGATTGCGGATTCGTTGTTTCATTTCTTTTTACAAATAAAAAACACACTACTACTCAATCTCTTATTCTTTCGAAGTTTAAATAACTGTCGATATTCAGGATAAGGATATATTGCTGGTCGTAATTCTCGTTCTACATAAAATTCTTTTTCTACCAATTTTCGCCAATTTAAGATACGATAGTGTATTATATCATAAAAAATTGTTTTTGCCCGCGGATAACTATGGGAATAGGGTATCAGCATATTAACCAATGGAGTGTTGCCAGTAGTTATTCCTGGTACTAATTTAAATAACACATTGAAAATCCGCTGATGTGTAGTAAAAAGTAATTGCGTAAAAAAATTAACCCATGCCATTGTTGCAGTTGGCATCCCAATAATTAAAATACCATCATCTTTTAATATGCGTCGCATTTCCGATAATGATTTAACCTCATCTTTAACATGTTCTAACACATGAGAAGAGTATACGACATCAAATGATTTATCATCATAAGGAACCGCTTCTGCATATCCTTGTTTAATATTCAACGAATCTTTCAACTGATCATAACGACCTACACCATGCTCTCCAGGACAAGGGTCAATACCATAACAATCACATCTTCTATCTAACCAAGCTTTTTCCATGGAATATCCCGCCCCACAGCCTATGTCCACAAACTTTGTATTATATGGGATATATTCAACAATTGCATTCCATTCAGCATTCCGAATTTTCTGCTGATTATTGTCGGTTTTCTCATGACTAACAAAGCCCCAATTATATACACGAAGTAGAAATTCTTTTATTGTCATAATGTATTTTTTAATAAAACATTTCGAAGAGAGCCTAATTTTTCTCTCAATCTATGTGTTGGAACAAAGACAATTGACTTCAGTATAATAATAATTACCTTAAATTTTTGAGATTGGTAAAGATAAAATCTTACTATACCGAAAGTACAATCATCCATTACATACGTTGCAAAACGTTTATTTATATTTCCATTTACATCTTCTACTAAGATCCGTTGTAAAGTTTTTTTCCTTTCTGCATAAACATTTCTTTTCTTTACATTTATGGTATTACTTTCATGAAAATAAAAATCAACACCTATTGTCTTATTAAGTAATACTATCGGATTTTCTCTCATTATTTCTACCCATAATTTTGTATCCTCTGAAACAACAACTCCTTCGTCAAACGAATGGATTTCCAACAAAGACCTTGACAAACAAACAACACTTGGGGGTACCGATTTCTGAAAGAAATAATGAAACCTATTATAACCTATATCCTCAGGAATAACTTCTACAACTTTTTCATTCCTATGTACTGACATGCCAGATATAACAAACACAGTTTTATCACAATTTAAAATTAATCCATATACTGTCTCTAAATAGTCTGAACGATAGCTATCATCACTATCTAAAAAACAAACATAATCGCCAGTAGCGTTGTTTATTCCGTTGTTGCGGGCAGCGCTACGTTCGGCATTTTGCTGGTAAATATATCGAATACGAGCATCTTTATACTGCAGGACAACTTCTTTTGTATTATCCGTACTACCATCGTCTACTATAATTAGTTCCCAATCAGTATAGGTTTGTGCTAATACTGATTCTATTGCTCTTGGTAAAAACGAAGCACGATTATATGTAGAAATTATGATAGAAAATGTCATTTTCTGCTTATTGTTCAAAAGTTCTATTTTAAATAAAAAGCTACTTCTTTCTTTAATAAACCATCTAGTGAATGTTTTTTTCTCAATTCAAGAAATTTCTCTAAATACAACTCACTTTTAAAAAGAAATAAATACACATAATATAAAATACACCCATACCTTTTTCGAACAAAAAGCAATTTAGATTTTTCCATCATACAATATCTTTGAAAAGGAACATTAGCACCTCCACCACCAAGATGTATCAATTGACAATATGGATTATATTTTATTTTTAAATGTAATTTTCTAAGTCTAAAACACAATTCAACGTCTTCCCAATACATAAAAAAACGATCGTCCCAGAAAAGGTTATAGTTTTCTAAAACCTTCCTCTGAAGCATCATAACAGCACCTGAAACCCAATCTGGATAATGCACAATAGCATGATTTTCTTGCAATTGTCTTTTTTCCTTTTTTATACGTTCCGTAACATTTGTACATTTTATCACAAACGGATTTCTTCGCCAAATATTCTTAAATACATGATTGCAATCATAATAGCTTAATTGCAACGTTTTATCCATATTTAACATTTTACAAGAAACTAATCCAACACGGTTTTCATCTAAAGAATTTATCAAATTCTGAAATATTGGTTCTATTAAGATAGTATCCGAGTTCAAGAATAAAATGTAATTACCTTCTGCTGTTTTCAACCCAGCATTATTCGCTTTTGCAAAACCACTATTATATCCCATTTGTACCCATTTCAAATTTGGATATATTGCACGTAATTGTTGCTCTGTATCATCTTGAGAATCATTATCAACAACTATAATTTCATAATTTAGTGTTGTTTCAAACCATAGTATTGATTGTACACATTGAACTGTCAATGATGGAGTTTTGTAGTTTACTATAATGATGGAAACTTTAATCAATTTTAATACTTTTACAGATTACTATTCTATTTTCTAAAAGACTTGTTTACTTTTTTCTAAATCTTGATAAAATTTAGACGTAACACTTGCATCAGTGTAACCATATTGTACCCCCATTCCTTTTTGTCTATTCTCCTCTTTAAACCGAGAGTTTAAAATATGATTTCTTTGGAGTAGATAATCCAATCCTAAACGTTTATAATGAAGCAATTTCAATTCAAAATCACTAAATAAGACTAAACCTGTTGGATTTGCAGAATGGCAACCTGGCGAATAATTAATATCAACTATCTTATAAGGATTAAATAAGACCAACTTATTATAGTAAGGATCTTTAATACCTCTACTAACCTGAGTAACTATTGTTTTTGTATTTCTAGGGAAGATATCTGTTATCATATCATATCCTTCAGGCTTAAATATCGTTTTTTTCGTATCCTTCAATATCTGCTTTAAATGTTTTTCTCCATAGAGGAATTCATCCGTATCACATACTATAACCCAATCTGCTTTCCCGCGACTTTTTTTCCATTCATTATTCTTTATTATTAGATGTTTTAAATCATCAAACTTATTTTCTGTTTCAAAATTACAAATTGTCACTTTAGGATTTGCTTTTAATATAGACAATGTATTATCTGTACTTCCATTATCCCATACATAGTAATGATCAACAATATCATCATAATGAGAAAAAACAAAAGGTAATATTTTCTCCTCATTCCAACATACCGAATAATAATGAATAACGAGATCATTAATACCACGCACTTTTTTATACATTTGAAAATATTGATATCTAAGTGATAGTATCACTAGTTGTAGTTTTCTACAACTAATGAAAAAGAAATCTATCAAAGTATATTTTTTTTTCATTTTTATAAAAACACTTTATCTATCTGCATAATCTATTTTTTACGAAACCGTACAAATGAGGGTAAAAAACATCCCAAACTTTCGTTGCTGCAAATATTCCCCCTTTTAGCCTAAAATATTCTATAAATACATAAAGAAGATTTCTATAAAAATTACCATCTCTCAAATGAACAACAATAAAATGATGATAATTATCTAAAAAAATTAAAACTTGGTTTTCCAAATCTGTATCATGTCGATTTTTCATATACAAATCTTTTACCACTTCATAATCTGTTTTTAAATGAAACAATTCATTTCCCTTTGAGTTAACGCCCCCATTATGTTTTCGGTATACACCAGTTATATCATTTAATTTAAACCCATTCCCTTTTTTTAATAAAAAATAGTACAAATGATAATCCCTAAATAGTTTATATTTTTTCGTTTCTTCAATATCAACCATATCCCGATGAAAAACCACAGTCAACAATTGAACCAACCAATGATTATAAAACACATTAATATCAAAATTCCCCCATATAGAATTATCATATTCTTCTTCCCATGAGGACTCTTCTTGGTTATATACATCATATCCCGTTGCACAGAAACTATAATCCTCATTTTTCTCCAGAAAATCAACTTGTTTTTGCAATTTCAATGGATCCGTCCAATAGTCATCACCTTCGCACATTGCAATATATTTACCTTGTGCACGTTCAAAGTTTAATTGCAAACCAACAAAACCTTTACCTTTTGAATATTGGTTTTCAGTTTGGTAGATAGGCTTAAATATATCTGGATATTTTGCGGTATATTCTCGAATAATATCGGCAGAATGATCAGTCGAGGCATCATCGTGAACAAGAACTTCTATAGGGAAAGTTGTTTTTTGCATAACAAACCCTTCGAAACATTCTCGAAGAAATGGTTCATGATTGTATACTAAACAACAGATAGAAACTAATGGAGTATCCATGAAAAACATAATTTGACAAACGTACAACTTTCCCTACACATACACAACACAATTCTTTATTTTTCTAATAAAGTCAGCATTCTGTGATACGTATGTAAATGTCAATTCCTGAAATAGCTTGACCATAAAAAAGGTAAAAAATGGAAATGACAAGAGAAGAACGACAAAGACGCAAGTTCAGTGAAAGCTTCAAGCGAAAAAAGTAATTGAAATTGAATCAAAACATAGTTGAATTTCGGTCAAGCTTATTTGGGCATTTACATCTAAATTTCATTTAGAATCTACAACCACATTGAGGTGTATATTGGACTGTATTGTATAGTTTCGGAGTTGTCTATATTGAATTTGCTTAACACGATACTTCTTTCAATAAATTCCGAAAACTCGTCCATTACATTGTTCAATGCCGAATGTTTCTTGTAATCGTTTCCCGATTTTACTTCGATGATAGAAACCAAATTATTTTCGCGAATCAGGAAATCCAATTCGTTACGACTTTTCCTATCATAATAATGCAATTGGTGTCCGTGTTTAACCAATTCGGCGGCGACAAAATTTTCGGTCAATCCACCTTCGTTTATTGCAATGTTTCCTTTCATTACTTCCCATTGCAATTTTTCGCCCCATAAAGAACAGAGCAAACCCGTGTCAAGTAAATAGACTTTAAACAGATTACGATTTTCATATTGCTCAAACGGCATTGCAAGCGTATGTGTGTTGTAACTGAAGTAAGCAATACCTGCATCAGCTAACCATTGTGCTGCATCTTCGTATTTTTGCATATTACCAGTCTTTTCCAAGTCGGAAAGTATATAACGTTTACGCTGTTTGGCAATTTGCGACGGTATGGCATCAAAAAAACGCTTTGCCTTTGTTTTTTGGGACGCAGCATATTTTGCAATGTCGTCACGATAGCTATCTATAATTATACGTTGCTGACGTATAACTTCAGCAAAATCAATATGTTCCAAGTACGTAGTTACGACTTTGGGCATTCCCCCAACAATCAAAAAATTGCGATAAAGCTTCATCAACTGCTCATGGGTTACAGCATCTATGTTTTTGCCATTGATAAAGTTATTTTTTACCTCTTGTATTATCTCATCGCTGATGCCGTTTGCCCATAACCATTCCTCAAAATCGAGAGGAAACATTTCCACTTGAAACTCAAAACCAACAGGATAACTACTTACTTCTGCATAGTTTATACCAAGCAACGAGCCAGATTCTATGTAATCAAATTGATTATCCTCAACCAAAAATTTTATGGCAGTCCGGGCATTGGGACAACTCTGAATTTCATCAAAAAAGACAAGAGTTTTACCTGCAACAAAAGGTCCGTATCCCATTAAACTCAGTCGGCTAATAATGGTTCTTGCGTCTCTACTACCCGCAAAAGCCTCTTTAACTTCGGGATTTTGTTCAAAATTTATTTCTACAAAATGCGTATAATTTTGTCTGGCAAATTCTCGCACAGCAGTGGTCTTGCCTATTTGTCTTGCTCCTTTGAGCAAAAGAGCCTCTTTATGAGAACTTTTCTTCCAATCGTTTAAAATATTGATAATCTTACGCTTAAGCATATTTTAGTGCCTTTTTGCAAGCAAATATAATTGTTTTTAGTGTCTTTTTGCAATAATCGCACCAAGAAATTAGTGTGTTTTTGCAAAAGACATTATTCTTTGCTACCCTCTGCTTGGGAGACAGATTCTTCACTGCACTACATTCAAAATGAGTGTAGAGACGGAGTGTACTCCGTCTCCACATTCTTAACTCTTATCTCTTAATTCTTAATTCTTAACTCCCCTTACCTCTTCATTATCGCCATTCGTTCCTTTTGGTTGCCTTGTGCAATCTGCACAGTGTAACGGCCTGCTGGTAGTTGGCTTGCATCGAACTGAATTGTGTGGAAACCTGCGGTAACATCGGTGAATTCTTGTGAGAGACGGACCTTTCCTGCATCGTCGTAACATTCTATTGTTACCGTACCTTTTTGTTTCGTGTTAAAGGATATTTGTGCCGTTTTTTCTACTGGATTCGGAGCTATGCTATACACCATAAATTTCCCCGAATTATCCTTACAAAACTCATCACTATAGTAGGTTGCATTCTGGTTTGTTGAAGCTATAGATGCCGATGCGCACAAAAAAGCTGGTATTTCGCCGTTCTTTGCTGCCGTTTTGGTAGTAAACGTATAATTGAGGACATCGTTAGCCTTGAGAGCGCCAAACCACGTCTCCGTCAGCATAGGGAAGTCGGGACTTTGCAATGATATCTCCATTTCTGGAATATTATCGTTACCCGTATTCAAAATCTGTATGGTATATTGTATCTGACCCTTATTCAAAGTGGCAACAACATCTAATATCTGCAGTTTGAGGTCTGACAATTGCACTGGAATATATTTCGTAACCGAATCGGCACAACCGTGTTCGGACGAGGCACGCAATTTTGCGTATGAATTTGCTTTATCCTCGAAAGTATAAGTAGGATGTTCTTCATCGGTTACCACAGACTTTTCAAACGTCCACTGATAACGTACTGCGTGTTCCGACAAGTTAGTAAATTCCACGTCCAACGGAGCAGCACCGTATTCGGGATAGAATGAGAAATCGGCCTGCGGCATATCTTCAACCACTATCACACCCTGTGCCCGATTGTAGCAGTCGGCATCGGTGGTAACGAAGACAAAATATGGATACGTACCACTTTCGGCAAACTCAGCAATTGGTTGTTGCTCCGACGACTCCACACCATTGATAGACCACTGATAGTTTTTGATTGCATCGGCAGAAGTTCCACGGTCGGACAACAATATGCCCGCATTCGGACAAGCATAGAGTGTATCGGCAACAACAGGACGAGGAACATCGTGAGCGGCAATGGTATCGGATGCAATGTTCACACAGCCATTGAAAGTCTTTACGTGAAGTGCTATAGGATGATGGAGCGTATCGGTGAGTTTCAGACTTATCACATCGCGGTACTGATATTTCTTTCCATCGAAGAGCCAGTAGCCTTCGAGTATAGGATTATACGGCTTATAGTCGGTAATGTCGAAGAACAGCACCGTATCGCCAAGACAAGCCTTGGTATGAACAAATTCTATTTTCGACGACGGGCGGACAACCACATTGTCGGTAATTTCGTTTGAACAACCAAAATCCGAGGTAACCCGCAACGTTACCGGAAACGAGCCAACCTCATCGGAGCCGAATGAAATAAGAGAATCAGTAGCAACGTCACCTTGTGCATTCCACTGGTATGATGCTATCTTGCCACTCGCTATTGTTGCCGTGGAAGCAATAGTGTTAGGCGTAAACTGGCAAGAAATTTTCGGAGAGAATTGAGCCACAGGCACTGGATGAATGGTAATGGCAGAAGACAACGACTGCACGCAGCCAGCCTCATTCTCTACAAACAACGTGAATGGGAAAGAAGCTGTAGTATCGAACACATAGTGCTGCACGGCACCAGTAAGCGTATCGTTCCCCACTACCCACATAGTATTGGTAATGGCAGTATTATCGGTAGTATATGAATTTGAAAGCAGTTCGGTAGTCTCGCCCAAGCAATGGTACTGCGAAACATAGTTAACAATAGGAGCCACACCTTTAATGGCAACCTTTACCTCATCGGTAGCAGTGCAACCCAATTCGTTGGTAACTGCCACACTATAGGTACCACCAGTTTGTATGGCTATGGTTGCCGTGGTATCGCCTGTACTCCACAGATAATGCTTCGCATCGTTGACGCGAGTAGCCAAGCCAATACGATTGCCCTCGCACACAGCTGTATCTGCACCCAATTTTGCTGTAGTAGAAAAGTCATCCACAAAAATTTCCACCGTATCCGACAAAATGGAATATCCTTCATTGTCGGTAACCTTCACCGCATACTTGCCAGCTTTGGTAATAGAAATAGCCTGCGTAGTTTCACCCGTACTCCACGCATACGAATAATCGCCCTTCAAGCCACAATCCCACACAAGCGACTCGCCATCGCAGATAGTCTGACTCGAAATATACTTCAGTTCAGGGAATGAAATAGAAATAGTATCAACATACTCATACCCCCAATCATCGGTAACAAACACATCGTACATACCCGATTTTTGTATAGTGATGCTTTGAGTTGTTTCTCCCGTACCCCACTTGTATGTTTTGAAATAATCTCTATCAGGAACAGTCAAAACGACTGGTTTCAAACTATATAGTTGCTCTATATCATCGCCAAACGAAAATTGTTCCCGCTCTGTTCCCGGAAAATATTTAGAACGAAGATAGTTTTCTACGGATTGTCGCTCAATGTTGGAAAGAGGACGATCGTAGAAAATGAGTTCGGCAATGTCGCCAGTGAGATATAGATTGTCTATAGGAGGAACAAAACCAGTCTTATTATTGTATGCCCCTACCAAAAAATCGAACGTATTCGTTATAGCAGAAGATATTGGCGGTAATTCATTGATATAATTGGCTTCACTTTGAAATAAAGACATGTAATTATTTTCGAAATCAATTTTTGTGGAAAACAAATCATATGAATTTAAATTGGCAACCCCCGTCGGCATATAATTCGTATTACCAATTTGTATAAAAAACAAAGGTTTTGAATCATAATACAAAGAAAATCTATTTTTTATGCTACCATAATACGATTTAGCATAAAATGTTCCAGTTTTATTTTGCGTCTTGCCCACAATAAAAACTGTTTGCCCATTTTTTCCAATATTTAAAATATTGCTACCATTTAAAAAATCATTACCATCAAAATGTAAAGCGGAATGGCCGTTTAACTCAGGAACATTTTTTATCAATGTTGGAGCCCATTCTTCAATTTCTTGCACTACATTTAACTCCCCATCAACACTAACCCAATTTATAACCTTAGAACCAGCATCTTGTTTTACAGAATCAGCACACCACCATGCTGACAATCCACCAATTTTCAATGGGCAACCAATTTGAGAATTGACAGTCAATGAAAAAAACATTGACATTACCAACAATTTTATTCCTAACAAAAAAGTCTTCACTGCACGTAATTTAACAAATTTTTACTCCTTTCCCTTTGCCATTTTGCAGGTATTCCGTAACAAATAGACCATTGAGGAAGTGTTTTGTTTACCAAAGACATCGCTCCAACAGCAACACCTTCATTTAATAAAACTCCTGGTAAAACAACACAGCCTGCGCCAACTTGAACATATCTTTTTATTTCTATTTTCCCACGTATCAAATTTCTAACCCCATTATTTACACAAGAGCCAACTAAAAAATTTCCAGAAAAATCATCAGTAACACTATAAAGTGTGCATCTTGCCGATAATCCAGAATAATCCCCTATCGTTATCCCTTCACCCCCATACAAAGCGCAATATGCTGCTATATGTACATTTGACCCAATTACTATACTTCCCGACAAAACACAAAAATCGTCAATACGAACATTATCACCGATTTTAATCATTTCTGGAGCATATATGGAAACTTTTCTGCTTACTCGCACATTATTTCCATACGATTTTAAACCAAGATGCTTTATTTCTTCCTCTGAATAAAAAGATTCCATTCTCTATATACAAATCACAATACAAAGATATTGTTTATATTTGTATCATAGATAATTTTTATGAAAAGAGATTCAAATTTAGAACTCTACAGATGTATCACAATGCTTCTCATTATAGCACATCACTTTGTGGTAAATTCTGGTATTATGGAGTCTCTGTGGGTTCATCCTTCCTCTATAAATTCAATATTTCTTTTCTTATTTGGAGCATGGGGAAAAACAGGAATAAATTGTTTTGTACTAATTACAGGATACTTTATGTGCAAAACAGAGTTCAAAAATTTTAATATCCAAAAATTTTTCAAACTTTTTTCTCAAGTTCTATTCTACAACGTGCTTATTTTTTTACTTTTTCTTTGTTTCGGGATTGATACAATTTCAATTAAAAGAATTACGGAAATTTTTACACCAGTTAATAGTATAGAACACAATTTCACAAGTTGCTTTCTTCTATTCTACTTATGTATTCCATTTCTTAATGCACTTATTTCCAACATTAACGAAAAACAACATATACTTTTAATTAGCCTCAGTTTAATTATATACACAATTTGTGGTATGCTGTTTGGCACAAGCATGAATTATGTATCATGGTTCATTGTACTTTATCTTATAGCATCATACATTCGATTATATCCTAAACCAATTATGAATAATTGTAGGTTATGGGGTGTAGCAACAATATTATCACTAATTCTTTCCATCATTAGTATTCTTACGTGCATCTATATAAGCGTAAAAACAAACCATAGAGTCCAATATTACTTTGTATCCGACTCTAACGCAATTTTTGCTCTGTCAACAGCTATTTGTTCATTTTTGTTTTTCAAAAACCTGCAAATAAGACAATCTAAATGTATAAACACTATCGCAGCTACGACATTTGGAATTCTACTTATTCATGCTAATTGCGATACAATGCGACAATGGCTATGGCAGGACTTTTTACAAGTTCCACAAATGATAGATTCACCATATCTAATTCCCTTCGCAATAACTAGCGTTATTTCTATCTTTTTAGCATGTTCTGCTATCGATTTTTGTAGAAACATCCTTTTTACGAAAATTGGTTTTTACAATTGGATAGAGAATAACAAATTCACAAAAAGAATCAATAGTTTTCTTAATGATTAGCAACGTAATAGTTTACAAACAGCAGAAACTATGGTTGTATCCAACGTTGGATACAACGGCAAACAAATAACTTGTTCTGCAACCTTATTTGCGACAGGCAAATTTTCCAACGAACACCAAATAGAATCAATCATTGTTTCAAATAATTTGTCTTTCTTACCGAGATTCATACCTAAATTAATCTAAAAATTGTAATGGGAAACCCTTTCCCCGTTTTTTTTCATTCTTCAAGGGAAAATACCCACCAAATTTTTTGCCACCGCGTCTTTCTATCATCTCCTTTTCT
The DNA here is from genome assembly GCA_937892155.1 of uncultured Bacteroidales bacterium. GTDB lineage: Bacteria > Bacteroidota > Bacteroidia > Bacteroidales > UBA1715 > UBA1715. The sequence continues at coordinate 86,897 of CALAUG010000030.1, read as the reverse complement.
ATTAAGAAGGCTATTATCTTGTTCAGCGTGTTACGAGGAATGGCAAGCCCTTCTGTTATTTTCGTGATATTTACACCCGAATTCTCCTTTATGTAATTATAAACTAATTGCTGTTTTTCGTTTAATATGCCATTTAATGTACCACTTAATGTGCCAACATTATGAACTTTTTTGTCCTCAAGTATAGGTATTGTTATCTTATAAACATTATCATCTATAATATTGGGTTCTTTATTTGTATAGAGTTTAGAATACTTATATATATTCCTAATTCCAGACCCTAATGTTTCCGCATATCCCATTTGAACAAACATTTGAGCTATATGAGGATTTTTTGGGAAAGATTGACAATTAGCCAATGTAACCTGTTCTATTCTTAGTGGACGATTCGCATTTTCTGTAACCAAATTATCCTTTGTAATAATCAAAGTAGATGGATACGGATTAAGATACTCTCTATGAATTAAGAAATTTGCTACAATTTCACGAAATAATTTTTCTCGCACAGATATACGTTGATCACCATCTAAGTAAAATTTATCTATAAGATTCTTCGACACAAAATCCATCAACGCTTCATAAGCAATAATTAAATTCCCTCTTGTTGTAATTCTGTCATCATATCGGTTAAGATCTTGTTTTCTGAGCAAGGCATCTATTTTGTAATACGGCAATGCACTTTGTATGATTTCTTCACTTCCAAAAAGCATTAGTGAGGCTAATGTAAATCCTTCCTGATTTGTAGTGATGTCATATCTATATAAGCCAGCTGCTTTGAAGAAATCTGTGTCTGACAAAGCAAGCCATGGATGCGCAGGCCGATTGTTTCTGATTAGATTTTTTACTTTTTGTATAGCATGTTCATCAAAATGTTCAAACCGCAAATAGGGATAAATTTTATTTTCTGAATAAAGACCACTTTTCCGAATATACATTGTTGTGATTTCTGTATTTGTTTTCAGCATATAATCACCATCTACACTTCTATCAAAAATTTTATTATCAACCCTATGCACCTGAGAACTAGCAGGAACAAAAACATATACAATACTTTTATTTTCAATCTCAATAATTTCGGGTTGTAATAAAAAGACTGGATTTAATTTTTCAATATTGTTACTAAGATTTGATATTGTTTTACATATATCAGCAACACAATTTTTATTTATTCCTTCTATAGTTCCATCATCATTTACACCAAGTATGATAGTACCACCTTCACGATTTAAAAAAGCACAAACCGTCTCAAAAAAATTTTTAGGAAGAGCTGTGGTTGCTTTTTTAAACTCTATCGTTACACCCTCTCCTTTTTTTATACACTTCTGTATCTCTTCCTGTGTCATATAAACTCAAACTAAAATATTTACCACTTCTCGCACATTTTCCACCGATAAATCAGAATACAACGGTAAACAAATAACCTGTTCTGCCACCATATTTGCAACAGGAAGATTTTCAACTGAAGCAGAAGGATAATTTCTATATGGTTCAAACGAACTAATTAGCGGATAGAAATAACGACGACCGTAGATATTGTTCGCCTTTAATTTGTCATACAACGCATTACGGGACATTCCATATTCTTGTTCATCAACAAAAATTGGGAAATACGCATAGTTATATGCAACATCATCCTGCTCAGGCAAAAAGGTAATTCCCCTAACATCTTGTAACAATGTACGATAGAGTTCTACTATTTTTTTACGTTTCGCTATTGCATCATCAATATAACGCAAATTCAACAAACCATACGCCGCTTGCACTTCATTTAATTTCGCATTTATTCCTGGTTCTTCTACCGTAGTTTCACCACGAAATCCAAAGTTCTTAAGATTATCCAAATGATGTTTCATCTCTTCTGTATGGCACACAACGGCACCACCTTCAATAGTACTATACACTTTGGTCGCATGAAAACTCAATACCGAAAGATCGCCATAATTCAAAACAGAAGTTCCGTTTTTCTTTACGCCAAATGCATGAGCCGCATCGTAAATAACTTTTAAATGGTATTTATCTGCTATTTTTTGTATCGCATCTACATCACACGGATTCCCATACACGTGTACAGGCATAATAGCTGCTGTTTTCTCTGTTATTGCAGCCTCTATTTTATTTGGGTCAATATTAAAATATTTCGGTTCTACGTCAACAAATACGGGTGTTGTTTTATTCCACCATATTGAATGAGTAGTTGCGACAAAGCTATACGGCGTTGTTATTACCTCTCCTGTAACATTTAATGCCTGTAAAGCAGAAATCAATGCCAGTGTTCCATTCGAGAATAAGGAAATATATTTTACACCAAGATATTCAGCCAACTGTTTTTCCAATTCTTGGTGCATTTCGCCATTATTCGTAAGCCATTTATTATCCCATATTTTCTGCAAATACGGCACAAATTCTTCCAATGGAGGAAGCAACGGAGATGTTACATTTATTGGGTTATTCATCATTCTTGTCTTTTAAGTCGTTTACAGCCCAATAACCACCTTTATCGGGACCTATACGTGTAATTTTATTTTCTTCGCGCAGTTTCTTTATTTGTTTCTCTACGGCACGAGTTGATAGTTTGGTTTCGGATGATAGTTCTGCAATAGTATATTTTGGATTTAATTTCAGTAGTTCTATAAGTATATCGGCTGTTTTCTCCGAACTTTTCTCCGAACTTTTCTCCGAACTTTTCTCCGAACTTGTTTTTGAAAAAATGGTGAATTTAAAACCTCCGTCAATTTCTTCAAATTGAGGTTGAGGACACCCATAATCTTCACACATTTTGCGTATGCGCATTATGCCAGAGCCATATTGCTCAATAAATCCAATTTCTTTAAATGCTCGTGCAATTGTTTTGTTTCGGGCTCGAGAAACGTAATTATTTGAGGCAAGTTTCTCAATGGAAATACCGCCATATAACTTGCCTGGATTGTAGAATTCAATATGGTTGTCGAAAATTTTCACAATACTATTTGAACTGTCGCGATAATCTCTATGAACAATCATGTTTAGCACTATTTCGCGTATTGCCTCAAGTGGATAATTGTATTGCTCCTCACGTTGTGCGTTGCCTGTAATCAAAAACTCAACAGAAATATTTTTTTTGATAAATGTCAAAATCTCTTCTACTTCAGAAAAAAGATCGGTGTTGAGCGAAAGGGAATCGGAAATAAGAGTAGGCGTTCTGAACCGACCAATTTGTACATCGCTTATTGAGCAAAAGTCCTTTGCAAACATTAAATAGGCGGCAAATGTTGGTTTGCCGTTACGTATTATTTCCATTTTTTCTATAAAATCCATATCCGACAGCATAATAGGACGACCTGAGTAATGCTCAATTTCGGTTTTGAAACGATGAATTTTTTCAATGGAAAGATCGTTAATAGAATGAGAGTTGTCAATGTAACTATCCCAACTAAGGTTTAACGACTGAATATGCTCATTTGCAATCTCGTCAACCGATAACTGGTGGTTTGAATTAGCTTGACGCTTGTAGTATCTACCTTTTATTGAAACAGGTTTTATTGGATATTCGGCAACAGAGAGTAGAACGATTTTTTTGCCATCTTTTTCAACTACATCTACATTTGGAACTACTGCAGGTTCGGTCTTTTGCTTTATCTCGTTAATCCATTTTGCAATAGTTTCTTTTTCCAACGATACACCAACTATTTGGGCATTGTCATTTACTCCAACACACACACATCCTCCATCGGCATTGCAAAATGCCACTAACGACACTATTACTTCTTCGGTAAACGACGTCTTAAATTCCACGTGTTGGTTCTCGCCAGTTGTCAATATGTTGTCAAAATCAAGCATACCTACTCATCTTTTCTGCAAATACGGCACAAATTCTTCCAATGGAGGAAGCAACGGAGAGGTTACATTTATTGGCTTGACACTCATAATTTCACCTCTTCAAAATCAAACTTAGGTGTTACATCACCAGGTTCTCTTCCCATAAAAGCCCCCATTTCAACTATTTTATTCGAAATAGTAAACGAAACAACATCATCTTCAACTAAAAAAACATTCTTCCTATCTTCCACTACCAATAAATCTACAGAATACGTTCCCCAATTCAGAAAATCACCTGGTATTGTACATGTCTGCAAATAGTCTCCTTCTTCATGTTGTAAAGCAATACAACGCTCGCAACCAGAACTTGAGAATATTCGTTGTCCTTGTTCATTTTTATAATGCAATGTCAAATGAAACTGTTTAAACGATTTTGTTAAACGATAGCGAATAACTATTTCAGCCTCATTAATCATACTTATAGGTTCAGAAAAATCAGAAAAACCTTTTTTTCGAACACCGATTTCCAACAACTCAAAACCATTTTTCTTTACTTCTGGTTCATTCCAAATCTTATGATTCGCAATTTGGTTGTCTCCACGTAAATAATGACTAACAACAGTATCTATATCACCAGCGTCAACAATCAAACCATTTTGCAAACGATATCCTATTGTACACAGACTTTTCACACTCGCCATATTATGACTCACAAACAGCACGGTTCTTCCTTCGCCTTTGCTTACGTCCTGCATTTTGCCAATGGCTTTCTTTTGGAATTCGGCATCGCCAACGGCTAAAACCTCATCTACTACAAGAATATCGGGTTCAATGTGTGCAGCTATAGCAAAGCCCAAGCGTACTGTCATACCAGAACTATAGCGTTTCACTGGCGTGTCGAGATAGCGTTCGCAACCAGAAAAGTCAACAATTTCGTCGAGTTTACGGGTTATTTCCGCACGGCTCATACCCATTATGGCTCCGTTCATATAAATATTTTCACGGCCTGTCAATTCGGGATGAAATCCTGTACCAACTTCCAACAGCGAGGCAATTCGCCCTTTGTACGAGATAGTGCCTGTAGTTGGCGACGTTACACGAGAGAGCAATTTCAACAAGGTAGATTTTCCCGCTCCATTTTTCCCAATAATGCCCACAACATCACCCTGCTTAATCTCCATATTTATGTCCTTCAACGCCCACACATATTCGGAATCACCCTTAGTAGCACGGTCGTTTACCTCGCCAATTTTTAGATATGGGTCTTCCTTGCGGAGAATTTTTGTCGTCCACCAACGGTTCAAATCGTGCGACAACGTACCAGTGGAGACAACACCCAAGCGGTATTGCTTACTCAAATTCTCTATTTTTATCGCTACGTCAGACAACGGAGTTAAGAATTAAGAGTTAAGAGTTAAGAGTTAAGAGTTAAGAATTAAGAGTTAAGAATTATATCTTAATCTTAATCTATTATTTTGGTAAAAATAGAAAAAAATTAGTTAGTGTAAAAAGTATTCCGTTAAAAACAATCTTTTCATAAAAGATAAAAATTAAGAGTTAAGAAATAAGAGCTGCCGAGACATAGTTAAAAGTTCAGATTTGAAAAATCCTGACGGCATTTTTTCAATTATCAATTGTCAATTATTCAAAAAAGTGTTTATCTTTGCGCTGGTTTATGGTTCCTTGGATGAGTGGTTTAGTCACCGGTCTGCAAAACCGTTAACGGCGGTTCGAATCCGCCAGGAACCTCGAAGGAAGACAGTCAAGTCTTCCTTTTTTCGTTTATAAATACGGCAAATATCTCCGCACATTGGTGTTGGATGCTGGCTTCAAGAAAGAAGAATAAGGAACCGAGACAATAAAAAAGATGAATGAAAACATACACCAAGAATTCTTACCTCTTATCTCTTATCTCTTAATTCTTACCTCTTAATTCTCATCTCTTAATTCTTACCTCTTAATTCTCATCCGCTGTTCCAAACATTTTCTGCAAATCAGTGCGGATTGTAGCCATCTGCACTTCTATTTCGTTTTTGCAATAGTCGCTGATGTCCTTTGCACTTCTACCAAAATAGAGCGCATAATGGAACTCACCATCGTAAATAAAAATTTTAAGCGTATATACCACCGCATCGCAATTGCGGGTTTTACCAACCATATAGGCAAAAATTTTATGCTGGTTGTCGGTTCCAAACTCGGCATTTAATGAATGTATATAGCGGGAAAGTTTGGCATGTATCTGCGTTTTGTTTTCTCCCGGGCACGACACAGCCGTAAACGACGGATCGGGAACCGTGGCAGAAAGCAGGAATGGCACAAATACTATGACGAACAAAAATTTTTTCATTGCCCAAAATGCAACCAAATATAAGGAAATTTTTGACTGACAAACAACGTCCAAAATTGATACTCTCGCCTACACGCAAATTTTATTTCACTCCTAATTCACTAATCTATAATCTCTTACTTCTTATCTCTTATCTTTTACCTCTTACCCCTCCCTCATTTTTTCTTTTTTCGTTTGCTTTATATGAAAAATAGACTAACTTTGTTCAGTTAAAAATTTATTAAAGTCTAATTAAAAACTAAAAATTTATGAAAAAGGTATTTTTACTATTAACGACTGCATTGTTTGGCGTTGCAACAATGGCAACTCCTTGGGCAAGCGTTACAGAGACATCTGGTCCTCAAGAGATTTCATTACCATATAACGTATATGGTAATGGTGATTCTGGCACTGGCACAATATCATTCTCTTGGCAAGGAGGTAACAATCCTGTTGTTCTTGCAGCAGTAGAAGAAGCTTTGGGAGATGATTATGATTCATGGTTGATGGCAGCAGGTCAGGTTTTCCAACTAAAAGTGAAAGGTACTTGTACTGCAGATGGTACATTCAAAACTGGTATTATTGATGAGTCAGATAGATCAAAAAAACCTAACGAAGCAGAAAGTCCAATAGATAACTATTTCTGGAAACTTTCCGATTTCGCTTCTCCTGAAGTAAAGGTAACAGCAGGTGAACCATTCGAACAAACATTCATTTACACTATCAAGGCTTTGCCTCCATGTGGAACAACTGTAGGTAACCTTGTATTCGGATTCGAAATGGCTGACTTTGCTGCTGCTACTGCATACAACAATGGTCAAGCTCCATCTGAGACTCCTAACAAAGTAAAAACTGTTGATTTCAGTTTCTCAGAATTTGAATTACTATATCTTGGTGATTTAAGCGATTACACAAATCCTGTTGCACTTAACAACCAAGGTCCTGCTGACAAAGTTGAAGATGGTTACAAATACCAAGCTATGGAAGATCAACCTGATTTCACAACAGCTGCTAAAGTAGGTGATTACTTCAACTTCAACATTTCTGGTTACGCAACAAAAGACATCTCTACTTTGATGATTGCATTGTGGGATAACTCAGAAAAAGCATCTCCAAAACCATACGCTACTTCATTGTGTGCTGAAGGTGGTGACGGAATGTTGTCAATCGCAGCAAATATCAAAGCTAATGAAAACTTCTCTGTAAAAGGTTCTATTCCAATTGTAGTTCCTTCAAACGGTGAACAAAATACTTTCCAAGTTGTTTACTTAGCTCAATCACAAGATGACGTTCCTCAAATCATCCTTGACCTTGACAAAGCAGAAGAATATTCTATTGGTGCAGACAAAGGATGGGGTATTCCTGAATTAGCAGTAGAAGATGTTGAAAACGTAGTATTCGAAGGTGGTGTAGTTTACTCTTCTTCTATCGAAGTTCTTAACGTTGCAGGTCAAGTAGTTGCAACTGCTGCTGGATCATTCGATACTAAATCATTGGAAAAAGGTGTTTACATCATTAAAACTGCTGAAGGTTCATTCTCTTTCGCAAAATAATTTGAGTAACACTATTCAATTATAGCATAGAACCCTCACCAAACCGGTGGGGGTTCTTTTTTTGCCTATAGAAACTTTACAACGAATTAGGATTACCCGTTGTGCATTATAAGTAAAAGGCTTTAGTGTAATCTTCCCCTAAGCGAAATCGCCAATTGTTCCACAGATTGTCGTGTTCTACCCATAGCCCGTAAGGCATTATATCAATAGACCAAACATGTACAAAAACAATTTCTAACCCCGTTAGAGGTTGCATGGTATAACATAAATCTATTCGTATTGATATTCAACCTCTTTATGCAACATCTACTGAATTGTTGTTAACGGTCGTTGGAACAGTCCTATTGATAGTAATCTTATAACAGGGAATAAATAATGCGTTTGTAATGTGTATTTCCCTCGTTGGTTAGAACATATCTGATTTATACTATTTGTTTTGTATTCTACAAAAGGAAGGCGAAAAACTGTCCACCATAAAGCACAAAAAAAGTCACATGCAAACACATGTGACTTTTTTATCATCGGGGAGGGATGTAACCTATTCTTCTACCTCTACAGCTTCTTCTACTGCCTCAGCAGCGTTTTCAACAGTCTCTGCAGCTTCTTGAACGTTTTCTTCAACAGCTGGAGCAGTTTCTTCTACTTGTTGTTGCAAACCAGCGGCTTGGTTTTCTTCTTTTAGTTTTTGGTCTTTTTTATAGCAAGTCTTGCATAATTCCAATTTACCAGCTTCTTCTGCCTGACCAATTGAGCCAACGATTAACGAATCTTGTGTTGATAAATTAAGATGTTGACAATCAGCATGAGTATGGTATTTAGAACCAGTTGAAACCCAATAAACGTCAATGTCGGCGTTGCCATATTGTTCTTGTAATTGTTCTTGGCTTACTGGGTTGAAGTCGTAACTTGAAACACCTGCAATTGCAAATGCAACAGCAGCTACAGCAGTTGCAATTTTCTTTGTTTTTGGATCTAAATCTTTCTTAGTTAAAATGTAGATGATGACAGGTATGAATGCTAAACAAGCTACAATCACGCCCATATTGTTCCAAATCCAGAATTTTAATTTGTTTTGTTCCGAAGCTGGATCAATGTGATTAGCTTTCTTCCACATCAAAGAACCTGCAATTACAAATGCCATATCAACAATCAAAGGAATGATGATTGTTGCCAATTGACTGCCAAACCACACAAATTTGCCAGCAATAGCCATGCAACACACAACTTCCATTGCAATTGCAAGTACCCAACACACAACTGCACCAATGCGTAATCCTGAAGCATTACCTTCAATTTTTACCTGTCCTGAAGGAGCTTTGCGTTCGCCAGCAGCCTTCACAATCTTTTTTTCTGCCATAGTATTATTTTTTAAGTTATCTGTGGCAAAAATAGAAAATAACATACACAGCAACACCTATTTACACAGGTTAGTTTTAACGATATATTAACAAGTTGCCGAATTTCAAAGAAAATATTTTGTTGAAAAAAGACAGAAGGCCAAATTAGGTCATTGACGAAAAAAAATGTAATTTGCATCAAAATTAAAAATATAAAACAATGGCAAATTTAGATTTATCAAGTATTTGGGACACAGTGCTTACTGCGACTAAATCGTCAGACAATGGTTCATTATCACAAAATGCGCTTTCCGACATTGCACAAAAAGTAATAACCAATATTTCGAGTACCAGCACAACTGCGAAAGGCAAAGCTTCGAGCACCAATTACGCAAGCATTGCTAAGGAACTTTTAACATTATACAACAAATTCAAATCAAGTTCCGACTCTACAGAAAAACAAGCTGCTCTAAATGTAAAATCCATTTCGGACATTGTAAAAGCATTTGGTGGTGACAAAGCGAGTGCGATTTCTGCAGCTGCTTCAGTGCTTGGCGGAGGAAACGCTGGTGGTATCCTCGGAAAACTTGGTAGTTTGTTCGGGAAGAAATAACTCAAAACTACTGTATATTGACGCCATTCGGAATTTCTGAATGGCGTTTACTTTTTTATATGTATCCTTAAAGGATTGAAATCAAGAATTGCTGCAAACTATCGTATCATTCACGTTAAATTTCATATACTTGCAATAATTCTTTGAAAACAATGAAATCTCCAGAAATGAAACAACCTCGGGCGCTTATGGTGCTGTTCTTCACCGAAATGTGGGAACGGTTCAGCTACTATGGTATGCGCGCGTTGCTGGTTCTGTATCTCATTCAGCAATTGTTCAATTTTGAAGGTTCCAAGACTATTGCTTATGGCATTTTTGCTGCATACGGTTCGCTAGTTTATGCCTCACCGTTTATTGGCGGATTAATTGCCGACAAATTCCTTGGTCATCGCAAAGCCGTTATCTGGGGCGCAATTATGATGGCAATCGGACATTTTTTGATGGCGATAGAGAATGAATGGTTCCTGTATTTAGCATTGTCGTTCCTGATTATCGGCAATGGCTTTTTCAAGCCAAATATGCCGACAATTTTAAGCGGATTATACGAAGAAAAGAATGATCCACGTCGCGACGGAGGTTTCACCATTTATTATATGAGCGTGAATTTAGGCGCATTTTTCTCGCCAATTTTATGTGGCGTGATTGGCGAAACATACGGATGGCATTACGGTTTTACCATTGCCGGTATTGGCATGATTGCCGGACTTTTCATCTTTATAAAATTCGGACATATTATCGACTATCACGAATCGTACAATAAAGAAACTGGTAAAAAAGAATACACCTATAAACCTCTCGGAACTGTTCCCGACAAGGAAAATCTTGCACAAAAATTCTGCGGCCTGTCGAAAGAACTTTGGATTTATATTTTGTGCGTCGTAAGCACGTTCGGCATCGCATTGCTGGTGAAACACTACGAAATTATGTCGTTCGTGATTTTTCCGCTTTCGCTCGCTATTTTAGCTGTGATTTTTGTCATTGCACTTCGTAGTACAAAAATTGAACGTGACAGATTGTTTGTCATTCTCATTTTGCTGATGTTTATGACATTGTTCTGGACATTCTTTGAACAAGCAGGATCATCGCTCACACTATACGCAAGCGAAAACGTGAATAGGAACTTTTTCGGAACTGTTATTCCTGCTTCGTTGTTCCAGTCGGTCAATCCAATGTTTATATTGATTTTCGCCTCGCCGTTATCGGTTTTGTGGATGCAGTTGGCCAACAGAAAAAAAGAACCTTCAACACCCATAAAATTTTCTATTGGAATATTATTGCTCAGCATAGGATTTTTGTTGTTAGGATTGGCTCCACGATTTTTGTCGTTTGAGACAATTTCGGAAGGAGGAACCATACTAAAGATTGCTGCCGTTCCTGCCATATTTTTGGTGTTGAGCTATATGTTCCAGACTTTGGGAGAACTTTGTCTGTCGCCTATCGGACTTTCTATGGTGACACGTTTGGCGCCGGCAAAAATTGTCGGAATGGTTATAGGCGCATGGTATTTGTCTTCGTCTTTGGCATTTCAAATTGGTGGCTGGGTGGCAAATTCCACAACCGACGAGAGTTCATACGATACAACCACGGCGGAGGAATCACAGGAATTTGGCGACGACTGTGTTTCGTACGAAAAAATATTGGCAAACGACTATTCACAACAAACATTGCAAAGCGCGGTAGAAGACAAATACGTGTCGGAAGAAACATTGCAGACAATTTCCGACGAAGAAAAAGTTTCGTTGGTAAATTTGTTCCGTTATACAAATGTCTTCCTAAATGTTGGTGTGGTTGCATTGTTTGCAAGTTTGCTTTTGTTCGCACTATCGCCAATGATACGTAAAATGATGCACGAAGACTGATGAAAAAAATTCTTCTTCATATTTGTTGCGCGCCGTGTGGTTCGGCATCGGTAGAACGATTACTTTCGGAAGATTGGAACGTGACTTTGTATTATTATATGCCTAACATTTTCCCCAAAGAGGAATGGGAGAAAAGAAAATTCTATATTGAAAAACTTGCAAAACACTTTGACGTTCAATTAATTGTGGGGGACTATAATCACAATTTCTGGCGTGAACAAGTTGTTGGTTTGGAAAATGAGAAAGAAGGTGGACTTCGTTGTCATGCATGTTTCAAAACATTATTACAAGCAACCGCTGAAAAAGCGAAAGAACTTGGCTTTGAACATTTTGCAACAACATTAACAATTAGTCCGCATAAAAATTCTGCGGCAATACAAGCCATTGGTGAGCAATTTGAAGGATACACACACTACGACTTTAAGAAAAAAGACGGATACAAGCGAAGCATAGAACTCAGCAAAGAATTGGAATTGTACCGTCAGTGCTACTGTGCGTGTGAATTTAGTATGAATACAAATAAACCAAGCAATACTACGGAGACAATGCAGAAGGAGGAACAGAAATGAAGATAATTATTGTTGGTACAGCATATCCCTATCGTGGCGGTTTAGCCGCTTTTAACGAGCGACTTGCCACAGAATTGCAAAACGAAGGAGATACAATATCTATAGAAACTTTTACGGTGCAATATCCGAAACTTTTATTTCCAGGGAAGACACAATATACCGACGGTGAAGCACCCAATTTAAGTATTACACGCTCGGTAAACTCCGTCAACCCAATGAACTGGGGCAAAGTGGGGACAAGCATAGCCGAAAAAAATCCTGATGTCGTTATTTTTGCATACTGGATGTCGTTTATGGTTCCCTGTTACGCTACCATAGCGAAAAAAGTTAAGAAACTCTGCAATGCAAAATGTATTGGACTCATTCATAATATGATGCCACACGAACCGTCAATTTTGGATGTGATTCTTCCACCATATTTTGTAGACAAAATGGATGCATTTTTTGCACTCTCCGATTCGGTAATCCACGACATTGAACGCATTGAAAAAGATAAGAAACCTAAAGCGGTTTCGCCACATCCTATTTACGACCATTATGGGAAAATTATCACACGTGACGAAGCGCTCCAAGCATTAGGATTGCCAGCAGACAAACAATATATCCTCTTCTTTGGTTTTATCCGCGACTACAAAGGTCTTGACCTGCTATTGGAAGCAATGGCAGACGAACGAATTAAGCAATCAAACATTCATTTGCTTGTAGCTGGTGAATTTTACGGAAACGAAGAAAAATATAAGACTCTCACGAAAAACCTCAACATAGAGAACATCACGTGGTATTCCCACTACATTCCCGACATAGCCGTAAATCAATATTTCTGTGCGGCTGACGTCATTGTGCAACCATATAAATCGGCTACGCAATCGGGAGTAACACAAATTGGATATCACTTTGAAAAGCCAATGATTGTAACTAACGTAGGAGGTTTACCAGAAATAGTTCCTAACGGTAAAATCGGCTATGTGGTAGAACCGAATGGACACGCACTTGCCGATGCCATTGTTGCATTCTACAAGGAGCAGAAGCAAGAAGAATTTACCGCTAATCTGCAGGAAGAAAAGAAAAAATACAAATGGAATATTCTTACCAGCAGATTAAAAAAATTAATAACAGAAAGCTGAAAAAGATTCTATGGAACTACCTACGTCGAAAAAGGAAATGGAGCGTTTGGGATGGGATTACGTCGATGTGATTCTCATTACCGGCGACGCATATATCGACCATCCGGCGTTTGGTACGGCAATTATTGCGCGTGTGCTTGAAAACGAAGGTTTGCGTGTGGCAGTTGTTCCTCAACCAAATTGGCGTGACGATTTGCGTGATTTCAAAAAATTGGGAACTCCCCGTTTGTTTTTCGGTGTGAATGCCGGTTGCATGGATTCAATGGTGAACCACTACACGGCGACCAAACGGTTGCGTTCCAACGATGCCTACACACCCGGCGGTTTGGCTGGCCAACGTCCCGACTATGCGGTGACGGTTTATTCGAATATTCTCCGCAATTTATTTCCCGAAACACCCATTGTTATTGGAGGCATAGAAGCCTCGCTCCGTCGATTTTCGCATTACGATTATTGGTCGGATTCCTACAAAAAATCCATTCTCATTGATTCCAAAGCAGATTTGCTTATTTATGGTATGGGCGAACGGCCGATTGTTGCGGTTGCGAAAGCTTTACAGGAAGGGAAAACGATTTCGGAATTAACAAATATTCCGCAAACCGCATTTTGTACCGATTCGCTTTCGATATGCGGCACAAAACCTGTAGAATTGCATTCTTACGAAGATTGTCTGAAAAACAAACTGCTTGACGCAAAGAATTTCAGAATCATTGAAGAACAGTCGAATTTGTGCAAATCAGAAAAGATTGCACAGAAATATGGAAACAAATATGTGGTAGTAAATGAACCATATTCAACAATTTCTACCGAAGAATTGGATGCCGTTTACGATTTGCCATATTCCCGTTTGCCACATTCCCGCTACGCAAAGAAACCGCCAATTCCAGCCTACGATATGATTAAGCATTCGGTAACGATTCACCGTGGTTGTTTTGGCGCATGCAGTTTTTGCACGATTTCGGCACATCAAGGAAAATTTATAGCAAGCCGAAGCGAACAATCTATATTGAAAGAACTTGCAAAAATCGCTCAATCGAATGATTTCAAAGGACATATAACCGATTTGGGAGCGCCGTCGGCAAATATGTATGGTATGTCGGGACGAGATAAGAAATTATGCGAAATGTGTAAACGTGCGTCGTGTTTGTTTCCGCAGAAATGCAAAAACTTAAACGACAGCCACGTTCGATTGACGAACTTATATAAACAAGCCGAACAAATAAAAGTAATTAAGCACGTGACCATAGGCAGCGGTATTCGTTATGATTTGCTTCATGGAGCCGAAGGCGAAAAAGAGTATACTGCACAGTTGGTCCGCAAACACGTGTCTGGCCGACTAAAAGTTGCGCCGGAACATACCGAAGATTCTGTATTGAAACTGATGAGAAAACCGTCGTTTCTGCAATTTGAGCAATTCAAAAAATCGTTCGACGAAATCAATCAAAAATATGGACTGAAGGAACAAATCATTCCCTATTTTATTTCATCGCACCCAGGCTGTAACGCACAGGATATGAAGAAGTTGGAACAACGTTTGCGAGCATTGCGTGTAATGCCCGAACAAGTCCAAGATTTTACGCCAACGCCAATGACGCTGTCAACCACAATGTTCTACACCGGTGTAAATCCTTATACGATGGAACCTGTATTTTCAGCAAAAACAAAAGAAGATAAAGACAAACAAAAGTCGTTTTTCTTCTGGTATAAAGGTGGCGATAAACGATTTCCGAGGGCAAAGCAAAACTCATCTCATCGTCACCAAAAATAATTCTCAACTATCAATTCTCAATTAAAAAATGAATTCCCATTATCCACAAAATGTTTTTAAGTATTGTCCGCGCTGTGGTAGCAGTAATTTTGTTGCAAACGGAGAAAAGGCGAACAAATGCGTGGATTGTGGATTTGTATTTTATTTCAACGCAGCGACGGCGGTGGCTGTCATTATTAGAGATTCTGAAAATCGTGTGCTTTTAACCAAACGGGCATTTGATCCAGGAAAAGGAACTTTTGATTTGCCCGGTGGATTTGTCGATCCGTTAGAATCGGCGGAACATGCGGTTGACAGAGAAATACAAGAAGAACTTAGTTTGAAAATCACATCCAAAATCTATCGTGGTTCGTTTCCGAACAGATACTTATATGGAGGAATTGTTTATTTTACCTGCGATTTAGTGTTTGAATGTACAGTAGAAACATTGGAAGGAATCACTGCGGCCGATGACGTAGCGGGATATGAATTTGTGCACGTAACCGAAGAAGTGATTGCAAAGACTGGTTCACAATCAATTAAGGATATTCTAAGACATTTTGCTATTGAAAATTGATGATCAATTTTCATTACCGAACACTACAAATTTCTATTTCCCTCTTGTAAAGAACTTACTCTGTGCGGTAATTCCCACACGAAATACGTGAAGAATTCTATTAAAATAGATGTTGTAATAATCTTCGCCCCAATAATATTGAGCGAACAACGTCACGTCCTGTAAAAATCCTGGACGAAACGAAATTGTATAATCAATAATAAAACGTTTCCAATCAAAGCGGTCATATAAATCAACGTCGCCGCCAATGTAGCCAACCCGCAACGTATTTGATATATAGGCATTTTTATTATCGCAGAAATGAATGTTTATATTGCTAAGAGTTTTGGCAATATTCCAATCAAATTTCAAGTCAAAATTCAAACGAAAGCGACCAAGTAATCCATTCTGCATAGTATCTTGTGCGTAACAGTAGCTACCATACAACTTTGCATAGTATTCTCTTGTTCTATGTGCGCGCGATGCAAACACGCCAGCTTCAATCCAATTTGTTGAGAAACTGCCGTTTTCCCAATTGAATGTACTGTCGTCTCTAAAAAAATCTCCTGATTGACCATTGGAATGATGATACCACGAAAGATACTGAAACCAGTCATGAAACTGATTTTTTCCAGTTGACTGATGCACTAATATAACACGCGGTTTATATGAAGGAGTTTTTATAGGCCACGAATCCTCATTATACATACGTATAATTACCTGAGGCGACAGTACCAATGCCCATTTGGAAATAGCATTAAGTCCAATAGTATAATATGGGATGATATTTGCCTCGAATATAAGTTTTTCTATGTTGCCTACCCCACCTGTCGCAGTAATATAGCCAGGGTCATAAAACATATTCATCGCTTCGTCCCACGCGACATCCTCCCACTTGTAATTAGAAGTATCTGATTGCGCCAACGAAAACAATGATGAGCAAAGTATAACACAAAGAAATACAAGACGTTTCATATACCCACTTTTCGCAAAAGTAGAAAATTAAGGAAAATACCAAAAGAAGAAATTACCGAAATGACGTGATAAATGTACAACGAGGGTTGAAACGATAAACAATAGAAGAATTACAAGAATATGATATCAAATCTTGAACATTATAATTAGAGCTTCTAATCTCCACAAAAGATTTTCTGCATACCCACAACATCGCTATATCCTGAATTATTCAGCAGCCAGTCTTTTTTTATACCAATTTGTTGAAAGCCAGCGTTGGAAAACAACGTTACGCTGGCGACATTATCACATGGGACATCCACATACACCTGACGAAGCAATAGCATTGTTTCGCAATAGTGCAAAAGAATTTGCAAAGCTTTTGTTGCGTAGTGCTGTTTCTGAAATTCTTCAACCACAAAAATACCTATACCGGCACGACGGTTGTGAGCATCAAAATCAAATAAATCTATAGTACCAATTGTTTTGCCAGTGGACTTGTCGTCTATCATCAGGCGAAGCTGTTTCGCAGCATAAATGTCATTTTGAGCAGACTCAACATAATCGCGGAGCATTTGTTTGGAAAAAGGAGCCAAAGTAGAACTAACACTCCAAACATTCGTATCGTTCTCCCAAACATACAACAAATCTACATCGTCTGGTTCCAAGGCACGAAGACGAATTTCGTCTGTTTCAAGCAATTGCTCGTAAGTCATATACGATGTAAAATTGGCAGGAATCTAAAAATCCGTTAGTCCCTACTGTTGAATTTTAGCAATAGACGTAACACTTCAAGATACAACCAAACAAGAGTCATCATCATACCGAATGCACAATACCACTCCATATATTCAGGTGCGCCTTGTTCCACGCCATTTTCTACATTCTTGAAATCAAGTATAAAATTCAATGCGGCAACAGCAACGATAATGAGACTGATACCAATTCCCAACGGACCATTGCTGTGCAAAAATCCCATAGAAGAGCCGAAAATGACCATAATAAAATCTACCAAGTACACTAATGCTATGGCACCTGTAGCAGCGACAAGCACAATAGTGAATTTTTTAGTTGGTTGAATTATACGTTCTTTGTACAAATAGAACATCAATGCGAATAAAGCAATAGTCAATAATATTGCGTTCATAACAATTCCGTGTGAACCAGATTCCGCATTCATAGTTGACATTTCGTATATTGCAGATATAGCACCAAGCACAAGACCTTCAGCAATGGCATAAATAACTGATGTTACTTTCGCCTTTTGCGGTTTAAAGATTGTTATGAAAGAAGAAACTATACCGACAATCAAAGCAACTATCATAATTGGGCCAACCAAAGCATTACCAGCAAACGACATTTTCCAAGTAACCAAGGCCGCAGCAAAAATGACACCCAACAATATTAAACTTTTATTGGCTGTGCCCTTCAACGTCATTGTATTTTGTTGACTATAGGCATTAAACACATTCTTAAAAGCACTTTCGGAAAAAGCTGGATTTGAAGTCTTTTCTAACATAGTGATGTAGTTTTAATTAACAATATTCTATAATTTGAACCAATTCTTGTACTTGTAACGCTAAATCAGCACATTTATTCTGTTCACAAATATATTTTATTTTTTTTGAAATAGATAATTTTAAATCATCTCTACGGTATGCCAATTCCTGAACTGCCTTCACAACCGACTGAAAGATAAAATAGTCCGGAGAAACAGCATCACGTTCAAGCATAGGGAATATATCCTGCAAGTCGTTTTCACTACCAAATTTACGAAGCATCGCAAGTCGAGCAATAGTGAGATAACCAGACATTTTTACATATCGTCTTTCATCGGCTATCCATTTCTTTGCATATTCCAAAGCAGACGGCAGCAAAGCAAACACATGCGTTACCGCTATTTCAACCATTTCGTTATTCTTACATCCATCGACATATTGTTCAACGGTTACTTGTGGCAACGATTCTGGTTCAGAGAACATAAACGCCATTAATTGAGCTTCGCGGAACTGCTCTTTCCACAACTCATCGGCTAATTGCTGATTGCGGCCATTCTTTTTTACAAAATTAGCCAACAACAACGACGAAACGCCATAAGTCATGTTGTATTGCAGACCACTATTTCTTAGTTTCTCGGCAATTTCACCATCCTGATGATGACGAATAAAAATAAGTACATCGGATAATTTTGCCATTGCTATAGTTTTATGCCGACAACCAAAATATCATCCAACTGATTTGTCTCGCCTTTCCATTCTTCCAGTGTTTTTGACAAATGAATATATTGTTCAGGCATGTCAAGTGACTGCATACCAAGCACCATCTGTTCGAAGCGTTGCGATGAAAATCTTTCATTCTTTTCGCCACCAAATTGGTCTATATAGCCGTCGCTGAACAAATATACTGTCGTGTTGGGTTCAATATGCAAAGATGTTTCCTCGAACGAAGCAAGTTTGCTTTGTTTGAAAACGTGCATACCGCCAATTGAGAACAACGATGCAGGGATACTTTGCAAATTGCCGTCCGAAACTATCAGCATTTTTTGTCCTGCGCCAGCAAAAACAAGTTCCGACGTAGACGAATTATAACGGATTAACGAAATAGCCATACCATCTTCCTGAGTATTAGCAGTATCCTCATCCTGACGAAGTGTTTTAATTACCTCTTTATCCAAAATATTCAATATTTCGGCAGGAGAAGTAATTTTCATTTCGTTCACAATCTGATTCAACAAGGCATTTCCCATCATCGACATAAATGCGCCGGGAACACCATGACCAGTACAGTCAACAGCGGCAAAATACACATTATCGCCATTTTTTGAAATCCAATAGAAATCTCCACTGACGATTTCTTTCGGCATATAGAGAATAAAATTCTGTGGAAAAACCTCATCCATAATTTCCTGTGCCGGCAATACCGACTTTTGAATACGACGTGCATATATCATGCTATCTATGATTTGAGAATTTTTCTTCTCCAACACGGCATTCACGTTTTTCAATTCGTCATTGGCTTTTTCGACTTCCTGCTGTTTCAAGTACAACAAAGAAAGAGCTTTCTTTTTCTGAACAAACTGACGATACAACAACATCGCAAATACTGCTATTGCCAATAAAATTGTTGCCAGCAGAATCATATAAATTCTAAACTGTACCTGTTTCGATTCGGCTTGTTCTATCTCCATTGATTGAACTTCATTTTTCTGTTCCAAAACCTTTATATCCGATTCAAATTCCATTTGGGCAATACGTTCGCGGTTCATATCGCTTTCTATGGAATCTTTCAAAGCAACATACTGTTCAAAATAACGCAACGATGCATCTATTTTATTTTGGCTCTTTGACAAAGAATACAAAGCGTAACTCACATCGCGCATTAAAGTTTTTTCTTTGCACTGCTCTGCCTTTGCGTACGCATCCTGGTAATAGGCATTGGCAGATGCATCATTATATTTCTGACATAATTTCCCCTGATTGAATGCAACGTATGCCAATCCCAGTTCATTGTGAACATAATATAGTTTAGATTTTTCGTAGCACCAGTTTGCAGTCTTAAAATCACCTTTTTCGGAATTAAGATTTCCATAGAAATTATACAAACGTCCGATATTGACAGAATCTTCTATTTGACGGTATTCGTATATCGACTTATCGTAGTATTCAATTGCAACATCGTAGAGACAAGTGTCTTTATAAACCATGCCAAGACGTTCATAAGAACTAGCTATTGCCTTTTGACTACCAATTTTCTTGTTTATTTCCAGAGCTTTTTCGTAGTTTTCTATTGCCTTGCTGTACATTTTCTGATTTTTGTACACACCTCCTATGGCATTCAATATCATTGCCTGTGCTTCCTTATTGTCGGTTTGCTGACGAAGTTCCAGTGCCTGATTGTAGTATTTTAACGCTTCCTTGTTGTTACCCAAATCTCGATGAACTGTTGCAATATTAAACTGAGATGCGGCAATGTCGTTCTTATCGCCAAGTTGCTGACGAAGTTCCAGCGATTTAGTATAGAATTCCTGGGCTTTATCGTAAACTTTTAAACGGAAATATAAATTTCCTATGCCATTCAAGGTATATGCTTCATCGCCTTTATCACCCAAATTTTCCTGTATTGCAACCGCCTTTGTTAAGTACGACAACGCATCGGAATATTTTTGTTTGCCAATAAAAGCCGAACTCATGCTCGTATATAGCGATGCCATAGATTTTTCATCGTTGTTTAATTTTCTCTGTTCCAACGACATAGTATAATATTCCAAAGCATCATCATATTTTGCCATCTGCATATACACATTTCCAATATTTTTATAACATACAGCAACATCGTCCCGATTTCCCAAAGTCTGCTGCAGTTTCAATGCCTGATTATGGAGCACCAGGGCAGAATCATAACGGCCCAAATCTTTATATATAACACCAAGATTATCAAGTACTTTTGCAGACTGTTCGTTAGTCTCGCAGGTTTTAAGAGCCTTATTCAAATAATATGTTGCAGAATCAAATAAACTTGTACGGAAATGAAGCATACCAAGAGTGAAATACGCATCGGAGAGAACGGCCGCATCGCCTGTAAGTGTTGCAAAATTATATGCTTTATAACCCGCTTCAAAAGCTTTTTCCGACGATTCGTTTATGTAGAGATTCGCAAGTTGCTCTAAAACTGCTATTTTACCATTTCCCCTTGATTTTTCCAAAAGGTTTTCCAAGCTATCAATCTCCGACGAAGGTTTTGCATAACCTGCAATGGCAAAGAATACGCAAAGTATAGCTATTCGTATTTTCATAGAGTCTGTGTATAAATTCTTTCTATTAATTCTACCACTTTCAAACCATCTTCTGATCCGACAGCAATTGCCGATTTACCATTCAGCACATCAACAACATTCTGAATGACATAAAAATGATTTGGATGGTCATTCTGTACAAATGTAGGAATTTCGCAGTTTTTTACATTACAATATTCTATTCTATCCATATATTGTCCTGAAACTTTTACAATGCCTTGTTCAGCAAGTATGGTAATAGAACTTTCGTAATTTTTTTCGTACGCCAGAGT
This sequence comes from uncultured Bacteroidales bacterium, assembly GCA_937892155.1. Classification (GTDB taxonomy): domain Bacteria; phylum Bacteroidota; class Bacteroidia; order Bacteroidales; family UBA1715; genus UBA1715. Next base: position 65,400 of record CALAUG010000030.1, on the reverse strand, counting down.
AGAAAAATTCATCACGCCCATGCCACCAGAACAGAAATCAAAAGTAACCACTGCACTATCAAAAAACGAATGTTGTTCGCAACGCAGTTTTGAACTGATATTCTGTATATCGCCAAATACCCACAACAGTGTATCTATAAAGTGAGAGAACTGTGTGAATAACATTCCTCCATCTAAATCAACTTTTCCGTGCCACGAACTACGAGTATAGTATTCATCATTTCGATTCCAAAAACAATTGAGCTCCACCTGATATATCTTTCCCAGTTTTGATTCAGTTACCAATTGTTTGAGCCATTGTGAAATAGGAGAAAAACGATTCTGCATAACGCAAAATATTTTTTTGGAATACTGCGCCGCGGTGTTAATCATACGTTTTGCATCGGCAGACGAGATAGTCAATGGTTTTTCGCACAACACGTGACAATTATGTTCCAACGCATAGATTGCTTGTTCTGCATGCATGCCCGATGGCGTACAGACGGTCACAACATCAATTGCTATTCCCGATGCTAGCACATCTTGTATTGTTGAGAAATATGGTACATGAACATCCTTAACCTTTTCTTCATTGCAATAAGCAACCAATTGGGCACCAGGACAAGCATCAATCATTTTGAGGTGTTGCCTGCCAATATGTCCCAAGCCTATTATCGCAAACCGTATAGTGTTCATAGTAACTTTTTAGCCATTTATAGAAAAAAGTATATTCCCATTAGTGATCCCAACACCCCCACAAAACCAAGCAGATATCCGGCATACACCTGCAAAGACGTATGCGCCTGCAAATAAAGCCGTGCAGTTCCTATTATACCCGCAAGAACAACTGCAAAAGGAATAAACTGCAATACTGCAACCCGTACGTATGGTGTAGGAATGATTATACAAGCACCTACCAATGCACCCACCAAACCTCCCGAACCAATTGCGTGCAGACTGATTTTCCAAAAATACGTTACTATTGCCGCAAAGAACAAGGCAACCGTGCACGACACAACATAGATATAAAAGTAACTCGGAATTGCTGAATTGAATAAACTCACTGAATAAATAATCAATACAAAGCTCAGCAGCAATGACCTATGGTGCGATTCGTTGACGTTCTCCTTACGTATGAAAAACAGCGCATAAACTCCTGCTACAACCAATGGTAATACATAGTATAACGCAACAACTGGCAGTAAAACTTCGCAGAATTGAGAAACTGATAAAAACTCCAATATAGGCAACGAATAGCAGAAATAAATGATTGCGCAGACAAGTGGAACCATTCCTATCGGATGGAAGATTATGGATACTATCCAAGCAAGAACCGACAGGATTTTTTTCATACTATAATTCCTTACGTAAGCGACCAACTGGCAATCCTAATTGTTCACGATATTTCGCAATAGTACGCCGTGCGATAATAAAACCTTTTGACTTAAGTACATCTGCCAACTGTTCGTCGGTATAAGGCTTACGTTTATCTTCCTCGGCAATCGTATCCTGTAAAATTTGCTTTATCTGTCGTGATGATGCTTCCTCTCCAGATTCTGTCTGTAAACCTTCTGAGAAAAAATATTTCAAAGAATAAACCCCATACGGCGTTTGAATATGTTTACTATTGGCAACACGCGATACTGTTGATATATCCAATCCAGTTTTGTCTGCAATATCTTTCAAAATCATTGGCTTTAATTTTGATTCATCGCCACTCATAAAGAACTCCTTCTGATAATCAAATATTACCTGCATAGTGGACAGCAACGTGTTGTTACGCTGTTTTATTGCCTCAATAAACCACTTGGCAGAATCGAGCTTTTGTTTAATAAAATCAAATGCTTCGCGCTCTTTAGAATTGCTGTTTTGTGTTGGTTTGTACTCCTGCAACATACTCACGTATGTCTTGCTAACCTTTAAATTTGGTATGTTTCGGGAATTGATTGACAGAACCATTTCCCCATTAATATTTTCCAAATTAAAATCCGGTATGATTGCCTGGTTAAATGTTTTTGCATACGCATCAACAGAACCATTACCAGGCTTTGGATTCAATTTTACTATGATATCTATTGCAGCCTTCAAATCCTCTTCCTCAATTTCCAATGCCTGCTGGATTTTATCGTAGTGCTTTTTTGTGAATTCCTCGTAGTAGTCCTTTATAACAGCGCGTGCTGTAAGAGATTCAGGTGTTTTTTGGAGACGATCTATTTGCAGCAGCAGACATTCCTGTAACGAAGTTGCACCAATGCCCGCAGGATCAAGTGTCTGAATTGCACGTAGTATTCGTCGTAAATCCTCCACAGATGCAGATATGTTCTGCAATAACAAAATGTCGTCGGAAACACTCTCCAAATCGCGGCGTAAATAACCATCTTCGTCAATATTGCCAATCAAGAAATCGGCAAGAACCATATCGTCTTCGGACAAGTTCAAAAGACCCAGTTGCGATTTGATATTTTCTTGAAAGGAATTTCCCGCAGAAAACGGTATTTCTTTCGTATCATCTTGGTCAGGTGAAGTATTATTTACAGATTCTTTGTAATTGGTATATTCGTCTTCGTTGAAATAGTCATCTATATCAAACTCATCGTTCTTTTCCTCATCGGAATTTTCATCGTCCATTTCGGAATCATTATCCGATTCTCCGGGCGCATCATCCTCCGATTCAATCTTTTCTTGTTCCTCGTTATCATCGTCATCAATATCAACTTCCAACGCAGGATTAGCCTCGATTTCCTCTTTTATACGAGTATCAAGTTCCATCGTAGGGATTTCAAGCATCTTAATTACTTGAATCTGTTGCGGTGATAATTTCTGCTGTTGTTTTTGTTGTAATTTCTGATCCAGCATACGAGAACAATGTTAAATTTCAACCAAAATTAAATTATTTGCTTGTGCAATTTCTATCAAACGTTCCGTAGAATCGCTACGAATGACAACCTTAGCAGCTCCACCATCGGCAAAAGCGTACATGTATTCAAGATTGATTCCATTCTCAGAAATAATTCTGATTGCTTTCTGCAAACCTCCCGCTTCGTGTGGAACCTCCAAGCAAACCACGTCGGTTATACGTACAGAATAATTGTTCTCTTTAAGAATATTATATGCCGTTTCGGGACAACTGACACAAAAACGGACAATTCCGTAATCGACAGAGTCAGCAATACAAAAGGCAGACATATTAATGCCATTGTCTGTCAAAACCTGCAACATCTTATTTAAAGAGTTTGGTTTATTTTCCAAGAAAACCGAAAGCTGTTTTACAACCATACTATTACTTTTTATTTTATTCAAATGTAAATAAAAAAAAGAGACAATATACATTGTCTCTTTTTTTACATTCACACATAAACTAAATTTCTATCATCCGCACTTACTTGAACCGCAATCTTTACAAATCAAGCAGCCTTCCTGATATATCAAATTAGAACTTCCACAAGCCTCGCATTTCTTACCAGAAGTAACCTTCGTTCCGTCTGGAATATATTTCTTCAAAGCGCGTTCAATACCGTTTTTCCATGTGTTGATAGAGTCTTCTTCAACGTGTAGGGAACCTATCAAACTAACGATTGTTTCAATTGGCATGCGGTGACGAAGAATACCAGAAATCAATTTTGCATAGTTCCAAAATTCTTCGTTGAACATACGGTTCAAGCCATAGAAACGAACCGGATAACCTTGTTTGTCGGTATATTCGAAATCGTAGCGTGAACGGCCAGTAGATTTAACTTTTACTTTAATAATGCGTCCTTTCTTGATTGATTTTGGAATAGGAAGCACATCTTCGTCAACTTTACCAGTGAATATCTCGTATGGTTGACCTTCCATTAGACCAACAACGGCAATCCAGCATTCTTCACCATTACGGAAGCGGACGACATCGGCATCCAAAGTTTCCGGTCTTTCTGGTGGGATGTAACCAGAGCAAGTACATTGATGTTGACTGTCTTTTGTTGATTCGGAAACCAATACACCTGTACGGCAACCATCACGGTAAACCGTAACACCTTTACAACCAACTTCCCATGCTTTCAAATACAATTCACCAACAAGTTCTTCCGTTGCTGTACTTGGAAGATTGATTGTAACGCTGATAGAGTGGTCAACCCATTTCTGGATATCACCCTGCATTGTTACTTTTCCCAACCAGTCAACATCGTTGGCAGTTGCGTTATGGTATGGAGATTTTTCAAGAATTTCATCAAGTTCCTTCTGTGGACAATTCTTTACTTCTTCTACATCGTAACCATTGATTTCCAACCAAGTAAGGAATTTATGGTGGAATACGCGATATTCTTCGAAAGCATCACCTTTCTCGTCTGTAAAGGCAACTTTTACAGATTTGTCGTTAGGATTAACTTTTCTACGACGAGTGTAAACCGGCATAAACAATGGTTCGATACCAGAAGTTGTTTGAGTCAACAAACTTGTTGAACCAGTTGGTGCGATTGTCAACATTGAAATGTTACGTCTTCCGTAAGCCATAATGTCGTTGTACAATTGTTCATCTTCAGCCTTAATACGAAGCAAGAACGGATTATCCTTTTCTTTTTCTGCACTAAATACTTGGAATGGTCCACGAAGTTTTGCCATTTCCATAGAAGCGCGATATACTTCAAGAGTAAGAGTTTTGTGAACTTTCGTAGAAAATGCGATTGCTTCAGGCGAACCATAACGATAACCAAGAGCAGCCAACATATCGCCTTCGGCAGTAATGCCAATACCAGTACGACGACCGTCAACAGCTTTTTGCTTAATTTTCATCCACAACTCTTTCTCAACGCGTTTGATGTCGAAACTTTCAGGATCGGAATTGATTTTAGCCAAAATCGCATCGATTTTTTCAAGTTCCATGTCAATGATGTTATCCATCATTCGTTGAGCGTATTTTGCATGCTCTTTGAATTTTTCGAAGTTAAAAGATGCCTGTGGGGTGAACGGATTTTCCACATATCCGTATAAGTTGATTGCCAACAAACGGCAACTATCGTATGGACAAAGTGGAATTTCACCACAAGGGTTAGTCGAAACAGTCAAAAATCCTTTGTCGGCGTAGCAGTCTGGAATTGCCTCGCGATGGATTGTGTCCCAAAATAGAATTCCTGGTTCTGCTGACTTCCATGCATTGTGAACGATTTTGTTCCACAATTGGCGAGCATCAATTTCGCGTGTAAACGTCGGTTTGTCCGAATCAATAGGATATTTCTGAACGTAAGTAGTGCCTTCTTTTACGGCATTCATAAATTCATCGTCAATACGGACTGAAATATTCGCACCGGTAATTTTACCTTGTTCCAATTTCGCATCGATAAATTTTTCCGAATCTGGATGTTTTATGGAAATACTCAGCATTAATGCACCACGACGGCCATCTTGGGCAACTTCGCGCGTTGAATTTGAATAACGTTCCATGAATGAAACAACACCAGTTGATGTTAATGCACTATTGTTAACAGGAGAACCGGCAGGACGAAGGTGCGACAAATCGTGTCCGACACCACCACGGCGTTTCATTAATTGAACTTGTTCCTCGTCGGTACGCATAATGCCTCCGTAGGAATCGGCAGCTTGACTTTGACCAATCACGAAGCAGTTTGACAACGATGAAATTTGGAAATTGTTACCCATACCAGCCATTGGGCTTCCCTGTGGAACAATATACTTGAAGTCTTTCATCAAGTCGAAGAACTGTTGTTCCGACATTGGTTCTGGATAATTACTATCGATGCGGGCCAACTCGCTTGCAAGACGATGATGCATATCGTCTGGATTCTTTTCGTAAATGTTTCCGAATGAATCTTTCAAAGCGTATTTGTTCAACCATACAGTTGCCGCCAGTTCATCGCCTTTGAAATACTTTTTCGTACTTTCAAGAGCTTCTTCGTACGAATACGTTTTTTGTTCTACCATTTTTTGTACTTACTATTTAACCGTTTCTATTTTTGACCACCAATTCACCACCAAAAAATTGGGGCGAAAAAGCATTGCTAAATTATAGAGTTATTTGCTACCGATTATAAAAAAAAGTATGTAGTTATTCTCATCTTTTAAACAATTCAAATCATTGAATTCTAATTAATTATCAAAAAGATGATTTTGAAACAAAATAAGCTGTTTATTGCCTTAAAAAAGGTTTTTTACAACACGATGAAGAGGATTAGCTGATGTTGAGAACCACAAATATAATAACACAAAAAAGCGGTGATTTTCAAAAATTTTTCCAATTAAAAACCATAATCGGAAATTTGTAGCCCCGCCGGGAATCGAACCCGAATCAATTGTTTAGGAAACAACGATTCTATCCATTGAACTACAGGGCCGCCTTTATTCTTCTACCTCACGAAGTTCAAAATCAAGGTTCAACAGTTTAGAAAAACGCATTCCCGAAGCCATCATATCAGCATCGCCGGCATTGTACTTCCAAATTACCTGTACAAAAGTCGATTCACTTATTTTTTCAAGCATAAGGAAAATTTTGGCGATTTGCTTTGCCGAAGATGTGTTGAAATATTCCATAAAGAATTCAAATTCAACATCATTTTCTACCTCATGTGAAAACGCTTCAAGCCACGCAAATACAGGCTCGAAGAAAGCGATTGAATCTTCAGGCAAAGAGCGTCCCGATATTGAAAATTTGTTTTCCTCAACATTGAGATTTACCTCTGGAGTTTCCTCTGTCGCTGCTATGAATAGTGGTTCCATTATATTGTTATTTGCATTAAAAAGAACGAAACTGAATCATTTACTGGGGTAACCTCGTACTGAATAGCATTACCGCTTTTAATACGTAAATCTATCAGGCCGAGACCTGCTTCCTTACTATTATCTATGTCGAAATTCAACAAGCTGCGGGTGTAAAAATCATCTAATTCCTCACCCTCCAAAGAATTGAGATGATTGATTTTTGTTGTTGCCTTGTCTAAACTATTGCTGTCAACGTAATTCCCCGAACTTAATATGAATTTGCCATCTTTCTGCGCAATGTAGAACAAAACTGGATTGCCGCCTGCAACAGTTTCGTCTAGCTTCACTCCGTGCTTAACCACATTTTGAAGCATTTCTACCATTGCATTGAACATCTTTTTCTTACGTTCCATGCAACCGAAAGCCTGTTCATCAATCAACGACAAAATATCCATCAAACTCCTTTGATTCAAGCCACCGTTAAAAATCAGCATAATGTCTTTTTGCAATATAAATTTGTGCAAGGCAACTATATCCTGCATATTTATAAAGTCAATCGTAACATCATCCAACTGCTGAGAAATGGACGTATTCATATAAAAATATGAAATGCCCTCACAAATCGGTTCAAACGTATAAAACAACTTGTTCCCCGATTTCCTTGCCATTTCTATTAATCCCAAACCAGCTCCGCCCTTTTTAGAAATACTACCATCTTCCAACACCTGCTTGTAATATTCTTTGAGCTCGTCCTTATTAAGGCTATTGACTTTTTCCAACAAAGATTTCAAATGAGGAATTGCCGCATTTTCAACAACATTCCCTGAGGTCATCTGGTAACTTCTATCCTTGTTGCAGATAACAAACATACCATTTGTTTCTGACGTCATGTCCCGACGATTGTCGATGAATTGGTGACGGGTGATATTCTGCAGACATTCAACCATTATTGAGAAAACGCGTTTTTTCAATTTTGAAGATTCTCCAATAGATTCAAGATTGTTTTCTGTTAATGCAATAATGCTATCGGTTATTGTCTGTGAAAAAATTCCACGGTACATATATACCAAATCTTCTCTCTGAAGCCCTTCAAAAAGAGTTAATTCGCTAATTTGTCCGTTAATTTTTTCAATCTCCATATCGCAAAATATCTCACCGAGCGAATTTACAGTTTTATTTTCAAGATACAAAAAAAATATCCGTGATGTTCTATTTTCTTTTTCAATTCTTTTAGAAAAAAGAGCAGAATAAAATATGTCACAGCAAAATACGTATTATTCCACAAAAATTTTATTTATTTGTGGCTGGTTGGTTATGAGAAATTATTGGCATATCGTATTGGTTTGTTGCTTGACGGTCTTGTTCTCGTCTTGTAAAAAAGATTTTTATTCTACATCGGCTCGCGACACTTTGCACTATTCAAACGACACGGTAAGTTTTGACACACTTTTCACTCAAACTGGCAGTATTACTCAAAGCTTCACCATAAAAAACGACCAAAAAGGTATTATTAAAATTGATAAGGTTTTCTTGGAAAATGGAGACGCTTCGGAATTCATCATCAACGTCAATGGAACTCAAGGACCTTCGGTTTCCAATATTGAAATCGCTTCGGGGGATAGTATTTTCGTCTTTATCCAAACAAAACTAAAGGAGCAGGAAGTCGATACAATTTTGTATCATCAGGAACAACTTGTTGTAGAATACAATTCGCGTACAGATAAGGTGATTATTACTGCCTGGGGACAAGACGTCGTCAATCTTAAGGGCGCTATTCTCAATACTCAGACATTTAAGGCAAACAAACCGTACGTAATATACGATTCACTCATCGTTAACGAAGGTGAAACCTTAACTATTGAAGCTGGCACAAAACTATATCTGCATTACAATGCCAACATACGTATAAAGGGAAGTTTAAAAATTGAAGGCACAAGCGAAAACCCCGTACACATTACATCCGATCGGCTGGAAGAAACCTATCAATTACTTCCAGGACAATGGGGAAGCATTATTTTTGAAGCGACCAGCAAGGATAATGAAATTTCATATACAAAAATCATCAATGGAGTTAATGGATTGGTATTTTACGGCGATAATTCACACGAAATATCCTGCAAGATTAACAACACACAGATATCAAATATGTCGGGGAACGGCGTGTACGCCCAAAATGCACACATTGACAGTTATAACTGTATTTTCGCGAACTGCGATTACTCTGTACTGAATATACAAGGTGGCTGGTTTAATTCCGTTCACAATACCATATATAACATTGGATCTGCGAAAGGAAGAAAATATTATCCTTCCGTTTCTATCTCCGACAGCTGCGAAAATGGCACTATTGCACTGCAACAAGCATCATTTTACAACTCTATCATCGTCGGGACCATGACAAATGAAATTGTGTTTAACACCAATGGCGGCAATAATTCTCTTCCTTGCATTATGCAATATTGTCTAATCCGTGACACTTATACTCAGAACGATAGCGCATATTATAAAAACATTACCTATTATAATGATGAGAAAAACTTGTTCTCAAATACTGCAACCTTCACTTTGGACACTCTGTCACAAGCAATCAACATTGGAAATATTGAATACGCAAACATTCATCCAACCGACCTTCTGAACCACAGCCGTATAGCCGATTCCAAACCAGACGTTGGAGCTTTGGAATATTTCTACGAAGAGAAAAAAGAACACTAAACACTTATCATAGGTTTAAGGGTTGTAATTTTAAAAAATCTATGATTTATCATCATCTATTGTTATCTTTGGGCATGTAACCAAATCTATACTGCAAAATGAAAAAATACGTCTTACTACTTTGTCTTCTGTGCTACGAAATCTGCTTTGCACAACCAGTTGAGTTCCTCTATATGTCGTATAATGTTGAGAACCTCTTCGATACCATTGACAATCCTCAAAAAAACGACGAAGATTTTCTGCCAACATCCGAGCGAAAATGGAATTCCTATCGGTATCAGAAAAAACTGACAAACATTTCAAAGGTTATTGTATCAGCAAGCGAAGATTGGCACAATCCCGATGTCGTAGGTCTCTGTGAAGTAGAAAACGACACATGCTTGCACGATTTACTCCATCGTACCAATTTGTATAAATTACATTATAAATATGTACATTATGATTCCGAAGATCCCCGTGGCATTGATGTTGCATTATTATACAACGAAGAAACTGTTCAGCCCATTAAACACTTCCCAATACGGGTGACTTTTGACGACAGCACAAAAAAGACACGCGATGTACTATATTTCCAAGGACTTATAAAATCTAACAACGATACTATACATATTTTCCAATGTCATTTCCCTTCACGACGCGGAGGTAAGGAACTCAGCGAACCGTTCAGAATGCAGGTTGCAAACAAAGTACGGGAACAAGTTGACAGTATATTCCGCATAGATTCCACCGCAAACATCATTATTGCAGGTGATTTTAACGATTATCCTAACGATAGAAGTATTACCGAAGGACTCTCATCTCAAAAATTCGGGACAGAATGCACTACCTGTCTTGTCAGTCTGGAAGACAAACACGCAGAAGGGACATATAAATTCCAAGGTCAATGGAACTTTCTGGACCATGCAATTGTAAGTAACACTCTTATTAGCAAATATGACGCACAATACACGGTGCTGCAGAATGAATTTATTCTAGACAAAAGTGAAAAAACAGGAGAAACAAGTCCACATAGGACGTATTTAGGGCCATTTTATAAAGGCGGTGTGAGTGATCACCTGCCTATCACCGTAAAACTTTTAAAGAAAAAATAAAGGGAAATGCACAAATTCAATAAATAAGATTTTAAATTCACAACGTCAAAACAAGGAATTCATACTTACTAATTGTTTTTTATGCATTTCAGCACATCTTACTCAAAAAAGATTTAAAATCTTTTGTGCATTTAACAAAAAAAAGTACTTTTGTAAGAACGTAAGAATAAAATAAATCTAAATAAAAGATTTTATGGCTGAAAATATTGGAAAAATAGTTCAAATCGTGGGTCCGGTTGTGGACGTAAGTTTTGAACAAGAAGGCAGTACTCTTCCAAGCATTAACGATGCACTTGAAGTTACAAGATCGGACGGACAAGTTGTCGTTTTGGAATGTCAACAACATATTGGTGAGAATACTGTACGTACAATTGCAATGGATTCAACAGACGGTATGTCTCGTGGAATGAATGTAATTGCGAAAGGTGCTCAAATCACAATGCCTGTCGGTGACAAAGTTCGTGGACGCTTGTTCAATGTTACTGGCGACGCAATCGATGGTATTGGTGAAATATCAAAAGAAGGTGGTTACCAAATCCACGCTAATCCGCCTGAATACGAAAAACTTTCTACAAGTACCGAAGTTCTTTATACTGGTATTAAAGTAATCGACTTGATTGAACCATATTCAAAAGGTGGTAAAATTGGTTTGTTCGGTGGTGCCGGTGTAGGTAAGACAGTGCTTATCCAAGAGTTGATTAACAATATCGCAAAAGCCCACAACGGTTTGTCGGTATTCGCTGGCGTAGGTGAACGTACCCGTGAAGGAAACGATTTGCTTCGTGAGATGATAGAAGCTGGTATTGTTAAATATGGTGATGAATTCAAAGAAAGCCTTGAAAAAGGTGGATGGGATATTTCGAAAATCGACAAAGAAGGTTTGAAAGATTCTTCTTTGGCTATGGTGTTCGGTCAGATGAACGAACCACCAGGGGCACGTTCCCGTGTGGCTCTTTCAGGTTTGACTATCGCCGAAAACTTCCGTGACGGTGACGAAAAATCGGGTGGTCGTGATATTCTTTTGTTCATCGACAACATCTTCCGTTTCACACAAGCTGGTTCTGAAGTATCGGCTTTGCTTGGCCGTATGCCATCAGCCGTTGGTTACCAACCAACACTTGCAACGGAAATGGGTTTCTTGCAGGAACGTATTACTTCTACTAAACGTGGATCTATTACATCCGTACAAGCAATCTATGTACCTGCAGATGACTTGACTGACCCTGCTCCTGCAACAACATTCGCCCACTTGGATGCAACAACAGTGTTGAGCCGTAAGATTGTTGAGTTAGGTATCTATCCAGCTGTTGACCCATTGGAATCAACATCTCGTATCCTTACTCCTGAAATCGTTGGTGACGCTCACTACAATACTGCACAAAGAGTTATCAATATTCTTCAAAAGAACAAAGAGTTACAAGATATCATCGCTATCCTTGGTATGGATGAACTTTCTGAAGAAGATAAATTGGTTGTTCAACGTGCACGTCGTGTACAAAGATTCTTGTCTCAACCATTCCACGTTGCTGAACAATTCACTGGTATGCCTGGTAAATTGGTTTCTATCGAAGATACTATCAAAGGTTTCAACATGATTATCGACGGTGAAGTTGACCAATATCCAGAAGCAGCATTCAACCTTGTTGGTACAATTGAAGAAGCAATTGCGAAAGGTGAGGAAATGTTGAAAAACTCTAAATAATTGAGAATATGACAATTGATATAATTACACCAACAGAAAAATTGTTCTCCGGCGAGGCAAAACGAATTAATTTGCCAGGAAGCAACGGTTCTTTCGAAATGTTGGAAAATCACGCACCGATTGTTGCAACACTTACTGCAGGTCAAGTAGTGATAGTTGATGAACAAAATCAGCAGCAAACATTTGACATTAGCGGCGGAGTAGTTGAACAATCAGCAAATAAAGTAATCGTATTAGTTGAATAAGAAATAACACAATCTCTAAAAAAGCCACTACTCCATTAGTGGCTTTTTTAGTAAATAGACAATATGAAAAAATTATTTGTTACCGTTATTTGCTCTTTTATGTTAGTCTGCTCTTTCGGGCAGAGAATTATTTCATTCAAAGCATCCGACGGACTGGAAGTAACTGCAGATTTTTATGAAACATTTGCCGAGTCAAATAAATATATGCTGATGTTTCACCAAGCAGAATATAGTCGTGGTGAGTTTCAGCAAATAGCGGCAAGAATCATAAAACTTGACATTAACTGCATTGCTGTTGACTTACGATACGGTAACGAAGTCAATTATATCAATAATGAAACCGCAATGCTCGCAAAATTGAACAACTATCCACAGACAATGCTTGATTGCGAAAAAGATATGTTGGCGGCAATAGAATATGTGTATTCTATAGACAGTTCTGCGCAAATATTTTTAATGGGAAGTTCGTTCTCTGCATCATTATGCTTAAAAATTGCAAAAGATAGAAATGATATAAAAGCAGTTATTGCCTACAGCCCAGGGGAATTTTTCGGCGACTTGAGTATTGCACAATATGTAAAAGGCATACAAATACCAACCTATATTGGATGTGCACGAAGCGAATACAATTATGTCTCGCAAATTGCAGAAAATATTACCTCTTCAACACGGGTTCTGTTTAAACCAGAAGAAGCTGATGGCTCTCACGGAGCAAAGACACTCTGGTGGGATTCCAAAACCAGCGAGGAATTTTGGCTTAGTTTGTTATTTTTTCTAAAAGATTTTAAATAATGGCATCCGTAAAACAAGTAAAATTAAAATCAAACGAGGAAGAATATAGCATATTTGCAATCACAGCAAATTTGCGCGACTTTCAATTCTGTGATTTTATAAATACTGTGTTTTCTATAGAAATAAGAGCTCAGGAGCCAATAGAAATTTCATTGCCAGACGGTAAAACAGTAAAACCATTTCTTTACTCGTCCTACGATGATTCACGCAAAACAAAAATTACTATCGTTGACAGCAAAAGCAACGGTATTCCCTTTATAGATTTTTTGAAAAACATTACGTATTTCCTTAAAATTTCTCCTGCGCTGGAAGCGACAGAATTGACAGAAATACAGCAAAGGCTTTCAGAAAACGAAAAAATACTCTTTGTTCAACGTATTGACATCCAATCATTAGCATCTAAACAAAAAAATATCCTAAAAGCATTGTTCCTAAACATATAACAATGAAACAGTTTTTAGCATATATGTTGTTTTGCATTATCCTGTTTGCATCATGCAGTGGAAATCATAAAAAACAAACAGACAATACTCTTCGACTTGCCATATATGACGTTACATTCGACCATTACATATTTCCACCAACAATAGCGGCTGATTTGGAAAAAAGCGTGAGCAGCATTTTTTATGATGGACTTTTTAAAATCAACCCTGTAACACTTTCGGTTGAAAATGCATTATGTAAATCTTGGGACGTCGACAACACAGGCTTGGTGTACATCATCAAGTTAGACTCAACAGCTATGTTCAATGCTGATCCTTGCTTTACAAATGGAAATACAAGACACGTCAACGCATACGACGTAAAATACACGTTCCATATTTTAGCAAATCCCAAATACGGAATCTCGAATTTCACCAACACCGTTTATCACATAAAAGGAGCAAAAGAATATTATTCGTTACCCGACAGCACCCGCGATACAAGCAGAATTGATGGTATAGAAATTATTGACACCTACACATTAAAAATAACTTTGGATAAACCATCGCCACGATTCATACAAAATCTGGCACATCCTGCAGCTGCAATTATACCCTACGAATCTGTAGAAGAATATGGAGACAAGTCAACTGTTGGGGTAGGACCATTTTCCTACATCGTAGATAGCACAAAATTTATTTTCGTGAAAAATCCAAACTACTATAAGTTTGACGAGAAAGGGAATCGCTTGCCATACCTTGACACAATAACATTAACCCAAGTTCCCGATTTTGAATCAACAATAGACTTGTTTACAGAAGGAGAAATTGATGCGATGCTTATGGTCGCTGGAAGTGAAATCGCCTCGGTGTTAAAACAAATTCCCGAAAATATTGATTATGAAATTACAGAAGCAAATATTTCTAATCTACGCGGAAGTGGGAAAATGTACAACATTATACGCTCAGACATTAAAAACCTCTATACCAACAAGTTAAACATACTTGATTTTAGCTTAGTGTACAGAAGACAATAAAATCGCAATTTTCTATTGATAACATATAGGGTTTTTTTACCTTTGCATGTCTAATTACATATTACAATATAAAAATATTCTAATGAAAAAATATTTACTATCTTTTGCTTTTTGGATTCTTTCGGCACTTTGTTTCGGACAAAATTTCCCATTCCCAATGAATGAAAATGGATATACCTATCCTTATGGTATTTCTGCTTCAAAACCATCAAATACAACCATTCAGTCAAAATTTCAAGCATGGGAAGATGCAATGTACACAGAAAATTCAAGCCATACATTAGCGAGAATAAAATATGATGATGGTTCTTATACAGTAAGTGAAGGTATTGCATACGGAATGCTAATATACGTATATATGGCAAACTCAACAAATACGCAATGTCGAGACCATTTTGACAAATTGTATGCATATTACCAAGAATTTGCTAATTACCACGGTTTTATGAACTGGAAAGTACGTGATTTTTCTAGTGTAACTGGTTCAGGTGGAGCAACAGATGCCGACTTAGATGTGGCCCTTGCACTTTGTCTTGCCGCTAAACAATGGGGAAGTTCCACAAATTACGATTATGCGGAAGAAGCTGAAAAGATGTGTGCGGCTATTTATCAATATGAAGTTGCTTCTAAATATTGTAAAGATAAAACCCTTAAAGTTTTTAAACCAGGAGATGGTTGGGATAATTACGGAAACCCTTGCTACTTCACCGTTGCATCGGTTGGTGTATTTAAACAGGCTCAAGAAGAATTGAAATTCTCAAGCACTCACACGAAGGATTGGGGAACCGTATATGACGATGCACACCATTATTTGGAAATTTCTCAAAAGAATGGAGTATGGCCAAACTGGTCTTCATGGAGTGGAAACTTAGGAACAAACAATGATGGCGAAGCAGATTATTTTGGTTGGGATGCCTGCCGTGTTCCTTGGCGTATTGCATGGGATTATGTATGGTATGGTAATAGTAGCAGTAAAAGTATGCTATCTAACACTATTGCACTTCTTAAAGCAAAGAGTTGGGAAAGTGCACCATCTGAAGTGGGATTTATGAAAGGACTGGGAGGAAGCGGATATTCCTCTATCTATACCTCTCAATATGCAGGAAACGTATCGTGGACTGGTAGTATAGCTGGAGCATTCATGACAAACAGTAGTTATCAGTCAAATTTGGACACATACTACAATAACATTAAATACACAAATGGTAGTGCCTATTATGCACAAACATTGCAAGTTCTTTATATGTTGCTACTCTCTGGTAATGCAGCAAATTTCTACGATTGTGAAGGTGGAACAACGCCAGTAAATCCTAAAGTGACTGCAGCCGAAACAGATGGCTCAAAAATAACGTTGACGTGCTCTAAATCGATGAACTCGTCTTCAAACTATAGTGGTTTTACCCTTTTTGTGAATGGCTCTCAAAAATCGAGCGCATTTAAATCTATCAGCGTGTCGGGAAAAACCATCACGTTGACATTAAACAATGTTTCACTTAAATCAGGCGATGCAATTTCACTATCTTATAGCGGAACAAATTTAACAAGTACTGAAAATGCAGCATTGGATAAATTCACAAAAATGAGTGTTAAAAACAATGTTCCGGGCGGAAATACAATTTTGTCTGATTGTAACGAACCAACTGTACTTACAGGCGGTGCTTGGTACACATTTAACGACAAAGACAATGGTGGAAAATCAACTGTAACACCAACTGTGGGAAGTGATTTTACAATGACCTCGGGTGGCGCAAACGGAACAAGTTATGCGGCAAAAATGACAGGTACATTGAAAACTGGATACCAATATCCTTTTGTAGGTATGGGATTTAACTTAACCGAAAATGAAGATCCGTACGACCTTTCTGGCTCTACAGGTATTTCATTCTACCATAAAGGTGATGCTGTGAATCTCTCTGTAAAAATCTCTTCAGTTGAGGATTACTGCTATCATAGTTATCCTGTAGGGTCTCATACAAATTGGACTCTCGTCACAGTGAAATGGGATGATTTAAAACAAGAAGATTGGGGCGCATACGTTAATTTTGATGAATCAGAGATTTTTGGCGTTCAATGGCAATTCCAAGGTTCGAGCGGTGCCAGTTGTACCGTTTGGATTGACGAAGTTACTCTTCTTGGTAAGACAATAACTCCTGAAACTGTCGACCTTTCCGCACTTGAAGCTGCCATAACTACAGCTAACAACTTGTATAAGAGTGCAACTACCGATAAATACCCTTCAAGTGCTATCACAACATTCTCTAAGGCAATAACAACAGCAACAACGGTACGTGACGATACAAAAGCAACGCAAAAAACAATTGATGATGCTACGACAACATTAACAAAAGCTATTGCAACATTCAAAGCGTCTGCATATCCAGATGTTGACAAATCAGAATTAAAAACTCTTATTGATATGGCAACCAACATTTACAACACGACAACAGCAGGAACAAATGTTGGACAATATTCTCCAACTATGAGAACAAAATTGGAATCCGCAATAAGTAGTGCAAATAGTGTATATAACAACGCTTCAGCTTCGGCATCAAGCGTATCTGCACAAATCAGTGCATTGAAAACTGCATATAACAACTATATGGCATCAAAAGTTACTGAAACAGCTATTGACGATGTTGAATACGCTTTGACTGTATATCCAAATCCTTGTAGTAACGTATTGAATATTGAAGCAAACAAAGAAATTACTTCCATTAAAATTATTGCTGTCAATGGTATCAAAACTATTTTTGACGGAGGACAATCAAATATTCAATTAAATGTTGTCAATTTAGCAAATGGATTCTACACAGTACAAATTCTATTTGCAGACAACACAATAACTACTGCTAATTTCATAAAAAAATAAAGGAACTAGCAAATACAACCACTAGATTTTAATAGAGATATCTAATAGATATCTCTATTTTTTTGTAGTATAATGCAACATTATCATTAACTTGCGACAACAAAAACAATAAAAATGAAAAGATTTATTATCATCTTCCTTGGAATAACAATTGCAACAATTTGTTTCGGTCAACAATATCCATTCCCTATGAACGAAACAGGTTATAGTTACCCGTATGGCACGATGGCGACAGAAGCAAACAACGAGAAAATTCAGAAAATGTTTACATCGTGGGATAACACAATGTATCTCGAAAGTACAGACTACCAATATGGAAGAATTCGATTTGATGATGCCAGATATACTGTTTCCGAAGGTATAGGATATGGAATGTTGATATATGTTTTTATGTCCAACGAAACAAACAAATTTTGCCAAAGCAAATTTGACAAACTATACTCTTATTATAAAAAATGGAGTGACGGGAATGGGCTAATGAACTGGAAAATAGAAGGATTTGACAAAGTTAATTCATATAACGCTGCAACCGATGCCGATCTTGACGTGGCATTGGCTCTTTGCCTTGCAGCAAAACAATGGGGATATTCTTCTAATTTTGCCTATGCAGAAGAAGCAGAAATTATTTTAAATAACATTTATAAAAAAGAAGTTGGAATTCACACTGTAAATGGTAAAGATCTAAAAGTCTTCAACCCTGGTGACAGTTGGAATAGTACAGCAAACTCATGTTATTTCACAATTGCATCTGTTGGAATTTTTAAAGAAACACAAGAATATTTTGATTTTGCAACAAAAAACGATTGGGAAACAGTTTACAACGATTGCCATACATTTCTAGAAAAATCTCAACGAAATGGATTGTGGCCGAATTGGAGCAACTGGGATGGCACACCCGCAGACAGAAAATCGTATGACACGACTTCTATGGTATTTGGATGGGATGCCTGCAGAACACCTTGGCGTGTTGCCTGGGATTATCTTTGGTTTGGCAGTGAGAGTAGCAAAAATATGCTACAAAACACGTTTGAAATGATGGAGACAAAAAACATTTTAGAAAATACAGCAAAAGCTGGAGCATACAAAAATCTAACCGGCGAGACCTACGAAGATTTAGTATATGCAGGCAATGGAGGAAGTGCTGCATTTTCAGGAAGTTTTGCCTGCGCTCTTGCAACCGACCCCACAAAACAAATTTATTTAGATATTTATCATAAAGATCTTCTTGAACTAATAGAGGATCCATATTATTCACCTACACTACAAATAATTTATTTAATTATTACTTCTGGTAATGCCGCTAACTTCTTCGCATTGGAAGGATGTGCGCCACAGAAAGTAGTAAATCCTGTAGTAAGTGACATTTTCACTGATGGGAAAAGCATTACCCTTACTGCAACAAAAACATTAGTAGAAAATAATGACTTCAGTGGATTTACATTATTTTTAAATGGCGAGGAGCAAACCGAAGCATTCACATCTATGTCGGTTGAAGGAGCTACAATATCGCTGACATTGAATAATTTGACAATAGAACCAACTACCAATGTAGTTCTTTCCTACAATGGCACTATAGAAGGTGAAAAAGGTGGAATCTTAGCACCAATCTCAAAATATCCCGTCGCAAATCAAGTATATGTGTCGGGAGGCAGTACAATGCTCGCAGACTGTGAATCGGGATATGGCACTCTTTTAGGCGGAAACTGGTATTCATATTCTGATGGTTCTGAACAATCTTATGCCATAGAACCTGGTGGAGCAAACGAGACTAATGCAGCAATAAAATTCACTTATAACGGCGTTAAAAGCTATGTAGGTGTAGGATTCAACATACTTGGAGGCGAAAATCCTCTCGATTGTTCAGGCTCAACAGGAATAAGTTTCTATCATAAAGGTGATGCGTGTATATTGGAAGCCAAAAGTATAACAAAGAAAAACGCAAATTATTCATATCAAACGCATGATATTGAAGCTCACGAAAATTGGACTCTTATTACGCTTGATTGGGAAGATATTGCCAGCGATTTCGTAACATCGGGTTATGTAACAGAAGTTACAGGTTTGCAATGGAAAGAAGCCACAGGTTCTGGAGAGTTCTGGCTGGATGAGATAACCCTTATAGGACGCGAGATAAAACCTGCTGACACTGACAAGGCAGAATTGGAAATGGCATTGATTAAAGCTAATTTATTGTTAGCCAAAGCTACAACAGACAAATACAAACAAGAATCTATAGATGAGCTACAACAAGCGCTGGAAAAAGTTTCTGTAATCTATATGGATCCAAAAGTTGACAGAGAAACAATTACGGAAGCATATACTGAATTTGCAACTGCAATTGAAATGTTCCAAGCGTCTGCATTCGGCGATAAATATTCATTAGAAAAAGCTATTATTTCGGCTCTCACTACAATGAATAGCGCAACTATAGGCACTAAAAAAGGTGAATATACTCAAGAATCAAAAGACGTATTAGAATTAGCTATTGCCGAAGCACAAAACAAATATGAAACAGATAAACTAACCATAACTGAAATCTCCGAAGCAATAACAACCCTTAATGCTGCTGTAAAGAAATTTACCAGATCTAAAATTAAGACAGCAATACAAGATAATACCATTTACACACAAATCTATCCAAATCCTTGTGTAAACTATCTTAACATTACTGCTAACGAAAAAATTTCTCTAATTCATCTGTACAACACAACCAGCGTCTCAAGTACGTTTATTATTAATCAAAATGAGGCACAAATTGATGTAACACAATTGCCAAGAGGTCTATATTTTATTCAGGTCAAATTTTTTGACGGCAATCAAAAAACTGAAATTCTTCTCTTACAATAAAAATAGTAAAAACATAGCCCTTCAGTCTTTCAATGAAGGGCTATGGCTGGCATAAATGATTGGTTTAATATAGTCCTGCCAAAAACATATATATCCACTACGATTGATTAAAAATCGGTCGTAGCAAAAAGTGATGGCTCGAATTAATTAAATATTTTGTTGAGATATCCACGTATCAATTTCGGATTGGGAAAAAACTAAACGTTTCCCACAATGATGATATGGAATTTTTCCATGGGACACCCAACCATAAACCGTTGCCTTTGTTGGCTTATTGGGTAAATATACAAGTAAGGATTCTATTGGCATCCACTCTTCTTTCTTGGTTTTTAAATCACCAGATTCTTGAAAAAAATTGCGAATCTCTTCTATCTCTTTTTTGAGACTGCGAATTTCTTCACATAATCTTAACGAAACATTATTGTCTATACATTCTTCTTTCATTTCCGTATTATTCTTTTATATTTAAAGTGGCATGTGGGGTTACCTTACTTTTAAAACGGTGCAAAGATGTGGCATTTTTTTGACAAAAGCAAGCGAAAAATATAGTCTAAATAACTTGCCACTATTGGTTTTAAGGAATGTTTATGTTTGATTATTGTTTGTTTATAGATTTTAGAAAATAATCTATAAAAAAGTAAAAATAATATACCTATTTGCTCTAAAAGTTAAAACTAAGCTGCTTCGATATCTCGCAATTAAACGTTTTTCTGTGGTAATCGGTGCTCCCATATTCTGCAATTGCAAGTTTATGCTTTAGAGTAGGATAACCTTTGTTAGAAATCCAATCATACATTGGAAATTGTGAATGCAATTCATCCATAAAATCATCGCGATAAGTCTTGGCAAGTATTGACGCAGCGGCAATGGAAAGATATTTCCCATCACCTTTTACTACACAATCGTGAGAAATATTTTTAT
This sequence comes from uncultured Bacteroidales bacterium, assembly GCA_937892155.1. GTDB lineage: Bacteria > Bacteroidota > Bacteroidia > Bacteroidales > UBA1715 > UBA1715. The sequence continues at coordinate 44,090 of CALAUG010000030.1, read as the reverse complement.
ATTTTTTAAATTTATTTCCATCAACTATAATATGTTCGGGCGTAATAGATAATTGATCCAATGCACGGTGCATTGCTAAAATTGATGCATTTAAAATATTTATCGTATCTATCTCATGGTTATCAACGATTCCCACAGCCCACGCCAGTGCATCATGTTTAATCTGCTCACGAAGCAATTTCCGTTTCTTGTCACTCAGTTGTTTAGAGTCATTCAAATCATTATTGTGATAATCTGCAGGGAAGATTACTGCAGCCGCATAAACGGGACCAGCTAAACATCCTCTCCCGGCTTCATCGCAGCCAGCCTCGATACAATTTGGTTGAAAGAAAGATTGCAACATCAATTCTTCATTCTTAATATAATATCATATTTCCGAATGGCCCAAAATACCCATTTATCACCATACACTCCCAGTGCCATGTGAGTCATATCGGGACGCATAACTTTTACACACTTAGTAGAAAGACGTTCGTGAATCATCTGAGAAAAAACAGAATCTATCACTGTCCTAATTTGCTGTTCATCCTCAACATCACTCAATGAATATCCATGATTAACACAAAAGACCATATCCATTGCCTGAACAAAATGAATTTCTTTACCCGCTTCGTAATTTGTTCCCTTGTACCGTGTTCGATTGATTCTATCCCAAGGATTTTCACCTGATGAATTTTCATCGTCAGAATGATTGTTAAAAAACATATCACGCGCATGTTCGTTCGCCAGACGCTCAAGAGTAGTATCCCATTCAATCATATTTGGTGCAGGAGCAACCCAAATGACTTCACCAGTATCACATTCACAACCCCTTCTTCTCCAGTCGTTGGCAACTTCCAACGCATATTTCCTGAATGCTTCTAATTCGGAAGCAAACGGTGACGTATGAAATTCATAATTCAATTTCTTTTCCATATTGACAAATTCCTCGTCTTTGGGAAAAATCTCACGAGCCATTGCCACGTATTTATACGAATTTCTTAAAAAAACACTATCCTTCCACGTACGTTCTTTGCTTGCTGTAGCACGATATGCAGTAGTTTGCGTATTGATTAATTCCTTCCAACGCTTTGCAATGTGTTTATATACTATTTGATCGCTTGGATAAAGTTCCAAACCCTTTTTGGAGAAATCATAAAATAACGTCTTGTCATCGTCGGTACGGGCAGTATCTATGCTTTTCAGCAAAGCTTTCCTAAAACTATCGCTAATTTTAGGATTACCAGAAAACTTCGTCTTATAATTTTCAATCAACCAAAATAAATCTCGAAACATCCAATTTTCGGCAAGTAACAATGCACCCTGCGTCAATGCTTCATAATTCTCGTATGTTGAATTGACCTCCTCTGGAGCTTTCTCATATAATTTTGAGATTTTTGACATACAACTTTCATAATCACCAACTTGCGCATCAATACGAGCAAATTCTAATGGATCTGTTTTCGTTTGGAAAATACTTGACAACCTCTTATAAATTGCCTGCGCATCGGAACGATTGCTCATTTTAATACGATTTGCTTTATCTTCGCTAAACCGCTTGATTATTTCCAAGGTATCGCTATGCTCATCTAAAACCGACCTGTCTTCATCTTGCGAGCTTAAAATGCTTAAACTTTTCAAACAATCCATTAAAGGATTATGGGAAAACTTTTTGTATTCCGATGGTGATTGTGCCATTTCAAAATACGCAAGTGCTTTAATGTAATAAGCCTCCAAAAAACCAGAGTTTTTACTAAGCACAGCATCACATTTCTCTACACATTTCACATAATCACGCTTGTTGTAGTAGGAATACAATTTCGCCGCTGATTGTGAAAACACCATAGACGTCAACAGACAAGCAAGGAATAGAAGTACAAATCTTCGCATATTCAAAACATTTCTTTTCCCAAAAATATCAAATATTTTTCAGAGGTCAGTGATTATAATAGAGTTTCAAAATTTCTAACTATTAAGAATTTCCGTTTGAATATTGATTGACTCTTGGTGAATTGCCTTGAATGTTTTTTCAATGAATTCTTCGCTCAAACCAGATGATTGTGCTTTTGCCTTCACTTTTTCAATAATTTGAGACCAACGTCCTGTCTGCAAAACTTGGATATTGTTTGCCTTTTTGTTTTTACCAATTTCGCGCGCAACATTCATTCTTTGTTGAAGAATACGTAGCAATTCGTTGTCCAACATATCAATTTGCGCACGAAGTTCATCCAACGATTGTTTGAATTCCTGATTGTTAGAATTTACGTCGCGGACAGAAAGTTTGTCCAACATTTCCTTCAATGCAGCTGGCGTAAGTTGTTGTTTGCTGTCGCTCAAAGCAACATCAGGATTGCAGTGCGATTCAATGATAAGACCATCTGTTCCAAGGTCCATCGCTTTTTGAGCAATTTCAAAAACATATTCGCGTTTTCCTGCGATGTGGCTTGGATCGCAGAAAATTGGCAATTCAGGTAATTGACGACGAAGTTCAATAGGAACCTGCCATTGAGGATTATTTCGGTAATTCATTTTTTCGTAAGCCGAGAAACCACGGTGAATTGCACCTAATTTTGTAATTCCTGCGCCAGCAAGACGTTCGATTGCGCCAATCCAAAGTTCCAAATCAGGATTGATAGGATTTTTTACTAAGACTGGCATATCAACACCTTGCAAAGCATCGGCAATTTCTTGCACAGCAAATGGATTAGCCGACGTACGGGCACCAACCCAAAGAATATCGATTCCCATTTTTAATGCTTCGTACACGTGTTTTGCCGTAGCAACTTCGGTTGCTGTAAGCATTCCTGTTTCTTGTTTTACGGTTTTCATCCATTTCAAACCAGTAGAACCAACACCTTCGAATGTATTTGGGTGAGTACGAGGTTTCCAAATTCCTGCACGGAAAATTTTTATGCCGTTATCGGAAAGAGCTTTTGCGGTTTCCAACATTTGTTCTTCTGATTCTGCGCTACAAGGTCCAGAAATAATGATTGGACGAGTTGCGTCAATTCCCCACGATGATACTGTATCTATTTTCATATCTAATATTTTTTAGTAATTATTTATTGTCCAAAACTTTCTTAATTTTGTTTGCCTCACCGATTAAGTTGAATAATTCGTCGGTTTTATCTTCGGCTATTAATTGTTTGAATTGATTAAGAATATCTATGTATTTATCAATTGATTTGGTTAAATATTGAGAATTCTGACGGAAAATCGGTGTCCACATTGTTGACGAACTTTTCGCGATTCTGACAGTTGATGCGAAACCACTACCAGCCATTTCAAAGATTTTCTTTTCCTCATTTTTCTCAATTTCCTGAACGGTCAAACTCAATGCATAAGCAATAACGTGAGTTAAATGCGAAACGTATGCAATGTGTTTGTCGTGGTCGGTAGAATTCATAAACAGGATTGACATTCCCAACATTTTGTACAATGTTTTTGCTTGCTTCAACGCAAAATCGCTACTCAATTCCGACTCACAAATAATTGTTTTCTTTCCTCTGAAAAGGTCTGCGAAAGCAGCTTCCGGACCAGAATATTCCGTACCTGCCATAGGGTGAGAGGCAACGAAATTTTTTCGTTTCGGGTGATTACGGATTTTATCGCAAATACCGGCTTTAGTAGAACCTGTATCTATCACTATTGTATCTTCGCGTATGGAATCAAGGATTTTTGGAACCATTTCGCGGGCTGCATCAACAGGAATGGAAAGAATAACCAAATCGGCAATCAATACGGCTTGTTCCAACGGCATTGCCATATCAATTATGCCTAATTCTATTGCTTTTTTAAGATTTTCTTCTTTGGCATCAACACCAATGATTTTTGTTTCGAAACCACGGATGGCCATTGCCATTGAGCCACCAATAAGACCGGTTCCAATTATAACTATATTCATTTTCTTTAGTTTAATATTTCGTAATTAAATTTTTCATCTCTTTTGTATTCTCCCAAGACCGAAAGATTTGAAACTAACGGAAGAACACGGGCCAGCGATAAGTCGAATTTTGTTCTGTCTTTCCATTCCACGTCAATGTAGAATGTGTATTGATACGGACTACCAAGAATCGGCAACGACTGTATTTTCGTAAGATTGACATCCAAATTTTTGAAAACAGAAAGTACGTCAACCAGCGAGCCAGGCTGATGAGTGAGTTCAAAACAAATCGATGCTTTGTTGTTTTCGGGAGAATCAACAGCGATTTTACTCAACGCAAGGAATCGTGTGTAATTCTTTTTGTGCGTTTGTATTTGTCGTGCAAGAATTTCCAAGCCATACAATTCTGCTGCATATTCACTTGCGATTGCCGCCGTGTTTTGCAGATGTTCTTCTGCAATTTTGCGGGCGCTCGAAGCCGTGTCGTCCCAGTTGATGATTTTCATTTTCGGATAATTGCTCAGAAAATCTTTGCTCTGTAAAATTGCCATTGGATGAGAATACACTTCGTGTATATCTTCGATTTTTGTTCCAGGCAATGCCATTAAATTTTGGGTAATATGCAGGCTAATTTCCCCTATGACTTTCAATTTTGAGCGTTTAAGCAACAAATAATTTTCAAGAATGCTTCCCGCTATGGTATTTTCGATTGCGACAATACCATAGTCCGCTGTTCCACGTTCAACAGCATCGAACAAATCTTTGAACTGTTCGCAGTTGAGAGTTTCGATATTTTTATCGAAAAATTCCCGTGCCGCTATTTCGTGGAACGCTCCGTTAACACCTTGAATTGCAATCTTCATATTCATATAAAATAAGAAAGCCCCGACTTACATCGAGGCTTTCGTTTATCAATTAAATTTTAATTACATACACACAGCCTCGTTACTACGTTGATAGTAATAATAGTAAGTGTATATGTAAGAAAATCGCTTCATTCTAATTATTTTGCGAATTTAATTGCTGCATAAGCGAAGAAACGTTCAGTTGCAGGGTTTAATGCTACACCACCTTCGATTGGCAATGCAAATTTGTCATTGAATTGGATAGCTGTTGATTTAGACAAACCGATGTTGCAGATTGCAAAATCACCACCATTACCCCATACTGGGCTAGTAGTGTAAATACCTTCACCACCACCAATAGTTACTTTGAAAATGTCGAAATCATAAGAAACTTCACCATAGAAATCCATTTCTTTATCTTCCATGAAATTCAACGCAGCATAGAATTCTAATTTACCATATCTATAACGAAGTGCTGGTTCAATAGTGTGAGTTTTTGCGATGTTATCGAAGTTTACACCCAACCAGTTACCACCATGGTAGTAGTCTGTTAATTCGATAGACAAATCGAATGGGAAACGATATTTTGCAAAAATGTTACTTTCAAAACCTAGTTCTTCACCTGTACACATAGTTCCAATAGCACCGATAGAAAAACCACCTGCGTTGATTGCAAATGAAGGTTTGAAAGCAGGTCCTGAACCAACTTGCATACCTCTCCAAATTTCTGAAGATTTAATTTCTAAACCAACGTTGCATTGTGTATTGCAACTTTTTTCTTCTTGTGCAGATGCACTCATTGTACCGAATAATGCTGCACTAATAAGAGCAAGATTTACTAAAATTCTTTTCATACCTATTTTGTCTTAAAATTTTTGCAAAACTAAACTTTTTATATGAAAAACAATCACTTAATAAAAAAAAATTACCATAAGAAATGTAGATTTCCTTATTGATTTATTCTATTTGATTTGCAAATACCCTTTAATTTTTTTATTTTTAGCACCAATTCTCAATTGTATGAAGAACAAGAACGTTCTCTATATTTCAAATGCGGATGTCTGCATTGGTGTCATTCCCGAAATTGGTGGCACCATTGTATATCTGTCCAAGGGAATTTCTCCGAACTTAATAAAGTCGAATGAGAGTTTGTGGGATATTTCCAAGAAACCTATAGTAAATGAACAAACCGATTTCATCCCGTATTGTGGACACACGGTTTGGTTGGGACCACAAAAAGAATGGTGGATTCACCAAGACATAAATATCAACAAAAAAAACGAAGCTGCTGATTGGCCTCCTGACCCGTATCTATACATCGCGGAATATGTAGTTATTGAAAAATCAGAAACAGCAGTACATTTACGTGGGAGCCATAGCCCAATTTCGGGCGTAACCATTGAGAAGGAAATTGCTATTAATCCCGATGGCAGCATTTTTATTCAAGCTACAGTCCAAAACACTGGCCAAAAAGCTTGTTCTTGGGATGTCTGGCACAACACACGTTTTGACGGGAAATGCAAAATGTCTGTTTCCGTAGACAATGAGAACGTACGCGTTGTACCTGTTTTAAACGAGAACTCAACAGAAATGCCATACGAAATTAACAACAATATCTTTTCGTATTGTCCACAAGAACCTCCATCAAATTTTAGGGAAAGAAGTTCCAAGGCATTCATTTATCCTTTGGAACCCAAAATTTCCATACAATCTGGTAATTTTGAAGTCAAAATTATTTTTGAAAAACACAAAATAAGTGAAATTCATCCTGAACAAGGATTAGTAGAAATATATAACCATACGGAACACGGCGAAGGGAATGACCTGCTTGAGGTAGAATATCATTCACCGTACAAAACATTACAGGTTGGCGAATCAATGTCCTCGTGGGAAGTTTGGAAAGTTGAAGAATTGCAGAAAGCATAATATATGGAAATAGAAAAAATTACTGACGAAGAAGTATATCAGTCTGTTTTAAAAAGAATTGACGAGCTGATGAATGCGAAGAAAAACACTCCTGAGTATGAGGAATTGCAAAAACTCACAGATTTAGTAGAAGATTATGAAGATGGGTTGTGCTCATAACTGAGGATGAAAAAATTTATAGCAATACTGAGTTTCTTTTTGTTTGTGCAAACATTGTACGCACAAACCGACTCTTTGTTTTCCATTACCAACGTCATTGATTCTCTTTGTAATGACACTACCAAAGCACAATCATCATCTGCATTGCCCTCATTGCTGCAACAGCAAAACGTTCAACATAGTAAACCAACGGTTACAAGTATCATCTCTGAAATTCCTAACGACACAATTCCACAAACAGTAAAAATAAAAGTTGTAACTACGGAAGAACTCGTTGCAAAGGAAAAAATGTTTACCGAACTTGCTTCTGCTCCTTTAGAGGAGAAAAAGACGGCAAACGATACCAAAAAATTTGAATCATTTGCAGATCCAGAAGATACCATTGCTATTCCTGGTAGGACATACAAGATTCAAGTTTACGCTTTGCAAAAGGAATTGACAGCACAGATTAAAGATATCCAAAAAAAGGTAGGACAAAATGTGCCTGTCGTTGTTGATCAAGACGATGGATTGCAAAAATATATGGTTGGCTCGTTTAATACCTATTATGATGCGATTACGTATCGTGATGAACTCGTAAAAAAAGGATTTAAGGGAGCATTTGTCGTTGTCTATTTCAAGGGACAACGCGTTTCAAGACAAGAAAAAGGATTTGTAAAAAAAACTATAGCAAATAAAAATTAAAAGGATATGAAAAAATTATTTCTCAGTGCGTTGTGTTTAGTTGCATTTTCAAGTGCATATTCACAAAATGAAACTTGTTCGTGGGACAAATTAGGATGGCGTTTTGGCATATTTGGTGGAACGACATTCTTCGCTGGCGACATAATGGAAGACTATGGCAGCGCAATTTCCGATATGCATTATCAAGGAGGTGTTTCGATTGAGAAATATTTATGTAAAAATTTAGATTTCAGATTTAACGCGTGGTATGGAACGCTACGTGGAACCAAAGAAGTATTTGCCAATGGGAATCTGGCAGATCTTTACTTTAACGGGAAATCATTCAATTACAATGTAAACTTAAAATTCGATTTTCTACGTGCAATAGCAAATCCTGATATGCCAGTATCAATGTACCTTACTGCTGGTGTAGGCAGAGATGCTTTTTCTGCAACATTAAAGAAAATTTCTTCTGATGCAATTGTTAATGAATCAAAGGATGCTTGTTTTGTAGTGCCCGTTGGAGTAGGCTTAAATTATAGAGTTAACGAACATTGGAATTTCAACCTTGAGGCAATTATGCATTTAGCTACATCCGATGCCTTGGATGCACGTGAAATAAACTTCAACAACAAAAAGTTAAAGGATATGTATGCTATCGCATCACTTGGTTTCACGTACACATTTATCAGTCGACCACAAGAACCAACAATTGTGGAAACTCCAGTAACATACGAAGAAGCTGTTGAAGAAACTCCTGCAGAAGATAGCACTGTGGCAGAAATACCTGAATTTCAAGAAGATTTACAATTTGAAAACGAGCCAATACAAGCAGAACCACAAGTTGTACAAGAAGTAGTAAAACCTGTAGTTGAAGAAAAACCTCAACCAAAAGAATCATACGATGACAAAATTGTTCCTGATTTATGCTACAAAATTCAAATATTAGCAGTACGTGCCGACCAAGATAAAACTGGATATTTGAAGAAACATTATCCTATTGTCAACGATGTCATATCTGAAGTTGATAGCGATGGTATGAAAAAATACTACGTAAACCAATGTTTGAAAACACTTTCTGCTGCTAATGAATATCGCGACTATTTGCAAAAAAACAACCTAAAAAATCCATTCGTTGTTCCATTCTATAATGGTAAAAGAATTTCCAACGCCCAAGCACTGGAATTGAGAGAAAAATAGAAGCAGCATGAAAGCAATGATTTTTGCGGCGGGTTTAGGGACCCGCCTAAAAACTCTTACTGCCCAAAAGCCAAAGGCTTTAGTTGAGTGTAACGGACATACACTTTTGGAATATGCTATCCGCAATGTAAAACATGCAGGATTTGACGAAATTGTCGTAAACGTTCACCACTTTGCCGAACAAATTATTTCGTTCATACAATCCAACGATTTTGGCATTCCTATCACAATCTCGGACGAAAGCAACGAATTACTAGACACTGGCGGCGGATTGTTGAAAGCAAAAGAATTCTTGACAGGTGACGAACCGTTTTTAGTATGTAACGTTGACATTCTCTGCTCTATTGATTTCAAGAAAATGATTGATTATCACATCAAAAACAACGCCTTAGTCACACTTGCTGTAAGCGATAGAATTACGTCGCGGTATCTATTGTTTGACTCTGAAAATCAACTATGTGCATGGGAAAATCGGAAGACACAGGAACAAAAAATTGTCCGCAAACGTGAACATTACACTCCACTCGCATTTAGCGGAATACAAATAATTAGTCCAAAGATTTTTGATTTTATCACAGAAAGTGGCAAATTTGCAATAATGGATTTATATCTCCGTCTGGCCGCAAACCACCCAATAATTGCATACGATCATACTGGCGATTTTTGGCTGGATGTGGGCAAATTCGAAGAATTTGAATCCATAGAAAAACTAGTTAAAAACCGCAAATTTGATTTCTTAAATGACTGATTTTGTTTGGACTGTCCCCTGCTCTGTTGAAAACATTGATTCAATAGATTTAGGGATACAATTATATCCGCATATTAAATCAATCCTCGTAAAACGAGGCATTGACACTGCGCAGAAGTTTCTTGAATATAGTAAACCACATACGGAAAATCTGCATTCACCGTGGCTCATGATTGACATGAAAAAAGCCGTGGAACGAATTGTGAGAGCGCTAAATGAACATCAAAAAATTCTTGTGTACGGTGATTATGATGTCGATGGAACAACAGCAATCGCTTTAGTGTATTCGTTTTTACAAAAGAAAACTGCCGATGTTGATTTCTACGTTCCCGACCGCTATAAAGAAGGATATGGAGTTTCCGAAATCGGTATTCAAAAAGCTATTGCCGATGGCGTACAAGTTATTATCACCTTGGACTGCGGAATAAAGGCAAATCACACCATAAATATTGCACGACAAGCTGGCATAGACGTCATCGTGTGCGACCATCACAATCAGGGTGACGTATTACCTCCTGCCTACGCAATTCTTGACCCGAAACGTACTGACGAAACCTATCCTTTCAAAGAACTTTCTGGTTGTGGCGTAGGATTTAAACTGCTTCACGCCATTTGCGAATATGAGTACGAGATATTTCGCCCAATGTGTTCGTTAGAGGATTACCTTCGTACAAATTTATATTGCTACCTTGATTATGTGGCCATTAGTACGGCTGCCGACATTGTTCCCATAGTTGGTGAAAACCGCATTTATATGTACTATGGTTTGAAAAAAATGTTGCAAAAACCACTTCTTTCCGTAAAAATGATGCTTGCCAACGCCAAACTTATCGTCATTTATAATCAAAATGAAGAAGACCAAATTGTAGCACCTTCACCATTGACTGTAAGCGATATTGTTTTTAAAATTGCTCCGAAAATAAATGCTGCCGGGCGAATGTGCTCTGCCCACTCGGCTATCAAATTACTTTTAGCTCAAACTCCTGAGGAGGCCTGCAGTTATTTTACAACTGTGGTGGAAAATAACAACGACAGACGGGAAAAAGAAAACATTATTTGCAAAGAAGCAGACGCAATGATTCTTTCCGACAATTCTTTTTCACAAAAAAGTACCACAGTGCTTTATAAGGACACTTGGCATAAAGGCGTAGTCGGCATTGCAGCGGCAAAAATGATTGAAAAATATTACAAACCAACTATAATTCTCTGCGGTGACGGTGACATAATTTCTGGTTCAGCCCGGTCTGTGGAAGGATTTGACTTGTATTCTGCTATCGAAGCCTGTTCTGATTTGCTTTCTGCATTTGGCGGACATACCCACGCTGCTGGATTATCAATGCCGAAAGAAAATTTTGAACCTTTTTGTAAAAAATTTGATGTAGTTGTTTCCGAACGAATCACAGAGAATCAAAAAAGTCCGTCAATACAAATTGACGAAGAAATAACACTTGACAATATTACAAACGATTTTTATTCACAAATACAATATATGGCGCCATTCGGCCCGCAAAATATGGAACCAGTATTCGCAATTCGCGGCATTGTTCCTGATTCAGTGTACTTTATGGGTGGCGAAAACAACCATATAAAATTGAATTTTAGAAATGTAGACAATACCTTCATCAGCGCTGTTGGTTTTGGTATGGCAGAAAAATGGCGGACAATTCCCCCCAAAAACAAAATTGATATTTGCTTCACAATCGTCACAAATGTTTTCAGAGGAAATACTTCCCTGCAACTACAATTAAAGGACATCAAACGAAGTGAACTATAATCAATTCTGACAACTGACAACTCTAATAATTTGTGAATATCTAATAAATAACGTATGTTTGCTACGAATTACTAAAAATAATGGTTTTACTCATAACGTATCTTCTTATTGCGCTCGTAACATCGTTCCTATGTTCTATACTGGAAGCAGTTTTAATGTCTACTCCTATATCGTATATCACTATGCGTGAAGAAGAAGGCCACAAAAGCGCCGTAGTTTTTAAAAAATATAAGCAGGAGACCGATAGACCTTTAGCGGCAATCCTTTCATTAAATACAATTGCCAACACAGTTGGCGCAGCCGGAGTTGGGAAACAGGCAGCTATTGTTCTTAACAGCGTACCTTTTGGCATAGTTTCAGCCATAGTCACACTATTGATTCTTGTTTTTTCTGAAATAATACCAAAGACTATCGGCACATCGTATTGGAAACACTTAATGTCTCCAGCGGCAAGAATTATCAGTGCACTAATCATCATTATGTATCCATTTGTGATGTTGATAAAGCTTATCACCAAATGGATTACTCCGAAAGAAGCAGAAGCCACCGTAAGTCGTGAAGAAGTTTCGGCAATGGCAAATGTAGGAGAAGAAGAAGGAGTGATAGAAGAAAACGAAAACAAAATCATTCAAAATATTATCAAGCTGGATAATATCAAAGCTTTCGACGTGATGACTCCGCGTGTGGTTGCCGCTATCGCTCCAGAATCGATGACACTGAAAGAATTTTACGACAACGACGAATATCTTCATTTCTCACGAATCCCTGTTTATGCCGATTCTAAAGAATTTATTACTGGTTACGTACTACGCAGTGACGCTTTGGAAGAATTGGCAGAAGATAATTTTGAAATGACATTAGGAAGTCTTAAACGAGATATTTCTTTTTTCAACGAAGAACAATCTATTAGCGACGTTTGGGAAACACTGTTGAAAAACAAAGCCCAGATAGCAGTAATGATTGATGAATATGGTTGTTTCCAAGGTATTTTAACTCTTGAAGACATTATAGAAACCATTCTCGGTTTGGAAATTATTGACGAAAACGACGAAGTAAGTGATTTACAACAATTCGCACGTGAACGTTGGGAAAAACGTCAGAAACAAAATAAAAACTTCCGTTCTCTGCCAATAAAAGGACAAGATGGCAAAACCGATTTTAAGGAAGATTATTTATAGCGTCTCCAAAATCTTTTGTAAATCCTCGGGCGTGTCAACACACAAATTCTCGTATTCTGTTACTGCCGTATTAATGCGGTAGTTATTATCTATCCAACGAAGTTGCTCTAAACTTTCAGCCTTTTCCAAAGACGATTGCGGTAGTTTTGTAACTTCAAGTAGCACATTACGTTTATACGCGTAAATGCCTATATGTTTGTAATATGTACGTTTGTTCACCCATTCCTGCTGGTCTTTACAATCGCGCAGATATGGTATGGGAGAACGACTGAAATAAATTGCATGACCATCTTCGGCAACGGCAACTTTTGGTTTATTTGGATTGAACAAATCGACAGATTCTGTGATTTTCTTTACTAACGTAGCTATTTGAGTTGACGAATCTTTTTCAAAAATACTTGCCAGCAATACTATCTGCTCAGCTTGAATAAACGGTTCATCGCCCTGAACATTAATCACAACATCAAACGAATCTCCATTAGGAATTGATTGAATAGCCTGTGCCAAACGGTCCGTTCCACTTGGACAAGTTGGAGACGTGAGAACGACATTGCCATTAAATTCCTTTACCTTTGCTTCTATTCTTTCGTCATCGGTTGCCACCCACACATCGGGAAATGCTTTAGAAGCATTTTCGTATACGTGTTGAATCATTGGTTTACCTTGAATCATTGCCAATGGCTTGCCAGAGAAACGGGAAGAACCATAACGGGCAGGAATAATAACTATCGTTTTCATATCAATATTTTTTACAAAAATACAATTTATGCATATTTTTGGCCACGGTTATTCAACTTAATTATGGATAGAATTGCAGACATACAAAACCAAGTTGTCGTTATCTCTCCTCTGGACTGGGGATTGGGTCACGCTACCCGCTGCATTCCTATCATAAAAGAACTGATAGAAAACAACAATACGTGTATTGTGGCGGCTTCGGGACGGTCGTATGAACTGCTCAAACAAGAATTTCCAAACATTACACACGAACAAATTCCCGAATATGGAATTTCGTATAGCACCAACGCTTTAACGACATTTTTCAAATTATTTCTTCAAATACCAAAGGCATTTAATACCAAAACAAACGAAGAACATATTGCAAACGAATTGGTACAAAAATATTCAGCAACGTATTTGATAGCAGATAACCGCTTTGGAATGCATAGTTCCTTGTGCAAATCTATATTCATCACGCATCAAATTAGAATTCGTCTGCCATTTTTAGTACGTTGGATGGAACGAATTTTCTTCTGGGTAAACAAATCTATTATTTCCGAATTTGATGAATGTTGGATTCCCGACTACAGCGGTTCAAAAAATCTTTCAGGCATTTTATCGCACAGCTGGACAATTCCCAATAGTTACTTTATCGGTCCACTTTCTGGACGCACGCATATTGACTGCAAACCTGAATTTGACATTGTGGCTATTCTCTCTGGCCCAGAACCTCAACGTGGAATTTTCGAGAAAGAACTACGTGCTATCTTGCCTAATCTTCCATATAAATCATGTATTATCCGTGGCGTAGTGGCAGCTCACAATAAATCCACGAAAATTGGGAATTGCAAAATTCAAACGTTCGCAACCAACGAAGAAATTAATCAACTAATTTGTGGCAGCCGTCTTGTCATTTCCCGTGCTGGATATAGTTCCATTATGGATTATGAGACATTGAAATGCAAAGCTATTTTGGTCCCTACCCCTGGTCAAAGCGAGCAAATTTATTTAGGACATTACCTTGAGGCAAAAGACCGTTACTGGTGTATAAAACAACGAAGACTACAAAAAGATTTGGAACATTGTATTGTAGAAATTCTACAGATAAATAATTTATAAATCCAAATCACGAATTGAATTAACATCCTGTTCTATTGCCTGTTTCAATTCATCTAACGAAGAAAACCTCTGCTCATCGCGTAAACGTTTCAAAAAAGAAATTTTTAAATTCTTTTTATATAAATCTCCTTGAAAATCAATAAGATGAGCCTCAATAGAAAGTGGCGCACATTGTTTCACAGTTGGATTTGTTCCAATATTGATAACGGATTTGTATTTCACTCCACAACATTCAGCATAGCCAGCATATACACCGGGTGCTGGAAGAGCCTTTAACTCAGAATCTATATGAACATTTGCTGTTGGGAAACCTATGGTCCTACCTATTTGTGAACCAGGAACAACGACACCATTCACAAAATATGAATATGACAAATAGGCATTGGCCTCTTCTATGTGTCCGTCTGCTAAAAGGTTACGTATTTTCGTTGAACTGATTGCTTGAGAATCTATCGTAAAAGCCTTTATCTGTTCAACGGCAAAACCGCACTGCTTGCCGTATTGCTGCATTAAACCATACGAACCACGACCATCTTTCCCATATTTATGGTCGTAGCCAATAATCACTTTTTTTGCACCTACACCCTTACACAAAATAGTCTGAATATATTCTTCCGGACATAATTGAGCAAATTCATTTGTAAACGGCAATACCAAACAGACATCCAATCCACTGTCGGAAAGCAGTTGAAGTTTTTCCTCTATTGTACTCAATATGGAAAAGCCCTGCATACGACCAAAAAACTGTCTGGGATGAGGCCAAAACGTAATGAGCACAGATTCTCCTGCAAATTGATGTTTTGACACTTCTAACTGTCGTAGTATAGAACGATGACCCGCATGAACACCATCAAACATTCCAACCGTAACAACAGGATTGACAGCCGAAAATTCTTCTATGGAATGATACACTCGCATTTCAACACAAATATAGAGTTATTTCCCATATTTAGGAACGTCATCGGCAGCGACTCGCGAAGGATTTTCCAATACTGTCCATTTAAAAGTTCAAAAACGCTATTCAACAAATGACTATTTTTTTGTATATATCTGTTTCCCAGACTGATATACTGCATCTGTTGCAAAATCCTTCATTACAAAATCTATGGAAAAATTTCCTTGTAAATCGTATGTACCGTTCCCAGAAATCTTGTACTTATTTCCCAACTTGTCTGTCCATTCCGTATCATCGGCAATAGATACAGTTTGCGTTTCATTCTGTACAAACGCAAATGAAACATACTGTCCCGCAAGTGGAAAATCCCAAAAATTCAAGTTCCTTACCGTCGTATCAGACTCCTTCTTTAACTCAACCTCGTAGGTAGAATTTGTTGACGTTTCAAAACAAGAATATACTCCTGTGAAATAATCTATAAATGCCTGCTGAGAGAACCGTATTTGGCACGTTGCATAATTTTGCGACACACGTATGTCATCCGAAGAAATTCGTAATATAACAGAATATTCGGTTCCCTTTTTTATCCTGTCGGTATTCACTAACACGTGTATGGTATCTAATGCTACATCCTTTTGGATTTGTTTCGTTGATTCCACTGAAAAAGCATCATTTGATAACTGTGATTCGGCCGACACCCTTACCGTTGCTGCTTTTGAACCACCAAAAATTTGGATGGGAACTGCTATATCATATTGACTGTCAGCGATAAACAATATCGTTTCGGTCATTGTTGTTTGAGCAAATTCAACAGTAGATTCACCTATCGACGCATCTAAATAGTCGTTTTTAGAACACGAAATCAATACTACTAAACAACAAACTATGAGTAATTTTTTCATTAGTATCCTATATTTTGAGATAAGTTAGAATTGGCATTCAATTCAGCCGTTGGTATAGGAAATGCAAACATATAACTTGGGTTCGCTACTTCGCATATCGCTGCATTACAATCGTTACGCTGAATTGGGAATGAATAAATTGAGCGTTTTAATTGAAAGTAACGTTTACCTTCGAATGCAAATTCCTTACGGTATTCTTCGTGAATTTTCAATAATAAATCATCCATAGACAAATTTTCAAACACGCAGGTTGGATCAACACGTTTGGTCAACGTATTCATTACATTGAGAACCTTCTCGTAGTATTGACTATCATTCGTCTGTAGCAATTTGTACATATAGCAATCGGCTAAAATGAAATAAATTTCTGACAAACGGAGAACAGGCACATTGTCAATTCCCATTCCATTACGACCAGGATATTTATTAAAAAAAGTTTCCGAGCGAATATTGAAGAATGCCGTACGAATATCACTGTCAGAAAACAATTTAAGTAAATCATCGGTTGGCACCAATCCACCATAAGCATCAGGAGAAAGCATGTGACCGATACTATTAGTTCCAGCGTTATCGGTTGACGACATTTCAATAGAAAAAATACTTTCTGTAGAATACTCCTTAGACCAACTGTCAATGTAATTTTCAGCAGTTAACAGCGAATATTGCCCGCTGGCAATAAGCGATTCTGCCAATTCCATTGCTTTCGTGTATTGGCTATTCGACATATAAACCACAACTAACAAGGCTTCAACGCTATATTTATTAAATCTGAACGGAGTTACATCTGCATTGGTAAGCAATGTTTCTGCCCGTTTTAAATCATTGATAATCATTGTATACACATCCTTTACAGAAGTCCTTTCAGGATATGGGACCGTGTCATTTGCAACAGGTATACCGCTATTATCTGCCGATTGTTTATTAGCAAACATTCGCACTAAATCAAAATACGCCAAACTACGAATTGCAAGCGCTTCGCCATATAATGTTTCATCCAAGTCGTCACGAGTCGAATCTTCGCAGGCTTTAACAATATTATTCGCATTTTTTATAATTCTGTATGCAGTTGACCAAAATGCCGTCAAATCCTCATCATCGGCCGTTACAGCATAATTGTAGAAAGACGAAAAATTTCCTGTATTTTGAGTGGAAAGCTTTGCATTGTCGGCATACACATCGCCTATTAAAACAAAATTTCTGCCATAGTATGTATAACTCTGAAAATCACTGTAACAACCTATCAATGCAGATGTTACGCCTTCCGCAGTTGATAACAAATTTTCCTGTGAAGAAAAATTTGTGGGCTGTTTATCCAAAAAATCTTTTGAGCAAGCCGAAAAGAGGATAATAGATAAAATTATATATATGTGTTTTTTCATAATCTAATGAAAATCAGCAATAAACAAATCGCAACAAAACGATTCACAAAGCAAATATAAGTTAAATTCCCCATTCACACACAATTTATAAACACACGATTATCATACTGCAAATTTTCCTATTTTTGTATGTTTTAAAAATACTAGTGGACAACTTGCTTGAACATATTGAAGATCCTGCAGACTTACGGTTGCTGAAAATTGAAGAATTACCTCAAGTATGCAAAGAACTACGGGATTTTATTATAGACGAAAGTAGCCGCAATCCGGGTCATTTCGGTGCAAGTTTAGGAACCGTGGAACTGACTGTTGCGCTCCACTACGCATTTAATACTCCAGAAGACAGAATTATTTGGGACGTAGGCCATCAAGCATACGGACACAAAATTTTAACTAACAGAAAAAAAGCTTTTGCCACAAATAGAAAATTCGGTGGAATTTCGGGATTCCCAAATCCGCAAGAAAGCGAATATGACAGTTTTATAGCAGGACACGCGTCAATTTCCATTTCCGCAGCAACAGGAATGGCAATAGCGGCAAAAGCAAAAGATGAAAAAAAACAAATTATTGCTGTCATTGGAGATGGTGCACTTACCGGAGGTGAAGCGTTTGAAGCACTTGATTACGCTGGCGGAAGTAAGACAAATATTCTTGTCATTTTAAACGACAACGATATGGCAATTGATGCAAATGTTGGTGGACTGCACCAATATTTAATCAAAATTATTACCTCGCCATCGTACAATAAATTTCGCGACAAAACCTGGAACTTTTCCACAAAACTGAGCCACTTTGGACTTGATTTGCGCAACCTTTTCAAAAAAATGGGACACGGACTCAAATCGTTGTTTTTCAAAGAAAGCAACCTATTTGAATCTTTAGGATTTAGATATTTTGGTCCAATTGACGGACACAATGTGGTGCAACTAACACGTACATTACAAGATATTCAAAAAATCCAGGGACCAAAAATTCTTCATATCCATACTCAAAAAGGTAAAGGATTCAAACCAGCCGAGGAAGAACAAACAGAATGGCACGCACCAAGAAAATTTGACAAAGAAACTGGTGAAATGATTCCGTTACCGGACAAAAACACCATTCCACCAAAATATCAGGAAGTTTTTGGCGAAACCTTGTTGGAATTAGCACAAAAAGACGAACGCGTTATGGGCGTCACACCAGCAATGGCAACTGGTTGTTCTATGAACATTCTTATGAAAGCAATGCCCAAACGTGCGTTTGATGTTGGAATTGCCGAACAACACGCAGTTACAATGTCGGCGGGAATGGCAAAAGAAGGTTTGATTCCTTTCTGTAATATTTATTCTACATTCATGCAACGTGCCTACGATCAAGTCATTCACGATGTAGCCATTCAAAACCTACACGTAATTTTTTGCCTTGACCGTGCAGGATTAGTTGGTGCCGACGGCGTTACACACCACGGAATATTCGACATACCATTTATGCGCACCATTCCGAACATGATTGTGGCTGCTCCGCTCAACGAGATTGAATTACGTAACATGATGTTTACCGCTTATTCAACACCTCAACCTTTTACTATCCGATACCCGCGTGGCAACGGAGAGTTTATTAAATGGCACGAAGAAATGAAACTGCTTCCAATTGGGAAGGGTGAATGTTTGCGAAATGGCTCGCAAATAGCCATTTTAACTATTGGACACGCAGGAAATACTGCTTGCAAAGCTGCCGATGCAGTATACACTGAAACAGGCAAATCGGTTGCCGTTTACAATATGAGGTGGGTGAAACCAATAGACGAGGATTTAGTAAAGACAATTGCAACGCAATTTGAAACAATTATTACCATTGAAGACGGTATTATTACTGGAGGATTCGGCTCGGCAGTATTAGAAGTTCTTGCTTCTGAAAAATTCCCAGGAAAAGTTATCCGCATGGGAATACCTGATGAATTCGTTCCACACGGCACGCAACAAGAATTATACAAATTATGCAAATTTGATTTTGAAAGTATCAAGCAACAAATTCAATCATTATTAGCAAATAAATGATATATTTGATGCAAAATTTTATGACTATGAAAAAAATTATATCTGTATTCATATTGGCACTCGCATTCGTGTCCGCACAAGCTCAATTTACAGCAAGTGAAAACATACGTCCTCCTGAAGAATTGGAAATAGGAAATCCTCTTGGGACTATTGGAGTGGAAGAGTCATTTACGCAGGATAGTTTGGATTGTGAATTTACCTGTGTTGTTATCCCTGAATCAAATGCAATACGATTAACAGCAACAAACCCTAAGGGAATGTATCTCGTTTTCCGCAGGGGATATACTAAATTGTATACCCGCGATTTTGATGATAACGTTATCTTTCTTGACATAAAAGGAACTTTCGACGGTAAATACATCATCGACATATTTGATGCTGACAAAATAAGGGTTAAATCGTATGTCATCGAACGAAAGTTATAGGAAACTCTCTTCGGAAGAACTAAACCGCATTTCACCCGAAGAATACAAGCAATCGGAAAAGCATCCGATAATCGTTGTCTTGGACAATATCCGCAGTGCAAGCAATGTTGGGTCGGCTTTTCGTACTGGCGATTCTTTGCGCATTGAAGGAATATATATTTGTGGCATTTCTTGTACCCCACCCAATAAAGAATTACAAAAAACAGCACTTGGCGCACAATTGTCTGTTCCATGGGAATATTTCCAACAAACTACGGACGCAATAACAAAATTGAAAAACAACGGATACGAAATAATTTCCGTTGAACAAGTTGAACACAGCACAATGCTACAGAATTTTCGCGTAGAGAAAGATAAAAAATACGCTTTCGTCTTCGGTAACGAAGTTCACGGCGTTGATGACAACATTATTGCTGTAAGCGATGTTTGCCTTGAAATACCACAATATGGTACAAAACATTCTTTTAACGTATCTGTTACGTGCGGAATAATTTTGTGGGAAGCAGTAAAACAAATGAGATTTGAATAAAATCCCATTACCGTTTTATCGTCAACTTGGCAAGATAATCAAAGTGCTCTCCTTCTTGAATTAACTCGCACACAAAGCCATTTTCTGCAGCAATTGCCTGTATTGTAGAAAAATCTACATACAACCAATTAAAAGTTCCCGATTTAACACGACGATAACGCATCTTAAATTCCACTTCGCCGTAATAATTGCCATTCAAATTTATATCGCAGGAACCATCTTCATCGGTGAACAAGTATATTAAATCGGAGGAATCAAACAATATTTGACCATTTGGATTAAGCAACGTTCGGCAATGACTGAAAAAACGAGGCAAACCAGCTATATTCCCACAAATACCAATGCCATTCATCAACAAAAGAATTGTATCAAACTTCTTTTCCTGATAATCATAGAAATCTGTGGCAACGACATTCTTTATTCCACGTAACTGCATCACATCAACCGATAATTGAGAATTATCTATTGCTGTGACGTTTTTCCCTTTCTCCTGTAAATAAATTGAATGACAACCTGCTGCTGCACCAACATCAAGAATTTCTCCTTTGGCTAACATTAATGCCTTTTGTTCCAAAACAGGCATTTCGTTCCATGACCGAAATAAATATGGAATTGGGAACTCGTCCTCCGTTGTATATTGCGTACAATTCAACAACTTTGCAAGTTTCCTATGACAATAAAAATCACTGATGGCCTGTCCCATCGGATCATTTTCGGGTAGAATTATCATAACAGATAGTTTTCAGTTGCCAGAAATATCGCACTATTCTTTTGTATTGAGAATATCGTATAATTCCTGCAAATCTGGAGTTAAAATGATTTCTGAACGACGGTTCTTTGCTCGACCTTCTGGCGTATCGCTATTATCAATAGGGCAATATTGTCCACGACCTGTAACTGTAATACGTTTCCCTTCTATCTTTGAATTGTCAAGCAGTATTTGTGATATTGCCAAAGCTCGCTTCGTACTTAATTCCCAATTAACTTTTGAGCCGCCAGTATTGTCGGTGTGACCTTCGATTGTGACATTGATATCGGGATTTTGTTCCAAAACTGTTGCAAGATTTTTCAATACCTCCTGTCCTTTTGCTGCAATTTCGCTTTTACCAACACTAAATAGTAGCGACTCGTCAAGAACCAAGTATATTTTCCCATCACGCTGTTCAATATTGAGCCCTTGACCATTCATACCAACTAACGCTTTTTCTATTTTTGAGCGTAATGCTTGTGTTGTCGAATCCTTCTTACGGAGCACCTCTTCCATATCGGCAATTTGTTTGTTTTTCTGCAAGATTTCATCGTTTTTTATTCCTAATTCCTTGCGAATTTTATCAAGATTTTTACGTTCCTGTTCAAGACTCAACTGAATAGAATCCAATTCGTCTTCGCGAGCCTGCAGTTTTTCACGTGAAACCTGCAACTCTGCCAATGTTTTCTTGCTTTCCTCTGCCTGTTGCTTAATCAAGGCAGACTGTTTGTTTGTAAGGTTGGTATTCAATTGTTTCAACTCTGCATTTTCAGATGTTAAATTTTCAATCTGACGCTTTTTTGAAAGAGAATCCGCACGAAGAGCAACGACCTTTTGTTCCAACTCATCTTCTAATTTGGTCACATTGCTAAGATTTTTATTGCAATAAAGCAATGCGCTGGTTAAAGAATCCTGAACAAACAAAGAAGCACGAACGGCTTCGTCATATTTTTTCTGCGAGACGCACGAACCTAACAGTGCAATGCCGAGAGTCAAAACAAATAATTTTTTCATACTAAATCTTTTTTCGTAAAACTAATGATTTATTCGGTTGAATCCCGAATACAAAAAAAATTTTATTCACTCATTTTCGACAAAAATCTGTCGTGATTTTCTGCAAAAAAGCTTTCCCTTGCAGTATTGTTGTGTCGGCAATGTTTTCAGACTTATCAATTATAGACGAAGATTCGTTATCCCATACAAAAAACTGATTATCACGTAAATATCCACAACCATTATTATAGGAATAGTACGCAAACGGCTTATCTCCACTAAGAACATCCTTGCTAAACGTGAACCGAGCCGACGGAATTCCTAGCTGATTGCACAGCATCATCGGTAAATCGCACTGATTTACTAAATCCGCTATAACTGTATCTTTCTCCACGACTCCACCAGCCCAAATCATTGGTATATGGTATTTCTTCGGATCGGAAGACAAAATTGTATGTGGCATGCGTGCTCCATGATCCGAAACGAATATCACCAATGTGTTATTCCACCATGATTCCTGCTTCGCTTTTCGCATAAAATCGCCCAAGCAACTATCTGCATAGTGTACAGAATTCAAAAATTTTGAATATTCATCTTCCGCATAAAACTTGCTCTTCATAGGAACTTCAAACGGTTCGTGACTGCTCAGTGTGTAGCACACAGCAAAAAATGGACTTTGTTCAGTATGCAAATCCTTAAATAATCGATTACACACAACATGATCGAATGCTCCCCATTTTGAATTGCAGTCTTTTTCACTAAAATCATTTATGGTAACACATTTTTCAAAACCACCATTTCTAAAATACGAATTCATATTACCAAAACGAATATCACCACCATGAAAAAATGATAAATTATATCCAAGAGAATCAAATACTTTACTCAAATATGGCAATTTTTCCATTTTTTCGGTGTATTTAATGATTGCCGTTGTTGGCTGAGCTGGATATCCACTTAAAATAGAAACTATTCCCATCTCGCTTTTGCTGCCATTACTATAACAGTTCGAGAACAAGACCCCCGAATGTGCAATTGAATCCAATTGAGGCGTTATACCAGTTTTCCCACCCAGCACTTCTATCTGCGAAGCTGTAAAACTTTCCAAAATAAATAAAATAATGTTGGGTCGTTTTGAGGTAATCAATTGTACAGGACTAGCACTGTTATTTTGCAACAACGAATTGCAAATGGCATCACATTCAGCATCGTCCATGAACACATCTGCGACTTCATTCTTGCTATACACAAAAGAATTCAGGAAATGCCAATGATCGTTTATCGCCGCATGATTTGCAAATGGTTCCGAACAAAAATACACCGTTCCCGTACGCAATGCAGCAACACTGAGTCCTCCGCGAATAGGAATTATACTTAAACCTATTATGATTAGAAAAATCCCACAGAACCATTTGCTTGCTGGCGAAATACGTTGAAACAAAACAGCAACATACTTCTTGTATAAAACATAAAAAGCAAAAACAATTACTCCAACCGCAACCAACAATATCAACAAATGCCACAAAGGTATGGATGACAATGCTTCTTTTGGCAATGCTAAATACTGCAACGCAGAACAATCCATTCTATATCCCCAATTCCTGTATAACTCAGCATCGGCAACCGTTACCAGTGAAAATGGAACAAGCAGCACCAACGTAATCGTTTTAAACAAAATCTCTGTTACACGATTATTTTTGACAAACAACGAAAGTATTAAGCCCAATGAAGTAAGCGATGCTATATATCCCAACATTGACGCATCGTGCTGAAAACCAGACGTAAATGTGTGGATTATCACACCAAATGATAACTCTTTGGTGAACGATATATTATACAGCAAAAAGAAGCACCTGCTCAACTCAAAAAACAAGAACCAAAATACTATATAACGAATTACTATATTGAGTCGCTGTTTCATATTAATATGGGTCAACATTTATGGAAAATGTTGTTGTCTTATATTCTTCCTGATTTACAATGTTTTGCATATAGCGCCGTACTTGATTGCGAATGTCAGAAAAATTCAGATTTCGTGGCACTTTTAATACTATTTCCTGGGCATACAATAACTGAACTTTTGCAATAGGTGGGAATTCAGGGCCAAGAATAACGATGTCTGGTATTTTTCTAAGATCTGCCGCAAGTATTTTAGCCGCATACATAGCCCTTTCTTTTTCACGATGTTTCACCGTCACCCGTATCAAACGGGTAAATGGCGGATACCAGAAATTCTTCCGTTCAACCATTTGAGAAGTAATAAGCGACAAATAATCATTACGCACGACATAATCCAAAACTGGATGATCAGGCTGATACGTTTGAATAAACACTTGTCCTTGCTTTTCGCTTCTTCCAGCACGGCCGGCAACCTGAACCATCAACTGGTATGCACGTTCAAACGCACGGAAATCTGGAAGACGAAGCATTCCGTCAGCACTTAATATGCCAACCAATCCAACATTTTCAAAATCCAAACCCTTGGTAATCATCTGCGTTCCGACCAAAATATCAATTTCGCGCTGCTCAAATTTTTCTATCAGCTCAGAATATGCATTTTTACCACGGGTAGTATCTAAATCCATACGTGCTATTTTTGCCGATGGGAAAAACGAAGCTAACGAATCCTCTATTTTTTCCGTTCCAAAGCCAACGAGCCTCATTTCTTTATACGAGCATGCAGGACACGTTGTTGTATAGCGAATTGCATATCCGCAGTGGTGACACTTCAGCGAATTTGAAAATTTATGATATGTTAGACTCACATCGCAATTCACACATTGATGTACATATCCACATTCTGGGCACTCCAAATAAGGAGAAAAGCCACGTCTATTTTGGAAAATAATTATTTGACGATGTTCCTGTAAGTGCTTGTCAATTTGTTCCAACAAAGTTTTGCTAAAAACCTCGTCATCCATACGCTTTTGTTTACGTTCCTTGCGTAAATCTATGATGTGAATTTCTGGCATCGGTGCCGTTGTATGCCGTTCCTTCAAATCGACTTTTCTAATTCTTTTGGAAAGCACATTGTAATAGGTCTCCAAGCTCGGAGTAGCAGTTCCTAACAACAAATGCGCGCCAAATTTTTGAGCAAGCACATAAGCCATATCACGGGCATTGTAACGCGGAGATGGATCATATTGTTTGAATGATGTTTCATGTTCCTCGTCTACAATTATCAATCCTAAATTGTTGAACGGCAAAAAGATTGACGATCTTACACCAAGTATTACTTTATATGATGTTTCGGTGTTGGATAATATATTATTCCATATTTCAACTCGTTCATTATCAGAAAATTTAGAGTGATATACTCCAACTAAACTTCCAAATACATTACGTAAGCGATTGATTATTTGTGATGTAAGTGCTATTTCTGGAAGTAAATAGAGAACTTGTTTTCCTCCATCTATCGTCTTTTGTATCAAATGAATATATAATTCCGTCTTTCCACTGGATGTAACTCCATGCAACAAACAAGGTCTGTTATCTTTAAAGGATTGCTCTATTTCATTTAGAGCAATTTGTTGCTTTTCAGTTAGTTGTGCAAGTCCTTTTAATTGATTATTTTTAGTTTCAAAACGCGATACTACATGTTCTTCAATAATAATAATACCTTTCCTTTCTAACTCCGAAAGAATTGCAGTTGTTGTATTCTGCAACAATTCTTGTTTTGGCACAGCGAAATCTTGTTCGTCTTTATGTTGGATAAACAATTGCAGCAACTGTAAAAAAATCTCCTGTTGCTTTGCCGCACGGGTAACCTTACCAAAACTTTCATCAACAAACGATTTGTCGGAAACTGGTTTTGCCAAACGGACAAACGATTCCATTTTTGGCTTGTACTGCTCGGTTATCAATTCTCCAGCTTCCACAGCATTCAACGAAATCAATTTCTGTAATTGGTTAGTAATTGATTTTCGTCCCATCATTTTTGCCAATTCGCTGACAGTAATGTTCTCATTTTTTTCAATGAGTACAAACATCGTTCTATCGGATACGTTCAATGTCATACAGTCAAAATCTGCATTGACACGCAAGTGTGCTTCGCTTTCCAACTTTAAGCCAGACGGCAACGCTGCTTTCATAATCTCACCGCGCGTACACATATAATAATCCGACATCCAGTCCCACAATTGCAATTGTTTTTGCGTTACTATTGGATTA
Source organism: uncultured Bacteroidales bacterium (assembly GCA_937892155.1). GTDB lineage: Bacteria > Bacteroidota > Bacteroidia > Bacteroidales > UBA1715 > UBA1715. Next base: position 17,816 of record CALAUG010000030.1, on the reverse strand, counting down.
ACATCAAGAACAGAATCTATGTCTTTAATTGGCGTAGCCTCAGGCTTGTCGTGATGAATTGCATACACAATGGCAGTGTACATTTTCCGCACGCCAAGCTGAACAATAACACGACAGCCTATCTGTATTGAATCACATAATGATTTTGGTACGCGATAGGTGTACAACGGGACAGCAAGAGGCAAAACAACGTCCACAAATGTTTCCGTATGTTGCTCACTATTTTCCAAACAATCTTCCTAAAAATGATTGTTTTTGTGGATTTTCATATTCGCTGGCACTCATTGTACCAACATTCAATTTTTGGCAAATTAACGACCAGTCTATCTCTCCGCCAAATTCCACATTACGGTCATCAATATAAAAATCTGCATCAATTTTACGGCTCATCTGCGCTTCGTCAAATTCTTCTTCGGGATAACTTTTGTTAACCGCATAGAATTCCACACCGTTTTTACGGCAAAATTCCACAGCTTCGTCTAACAAACGACCATAACGGTATGTCCACAATATTAATTGGTCACCACGTTTTTGCAACTCGCGCAATGTCTCGAACGCAAAAAGTTTTTTAGCTCCAATTGCAGGATATTTATGCTCTACCAATGTACCATCAAAATCTACTGCTATCTTCATTTTATATTGATTTTTGTATTCAACAATTATATTCTATCCTTGCAAATATATTATTTCTTTTCTACAAATGCCGACACACAATTCTCGAAATCGTACGCTTCGGAAAATAAAATTTTGGGCATTACTGGCACCACAAATAATTGTTTGGAAGGTATAATTTCACTCAACTTATAGACATCTTTCTCAGTTGTTACAAGCGTTCGTTGTAATGACATTTCGTCCAACAATTCAACATCGTTTTCCGAATACGAATAATGATCTGGAAATGCAATATGATGCACATCACAACCAAACTTTTTCACATATTCAAGTAATGGTGCAGGTTGAGAAATTCCCGTGATTAGGCATATCTTTTTATCTGTGAAAAATTGCTGGTTGCTATATTCCTGTTTAGTTGCAAAATCGTATACTGAGCCATATTCCATAGCGGAGAAGAACACACGTTTACCGAAAGACGCAAGTTTTTCCTTCCACTGCTTTGCTGTACCTTCATCCAATGTTTCAGGGCATTTCGATACAACAATAACATCAGCACGACGCAAGGCATAAGCACCTTCTCGCATATATCCCACAGGGAAAACATAATCACTCCACAATGGTCTATTATAGTCAATCAACACAATCTGTAATCCAGGTTTTACATATCTATGCTGAAACGCGTCATCCAGAATAACCACCTGCAAGTCAGAAATTTTATCAAGCAGTGCATTTACGCCATCAACTCGTTTTTCGCACACGGCAACATGTACATTAGGGAAACGTTTCTGCAATAAATATGGTTCATCACCAAGCTCCGCGACAGTTGTCTGCTCCTGCGACAGCACAAAGCCTTTTGATTTCCGTTTGTAACCACGACTCAATGTTGCAATATTTTTATTGAGTAGCAAACTGATAATATATTGAACATGAGGTGTTTTCCCCGTTCCACCTACAGTAATGTTTCCTATGGAAATAATAGGAATTCTGAAATAAGTTTGATGCAAAATTCCCCAATCAAAAAACTTGTTGCGGCAATACGTAAAAAGCCAGTAACACAGCGTGAGAGGGAATAATATATATCGTAGGTGACGCATTATTTTATAAGAATATTGTATGGTAATTTTGCATAAATGCCACTTTCTGTCGGTACATTCTGTAATATGTGCTGCAATTCCACGTCATCCGTAAGTTTTTCTACTACAGACGATTGCGTATCTAATTTTGCAAACACTTCATCAAATAATGTCTTAGATTTTGGATAGATTTTTATCCCATACGAGCCCCGCTCCAAATGCGCTTCATTTTGGGCCAGCAACAATGCAGTATTCACACCACCTAATGTGTCAACAAGTCCGATTTTCACCGCTTGTTCTCCACTCCAAACACGGCCTTGTGCAATGACCTCAACGGAATCAACAGAAATTCCACGTCCTGACGATACACGTTGTTTAAATGTCGCGTATGTTTGATCTATTGATTTCTCAACTGCTTTCAATTCTTCCGGTTCCATATCGCGTGTAATATTACCAAAATCGGAATGGGAGTGAGTATTAACTTTATCGTAGCTCACACCAATTTTCTTCATTAAATTTTCTGCTGTCATCGACATTCCAAAAACACCTATAGAACCCGTTAGTGCCATCGGCGATGCCACAATTTTTGTCGCCGGCGATGCAATATAATATCCTCCCGACGCTGCCATGTCGCCCATAGATACAATTACTGGCTTCTCCTGCGCAGTAAGGGAAACTTCTCGCCAAATCAATTCCGATGCTAAAGCCGAACCACCACCAGAATTAATACGAAATACAACCGACTGAATGGATTTATCTTCCCTTACTTTTTCAAATAACTTAACATACGTTTCGCTTCCTATTGACTCCTCGTCGGATTTCCCCATATCTATTGAACCCTGGGCAATAATAACAGCAATATTGTTCGCCTTTGCTGTATCAGATTCCATTTGTAGCAAACAATCGTCCATATAAGACCTGAACGATATTGTTGAAACTTTTTCGTCATCTGGTAATTCCATTCGTTTCTTCACCGATTGCCAAAAAACATCTGCATATTGCACTCTATCAATAAATCCAAAAGCTTGTAATTCTTTCGGCGTACATACCAACACGCTGTCGGCAAAAGAATTCAATTGCGAAACATTTATGTTACGATACGTGCTTGCGTTTCTTGCAAACGAATACCATATATCGTTAATATACGCTTGCTTTTGTTCCTTGTTCTCTTCACTCATTTTATCGGCTGTTACCGATTCCACATAACTTTTATATTTGCCACAACGGATAACAACAGGCTTCAAACCAACTTTTTCCAATAAATTTTTATAGTGAATTGATGTTGCCGAAATTCCATGAAATTCAGCCATTCCTTCGGAATTCATAGAAATCTCGTCACATACCGATGCTACCAAATATGATTTCTGCGACAAGGTATTAAAATGTCCTACAACAAATTTCCCCGATTCCTTAAAACGTTTCAGTGCGTCGGCAATCTCAGCAATAGAAGCATAACCAGCATCAAAAACGACATCGTCCAACACAATGCCACTAATTTTTGAATCCTGTGCCGCGCAATCCAAAACACGCATAAAATCTATCAAACCGATTTTAGAGTTCAGATCCATTCCCGAAAACAATGCTGGCGTATTTGGAGTAGAAATTTCTCCAACGGAAACAACGTTTTTCAAAACAAGCACATTTTTATCTTTGTAATTGACCGACGACGACAACGATGCTGACGATGTACCGACAACAATGGCAACAACTATTACTATCAAAAGAAGTACTCCTAATATCGCACCGAATAACGACGCAAAAAGAATTTTAAAAAACTGTTTCATATCGTTTGTTTTATCAAGTTTTTTGGAAACCTTTACAAAAATAATTTTTTAGTCCAATGTCACAAAAAAACTTCGTTGTCATTTTACTTGGTGCGAATTTAGGGGATAAACGAAAAATGTTTTCCACCGTCGAAACTTACATAGAACAACACATAGGAAACTGCATAAAAAAATCTGCTCTGTATGCCAGTAAAGCATGGGGATTTGAATCCGACGATGAATTCTACAATCAGGCTCTTATCGTTGAGACGGAGTTTTCTGCACACGACACACTGCTTCGTTGCCAGGCAATAGAAAACAAATGTGGCCGCGTACGACACGAACAATCTGGTTACGAATCACGTACCATTGACATTGATTTGTTATACTACAACAACGATATTGTTGACTACGACGATTTAGTTATTCCACATCCATTATTGCACAAACGTCGATTTGCATTAGTTCCCCTGTGCGAAATCATTCCTGAATATATTCATCCAATTCTGCAAAAAAGTAACAAAACCTTACTTGAAGAATGCACAGACGAGAGTATTGTAAAACCCGTTTAAATTACGTTCTTTTGTAGTATGAAAATTGTTATAAATACACGGCTTCTTATTAAAGGACGAATTGACGGTATTTCGCGTTTCACATACGAAACAATTAGACACATTTGTCTTGCTCATCCCGAACACGAATTCTATTTGCTGTTCGACAGAATGTACGACAAAGATTTTATTTTCGCCGACAACGTAAAACCGATTATTGTGCCGTTTCAGACACGCCACCCGTTTTTGTGGTGGTTTTGGTTCCATTCGCAGCTGCCACGAGTTATAAAAGCTTTGAAGCCAGACATGTTCATTTCCACCGACGGATATTCGGTACTTGACTGCGAAGTGCCAATTGTAGACGTGATACACGATTTGAATTTTGAGCATTTCCCAGAACATTTACCACGGTTAGTACGGAAATATTATCAAAAATATTTTCCGCAATATGCAGCGAAAGCAACACGCATTGCGACTGTCTCGGAATATTCAAAACAAGATATTCATACACTCTACAACATTCCGCTTGAAAAAATTGACGTGGTGTATAATGGAGTAAGCAGTTCGTTCCAACCACTGATTGAAGCCGAAAAAAAGCTTATCCGTCAGAAATACACACAAAATAGCGAATACTTTGTGTATGCTGGTACACTCCATCCACGCAAAAACATAGAAAACCTGTTTGCTGCGTTTTCTGCATTTAAACGCGAAACGCAAAGTGATTATAAATTAGTAATTGTTGGAGAAGCAATGTTTTTGGCACATTCCATTCAAAAAGCCTACGACCAGCACCCTTACAAAAAGGATATAGTATTTACAGGCAGAGTGTCCGACAAAGATTTGAATTATTTGCTCGGTTCGGCATTTGCAATGACATACGTTCCATTTTTTGAAGGATTCGGCATCCCAATTTTGGAATCATTTGCCTGCAACACACCAGTGATAACTTCAAACTGTACCTCTATGCCCGAAGTCGCCGGCGATGCAGCACTGCTATGCGATCCGACAAGCGTAGAATCTATCGCAAAAGCAATGACAACACTTTATACAGATAGCAACCTCCGTCAACAATTAATTGAAAATAGCAAAAAACAATTAGAAAAATTTTCGTGGACACGGACGGCAGAATTGCTATGGGACACTATTGAAAAAGCGAGAAAATAAAAATGTATAAAAAAGGCGCTCTCAAATGAGAACGCCTTTTCCCTTGAATCCTAATTTTGATTTTTCTCTTTCGTATGGACTCAAAATTATTATTCTGTCCGCACTTCGTACGTACAAATTCACAAAACTCTATAAAAGCGTTATTGCTATCATATCAGTTATCCAATTTTTCAAAGATTGAATTCTGACTTTTGAATTCTGGGACAAGTTGTTTGAGTAGAGAAACAACCTCCATCTGACAATTACAATTACCTTTCAACACGGTCGCACGCACATCGAGTTCGTTACAAAGTCGTTGGACCTCATCAAAATTAACGCTACGGATTTTAGCCTTTCGAATCTTAGGATGCTCAGTCATGGTAGAATTTTCTTCAGTAGCAAGAACCTCTTCGTATAATTTTTCACCAGGTCTTAGTCCAGTGATTTCAATCTTAATGTCTTTTTCTGGAACATACCCAGCCAGCTTAATCATATTTTTTGCAAGATCAATAATCTTGACTGGTTCACCCATATCAAATACGAAAATATCGCCTCCCATACCTAATGATGTAGCCTCAGACACAAGACGACAAGCTTCTGGGATAGACATAAAGAACCTACAAATTTCTGGGCTTGTAACAGTCAGCGGACCTCCATTTTCAAGTTGCTTTTGGAAAAGAGGAACAACGGAACCATTGGAACCAAGCACATTTCCAAATCGAGTAGTAGTAAACTTTGTTTCACATTTTATTCCACCTGAAGCAATATTCTGACTCAGACCTTGCACATACATTTCCGCAGCACGTTTTGTAGCCCCCATCACATTCGTTGGATTGACAGCCTTATCAGTAGAAATCATTATCATGTTGCTGACACCATATTTAATACAACAGTCCGCAACATTCCTTGTCCCAGTAACATTCGTTTTGATTGCTTCGCAAGGATTTTCCTCCATCAAAGGAACGTGTTTATATGCGGCCGCATGAAAAACTATCTGTGGTTGGTATCGTTCAAAAACATATTCAAGTCTATCCCGTTCGCACACATTACCTATAATTGGTACAATCTTTACTCGTTCTCCATCAGGAGCATTTTTCCCCCATTTCTCATCAAGTTCAATACGTATATCGTGAAGTGGCGTTTCAGCATTGTCAAAAAGGACAATGGTTGATGCTCCCAAAGTAGCCATTTGCCGACACAATTCGCTTCCTATACTTCCTGCTGCTCCCGTCACCATTACTGTTTTACCGAGGAACTTACGACGGACCTCTTTCATGTTGATTTGAATTTCATCGCGTCCAAGAAGATCTTCTATCTTAATTTCTCTAATTCCAAGCTTAAATTCATTGTCATTTGATAAAGCATTATCTATATTAGGAGATATCAGCATCTTCACGCCACAATCGTGACAAAATTTAACAACTCTCTCTTCTTCTTGATGGAGGTCTCTAAGCGTAGGGAAAATCAAAAAAGAAAAATTCTGTTTTTTGAAAATAGACTCAAGATCGTCCACTGTATTGAAAGGAAAAACTTTATAATTGAAAACCTTTTGCGAGAAATTTTTGCTATCAAAATTGAGAATTCCACAGATTTCATATTTCTTACTTTGTGTAAGTAATGACAAAAGAGATATTGAAGACCGAGTTGTTCCATAAACCATCAATTTACTTCTTGACCTCGTGACGGGAGTTGCCATTTTTTCATACATGTCAATCAACAAGACTCTTGCTAAAACAAGCAACGAAAAGGTTATGAAATATTCCAATACACAAACTACGAGCAGGAGGTATAAAAAGTCTTGATTAAACATATCAACTTCTCCAATAATGAAGAGCCACAATGTCACGATAATAACGACTTTGGTTAGCACGGCACACGCAATTCTCTTCATGTCTAAAACTCGTGTATGTCTAACTATGATGCGATACGTATGAAACAATGCAAAAGCCACAATAGACGCAAGGAACGATGAAATGAGGACTTTGATGAAATAGAAATTTTCGGCACCTGACATAGGCTCCACTATCAATGCAACACACAACGAAGCAACGATAGATATAATCATATCGCAAGTCAATACGATTCGACTATCCACGCAACCAAACGAACCTACCTTGCTCTGTAAAAATCTATAAATTTTTGCGTACGAAATCATAGCCTTACATTTTAGACGACACAATCTTCGAAAGAATATTAATTGTTTGTTTTATCATCTTGATAATAATTTCCATAATGGTGATAATACCCATAATGAGAACCATAATGACCTTTAAATGAATCTGTACCATTTAATAGAAGTGTCAATTCTGGTAATTTGCGTTCTGTATAATACTTATCTATTTCAGGCAACATATCGCGTTCCATCACTCCAGCACGTACGATAAACAGAGTCTTATCTGCATATTGCGCTACGATTGAGGTGTCGGCCAAAATTTCTACAGGAGGACAATCTATAAAAATATAATCGTAATCAACCCTCAATTTTTCTATAAGCGACTTCATTTTGTCACTGTAGAGAAGTTCCGTTGGATTTGGCGGTATTGCTCCTGATGGAATGATATATAAATTTTCTTGTCCTGGAAATTCGTGTATTGGACAATTATCTATAACATCTGCCAAATAATTGCTAAGTCCCTGTTTTGGCGTGTCTATATGATTACTAAGTGATTGGTGTCGCATATCAACATCTATCATTACGACCTTTTTACCTTTTATTGCCATACAAGCAGCTAAATTCGCAGTAATGAAAGATTTCCCCGACTCTGGGTTAAAAGAGGTTACCAAAATCACTTTCTTTTGTCCATTACCAATCATGAATTCCAAATTGGAACGAACAACGCGAAATGCTTCATTAACTATATTTCGACTATTTGATTTCACCACAAGTTTTTCCGTAGCTCCTTTTTCGGCTCGCTTTATTCGTACCATTGGTATTTCACCAACAAATGGTGTAGAAAGGAACTCTACATCCTTGCGTCCACGTACTACTGTGTTGAAGACATTTCTTAGATAAATGATATTAAATGGCACGAAAAGTCCCAACAAAAAAGCAAGCAACAATATACTACTTCTCTTTGGAGAAACAGGTTGGAGTCCACCGTATGGTTTAGACACAATGCGAGTGTTGTATGCTGTAAAAGCTTGAGATAGCTCATTTTCTTCTCTTTTCTGCAACAAGTAGAGATATAATTCCTCTTTAACCTCTTGTTGACGTTCAATTGTACGTAAATCCCGTTCCAATATTGGAGTCGAAGTGAGACGGTCGGCGTACTTATCTTGATTGCGTTGTTCTGCCTGTATGAGTTGTTCCAAACGAACTTTTTCATTATCTAATCCACTAAGAACCGCAGAATGCATAGCAGCAAGTTCGCTATTGATTTCTTTCACAAGAGGACTTTCATCCGAACTTTGTCGTGCTATATTATCTCGTCGCAAAAGTTTACTGTTATACTCCTCTATCTGATTATTCAATGAAGAACTACTTAGTCCCAATCCTGTTGGCAATAAATTGTAATTAGCTTTATTTTGATTCATATAATTACGAATGTATCGCACCATATATAGCTCATTAGTATATTGACGAATAGAATTTTCCGAATTGATTGCCTGAGTTATATTTTGAGTGGAAGAAGCATTCACATCTATCATATTGTTTTCACTCTTGAAAGAGGAAATGCCCTTATCGACCGCACCTAACTCTTCCTCTATCACTCGTATTCGTTCGTTAATAAAATCAGAAGTAGAAACCGCAAGTAAGTTTTTGTCTTTCACCCAACTCTCATTGTAAACCGTAACTATTGTATTAAGAATATCCTCCGCACGAGCAGGCACATAATCCTTACATGACATATTGATTAGTGCTGCTTGTTTATTAACCAATGAAAACGACATGTTTCTTTGAAGCGCACTTACGGCACTGTGGTAACCATGACGTGTGATATATATAGTTTGATCAGTCAAATCAGTTTGTTTTTGATGAACACAAATGGTACCAATAGATGTTTGAACTGGCTTTTCCAAAGTACAGACATATTTTTCTTCGTCATTAATCTCAACTTCATCCAACTTTGTTTGCAAATTGGTGATTGAGATTTCTCCATTTTTGATATTGAGTGTCATAGAAAAACCCTGTTCTGGACGAATTTCTGGCACTTCAACTTCAATTGGCAAATTATTTCCATATAATACGCCTTTTTCTGTCAAATATTTATAGGTCGAATAAGTGTAGTCCAAATGCATACGCTTAACCGTTTCGAGCATAATATCCGTTGACTGGATACACAGAATTTCATTTTGCACATCACTCACCGTTCCAAATAAATTCATATCGCCCATATTTTGCAGTTTACTAGTGAACGAGCCAGAATTACGATTATTCTCTGGCTTAATCATGATAGTTGCACTACGGTTATATAACTTTGGGGTTACCCATAAATAACAAACAGCCAGTAGAAGGCAAAACATAACGGATAAGACAAACCATTTCCATTCGCCCTGACATTGGTACAAAAACTCTTTGAAACTTATAGAATTACTTTGTTGCTTTACATTATTTTTCTTTTCCATAACGTATATTTATCTTGTCATGATTGATATGATGGATACGGCAAGAGAAGCAACCGAAATCCAAAAGCTTGTATTAACAAAATTATTACCATTAACTGTTGATTGGCGTTTGCGCACCTTGTTTGGCTCCACATACACCACGTCTCCTTGCTGCATAATATATGCTGGAGAAGAGAGCATTTGTTGCATATCGGTCAAATCAATATGATACACCTGCGTTCCTTCTGGTGTTCTCCTATTTACCATCACATTTTCACGTTTACCCAAAACGCTCAAATCTGAGGCTTGACTCAAGATATCCAAAATAGTAACATTGTCTTGCGTCAATTCGTACCTTCCTGGACGATTGACTTCACCCATCACGTTTACATAAGCATTTGACAATTCTACATTTACAATGGCATCCTTGCAATGATTTTCAGTCACAAGACGATTTTTTATATGTTCCGCAACTTCATCTCGTGTCATTCCATCCACCTTAATTTTCCCTAAAACAGGAAAATCTATCGTACCTTCTGGCGATACGGTATAACTCATTGTTGCATAAGAAGAATTATAGTTTTGACTCGAGTTGCCAACACCAAGCCTATAGCCCACAACGGGGAGATTGAATGTCGCCGCCAACTCTGGTACAGAACTATGAACAACAATCATCAGCTTTTCTCCTGGCTGAACTTTCAGTGGTTGATTGCTGACATTCGTAATTAACGTATCCTTCCCAGAAACATCCTGAAAATACGCAACCTGTTTCGGTGCCGAGCAAGAGGCGAAAACAACCGCACAAGCAATAGTAATAATAGCTATAAATAATTTCTTCATTTTCGTAAATTTATATGTTAGTATTTTTACCTTTCCGTCCTCATTGGGTTATTTAAAAAGTGCTGTCTCATTATTCTTGTTTTCAAAAATACAGTATGCTTAAAATCAAATTTCAATATCAATTCAACGATGCAAATATGCGATTTTTCTCAACACAAAGGTAAACATCAGCAAAAATGCCAAGCGAGCGTCGTTTTTATCGGGAACCATTGATCTCAATTTCATTGCATTTTTCCAAGTCCATTTACAACGGGAAATTCCATGTTATCATTAACGATTGAACTTTTGTAGTAATCTGTACGCCTCTATAGTCTTTTTAGGGAAAAGCCTGAAAAGGTGATATTCCAATCTGTATTTCATCAACTTGGCATTCTTTAGATGAATAAACAAATCCCTGTTTTGCCACATTTCTACGTTGAACCGTTTCATTTCTGCGACAGAACATTTGCAGATATTGTGAAGTGCATGATTCAGATGGATTGAAATCATGTAATTAAAATGCCTGTTTGCTTTCTTCCCTTCAACACGAGATATTTGAAAATCGTGCAAATGACGGCACACTGTCAGCAAATCGGATGAACGTTTAGGTTTCGGCACGGCCATTATGCTGTTAGAAGCACGTTTCAGATAATAATATACCGGCGGTTCATGAAAGACGATTTTCTTTGCAGTATATACCATCTTCGATTTCAGTTCGGAATCTTCGTGATAAATTCCTGGGAAGAATTTGAAATCATTTTCTTTGAGAAATCCAAAACGAAAAATTGAGAACTGAGCGGGATCAGCAAGCCCTCCCAATTCAGTTACCTCCTTGCCGGAATGGATTCCGTCAAGAAATTTCTGTGCAGGAATCCTGATTGTCCCATCTTCATACGCACGCTTGCACTGAATCTGAAGTATATCGATATCATCAACAAGTTTTCCTGTCATTTCTTTCAGACAGTTTTCCTCAATCCAGTCGTCAGAATCCACAAACCAGACATACTCTCCCCGGGCACATTCAAGCCCTGTATTGCGAGCCGCACTGAGTCCTTGGTTCTCTTGGCTGATAACCTTTATATTTGAATATTCCTTTGTCAATCGTTCGACAATGGCAAGACTTCCATCTGGCGAGCCGTCATTCACAACAATGAGTTCATAGTCTTCCTTGGGAATATCCTGATTCTCGCAACTGCGAATACACTTCTCGACGTATTTCTCAACGTTGTAAACAGGGATAATGATGGAAAGTATCATTTGTCTTTATTCCGTAATTTCAGTTTTTAATGCATCCAAATAGCCGTGTCCCCATTTTGTGTCGGGCTCCATGTAATTGCCTTCACCCCATTCGTTCCAGGAATCAAGAAATATCAATTTATGTTCAGGACTTTTGCTTTTTATGTAATCAAGTGTGTCATGAATATGATTCTGGAAAAGTTGCGGAGTCGGGTTTTTATATATCTCGGCCTTCCTTCCTCTGCGGGGGGTACAGTCATAACCAGGACATATCATGGGAAAACAATTCTCTTTTCTGTTTTCTTCAAAAAACATATTGGACATAATATCCGAATAGTTGAATGTGTATGAAGCAAAATTGAATCGTATTGCCAAAGACCTTTTGACTCTAAACAAAAATTTACTGCCTGCGGCTCGTTGCTCTGCAATGCCTCTGCCATTAGGAATAATTCCATCCAGTCCAAACTCCATCATCTTGTCAAATGATGTTAATTCAGGACGCCATATACCAACAAAATAAATGCCCTTCAATCCATTCTCTAAAGCAAGAAGCTGCCACTCTTCAATAAACTGCTTAAGTCCTTCAAAATGCAGTGAATCATAAATGACAAAAAGAGGTTTCCCGTCAACCGTGACGTAACGGTGATCTTTGAAGAACGGCAGGCAATAATCAAAATGGAGTTTGTTGTCTTCCGTTCCGAGATACCTCATCTCTGCAATTTTTTTGTACTCCTTGTTTTTCACCCCTTTCACCCAAGTATGATTTGACCAATTATGATTGGCCCATCCAAAACAAAAAGGAAAATCAGGTTTTCCTTCTTTTAGTACCCATTCCAATGGCTTTTCAAGCAGCATTTTTCCTCCACCGAACCAGTAATGCCAATACATAAACCCTTCAACACCCGCCTCGCGAGCCATTTCGGCTTGAGCAATACGCGTTTCTTGAAGGCGAAGGTCATAGAAGCCCAAGTCTTTTGGAATGCGTGGCTGATGATGCCCACGCCATAACGGTTTGGCATTTGCCACATTCGTCCATTCCGTAAAGCCCTTTCCCCAATTTTCATCGTTTTCAGGGATGGGATGGAATTGAGGTAGATAATATGCTATAATTCTTGCTCTATTCATTTCTTAAAAAATTTTGCTCTGATAATGCCGCTAATATATTGTCTCTCGCTTTTCCCAAACAAGAAGAAAAAGCAGAATAATACCACCAATGAGAGCGCAGACATACAGCAAATCATAGTATCAAAAAAACTATCACCCAAAGAATTTCTCACGCAAGCCATTATTGCAGCCGAAGAGAATATTGTCAACAACATAGGAAGTACTATTCCCTTGATATATTCTCTAATTGAGAACGGAGAGAATATTCTTTTCAGGATAAAGAGTCTGATAACGTGTGCTACCGAGAAAGTAGCAATAATAACCAGATAGCAGCAATTGATAGGCTGTCCGAGTTTATAGAGTACGATTGTTATCGGCAATGATAACAAGGTAAAACCATCAACAATACCATGATAAATCTTGACCCTCGCAGCAGCTTGGGCAATGTCTGTTATAGGGTTCGACATCGTTACAATCAGTGAATAGACAAGTGTCAATCTGACAAAATCAACCATGTGGTCACCTACTTGTCCCAGCCAGATTCTTAAAATCTCTGGAGCATTGATAAAAATTGGGAGAATAAACATATACATCAGCAGAAATGTAACTTTTGTTTCTATGTTGAACAATTTCATCACCCCAGCATAATCATTTGACGCATAGTTTTTTATCATTGGAGGTCTTATGGCCATTGTAAAATTTCCAGCAAATGAAACTACAGCATTTGATACTTGTCGCGAAATGGAGTATGCAGCATTTGCAATCGGACCAAAAAACATATTTAATACAATGTTGATTCCTTGAGAATTGCATATTCCCGCAAGAGCACCAAAAAAAGACCATGAAGAATATGAGAAAACAGATTTTAGCGTACCAAGGTTGACGCTCTTTACCAATTTTGTTTCTGATGCCGCTATTTTCCTACATGAGACTACATACGCGGTATTGATGCAGATCTGTACGACAGTCACCAATACTGCATATAATTTCAACTGGTCAAAGTCAATAACAGTAAGGAAATAAACAATCAACAATTTTAATACGGCATTTGCGATTGAAACAAATGCATACAAGTCCATTCTCTCTTTTGCTATTATCATTGCCTGAAATGGATTTGAGAGAAGGCCGATGATAAAGGAAATCAAAGAAAACTGGAGTACCCACATTGCGGCACTTTCGCGTCCGACAGGAATTGTCATTTTATTCTGCAGAAACCAAACTCCAATGGTTTCAGTCAAAACAACAACAATGACTGCAAGAATCGCGTATGTATAAAAAATTGTAGAGAATAATGAACTGGTACTGTCTCCACTCTCTCCTTTCCCTAATCCATACGAGAAGAAACGTTGAGAGGCATTCGTGAGGACGTTGGCGACAACGGCAAACGCTGCCAATATGCCGCCTACAGCACTGAATACGCCATAATCGACTTCGGTCAAGACTTGAAGAACAATTCTGACAGTGTATAATGACACTGCCATTGTAAAGAACATTCTCACGTAGAGAATGGCTGTATTCTTGACTATTCTATTAGAATTCTCTAACATCGTTTATATACTATCGCTTCTTCTATAAAGAATGCAACACAGATAAAAAAACAGGTATGCGAAAATTGTCAGATTCAACATAAACGGATAGCAGAACAAATACATTCCACCTTTTACGCATACGTTCATCACAAAGTGAATTGGTATCAGTTTATGGAACTCAATACTTTCGTCATTAGGTCGGCTGAGCAGAAACGCCATAACGCTGAACCATATTACGAGAATCGGTGTTAACCATGGACCAAAATCCATAACAAAGTCACCAATATATGTAGTAAAAATAGAATCGTCAGCAGCCATATTCTGATACTTCATTCGTGTATCGAATATTCCTGTGGGGGCATCAAATCCCAGCATTTTCTTGAACAAATTGATTGTCCTATCGCCATAACGGACTCCCCCAAGATCAAATGCGTATTTGTTGAAATACAGAGGCGCCTGCCCCGTATAATACAGCATGCTATCCGCCGCGCCATCATTCATATCGCCAAATCGACTTATGGTCACTGCTAGGAACAAAGCTGCCGCAACGCCTCCAAGTGAAATAGCAGTAACTCTTGCTATCTTCCTGATTTTATCGCTATAGAACTTCCTGAACATAAAATAGGATGCAGTTATTGAAAGTACTCCGAAAGTGGCTTGGGTTCTGTTGCTCTCTACCAGTGCTAAGAATATTGAAGAAAAAACAGCGAATGAAAGGACTAACAATATAATCTTCTTCCTTTGAGGTATTGTTAGATAATAAAAATAAACCAGTATTGCACAGTCGCTGAAAATATTATAAATGATAGAAAAGACATTTGAAATTGAATAGTTTTCAGCTTGCCAGGAATCCAGTCTTTCATTATATATATCCATTCCAGCTGATGGATCAGCCAAAAGTGCCGTAATGCCATCTTTTATATGAGATACCGATACGGGGATATACATAATTGTGCATACAACATATACAATTGAAAAGGTTATTATGACTATCTCGGAAGGAGGTATGATGTCCGTAACATTTGCCTTGTCGTATGATAAAACAGGCAGCAATCCAATAAACAGCAGTCCAAAAAGATAGACGAACTGCAACAAGTGCATTTCTCCAAACATATTCGCTTTGACTGCATAAAGAAATACCGCTGCTATTGCAAACAGCAAATATGTCAAAAGTATAAAACTACCGGAGCCAAAGCTTCCAGAGCAAGCCTTTTGATGCCTGATGAATGTATATGCCCAAGCCAGAGCATATACAACTACAAGCACAAAACTTAATAAATGATCGTTCAAATCCATTGTCGCATTTTCTCTTTTGCCGACACCAATATGTCAATCCGCATCATTATTTCTTTAATATTTTTCACCAATTTTCCGAAGCCTTGATTTTCATTTTGATGCAGGACCCCAATAGCATCCGCCCTCTACCAAATCAGCATTCTCAGGCCTGTCCGAATTGCTCGGATAGACAAAATACTCATTTATAAAGGGTGACGATATTTTGCTGCATTCAAAACGCGAGCCTTTAATTCCGAACAGCATTTGCAGAACGCCGCCCATATAAACGGCTTTTTTCCCAATCTGCTTAATATGTGCTGCCAGAGGCACACCGTATGCTCCACATCCCAAAAGCGCAATATCGAAATCTTTCTTGTCAATCTCTGATTTCATCCAATCCAACGCCTCGAACCAAGTGGAAAAGCCAACAGGATTGCCTGCTATTGACTGTACGGCTTTTATCGTCTGCAAGGAAGCGAATTCAGGTAGCATTTCTTCATTCTTGAACAGGTCTTTCCGATGATTGTTGTACTGCGACTCTATCGTTTCAGCAAATGGATGAACAACAAGAATGCGTTTCCCTTTCAAAGCAAAAGTCCACGGATGTTCAGGTTGGAAAAAAGGATGGAATCCGTAAATATGAACATACTTTTTTTTATTCAGCCAGTTTCCAAAAAGCAGTTCTTCCACCCTCCACCTCACCAGTAAATCTATTTCCTTGACGGCATCCCTATAGACCTCATAAAAAGCTTTTAAGGACTTCATGGAAACAGGGAAAAAACCAGCATTATTCCGAATTTGGTGAAATGACCGTTTTTTTAGGAAGATACTGAGCGGATAATATCTTACCAAAGTCAATGCCTGAAGCTCAACGCTTCCGATACGGGCAATCATACACGGCTTGTCCGACAATAGCATACGTCTGATGGTTTCAATGTCCTCAACTGGTTCATGAACCTTAGGTCCAAGAAACCTATGAATTTTATCCGTGAAAGAAAAAGACCTATAATCCATGACTATTACTTATTCTTCAACTTTATGCGTGTATTTCTGATAGCGGCCACAATGCGTGATAACATCAAAAGCGGATTGACTTTCCAAAAATGAACGCCCCAAAATTTCAAGTAGGCAACTTCAATGGCCCACAATTCTTTGATATCCATCAACCTGCTCGTTTTCAAATGCATTGCAGATCCTTTCCTCAATCTCTGATAATAGATTGCAGATGGTGACGCCAAATTCATTGACTTCAAACTTAGCGACAATTCCAAACCAAAAAAAGAATCTTCGCTTAACCTCAGTTGTGTAGGGAATCTATTTTCGCCAATGATGTTACGATGTATCAGTTTGGCCCAGACGCTTGATAAAAACTTCCGATACTGAAATATATTAAATGATTTGCCTTTCACTTTCTGATATGCATCGGAAGTAAAACTTTCCCTACAATTGCTAATGTCTTTCTTAAAAACAAAAGAATTGGCGCAACCTATTGTTTTTTCATCACTCACTTTCAACAGCTCTTCCAGATAGTTTTCTGAAATTATGTCATCATCATCCACAAAAGTCAGATACTTTCCGATACTCCTTTCGATACCGATATTTCGTGCATTTGAAACTCCCGGCGAGTCCGTCTGAATCAGCGTAAATGAACAACGGTCGCTATGCGAGGAAATATATTCCTCAATCTGGGAATAATATGGTTCATTACAACCGTTAAGAATAATGATAATTTCATAACGCTTACCTGAGAATGTCTGGTTATATACGGAATCAAGACATTCCCATATATAAGTTCCTGGCTTGTAAGTGGGGATAATTACTGATATATCCATCATTTCTTATTTCCACAACCCATTCAAATAACGGGTCAGAATCCGTACTTTATTTTCCTTAAGGTGATAATGCCCATTGAGGCGGCATCCAGCCACAGGACATTGCCCAGCACGAAAGCGGGAAGATGAATGGAGGAGTCTCCCAACTTGAAGCGCGTCAAGCCAGTATGCTTGTCAAGATTTTCCTTGTGTTTTTTGAGGAATTCCTTGTTTCGTGAAATCAAGGTTTTATACTTTGTATGTTTCTCTCGAAGGTTCCCTCCGCGGTAAATGATGTCCGTTACGACATTTCCCACCAGCCAATAATAGATATTGCTCAGTTGTTCTTTAAGGG
>CALAUG010000029.1 GCA_937892155.1 uncultured Bacteroidales bacterium | reverse complement strand
AATGTTGAATATATTAGGACATTTGATTCAGGAATATCCTATTCGGATAAGGGTATATGTCTAATATTTGAGTGCATTGCGCCATCTTTTACTTGGATGGATTTATTCGCTATTCAGATATTTTACTGTTTTGCTGTTTACCTTTTAATCGGCTCTATTATTACTCTGGCTGTATCGCTGATAAAAAGTAAAATCCAAAAAGAACAATAACGAATCTTAATTTGATGGAGCAAGGTTTATGAAAAAACGTGTTTCAATTATATTGATTGTTGCATTATTGCTTGTAGCTGTTTTGTTCTGCGCACTTTGGCAGAAAGCAGTGCATGATAAATCGGATATTGAAGCATTGGCTCAGGTAAATGCTGCTGAAGCGTACACACATTTCATTGAGTATCAAAAGACAGGAGATGATGCTGAATATTGGGGTGGAGTTTCTGCCTTTTATGCGTTCCACGAGGCGTACAGCCTTATAACAGAGGGTACGAATAAAACTGCTAAAAGCATTTTCTGTAATGAGGTTTACGGCAGCTTGCTTTGCTCTCCAGAGAAATCAAAAGCCTATATTTCCGAGATAACTGACGTTATGAAGATTCTCTCTGAAAACGTGATGGATGAGAATGGGTACCTGCGTATGTCCGAACTTCGGAATACGCTACAAGAATAAATCAGAATTTGCCAAAGGAGCGTGATTATATGAAGCAAGGGATTTTAACACCTTTCGGAGAAATCCAAATCTACATAGACAATATTCGCTCCGATTATGAGTATGAACAGTACTGCAAAGACATTAGAGCCTTGCGGGAGCGGCCGCTGGCTGGAAGCTATCAAATCGTAATATCAAAAAGTGATTGGCAGACAATTCGTTGTGTTGTTGATCTCTATGACGCTGAGATACACAATGACGGATCGTCCGGAGAACGGTATTTGTATTCCGAGTTCGTAAAGGACAACATTGTTCTTACCATAGGTGCCGGAGATGAAAACCCGGCTTTTGAGACTAATCGGATTCGGAACGGTGTGGAGTATATCCGCAAGTCTGTTGTTGATGAGGTCAGGTTTGGTATCGCTTGGGCGACAGACTATGAAGGCGCATACGACATAAGGACACAATTAGCAACGGACTTGTATTAGGAGGATAAATAATAAGTTTTATGCATGAAATAAGTTTACAGATGATAAATCATAATGTGGCCTCATTTTGGTGGAAAGAACTTGTTAGTCATTTCATGCAGTTTGGAGATAGTTTAGAAATCAGGTGCTGGAAAGAAGAGACTTCCGAGATTCAGCAAGCAACTTTCTACGGAAATCCAACAGCAGACAAGCATGAGGTTTCTATTAAAGGAGAAGTATGCGAGAAATTTATTTCGGAACTTTTATCTGAAGATCCATTAGACAAGAGCATATATAACAAAATGACGAAATATTTTACAATCAACGTCACACATAAGCAGCGCCTGTTTTGCAGTGCTCACTATGGAACCGAGATATATATAGTAGGTGCATCTGATGACGACATTGCTCTCTTCAAGGATATAATGAAACAATATACAGAAGAAGATTTTAGCGTACATATCGTGCGATAAATTCATGGTTTGTTGCACGATGGTTTTATAATGGGAGGGAAAAATCTATGAAATTACTTAAACTTTGGTCAGCCTTCTTGGGGATTCTTGCCGTTACTCTATATATTATCGGAGGAGTTTCTGGTACGTTTAACAGAGGTATGGGGCTCTTGTTTTGGGGAACCTCAGCAGAAGCATTGATATTATTGGCTGTGATAGTTAACTGTATATTATTATGCATCACTTGTGTTATTGTTTCTTCTTCGTTAAACAAGCAGCAATAACAAATCTTAATTTGTTGTCGAAAGGAGCAGCCATTGAAAAAAATAATATTCGTAGCTGTATGCATTGTAATGGCCCTGTCGTTGACTGCTTGCGGTAGTAAGACAATAGGAACAATAAAAGGTGCGGAATACGAAAAGATTGTGATTGACAATGTTGAATATATTAGGACATTTGATTCAGGAATATCCTATTCGGATAAGGGTAAGTATCTTGGAAATGTATCCGACGGAAAAATAACCTTCAAAGCATATTCCGTAGAATCCGATTCAGTGGCAGAGTATGTTTATTGTATGTGGGATCATGAAGGTTTGATATATCAAAAGGCAGATTTTACACCATCTATACCGTCAGATGGCAGCGGCCCATTCTGTAAATCAATTGATTTCAAGGTCCAGTATATCAGAACTAATGCAAGCGCATATGACGGGGATAACGATAATTTGCTTTGGATTACAAGTGTCGAAGAGCTGAATGATTACTACGAACAAAATAAAGACAAATACTATCTCGAAAGTATTGAAAATCCCTCTTCAGATCAGACAATCGGTTTTGTTGATGCTGTAAAGAAATATGATGAAGCATTCTTTGAGAAGAACGATTTGATACTTGTTGTGTTGGAAGAACCGAGTGGTTCAAACAGGCACGAGGTAACAAGTGTTGATCTGTTCGCTTCTTTACTGGACAGAATAGCTTACTTTATTCAGCCGAATATCAAACGTATAATACCTGAGGTTGGTACATGCGATATGGCAAATTGGCATATCATCATTGAAATTGATAAGGAATATGGTAAGGATTCCGCTCAATTGAAATATCCAAACATAGCTATAGAAAAGCCGTAAAAAATCTGAATTTGATGGAGGTATAGCATGAAAAAGATTATAGCAATGGCGCTTTGCCTTGTGCTTGCATTTTCGCTGGTCGGTTGTGGGAACAAAGTGGATTTGGATGACAAACCAACTATTACAGGCAAGGTTATAGATTGGTGGGGTACATCTGTCACAATTGAAGTTTCTACATCAAGCCTTGACTCAATAAAAGAGGGTTCAAGAGTATTCTTTGAACAGGACGATATGGATAACCATAAAAATTGGATTAATTTGTCCATAGACGATCAAGTTCAAATTATATTTGACGGCGAATGTGTTCTGGATAGTGGTGACCCAATTAGCCTTGAAAAAGTGTATACGATTAATTGTTTATCTGGAAACTGATCGAGCAACAAATAAAAGTTTGTTATCGAAAGGAGCAGGCAATGAAAAAGTTAGTACCCTTGGTTTTAGCATTAGCTTGTGTGCTGGGGCTGGTTGGTTGCAACGGCAGAACAGTAAATATTGATTTCCCGTTTGTGGTCGAAGATGTAGAGAATGTTGAGATGTATCACTATGAGGGAGCGCCTGCATCAGCGAAAATGAAGGTGGTCGTTGCCGAAAGTGATATTAAGATCTTGTATGATTTATTAAAGGATTTACAATTGAAAGATAAACAGACTGAAGAAACTACTGGAGCAGATGTGACCAGTTTTAGGTTTAATCTTTCAAATGGAACAAGTTACGAATTGATTTATGTCTGCAATGGAGTTAAGAATGGCAAGTTGAAATCAGAAACAGGGGGCTTTGAGTATTTCACAAGTGCGGATATCGGTTCGTATTGGGATGGTTTGAATGATGAACTTGAAGCAATTCCTGTCGATGAAAGCGAATTGCCAAGATATAAGAATTAGAAAGACAAATGATAATTTAATGCGGAGGTATGAGTGTGAAAAAGATTATTAGTATTGCATTGATTGCCTTGATTTGCTTTAGCCTTGCTGGATGCGCAAAGACATATCATGGAACAGATGAGTTAATGGAAAAAGCAAGACAAGAAATTCCCATCTCCGATGCTGATACCATTGAAATGCAATATGCTGGAATGTGTGGAGAGGATAATAAAGCAATAGTTTGGTATATATCTGGTGATGAATATCAGGCACATTATTACTTGCCAATGGAAGTTGAAATAAAGGGCAATGGTGCAAACTATACTTTTATTCACACATATAAGCCAATGACGGATAGATGCTCCGACGTCGCAGTTGTAAACTGGCACCAGGGATATGCATTCTTGATAAATAATCCGAAAGTTGCAAAGGTGCAGATTACTCTTCAGAATGGCGAAGTTACTGAAGAAGTTGTTCAAGAAATACCATATACATTCTATGTTCCTTCTATTCCGTCAGAGTATGTGTGCTTAGACGCGGAAGAAAATGAAATTCAGTAAGAATCCCGGTTTGTGGAGGTGTTGTCTTTGAAAAAGATTGGTAAGAAGAAAAGTATCATAATTGCGATTATATGTATTATCGTGCTATGGATAACAATGGGGTTAGTTGATTATATTAGGGTATCAGGCTTTGAAAGACCTATCTTTTGCCTTTTGGATGTAGAAAACAGCTATGAAGACGGAGGTTCTGGAACATACGAAGGACTTGGATACTCATTTGACATTATGGGTAATTTTATGCCAGAGGATGAGTACCCAGGAGTAACGAGCTATACATATTATGTTTTTGGAAACGAAGTATCGGCGGGTATAAGAGATTAACGAATCAGAATTTGACAAAGGAGCGTGATTGAATGATATTCCAAAAATGGATACCCACAAGCAATTTAGGTAATGCTTACGATGGTAATCCGGTTCGTAATGAAATGTAAAGACGAGAATCTGCCGAAAGAGATTCTGTTGGGGTTTGAACGGTAGTAGATACGTCATGGTATGTGAGTTTTCAAAACATAAATACTTTACATAGAAAAAGCGCCCGATCTGAGATGGTTGCATCTCAAATCGGGCGCTTCCTTAATCAAAAGAGATCATTCCGGGAACGGTCACTGCTGTCCGTCATCGTTGGATATACCAAGCGCTTTGGTCAACTCGTCCAACATCATGTCCAAGTCATTCCAACGTTTGGTCCATTTATCCGGGTTGCGGTTTTCCATGTCGCTGATCCAGAACTCATCGCCGGATTCCCACGCTTTCTGATATTCCGTTTCCCACCATGCAAGCTCATTCCAGTAGCGTTCATCATTGATGATCGTGTTCATGTCAATGGAATCCGTTTTTTCGAAGTCCGCCCAAATCGCTTCAAACGCGGTCTTGCAGTCGCCGATGGTGAGGTCACCTTCGGTTTTGCTGATTCCAAGGCTTTCAAGCGTATAGTCCTTGTTAAGCCGTGTGTTCAGCTCCCTAATAAACTCATCCATCTGAACAGGCTTCCACATCATCGTGTCGTACACGACGGTGCAACCGTTTGCAACCGTGACCGTTACGCGCACCTGATAGGGATCATCGAGCCATGTTTCACCTGCTTTCACGAG
>CALAUG010000028.1 GCA_937892155.1 uncultured Bacteroidales bacterium | reverse complement strand
CAACAATCAACAACCAACAACCAACAACCAACAATCAACAATCAACAATCAACAACCAACAACCAACAACCAACAATCAACAATCAACAATCAACAAAATCGCAGATTGTCTCGTTAGGGCCGGCTCTACTTTCAGAGAAGACCAAAAAGAAGCGTATCGAAAGGCAATAGCCTCGGAGGATAATGCGGCTTCCTGCTGGGTGATGAAGCAGGTTTTGGAAAATGCCCTTGTTGCAGAGAAGAACTGTGGCCCTTTGTGCGATGATACCGGGATACCCCATGTGTTCATAGAGGTGGGCAAAAATAGAGCACTTACTGGTCAGATGATGGCAGACATCAAGGAAGGCATCCGTCAAGGATTGCGTATGCTTCCTGGTCGTCCTATGGCTATCAAGGGTAATGACTATGAACGTATAGATCAGAGTGGAGGACTTGATGAAGACAGTGGTGCGCTCGAAGCAAGCCCTATACTAATCAAAGAACTTTCAATAATCAACAATCAACAATCAACAGACAACACCTTGCGTGTCACAATACTGATGCTTGGAGGCGGTCCTGCTATCCGTGGAATCACCCAAAGAGTATTTCATAAACATAGCGTGCAAGCTGTGATTGATGAGATTGTTGCTCGTGCCATTCCTGCTGTCAGCCAATTGGGGTGTTCTCCATGCACTCTTGCCGTCGGCATAGGACGTTCGCAGTTTGAGGCCACCAGCCTTATGATGGAGGCAATGGCAAAGGGCAATTTCAATGAGCAGTCGGATTTTGAAAAGACAATTACTGATAGGGTGAACGAATCGAATGTGGGCGCTCTTGGCCTTGGCGGAAATCACTCGGTAATCGCTACCTTTGCAAAGATTGGCCCTCAGCGAGCCAGTGGGGTCAGAATTGTCGCTTTGAGACCTTGCTGCTGCTTCGAACCGAGAAGAGCGAGTGTGGAATTATAGATTAAGGATGCCATGTATAATGTTTATAAGACTACGGAATCGAGTTCGTGGAAGTCTGCTTTAACAAAATTGCAGAACATTCAGCAGGACGTCTATTTCACCCCTGAATATTATGCCTTGTATGAACATAATGGTGATGGAGAGGCTCTGTGTTTCGTTTATGAAGAAGGCGAAAACGTTGTTTTCTATCCCTTCCTCATCAATCCAATTACCACTCTGGGCTATAAGTTGGATAAGGAGTATTACGACATTCAGGGAGCATACGGATATAATGGCATTGTGACATCTTGCAAGGACAAAGACTTCATCTCAAGATTCCACGATGCGTTTGATAAGTTCTGCCAGGAGAATGACATCGTTGCAGAGTTCACTCGTTTTCATCCGTTACTGAACAATCAGGAGTTGGCATCTCCGAAGATGAAGACTTTCTACAGTCGTCATACGGTCAAATTGGATTTGACACCATCACTGGACGATATATGGATGAATTCGTTCACATCTAAGAACCGCAATGTCATTAAGAAGGCTATCAAGGATGGTGTGACCGTTGTGGAGAGTACCGATTACGAGTTCTTCCGACAGATGTACGACCAGACTATGCGTAATGTCAATGCGGAGGATTTCTATTTTTTCCCCAAGAGTTATTATGACGAGTTCCAGAAGAACTTCGGAGAGGATTTGATTCTATGCTTTGCAATGTATGAAGGTAAGCCTATATCTGGCTCTATGTTTATGTTCAGTAAGGACTATGCCCACTATCATCTGTCGGGACGTGACAAAGATTATTACAAGATAGCAGCCAATAACCTTGTGCTCTGGTATGGTATCCAGAAGGCCAAGGAGAGAGGCTGTAAGTGGTTCCATTTTGGAGGAGGTACCACAGGAGAGGAAGACGATCCGCTTCTGCATTTCAAGCGTAACTTCTCGAAAGAAGAAGGTGAGTTCTGGTTTGGCAAGTGCATACATAACCAAGAAATATATAATGAAGTAGTTGCTCAATGGAAAGAGAATTATCCCGAGAGTTACGAACACAATAGAATTAAATTATTAGGATATAGGGAAATATGAATAAAGTACTATTTATCGCAGTTCATCCAGATGACGAAACATTAGGATGCGGCGGCACTATTTTGAAGCATAAGGCTCAGGGTGATGAAATTTATTGGCTGGTCGTTACAAATGCCACCAAGAATCATCCTTTGCATTTCAGTGACGAGTTTGTCGAAATGCGAGATAAGCTCGTTGATACGGTTTCGGAAGCCTATGGTTTTAATGAGACAGTTAAGTTGAATTTGCCTACCCAGATGCTGCATGCAGTTGACATGAAGGACTTTGTTGTTGCAGTAGATGCGGTATTCAAAAGAATCCAACCCAATGTTATCTATATGCCGTTCCGAGGCGATGTGCACTCCGACCATCGTGCCGCTTTTGAAGCAATATATGCATGTACAAAAAGTTTTCGGAAACCTTACATCGAAAATATATATATGATTGAAGCTCTTTCGGAAACGGAATTTGCACCAGCTATCCCTGGTGATACATTTGTCCCAAATGTTTATGTAGATATTACAGACTTCATGGACCGTAAATTGGAGATAATGAACATGTATAGTAAAGAGGTGATGAAAGAACCCTATCCTCGTAGTTTAAGTAGTATTAAAGCTCAGGCTCGTGTGAGAGGAAGTCGTGCTGGTGTTATGTTTGCAGAAGCTTTCATGTTGTTGTATGAAAGAAGATGAATATGTCCGATTATACCGGATTAAAGACTAAGGCAGTCAATGGAGTTGCGTGGTCGGCTATTCAGAAGTTTGCAGTTACATTTCTGACATTCGTGTCAGAGATTATACTCGCTCGACTTTTGATGCCGTACGACTTCGGATGTATAGAGATGCTGGCCATATTCATGCTGCTTGCTGAAACTCTTGTTGGCGGTGGCTTTGGTTCTGCATTGATTCAAAAGAAGAATCCGACACAGGATGACTATTCGACCATATTCTTTTGGAATATGGGAATAGCAGTCTTATTATACATTGTTTTATACTTCTGTGCTCCTGCCATCGCTCGGTTTTATGGGATTCCGAATTTACGCCCCATATTGCGGGTTCAAAGTCTCGTACTCTTTGTTTATGCGTTCAATATAATACAAGCAAGTCAACTAAATAAACAATTGCGTTTTAAGGAAATTGCAACAGCTTCTGTGATTGCTTCTATTGTGTCATTGATTACTACAATTATCATGGCCTATCTTGGTTGTGGTGTTTGGTCATTAGTCGCAAAAAATCTTGTCTTGGCACTAATCGTATCTATCATCTCTGAATGTTACACAAAGTGGAAACCGGCTTTCACATTTTCATGGACTTCTTTCAAGGAATTATTCAGTTTTGGTTTCTTTATGTTGCTTTCGAACCTTGTCACCAGTTTCAGTTCAAAGATACAAGGTTTGCTGATTGGCAAGATTTATAGCCCTACTACAATGGGGTATTATTCCAAGGCAAGTGGTACCGAGGGCGTTGTGTCAACCACAATATCACAGGTAATGGATCAGGTGACGTATCCACTATATGCGGAATTGCAAGATGACATGCCGGCTCTAAGGGCAACGCTTAAACGCCTGATTGTTTCATTGGCATTTGTAGTTTTCCCTATTGTTTGCCTTTTCATTCTCATTGCGAAACCGATGTTTGTAATCTTGTATTCGGAAAAATGGATTACTAGCATCCCATATTTTCAGGTTTTATGTATAGGAGGATTTGCTGCCTGTTTGCAGTCGGTGAATTTTCATTCAATATCGGCCATCGGGAAAAGCAAAGTCACCTTTAGGTGGACGATGATAAAACGAACCTTGGGAATAGGTTTCGTTGTCGGTGGTCTGGCTTTGTGGGGAATGAAAGGCATTTTATGTGGAGCCGTACTGAATGCGTGGTTTGCTTATTTCGTTAATATGGGGCTTGTATCTAAATATATTGGTTACAAATGGAATCGCCAGTTGTTGGATTTGGCTCCAATAGCAATTGTGACAGCAATTTGCTTCGGCGTTGCTTTTGTTGTGGCTTACCTGTTGCATTTGAATATGTATCTCGATGGTTTAGTGAAAGCAGTAATTTTTTTAGGCTTGTTTGTACTTTGGATTGCTATTGCCAAACCACAGGCCTATTCTGATTTGAAGAATATGATACTTCCTTTTTTAAGGAAATTCAAAAAGAGCAACGTTAATAAAGAATGAAAATAGTACTTATAGCGGGTTTTTCGAACCCGGAAATTCGAGAACATTTGCAATTTAAGAAAGACAGGAAAGTCTTTCACCAACTCATTAAATTGTTCGGACTCCCTGCACGTGTGGGTGAAAACACCGACCATGCTCCTTGGATTCCGGGAATTATTGCAGAAGTGGAAAAACATCCGGAAATGGAACTCCATGTCATTGGCCCTCAGATAAGGTTGAAACATTCTGTTGAAGAATTCAAGCTGCGTGGCGTGACATATCATTTCTTTAAAGCGGAATATACTTCACTTCTTCGCAAACTGAATAATTACAAGCTTTGGAAACAGCTCCAGGTTAGTGGACGATATACAAAGCGTTTGCTCAATAAGATTAACCCTGATTTGGTGGTACTCTCTGGTGCTGAAAATCCTGCGACCTCGGTTTGCATCCTTGCTGCGAATGAATATCCGAGACTTTGCTTGTGTCAGACCATATACAACAACCCCAAGCGCGAATTGTATTCGACACCAAATAGGCTTATCCAGGATATGGAGAAGGATATTTTTTCTCAGAATTCATATTTCGGTGTATATTGCAAAATGCATTACGACTTGCTGCATGAAATGAATCCTAGAGCTTCAATTTTCAAGTTCGGCTACCCATCAAAAGGAACATTGCTTGAACTTACACCTACTGAGAAAGAATATGATTTTGTGAATTTCGCATTGCAGATGGATTTGCGCAAGGGCTATCATGATTCAATAAAGGCGCTGGCTATTGTCAAGAAAAAATACCCGAATGTGAAGCTCAATCTTCTGGGACGTGCTTCAGACGAACAGAAAGCGCAGTTAGTTGAACTTATTGATGACTTGAACCTTCAGGATAACATCACTTTCACGCCTTTCTTTGAAAAAAGGTCGGATATGTTTCTGCATATCCAGAAATCGCGATTTGCCGTATTGCCTTGTAAACTGGACCATACGTCTGGAACTATGTCTCAAGCAATGCAACTTGGACTGCCTTTGGTCGTTTATAAAACCACAGGCACACCTGCTTTCAATCGCAAAAAAGAATGCGTTTTGATTGCTGAACTTGAAAACGTCGAGCAATTGGCTCAACATATGTTGACGCTTATGGATGACCCGGAAAGAGCCTGTCAACTTGCAAAAAATGCAAGAGAATTCCAAGAGGAAAAAATAGAAGTAGGTCGTCATAATGGCGAAAGATTGATGGAAACTTTCAAGTCGGTGTTTGACAATTATCGGAATGGCAAACCTATTCCGAATGAACTTCTGTTTGATCCGGAAAGAGACGATTGAATACGATATGAATTTAGAAAATAATAATTGAATGAAATGAAAATAAGACGGATAGAATTATCTGAAATAGTTGAATTCCTTGGAAACAAGGTCATTAATGTTATTGGAAATAAATGTGGTGTATATATTGACAATCTTGCTGATGTGGAAAGAGTGAATGAAACTACGCTAGATTGGATTAACCCAAGCAAAGCCAATAAACAAGAGATAGCAGAAAATAGTAAGGCGCATGTCTTATTGGTGGATGAAACCATTACGCCAATATGTGGCAAGGTCTTGATTGTGGTTAAAAAACCTAAAGTGGTTTTGGCAGAAATAGGTAATCATTATTTTGTTGATAAACCTATTTCTGGCATTCATCCAACAGCCATCATTGACCCTGAAGCAATGATCGGTTCAAATTGTCATGTTGGTCCATATTGCGTCATCGGAAAAGCAAAAATAGGAGCAAATTGCGTAATTGAGTCCAATGTTAGGATATATGATGAAGTGGAACTTGGTGAAGGTTGCAGTGTCAAACCGGGAGCTGTATTAGGAGGTGAAGGATTCGGATTTGAAAAGGACGGAAATGGCAATCGGTTCAGATTTCCACAAATAGGGAGCCTAGTTATTGGCAAATATGTTGAAATAGGAAGTAACACATGCATTGACCGCGGCGCGCTTTCTGAAACTGTAATAGGTGATTATACAAAAATTAACAACTTGTGCCATATTGCTCATAATAATAAAATCGGTAGGAATGTAAGCATTACGGCTTGTGTGAATCTTTCTGGTGGCAATGTGATTGAGGACAATGTGTGGGTAGCTCCAAATAGTTCACTTCGAGGTTATGTGCATATAGGGGAAGGTGCATTCATTGGCACGGGAGCGGTTGTCGTTAAAGACATTCCTGCACATGAAACCTGGGTCGGGAATCCGGCTCATAAATTGGAAAAGAAATGATAGAAAGAATCAAACAAATTTGCATTCAAAAAACCGCAACCATAGTGGCTGCCATTAAGCAGATGGATGCGGAGAAGCATAAATTGCTTATTGTCAAAGAAAATGAAGCCTTCTTCGGTCTGCTGAGCATTGGAGATATACAGCGGGCTATCATTAAGGGCGTCAATATGAATGCTCCTATTAGTGATATTTTGCGTCCCAATGTAAAAGTCGCTTCTGTTCACAACGTTAGAAAGGAACTGGAAGAAACGGTGAAGGAACGAAAGATGGAGTTTATGCCCGTCATAGATGATGACAAAAACCTTGTAGATGTTATCTTTTGGGAAGATTTATTTGATACAAAGGCTATCCATCGTTCTGAGGATTTTGACTTACCAGTCATCATCATGGCCGGAGGTCAGGGATCACGTTTGCGCCCTTTGACCAATGTGTTACCCAAGCCTTTGATTCCTATTGGCGAACAGACCATCATGGAAGACATTATGGACCGTTTTGTGGAGTGTGGCTGCCACGATTTTTATGTCTCGGTCAATTATAAAGCGGAGACCATTAAGCGCTATTTCGATAATGTCGGCAAACCGCAATATCACATTTCCTATTTCCAGGAAGACAAGCCTTTGGGTACGGCAGGCAGTCTGCATTTGCTGAAGGGAAAAATCGACAAGACGTTTTTTGTCTCCAATTGTGACATCATCATTGATGAAGACTATGGAGAGATCCTGAAATATCACCGTGAGAATAGAAACGAAATTACCGTTGTGGCTGCCATCAAGAATATGAGTATCCCGTATGGCACTTTGGAGACCAAGGAAGAAGGCTTGCTTTCCGAAATTCGTGAAAAGCCTGAATTTACCTTCAAGATTAACACGGGTATGTATATCTTGGAACCTCATCTGATCAAGGAAATTCCTGAAAATGAATTTTATCATATCACATACTTGATAGAAAAACTTGCGTGTGAAGGACGTCGGGTCGGGGTCTATCCGATTAACGATGGCTCTTGGACGGATGTAGGTAACTGGGATGAATATTTGAAATATATTAGATAACATGACTTTATCATACAATAGGCTATATGAAAGAGTGTTGGTGTTTGGCATAATATGCGCATTTATTTTGCCGCATACCATGACCCTTTTTTTAGTTGTTAATCCTTTAATATGCTTAATCCTTAAGTTGCTGAATAAGGAAAAGGTTCATTGTGGTTTTCGAATCATCCCTATCGCTTTTGTCGTTTTTGCTTTTTTGATTAATGCAGTTGATGTGTCATCCAAATCCATATTGTCAGGAGCTACGATAGTGTTGTATCTTTTCTGCTTCCCTTTTGTGAAAGGAAGCAAGATAAGCAATTGGTGCTTGTATTTTTGCATGGGGTATATTTTGTTCACTCAGTTGATATACCTCATCAATGTCCCATATTTGACTTCGTTGTTTGATTTGATGTATCCGATAGGTGAGAATGATACGAATAGTGTGGAGTGGATGAAGAACCATATAACCACAGATAATATTGCCGAATATAGACTTGGAGGACTATATAGGAATGCGAATCAATGTTCACGATATGTCACTTTCTTGGTGCTATTATTCATTTGTAACAATAACGAAAGGCGGATTAAAGAAAACCTGTTGTTCATAGTGTTGGCATATAGTTCAATAGTTCTCTGTGGAAGCCGTACTGGTTTCGTGATTGGTTCATTGATAATCGGCACCTATCTGGTTAGAAATCGATATTTATCACAGGGGAAAAAACTTCTGGTTTGTCTGGTTCTAATCGTTGCTGCGGCATGGATTGTAATAAATGGTGCTAACAGTGGTATTAGAGGTATGGATATTGAAAGCGGCTTCGACAACAGCTTGAGTGCCAAAACATCCACCTTCAACTATTACCTATCTACTGAACAGTCTGTATTTCGTCTTATGTTTGGCCATTTTGATACGTCATTATATCATCCGAATGACCTTTTTATGTCTAAATTTGATTCGGAGTATGGTGATTGGATTTTTTCATTTGGATTTGTTGGTTTTATCGCATTGTTGTTTTTCTACTTATGCATTTTCCGACTTGTCCGAAAGGAATTTAGAATCTGTTTTTGGGGATTGTTGTGGATGATTTCATCTACAACAATGGCTTCATTTAGAGCAAGTTTTATATGGATAATGCTCCTTTCATTTGTTTGCGCGAAAAGTCACAATAATGATGCAAAACTTTTAGGGACTACTGAATTATATTAAAACCATGATTGAAATAATGAGACAACATAAATTGGGGAATTGCTATCAGTAAAGAGTTTGATGTGGTCATTGTTGGCTGCCGTTCAAAAGGGGCAACTGTCGATTGGGTTGATTGGTATGCCAATGAATATGACGCAACCTTGATATGGAAAAGAAAGTCGGTGGAGTATGAACTCTCGAAAGAAACTCAGGACCTGTGCAATCGGGAATATGCACGGGTGATATTTGGATTATTATAAACGAACTACGTTATATGAATATACTATTTTTATTTTGCTCTTTACCAAATTTGTCTGACGATTCAACTCTTTTTTCCTCGTTGATAAATGAGTTCAAACGTCAGGGACATAATGTCTTTGTGTCTGCAAAAGGGAAAAATATTGAAAAGACTGCGGTTGTTACTGAGAACGGAATTGATGTCTTGCGTATTAAATGCCCTGATTTTACTGGTGTTACCAATAATATAAAAAAAGCAATAGCTTATCAAGAATATGTCATAAAACAAAAGCGTTTCATTAAGAAGTATTTTGGCCGTGAAAAAATTGATTTGATAGTTTCTCATTCTTTGCCGCCTGAATTGGCCTATGTTGTAAGTGGATTGAAACGACATTTTAATTGCCCGTTTTATTTGATACAAACAGATTTCACGTGGCAAGATGCTGTTGCTTTTGGTTTTTTTAGAAAAAATGGGCCGATAGCTAAATATTATCGTTTCTGGGAAAAGAGAATGCTTGAGTTGGCAGATTTTATAGCATGTCCAACTCAAGGCAATATTGATTTTATAAGGGCGGAATATCCGAAGTTGAATGGTGGCAGGTTTCATGTTCTCCGTTTTTGGCAAAAGGAAATGACAATAATACCAGATACAAATGCTAAAGCAAAAGTTGGGTTGGATGGTAAATTCGTGGTAATATATGGAGGTAGTGTTGGCAAAGCGCAGAAAATTGAACATGTGGTTGAATTGGCAGACGCTTGCAAGGAATATAAAGATATGATTTTTTTGATCCTTGGACGAGGTGCGTACTTGCCAGTTATTAAAGAAATGGTGTGTCAGAAACAACTGAATAATGTGCGTTTTATGGAGTTTATGCCTCAAGATCAATATCTCCAATTCTTGAGTTCTTGTGATGTAGGACTGATTGTTCTAAATGAGAAAATGGCGACACCGAATTTCCCAAGTAAATCTTTATCGTATTTTAATCTGAAAGTGCCAGTGTTGGCGGCTTTGGATTATGTTACAGATTTTGGTCAGATCCTAGACGAAAACCATGCAGGTTTATGGGCACATAGTGATGATGTTGCGTCTTTAAAAGAAAAGTTATTGGAATATCGGTCTGAAGATTTTAGAAATAAGGTAAAAGAGAATGCATATTCTTTGTATATTTCGTCAATGACACCTGAGATGGCATACGAGAATATTATAAAACATGTCAATTGATATGAAAGATTATATTATAAAACAACTCTTTTTTGATGACGGAGATATTTCCCTTCAAAAACTCGTCGATCTTCAAAACAAGGTTTACGAAGGCAAGCACACTTTTAGTATCAAGGGGTTCCGTAATTGGTATCTTAAAAACCCCATGGGCAAAGTCATTTCCTTCAATGCCTTTTATGGCGAGGAACTTGTTGCCCATTACGCTTGCATCCCATACAAGATGAAAATTGGAGATAGGATCGTATTGGGCTTATTTGATATGGCTACTGTAACCCATCCTCAACATCGTGGCAAGGGCTTGTTTAAAAAACTTGCTCAGACAACCTATGATTATGCTAAGGATAATGGCTTTGAATTTGTCCTTGGCGTAGCCAATGCTAATAGTTTCCCTGGCTATGTGAAATATTTCCCTTTTACCTTTGTCGGCCAACTGGATGTGAAAATGGGTTGGGGTACAAATATAAAATCAGTTGAGAAGGAGTTTTCGGTTTACTGGGATACGGACTCAATGAACTGGCGCATGAAATGTTGTAGAGCAAACTATAGTCGAAAGGAGAATTGTATTTTAGGACAATACAACAAGTATGTGCAAACCTTTATGGGATGTTTTTCTGGAGAATTGTTGTCGTCATCTGAAATACAAGACAAGAAATGGAGCAGGCGCCCCAAACTTTATGTGGGTTTAGGTGCTGATATTAAATGCCCATATTTCACTGTGCCCAAATTCATCAAACGTTCACCATTTAATCTTATATTTATGGATCTAACCGATGGCACTTTACCCAAGATGACTAGGGATAATGTTTTCTTCCAACTTTTTGATTTTGATGTAGCATGAACATTCTGACCTTTGATACCGAAGAGTGGTATATAGAAAAGACATTCGGGCGCAATGACGCTAAGCGCTATAAGACAGTGGATTATTACCAGAATGCCATCCTTGACCTTCTTGACGAGCAGAAGCTGAAGGCGACTTTCTTCTGCGTGGGAGGACTTGCAAAGGAGTTCCCGCAGGTGGTGCGGCAGATTGCCGAGAGGGGGCACGAGATTGGCTGCCATTCGAACATTCACAACTTCCTCTATGCGATGGATCGTGAGGCGTTGAAAGCAGATACCGAGACTGCCATCAAGTCGCTTGAGGATGTGGCCGGCAAGAGGGTGATAAGCTATCGCGCTCCTGCATTCTCCATTGGAGAAAAGAACAAGTGGGCTTTCGAGGTGCTGGCAGAGTGCGGAATAGAGAGGGATGCTTCCATCTATCCTGCTGTGCGCGACTTCGGCGGCTTTGCCGGATTTCCTGCCGACAAGCCTTGCATTGTGAAGGTGGGTGACGTCACGTTGAAGGAATTTCCTGTGTCGCTCACTACGCTGGCAGGCCGTCAGATGGCATATTCCGGTGGTGGTTATTTCAGGTTCTTCCCTTTGGGCTTCATCAAGAAGACGATGAAGGCATCCGACTACGTGATGACCTATTTTCACATCAGCGACCTTGAGCACCATCCGTACAAGATGATGAGCCGTGAGGCATACGAGAGTTACTTCAAACAGCCCGGAACCTTCAAGAACCGTTTCACCAGAATGATGAAAAGATGCATTGGCAGCAGTGGCGCATTCGACAAGATGTGCAAGCTTGTGCGTGCCTTCGACTATATGAATCTGGAAGAGTCGGATAAGGCGATTGAGTGGGAAAAGGCGAAGATGGTGGAGGTTTGAGGGTGGAGGTTAACAATTGTTAATGTGTAAAGATTTTTCTTGGGATTGGCTTCTATGTCAGAAATAAGCCGTACCTTTGCACTGAAAAAATCGCGGTGAGTCACAATAAAATTTGCAGTGAATAAAGGTCCTTTTTTGAGATATGATAATAGAACGGAATAAATATCTGAGCCAATTGATGGCCAAACGCTGGAACGGTAAGGTGAAAATCATTACTGGTATCAGGCGATGCGGCAAGTCGTTTCTGCTTTCCAATATCTATAAGCAGGCGTTGGTGAATGAGGGTGTGAGTGAGGATTGTTTCGTGGAAATTGCCCTTGACAAGAAGAAATGGTTGAAGTACAGAAATCCTAATGAACTGTATGACTATGTGTTGGCACATACGAATGACCCAGAGAAACGGTATTATGTTTTTATTGACGAGATCCAGCTGTCGTATAAGGTGAAGAATACCGATGTGGATGAGGGCTTGGTGCCGGAGGAGGACAGAGACTTGCTATATACAACGTTCTATGATGTGCTGAATGACTTGATGGAACGTGAGAATCTGGATGTGTATGTGACTGGAAGCAACAGCAAGATGCTGTCAAGGGATATTGTCACCAACTTTCGTGACCGTGGCAGTGAGATAAAGGTGTATCCGTTGTCGCTTTCAGAATTCTATGGTTTTGCCGGTCTGGAGAAGGTGGACGCTCTGGAGCGGTATCTGCAATATGGCGGTATGCCATTGGCTGTATTGGAGAAGGATGAGAAGTTGAAACGCAAGTATCTGGTTGATTTGCACAAGAATGTGTATCAGAAGGATATTGTGGAGCGTTATAGGCTGAAGGACGATGTGGTGTTGAGTGCATTGGTTGATGCTATGGCCTCGGCCGTAG
>CALAUG010000027.1 GCA_937892155.1 uncultured Bacteroidales bacterium | reverse complement strand
TTTTCTTCTATCTGTGATTCAAGTTGAATGATTTTTTCCTTGCTGAACTGCGACAAGCTGTAGTCGCTGCCTTTAAGTATTTCAGAAATGGTGATCATATTTAGTTACTATAAATTCTTTGATGTTTAAGTTTGCGTGTTATTTTGTTATTCCCAGTATATGTCTAACGTTCATATTGCTCATCTGGTTAATTCTTTCTTTGTTTTACTCATTGATGTATATCGGTAAAAAAAATCCCATTTTTTTTACTGGTTGTCACTTTCCGGTAAAGATTTTGCCATTTTCTTTACTTCCGTCATTGGACTGAAATGCGTTTTGCAGAAGACTAAACAAATGTAGTCCGCAATCCATCCTGTTTGTGAATCTTTATTCAGTCCAAAAGCCTTGTACCAATAACGTACAGCCGAAACCATATTTTTGCCTACTCCCAAATCAACTACAGCTGTAGGTGCATTAAAGTCTTTCTCCTCTTTTGAAAAATCATATCCTTTTTTTAGCCATAACGTTTTGCAAGGAAATGATTCGTGTCCAGAAAAATGAAATTCTGCCATAAATTAAAATCCAAATACACCGTCAACGAAACTTTTATACAGGGAGCAAAGTTGAACAATTGCCTCAAATAGATATCGTTTTAGATATATAAAGTACTTCATACTACTATTCTAATACACAACAAAGGTAGGAAAAATTTCTATTACATTTTTGTTATGATTTTCCCCCTTTTAAACTTTTCCCGCCGTTTTTCCCTCATTTTTTCTTTCCTCTCACCGTAAACCGAAGTAAAAAAGAAGCTCTTTTTTCGAAAAAACAGAAAAAGTGACATTTATTTTTCAAAAAATTTTCGGAGGACGCAAAAAAGACGAAAAGGCCTGCGCGTTTGCACTACATAACTATGCAGTTTAAACTCCCTAACTATGCAGAAAAAACCACGTCCTAAAAACCGCCTAAAAAAAGAGGCTCTTTTTTTAAAAAAACAGAAAAAGTGACTGTTATTTTTCGTTGACTCTTGATTCGCATAAAAATCGCATCTATGTTTGCCTCCGTAATCGATTATGAAATTGGTTGGTCATGACAACCGCATTTAGTAATTAAAAATTTTAAACAAAATGATTAAAGTTAAAGCTCAACAAAGATTATTGAAATTCTCGAAAAATGGAGAAGGAGAACTTCGTTACGTTCTTGCAGCAGAATTGTACAGTCGCCTAAGTGCAGACAAAGTAATTAAACAGGCATCGCGGAATTCAGGTATAGCCAAAGGTGCCATAAACGCCGCTTGGCAGGCTATTGGCGATGTAATTGCCGACTGGGCAACCGAAGGTCACTCGGTAGCCATTCCTGGCCTTGGTTTCATGCGTTTCGGCATCCGTGCAAATTCTGTTAAGAATGTGGACGATGTAAGCACCGACCTTATCCGTACACGCCGCGTTATTTTCACTCCCAACACCGATATAAAACAAGAGTTGGCGAACACCAACATAAGCATATCGTGCTACGACGTGAACGGCAACGAAGTGAAAACCGTTACGGCCAACGACGACAAAACAGTTGAAGACGAGGATGAGGAACTTACTCCCGAACCAGCTCCAAACAACAATAAAAAGAATTAATTTACAAGCAAAGGAGGTGTAATGCACCTCCTTTTTATATTTCCACCACAGTATTGCTAAGCCGCAATGCTATAAAAATACTACAATGAATTTTTCAATAAGTAAGAGAATCGTAAAAAATGCACAAGGTACCCGTATGGTACGCTACAAAACCAATATTGCCCATAACAAAACCATCAACGAAGACGTGTTGCTCGACTATATTAAAGAAAACCACCAAATATCGCACGCACAGGTACGTTCCGTACTCGAAGCTGTTGCTGCTGTCTGCCAGCAGGAAGTCTGCAAAGGTAACATTGTGAAAGTACCATTTTTAGGCACATTCAAACTTACTTCGTTTGCCCACACAACTGCCAACGAAGGACTAGCTGGCAAAGATGCGGTCCACCACATAGATCTTCATTTTCTGCCGATAAAGAAAATACGCGACGATTTAAAATCGCTTATCGGATAAGGAAACCGCAAAATCATCGACACCACAAACAGGAGTTTTTGTCCTTCTATTTCTGTGTGTTATCAAAACACTAATACCTTTTTATTATGAAAAAAAACACAATACAATGTATTGCAGCATATATCCTTGCCTTTTTCGGCATTGTGCTCATTTTTACCGCCATGTTTCTGCCTCCAATAGGCGAAATTCACCCAAGTGTGATAGCCGCCTTCGGCGAAATCCTAACATTCACAGGAACAAGCGTCGGCATGGATTACCATTACCGCAGCAAATATGAAAAAAAGAACAAACAAGAGGAGAAATAAAAACGTTATTCTTCATTTTTCCTTAAATCATCCAGTAGCTTATAGACATCACTATGAGTGTCATTCCCTGCAATCGCTTTGGCTCGTTGTATTGCAATATCATAATTTGTCTGCAAAACAACACGCAATTCGTCTGGAATATGCCCTTTTGAGATTCTGCGGCTTTTACTCATAGTTATTGTGCTATAAATGGTATTGCATCAAAACGGCCTTGCATATATGCTTTTTCAACATCCATGTTTTCACGGAAATCTTTGAAATCAAACAAGGAATACAGGTCGCTTGATCCATCTCTTTTTTTATTTACAAAATATATTTGATCTTTACGCATTTCTTTCATATTCAACAAATTAGTATTATGCGTAGTAAATAGTATCTGCGCTTTTTCACTGTTGTGGAACATTGATACGATATATTTGACGAGCAACGGATGTAAATTACGATCAAGCTCGTCAATTAAAAGAATTTTGCCTGTTTTTATAATTTCAGTCAGTACAACCATCAAATAGAATATTTTTCTTGTTCCTTCAGATTCTTCAATTTTCAAATTGAAGGGTATGTCGGGATTTTGCTTGTGATATGTTTTTATAATCAACTGTGGCACAAGTTCCTGCTTTTGTACAATTTCGGGAGTTTTAGAACCATTAATGGTGAAACTGACACTTTCTGTTGGAATCATAACGTTCTCTGTCTGAAAGTCAACAATGTCAAAATCCGCTATCCGCAATGCCTTTAGAATGTCGTCCTTGACAGTCAGTAAAGTTTCCTGCGTCACCGAATAGTTTAGATTGAATAGAAATTCTTCGTTAAAAAAACGATATAAATTTTGAGCCCAATCTCTTCCCAAATTGCTTGCACGCGACAAAAACAACGTCTTCCGTGATGTGTTATTTGCAATATCAAACGGACGTTTCAATTCTTGAGCGAATTTATACGTTCCTTTTTTGTCAGTTCCCTTACGTTCATCTCGTTCGTACAAAAGTGCCCTTCTTCCTTTAGGATAATAATACAATGATTCCGTGATGATTTCGGATGTTGTTACGCAAAATGAATATTCATATTCTATATCATTGCATACAAAATGTATGAAAAAACAACTCGGTTTTTTATCGTAATTGTCAAACTTGTAAGGCATGAAATTAAGCGTGTCATTCTCATTATGATTATGAGAATTAAGTATCATCTTAATACAAAATTGAATTGCTTTTACAATATTGGATTTTCCAGAAGCATTTGCGCCATATATGGCAACGCTTTTTAGCAATTGAGTTTTATTATGGTTAAATACGTTTGATGCCAAAGAACGTGTTTGGGCGGATTGACGTTTCGCAGCCCGTAAGTCAAGACAAATTTCATCTTTTATGGAGAAAAAATTTGATAAACGAATTTCAAATACCATTTTAAGGTTTGTTTTTGTAACTTTTTTACAAATTAAGCACTTTATTTTGTAAAACAAAAAAAATTAATCAGTTTATTTAAATTTTCTACGTGATATTACACAATTGTTATCCGTCCACCAATTCCTGCCAACCGACAACTAAAATATGTATTTTTGCGCCGTAATGAATACGAAACTTAAAGGTACGATCTGCGGGATTTTAGCCGCTGTGTGCTACGGCCTCAATCCGCTGGCTCTGTTTCTCTATGCCGATGGATATTCGGTGAATACCGCTCTGTTCTACAGATATTTCCTTGCCGTTATTTTGTTGGCTGCCATGGTCGTGGCAAAAAAGGAACGGTTCGGATTAACGCTGCCGGAATTTAAAGTTACCGCCGTGTTGGGCGTGGCGTTCTCTGCCTCGTCGCTCACATTCTACAATAGTTTCAAACTGATGGATGCTGGCATTTCGTGTACAATGCTGTTTGCTTATCCAATTATGGTTGCCCTGATAATGGCCGTTTTGTTTAAGGAAAAACTGCGGCTCACCACAATCATTTCGCTTATTCTTGCTATTTCGGGAATCTTTCTGCTGTACTATGGCGACGGTTCCTCGAATATCAGTCTTGCCGGAACTATTCTCGTGCTGATTTCTGCGCTCACGTATGCCATCTATATCGTGGTGGTGAACAAATCTGCCGTACAAATGTCGTCGTACAAGCTCACAATGTACGTGCTGCTGTTCTGCAGTGTGATTGTCAGCATTTATTCGTTGTTCACCGAACCGCTGCAGCTACTTACCACGACGCATGCTTGGGGCGTCGCAACCGTGCTGGCCGTCGGTCCTGCCTTGCTCTCGCTGGTACTGATGACCGTTGCCGTACAATGTATTGGCTCCACGCCCACAGCCATAATCGGCGCCCTTGAACCAATCACCGCAGTTTGTATAGGCGTACTTGTATTCCACGAAAATTTCTCGCTGCAAATGGCAATAGGAATGTTGCTGGTACTGAGCTCAGTTGTGATGATTGTGACGAGAAACTAGCGGAAATTCATAATTTCTGCTGCCAACAGCCGACTGATACTGCTTTTTCATTCTGTTAATTCTTAATTCCTCATTCTTAACCCAAATTTTGATAAAAAGTATATATTTGCAAAAGTTTTTTAAGGTTGGGGTAGTATGCCCCTTTGTTATGCGTGTAATAATGTAAACACCTTAAAATGAGTGCTTTAATAGAATTTTAGATGAAACGCAGTTCAAAACGCCAAAATAAAATCATCCGTCAGCGGATATTTACTTCGTATACTTCCACATTGATTAGTGTAGCCTTGGTGTTGTTCGTGTTAAGTATGATAGGTTTGTTGCTTACCAGCGAACGTGCCTTGTCGAACCATGTTAAGGAAAAAGTAGGTTTCACCTTGTTTTTGAAAACTGATGTCCGTGATGCCGATATGTTCGAGTTGCGTAAGAAAATAGATGCAATGGAAATGGTTAAATCGTCCGAGTACGTGTCTGCCGAAGAGGCAAGCAGCCGTCTTGCCGAAACGTTGGGGCAGGATTATGTTGATTTGGCCGAGGGTAATCCGGTTCCGCCGTCTATAGAGGTGCATTTTAATGCCGACTATGCTACGCCGGAAAACTTTGTACTTGCAGAACAGCAGTTCAAAAACAACGAATTTGTCGACTCCATTCACTACGACCGTTCGCATATACAGACGCTGA
The DNA here is from genome assembly GCA_937892155.1 of uncultured Bacteroidales bacterium. Classification (GTDB taxonomy): domain Bacteria; phylum Bacteroidota; class Bacteroidia; order Bacteroidales; family UBA1715; genus UBA1715. The sequence goes on along the minus strand of CALAUG010000027.1, from coordinate 5,388 downwards.
ATACAAATATCAAGCGTATCAGTTTGTTCCTGCTTGCATTGAGCGTGTTGCTGTTCATCGTTTCTGTTGTGCTGATACACAACACAATACGCTTGTCAATCTATTCCAAAAGATTTCTCATAAAAACTATGCAATTGGTTGGTGCAACAAATCATTATATTCGTTCGCCGTTCCTGTTGCGTGGTGCATTTCAGGGGTTTTTAAGTGGCCTGATTGCAGTTGCAATGACGACAGGAATATTGTACTTCTTGCAGGTTGAAGCATACGAAATCATCAAATATCTTGATTTTGAATTGCTCGGTATTGTCTATCTGTCGGTGATATTGGTGGGAATGTTGCTCACTTTTGTGGCAACCTTCTTTGCACTGAACAAATTCCTAAAAATAAATAAAGACGAACTTTACGTATTATAGTTATGAATATTTTAAAAATGCTGTCTGCTTCTAACGAAGACAAAAATTATACGTTTGGACGTACAAATTATATTTTGGTTGCGGTAGGAGTGGTTATTCTTTTTATTGGTTTCTTCCTACTTTCGGGTGGAGCAGTAACAAATCCCGATGATTTTTATCCAAACGGCGATGCGTCGCAGACTCCTGACATATTCAATTTCAGACGTCTGACACTTGCGCCTATAGTTATCATAGTCGGATTCTTTTTCGAAATATTTGCAATTCTGTGGAATCCAAAATCAAAAAAGGAAGATAAGTAATGGCAATACAATGGTTTCCAGGCCATATGACAAAGGCATTGAGAGAGATGGAAAAAGAAGTCAAAAATCAATTCGATGAAGATGTTAATTGGTTCATCCCATCAGAAGAAAGAACTGAAGCTTGGAAGTTAGAAGCTTTAGGAAAAACCATTTATATTTCCAAAGAAATGAAAAAGGAACTCATGCTTGATGAATGGCGTGAGTGGAAAAAGAAAACAAATGCTGAACGCTGCGACATTCCTTCAGTTTACAAAGGCAAAATGAAAAAGTGCCGTGGTAATTGCAGCGAATGCGAACATACACGTACTAACATCTTTCATTCTTTTGAAGAATTCGAACAAGAAGTTAATGAAGGCAAAAGAGATCCAAGCGAAATGGTGGAACTCTGCGAAGAATATAGCTCCAGCAATTTTATTGAAGAATCAGACTTCGATTTAAAACTATTTCACCAAATCGTGGACAGCTTTGATGAAGTTAATAAAAAGATTATCGATGTTCTTTTAACTGATGCTGAAGCTACTCCAGGAGCAATCTCAAGAATTACTTCAATTCCTAAGACAACAGTTCAAAGAAGATTAGCTCAAAGTAAAAAAGTTATCAAAGATAACAAAATAATTGTTAACTTTGCTTTTCTGTATGACAAAAGAGTGCAGAGTCTGGACAATCAAGGACAATTACCGGCTTGGGGAAGATATTCAAAGCAAAGTCCTTGCATTTGCGTTCGGACTTTCTGCAGAGATAGAAAGGAATCTGATTAGCCAGAGGACAAAAGAGGCGCTGGCTAGGAAGCAAGCCGAAGGTGTTGTTCTAGGTCGACCGAAGGGCTCTGTTACAACACCGGAGAAATTCAAGCTGTATTCAAAAGCAACTCTCATCGAAGAACTTCTCAAGAATGGTACAGCCAAAAGACAGATTGCAAAGATTTGCAAAGTGGATCGTAATACTCTCGATAGATTTATCAAGCGTTTCCTGTCATAGGAAAACGAGCGATTATGTGCAGACACATACGCAGACTTGTTGCTATGGGGCAAATGCCTGGACAATCTTGAATAGTATCGAGCAAAGCATAAAGCGGAAGGTTGAGTCTCTGGGAACTCCACTCAAAGACTGGGATGTTGAAATTTATCGTGGTGTATTGACGGGATTCAACGATGCTTTCATAATTGACACAGCGAAGAGAGACGCCATCTTAAATGCTTGCTCCGACGAGGATGAAAGAATACGCACTGCTGAGATTATTCGACCGATATTAAGGGGCAGGGATATCAAGAGATATAGTTACGAATGGGCCGAGCAGTGGCTTATTGCTACATTCCCAGCAAGACATTACGATATCGAAAGATTCCCGGCAGTAAAGAATTATCTTGAATCTTTTGCTTATGATTATTTAATTCAAAACGGGTACGCTTGGATAGCAAACAATTATCTATCAGAATATTGCCGAAAGAAACTTGAACAAAGTGGCAAGGATATCATCATCAATGGCAAGCCTGTCCTCGATGCTAAGGGTACAAAAGAAAAGAGCCGTAAGAAGACATCAAATAAATGGTTTGAGACTCAAGATAGTATAAGCTATTGGGACGATTTATCGAAGCCAAAAATAGTGTGGGGTAATTTGAATCAAACGGCCTCATACGCCTATGCAGATGGAACATTGTTCATCAACGCTCCTGGGACTATGATTGTCCCGGCAAGCAAATATCTTCTAGGAACTTTGAACTCAAAGTTGGCAGACTTCTATATCAGATCGTTGGGGGTTGTACGGAATGCCGGATACTTTGAATATAAGCCTATGTTTGTTTCAAAACTCCCCGTCATATTATCTGTAGCTGAATCAGAGGAAGAATCATTCAGTAAACTGATTGATGATCATGATGAGGCTGCGATAGACAAACGAGTCTACGAACTTTATGGATTGACGGAAGAAGAAGCCAATTATCTTGAAAACTGGTAATCAATAAATTTACTGTTCTTCAACGAATTGTATTTCTTCGGGCGTTAGCCCAAATGACTCGTAGATTTTCTGATCAATTATTTTTTCAGTATCGCTAGAACTTTTCCCTTTTGCCTGCTGGCCTAAGGCTGTTTTTGCGAGAGAAGTAATACTATTTACGATTTCTTCAGGTAATGTTTGAGGAACAGGAAGCTGTTCTATTTTGAATTTCTTCCACCGGACCGTTCCAACACCTGTGGTCGTGCCTATTTTTGAAAATAGATACTCAGACAACTTGCAGTTCAGAAATGCGAGCAAGAAGTCCAAATTATTCCCTGTCATTAAAAAGGTCGTGGCTTCTGGACAATAGTCGCCATCATTATCAAGGTAGAATTTCGATCTATCAGATATTTCGCCCCAGATAATTTTTGGCTTCGATAAATCGTCCAAATAAGCGCAGTTCCGAAGGTTGTACGGGGTATCTCCTTGATCCGCTCTACTCTCGATTTTAAGCCAATATTCATCTAGATGTTTCTTTACGGCAGGATAATCCTCAATATGAATCCTTTCCAATGAGCCCTTGATGCCATTGTGGACATTGATGAGCCATAAGTTTGCCCAATTGTAGCCATAACGTCTAATATCCCTGCCACGAAGAATCGGTCGAATAATCGCATCCGTTCTTAGCCTTTCTTCATCAGAATCACATGAACTGAGGATTTCATCTCTTTTCTCGCTGCTAATGATAAATGCATCATTGAATCCGGTCTTGATACCATAGTTTATGCTTATCTCCCATTTTGACAATGGCGTTCCAATAGCCTCAACCTTTGCTTTGATGGATTTTTCTATCTCGGTCAGGATAATCCATGAATCACCGGTCATATACTCATCAATTTCCCCGTTCTGCTGCACATAATCGCTCCTATTTTTCTACCAGAAAAGTATTGATAAACCGGCACAATGTATTTCGGTCCACCTTGCAGATCTTTGCTATCTGCCGTTTGGAAATCTTGGCCTTGAGCAGTTCCTCTATCAGTGCCTTCTTCGCATACAGTTTGTATTTTGACTCATCTGTTTTCCTACCAACCGGCCTCCCAAGTGTTATGCCTTCAGCCCTCTTTCGTGCTAGAGCCTCTTTTGTCCTCTGGCTGATTAGGTTCCTCTCTATCTCAGCAGATAAGCCGAATGCGAATGCCAGGACTTTGCTCTGAATATCCTCCCCGAGACGATAATTGTCTTTGATGGTCCAGACTCTGCACTCTTTCGTCATACAGATGTTAAGAATTTCCATTATCATGAACAGGTTTCTTCCGAGGCGAGACAATTCGGCACAGATTATCAAATCGTCCTTTTGCACTTTGTTCAGGAGTTTGCCCAGTTCGCGCTTATTGTAATTCTTTGTCCCGCTGATTGTTTCTTCTATCCATCCATCGATGTGGATTTGTTCCCTTGCGACAAAATTGTTTATCTCGAACCGCTGGTTCTCGACGGTCTGCTTGTCGCTGCTGACCCTGATGTAACCATATACCATAAGTTCTATATTTGATGAATTGCCGTAAAAACTTTTGTACCTTTGCTTCCACTACAGTAGAATATATGCAAGTCAATACAGTTTCGGAACTTATATATTGGTCATACGCAAATCTGGCTATGGCCCACAGCGCTGTTGAAAGAGGTGTTGATACATACGACAGAACTTCATTTATGATCCGTGCCCGCCTGTATAAAGGGCTGACAAACGGAAATATGCAGATACGTTCATTCTTTGACGACGAAAGATACAAACTTGAGAACGGGACCCACTGTGTCTATTGTGGATCTCAAACCAACATCTCGGTTGATCATATGTTCGCAAAAGCACACGGAGGAGCCGACAGCTCTGATAATCTGGTATGCTGCTGCAGGAGTTGCAACAGTTCAAAGGGTGATTCTGATTTGATGGAATGGTATGGCGCCAGGAATGATTTTCCTCCACTTCTGGTATTGAGGCGCTATCTGAAGCTGGTCTATCAATTCTGCTTAGAATCAGAAATCCTGAATATGAAGATTGAAATGCTCGATGATTCAGGATGGCCATTCAAATTGAAGAACATCCCGACAAATTATCCATCCCCCAAGGATTTAAGACTATAAAAAATTCCCCAGCCGCCCGTGAGGGTAGCTGGGGAAAATTGTGTCAATACCGGCCTTACAGCCTACGGCTCAGGCTAGTCTTCTTCAGCAACGAACTTGGCAAGTGCAAGCATCTCGCCCGACTTCTCGCCGGTTGCGGTGTTGACGTAGAAGTACTTGACGAACACCTTAGGTGCACCCTCTGAAGGAGCACCATACTTGGCATCGTAGTCGCTCTTGAGAGCTATGGCCGTGGTGACAGGAGTCTTCGGAGCGATGAACTCGGCGGCTTTGCTGTAGGCCTTGCTGATACCATTGCTCTGAGGAGCGGAAGCACAGATGATGAGCTTGATGTTGGTGGTAACAGAAGGGATGGCTGAAAGAGTCAGCGTAAACGCCTCGTCTGACAGTGCGAGGGTTGCAGATGCAGGAGCATCAAGCCCGGTGAGAGCAGGAGGAGCAGTCATAATGCTGCCACCACAGAAGACTACCCAGTAGTTGAGCCTCATAAAGAGGTTGCTTCCGGTGATCTTTGTCTTGGTACCGAGAACGGACTTTGCCTCAGCTGACTGTGCAGCGGCGTTCCACGCGAGAATCTGGGCGTTGGTGAGAGACTGCCAAGCCTGGG
>CALAUG010000026.1 GCA_937892155.1 uncultured Bacteroidales bacterium | reverse complement strand
TTTCTTTAGTCTTGCTACAAATGAAAAACAAAATGAAATTCTATCAAACAATATAAATCAAAATATAAATCAAAATATAAATAATACATTTACACAAGAATTAAGTGATAATTTAAATATAAAACCAAATATTAATGAAAAAACAATGAAAATGTCTGCAAGTAATAAAGCATATGGAAATAATCCTGAAATTTTACAAAATTTTGAAAGTTTATTTTCAGAAGTAGAAAATTTCCAACAGCATTATGAAAATATGAAAATAAAAAATGATGAAAGAAAGTCAAAGTTAACAAATTTATTAGGAAAAAATACTTCAATGCTAAGCCAAGAAGATTATTATTCCAATCCTGTTGGAAAGGTTAAAAATATAAATGATGATGTTATGGATATCAAAAATCTTTCCTTGGATACAGAAGAGCCTAAACAAAGTAATTTAGAATTATCTGACAAAAAGGAACTTGCTGTTTTTATGGATATCAAATGAAAACAGAAGATAATATTTTTTATGTTATTGCTCTTCCTTCTAGGTCTTTTTTATGAACCTAGACTTATCTCACAAAGGAAGTTAAGTCCAAATTAAATGTCATATTTACATTTTTTATTCTTTTCAGCATATATATCTTTCTATAAGTAATATTTTATTATATTATAGTTTTTTCTTTATTATTTTGTATATGGTTTGTTGTTGCGTTTCCTAAACTTGCCGATGCTCTTTCAAAACTTGCATTGGTTGTGTTTTCTATCGCATTTGTAGCCATTATATTGTTCTTTCTTTCTTTTTAGTTATTGTCTTTAACATATAGAAAATTATTGTACTTCAAAACGTGAAAAACGTCTTGCCGTTTCCATTGCTACCAAGTGCTTGTATTGCTTCTTTTATGTCTCGTTCTGTTGACATTGTTTTTCTTGTTTTTTATATTTGACGAAATATTTCGGTGATGAAAAACTTCGTTTTTGTTCTATTTTGTTTTTGTTCCGTTGTTTGTTTCTCACAGTCTTACCCATACGGAAAAGTAAGAGTGGTGAACAGCCGTGCCGATTACAAGGTTCGTGTGGTGAACGTGAACGCCGACCTCAAAGTTGAGAAAGTGAACGCTTACGCTGACCGACAAGGACGTTGGCAGTTTGTTGATGCCTTCGAGGACTTTACCGTTGAATTTGTAAACGCCTTCGAGGATTTTACCATTGAATATGTCGATCACGTCAACACTTCGTATCCTGCACCTAATTCACACAACGTAACTGTGTATGGCGGTGGCGGATCATTGCCTCCTGTTAAAACCTATGCTTACGATGTTGACGCAAAAAACTGTCGAATGACCGTCAACCATTCTGGAACCTTAAAACAATTTCCTTTATGTGCAAAGGTCAAAATTGTAGATTCTGATGCAGATGTTCTGATTCACGATTCATCTAGAGAATGGAATAGCGACATTTATATTGACACTACAAACACAACACCTACTGAATGTTGCCAGTGGCAGTTCGTTGATTCCTGCTACGATTTTACTGTTCAATTTGTCAAAGATCTCAATCAGCCGTTTGATGTGGCTGTATGCTTTTGCTATCGACTACAAGGAACTTCGTTCGGTTGTGAACGTGGTTTTGCTATTCCTTGGGAAAACAAAAAACGTTAATCAAAGTTTCTTACCAAGTCCTATCACTCGTTTCCCTCCAGAACTGTCGAACGTGGTATCCTTTTTCAACACATAGTATTTACCATTTTTCACGTTTTTTACATGTAGGGAAATTGTGGTTTTTTAATAATATTGTTTCTCTCAATTGTTAATGCCAATGGCATTTTAGTTGTCAGTTGAATATTATTAAGTAATCAATTTACATGTAAGGAAATCAAACTGAAAATTGACCACTGATACCTGATTTCCAACTTGCAATAAAGGAAAAGATTTTTTATGATATGTAACAAATATGTGGTATATTTGGAGGGCTGACAATAAAGGAAAAATTTTTAGTTTTTAGGAAATGAAGATTGATAAAGAATATCCCGCAACTCATTCAATGGAGACTTCGTGGTACATTGTTGATGAAGAGGGAAATGTGGGGATTTTAGATTATAATTCAAATGGTCCTGTTCCGTGGACTCTCACGGCGGATGCTTGTATAGAAGATATATTGTTTGGTGCCATAGAAGAACGTCAAATTGCATTTGAATTAACAGAATCGCAGATTATGGGTATGGTTTCAAAGGTAGAAATATCCTGCATCAATGATTTGTGGCTTTTCCAAACGGTTGTGCAGATTGATCCGACACAAGAAAAAGCATTTATTGATATATGCAATCATGACGATATTGAAAATTTTCATTGTATTAACAAAAATGATTTTTGGTATGTATTTGATGCCTATCGGTGCTTTAATAACGATGGTATTTTAGTAGATAATTCATCGCTCAAAATGCTCGTTGAAAGCAATATTGTGAAAAATTTTTACAAAACAAAGTATTTCGAGCTTGAAGACGAATATGATGAACAAAAAAAAGATGTTGTTCATACGGAACTTGATGGTAATATACCATACTATGTATATCACCAAGCATATTGGACAAAATTCCCAGCAAAACGAGTGAATGTTCCAAAATATCCTATAAAGATTAATCAAGTTCCCATATCGTTGCGAAGTGAAATTCAACAAATTAAGGGTAGTTTTGCGGAGGCAGAATTTTTGCAAATTGCAGAAAATGTTCCTTGTCGTTCTTACGATGGTAACATTGTATACAATGGTGGACTATATGCGTTGTATCCCTCATCAAATCGAAAAGAAACATATTATTTGGTTGATATTCCATGTTTTGACTTTTTCCCATATTGTCCGAAAAATTATAAGTGTACAGCATATACTTGTTTTTCGAGAGAAGGATGTTGTGCGACAGACGCTTTTACAAAGATGGTGACTCCTACAATATGTTCGGTAAAAAATCCAAAGAATTATATTGAAAATGTAGATGACGCAATAAAGAATAAATCTATTGGAATTTCGTTATTTCCCTTTTTCCCAAACATAAAAAATTATCTATCACCAGAGGAAATAAAAAAGTTGCCCAATACATACATAGAAGAAGTTTGGAAAGAAACATATCCATATTTTGATATGTTTGTGAGCAAACTGAACCCAAGAGTAATTATTTTGGATTCAAATGCTCAAGAAATATTTGAATCGGTACACAAAATAGAAAATCACAATGTTGTAATCAATAATATTTCGTATCCCATATATTTAAGTTCAGAGATTTCCGAATATCAAGCAGTAATTGACGAATATTCTTCAATGTCGTATCAAGGAGAAATATTTGAATTAAGTATTTCTGTAGAAAAAATGAACAAACTTTTGGAAGAAGGTAAAGCTCACAAAATAAATGAAAAATGATAGAGTTACTTTCCATTGATTTAAGCAATTACTGTTCAAAGCAATGTGAGTTTTGTTACAACCATAGTAACAAACAAGGAAATACGATTTGGACACCAACAGAGGTGATTTCTTTTGCAAATGACTGTATAAATAATGGCATAAAGTCTATATCTCTTGGTGGAGGAGAACCTTTTGAGTACGAAGGAATTTTTGATATAATTGATGCCTTGCAACCAAAAGTGTATCTTTCGATTACAACTAATGGTTTGCCCTTGGAAACAGATGCTATATGGCAACTTTTGAGTAAACATCAACCAGACAAAATTCATGTTACAATTCATCAACCAGATGATAGTGCGGAAGTTGAACGAGTTTTGAACTTGTTGAAACGGATTGGTCAGACACAAATAAAACCAGGAGTAAATTTGTTGGTAAATAAGAATAAACTACAATATTGTAAAGTGGTGTATCAAAAAATGAGAAGTATTTTAACACCAGAACAAATCATACTGGTGCCACAACGATTCAAAAATACACCTTCAGCCAAAGATTTAGTTATAGTTTCTGGAAAGGAAGCATTTCAAAGTCCTTCATGCTTATTGCAATGCAAGAAACCAGAAAGATTTGTTTCTGTGTCGTGGGATAAAAAGGTGAATTTTTGCAGTTATGCGAGCGGAAAACAAGACCTGAAAACTCTTGACTATAACGGATTAGAAAAGGCTTTGAAATTGGTTAGTTTTAAGAGTTGTCAATTGATATAAAATAATAAACGATTGTTAGAAAAGACAGAATTGAATTCGTTGCGAGTTTTGTTTTTAATCTAAACAGAGAAAAAGTCTATGGGTACAGATATTCATTTACATTTAGAAGTAAAGACACGAAATCAAAAGAATTGGCAGAAAGTATTGTTTGTAGGGGGAGAATTTTTGTTGTATAGACATTATCCGTTATTTCGTAGATTGTATGGAAATTCGGAATATTTGAATTCTGAAATACAATACGTTGTTCCATATAGGGGATTCCCTGTAGATGTAAGTAGCGAGGTATTTACAGAATACGCAAGAGAAGTTGTTGGAGAAAGTGAAATGTTGCTTGACAATAAAATTAGTGTGTTGGATGCAAATCATTGGATAGAGACAAAACAATGTCAATATGTAAATAATGAGTCTCTACAGGGAGTATATGTAAATGATCCAGATTATCATACAGCCAATTGGATAAATAGTAAAGAATTGGAAAAATGTATGTGCGATATTCAAAATATGGAATGCTGGGAAAACAGTGAAAATGAATTCTGTTGGTATGTTTTGTACCAAAATATGAAGTTATACGAAACGCAACAACATTGCGAAGTACGTGCCGTATATTGGTTTGATAATTAATCTTCGGAATCACTTTTATAAACATACCCTAAATACGGCTCTGTTTCACCTCGTTTGTATAACGTACCGTCTTTAGAATAGAAGTAAGGATTGTCGGGGTGGACTTCAATGAAAGGGACATCTGCTGGGTTGTCTATTTGATATTCGTAATAGAAATATTTGTCAATGTTTTTAATGGTTGATGGTAATGTGATTTTGCTTAACGAACAGAACGCATTGAATTCAATATCTTCAACACCTTCTGGTAAAACAACATCATCCAAAGTACAGCATAGAAAAGCTTCTTCTTCTATTCGTTTGATGTTTCCCCATTGAATGTGGGTGAGATTGGAAAAAGCAAAACAATAACTAGGTATGATAGACAATTTGGGTGGTATTGTTATATTCTTAATTTTTGTAAAACAGAATGCACTATCACCAATTTCGTTGACTTCATCAGGAATTTTTATTTCTTTTAAATCAGAATGGGCAAAAACACCAATGCCAATTTTTTTTAGAGTATTTGGCAATATGATACTATTAAAATTTTCATTGGTAAATGCGAAATTTCCTATAATTTCAGTTCCTTCGTTTATTGAAAAAGAAAGATGTGCTATATGAACCAATACTTTCTTGTCAAGGGAGGTGATTATTGACCAGTCCGAATCAATTAAGAAATGGGTTACGTAGTACTTGTTAGCATAGATTTTTTGAAAGGGAGACCATTTCATCTTATCAAAGCTATAATCATATAGTGTACTCAATAATTCATAAAATGAATCTAGGTCTTCCGCATTCTCAATCGAGAAATTGGTTATATCCAATGTAGAAATGTGTGTGTGGTAAAGTAGTGTTTCAAAGTTTTTCAATTCAGAAAATTGTAACTTACCGACCAAGACTAATTGTTCTACATCTTGATTGTTCTGAAACCAAGTGGAATAGTCAGTGGGAAGTTGGAGAGTTTTTTGTATCATAGGAGAATGTGTTTGTTTCAACAAGAAATTTTTCTCTCATAAATTTAATTTGTTTCAAATATAATAATATTGAGAATAAGTGCAAAATGTTTATATTTGACATATTTTAGTGTATATATGTCTGATATAATAAAATATTGCTTGTGGGGAGTCCTTTTTGTGGGAATTGCCGTTTCTTGCAATATAGGTGCCGCATTCTTGATTGCTGTAATTGTTTTGGCGATAAAATGTTTTCGAGGAAATTCTTCGTATGTTGACAAAAAAGTGATTTCCCGTGAATATTTTAAGCGTATCACAGACCCTTTGGATAAAATTTATGGAATTTATTCAACTCTTTCGTCGGATAAGAAATTTTTGGCTTCGTACCAATCATATGTGCATTTGGAAGTAAGAGGACTAAATGAAAATTTTTCACCTGCAGAACATTTAAAATATGTTTTCCTTGTTGATATTGTTAAATGCTATTGTAAACTTGGTCAATCAATTAATATAACAACCAAAGAAGGTTTTGGAGTGTATTATTTATGTGCAAAGTTATTTGGAAAACATGTCAGTTACGATAATTTGAGTGCTTTTGATGACCAAAATGTCAGCGCATACTCCAATGTGTTGCGAAGCATTGAGAAATCTATGTGTTCTCAGGAAAATCAAGCTGCAATGTCTGCTGATACACAAAAAGAATTTTTAGTTTCGTTTGCTTTGTCGTATTACAACAAAACCGTGCAGAAACAGTATTTGGTTCAATTATATCGTTTTGCTTCATACACGGCAAAAGCTGATGGAAAAGTTACTGTCGAGGAGTCTCAGTGGTTAAGCAAAATTGTGGAGGTTGTTAATGTTGCAAAAGGAAAAAATACGACGACACCCGAAAAATTTTCTGATTCGGTGGCAAGTTTGAATAGTCTTATCGGATTGGAATCGGTAAAAAAAGAAATTGACACAATAAAAAGCTTTATTCAAGTTCAAAACGAACGGCAGCGTCAAGGTTTAAAAACGACACCTATGTCGTATCATTGTGTTTTTACAGGTAATCCAGGAACTGGAAAAACTACTGTGGCACGTTGTTTGGCTGATATTTATTATTCTTTAGGAATAATTTCAACTAATCGTGTGGTGGAAACAGATCGTTCGGGTTTGGTTGCTGAATATGTCGGACAAACTGCAATCAAAACAAACAAAGTGATTGATTCCGCATTGAATGGCGTTTTGTTTATTGACGAAGCATATTCTTTGATTTCGAATAGTGCAAATGATTTCGGACAAGAAGCAGTGGCTACATTGTTGAAACGTATGGAGGATGACAGGAATCGGCTTGTTGTTGTTTTGGCTGGATATACTAATGAAATGAGACAATTCATTGATTCTAATCCTGGTCTTCAATCTCGTTTTGGAAGATTCATAGAGTTCCCTGATTATAACGATTGCGAACTTTTTCAAATTTTTATGTCGCATATTCAAAAATACGATTATTCGATAACGAATGATGCAAGGATAAAATTACAAGCGTATTTCTCTAATGTTGTACGAAACAAAGACAAAAATTTCGGGAATGCACGTTTTGTGAGAAATGTGTTTGAGAAAACATTGGAAAATCAAGCTGTTCGTCTGTCCAAATTGGGGATGACAAACAAAAAAGATTATACAGAAATTCAAGATTGTGATTTAGCGATAAGTATATGAGTAATCAAGAAACAAAAGACAATAAGAATATGGCAATTGTGTTGCTATTGCTTGTCGTTGCAGATGTGTTTTTCTTCTTTAATACAACAATAGCGCTGCTCTTTTTGGCAGCAACTCTTATTTTCATTGTTGTAGGAAAAATGAAATTAGAGGAGTTATTTCCTCATTTTATTATTTTTTCCATTCCATTGCTTTTTTTAGATGATGAATATGTTTATCTATTGGCTATAGGTATTTGGATAGTCATTTCTGTAGTGATGTTAAAAAAGAGTATTCAAAATAAAAGACGAGCAAGCCATTGTGCGTTGTGTCACGAAGAGTTGACAAATTTAAATGTCTGTGCTTCTGGGCATTTGAAAGATGATTATCAAATATGTAGAAACTGCATAACTTCGTTTGACCTAGATTTTCAGTATCATATAGAAAGCAAAACACTTGCCGAAGTACAACAAAAATGGGAAGAACTTCATAAGGACGAATCCTTTATGGATGAAACCGATAGAGAAGTGGAGGAGTTGGAAAGATGAAAAACTTCGTTTTTGTTCTATTTTGTTTTTGTTCCGTTGTTTGTTTTTCACAGTCTTACCCATACGGAAAAGTAAGAGTGGTGAACAGCCGTGCCGATTACAAGGTTCGTGTGGTGAACGTGAACGCCGACCTCAAAGTTGAGAAAGTGAACGCTTACGCTGACCGACAAGGACGTTGGCAGTTTGTTGATGCCTTCGAGGACTTTACCGTTGAATTTGTAAACGCCTTCGAGGATTTTACCATCGAATATGTCGATCACGTCAACACTTCGTATCCTGCACCTAATTCACACAATGTAACTGTGTATGGCGGTGGCGGAGTGCTTAAATATGAAACTACCGCGTACGACATTAATCCTCATAACTGCACGTTTTCAGTCAAACGCCCTGACGGAATCAAGCAATATCCACTTTGTGCCAAAGTAAAACTGGTTGATTCCAATGCGGATGTAGTTGTGTACGATGCAACATATTCATTACAGCGTGATGTTTTTATAGACTCTACATCTACAACCCCCACAAAGTGTTGTCAATGGCAGTACGTTGATTCCTGCTATGATTTTACTGTTCAAATTGTCAAAGACCTCTCGCAACCTGTTGATTTGGCTGCTCATTTTTGTTACCTTCCTCGTAGATACTCCACAATGCCAAGTTTTGAATGTGGAATTAGCCAACGATGGACAGATAGGTAGTTTATAATTTCTTTCCCGTTCTTAACATATAGGAAATTATAGTACTTCAAAACCATAACTCTTGACTTTTATAATCCTATTTTTATATATTTGCTCTTGTGATAGGTGCAACTCATAGCAATATGATGGGCGTATCGCTCCGAAAAAGCTATTCTAACGAATGGCTTTTTTCATATATTATAGTTCCATTTTGAATACAGATTATTTTTTCAAAATGTTACCATTGCCTTTCATCATTTTTTAATCCATTATATTTTTTGAGACCTTCATGTTCTTAACATATAGGAAATTATAGTACTTCAAAACATGAAGAATGGGCAATGAGACTAAATGAACTGAAATGGATTCGGGAAGAGGAAGCAAAAGCAAATAAACTCTAATCTTCATCATCTAAAATGTGAGGAACATCGCTATGAAGAACATCTTTTTTGCTGATGAAAAGATACCAAAACAACCATATTGCAAATATTAACGTCAACATCGTTAGAAAAATTTCGTATTGCAATATACGATAAAAAAAAACAAAAGTCAATGTCTGATAAAAATTTAACATATGTAATCAATGTAGATTCCAAAACTGGTGAAGCAAGTGTCAAAAGATTGCAAGGAACAGTGGAAAATACAACTAAATCAGTAACATCATTAAAGGATAATTTAGTTTCCTTTGGAAAGGTTGCTATGGGTGTTGATTATATTTCAAAAGCGTTTCAGTTCTTAACATATAGGAATTTATGGCACTTCAAAACAATAACCGAAGACGAAATGCTTGGAAATATATTTGTTCACTTCTGCATGGGCAAATAAATACAGAATGAATTCTACTACTGACATATTCCACAAGAATCCTTGAATGTTCAAACAATCTATGATTTTGAAAAATGTAATATTACTAAAACCAAAATCAATTTTTTTTTTCTATTTTTACGCCGTCTTAAAAATGGGTGCTAACTAAAAAAATGTAAAACTTTATAAAACATTTAACTATGAAACACAAAATTTTATTTGCCTTTTTGGCTTAAGCAACAAGTTTCTCACTTGTTAGTTGTGGTGATGACGACAAAGACAACGATCCAAAACCATCAAAAGCAACATATCAGGACACTGGTTCTGAATTAATCATTTCATATCCTCTTACTGATGATAACAACAAGGTTATCGGATCATGCAAGGAAACGGTTTCTTATGAAGGTGAAACAGTTACAGGTTATAAGATTGTTGCAAGTTGTAACAGTGCAACCGATGCTGATAAAACATATAAAGAAGCATTGGATGAAAAGGAAAATGATCCTGAAACTGCTATAAAAGAGGTTAAGAGAGATGGTAACGACGTTATTATGATATGTGAGTTGCCAGAAGAATTTTCATCAGTGGAAATGATTCGTATTATGTTACAAATGCAGGTAGCTGATGCAAATGGTGACAAGGCATTATATAACAAACTTGAGGAAGAATTGGATAAATTATTTGGTGCTGAATTGTGGTTGGATTAATTACTCTAAAATTCTCTAAAGAGGTTTGGAGTAGATTGAAGATAAGTTATCAATCTTAAAAGCAGACTTTAAAAGTCTGCTTTTTTGTATAAAGGCGTATGCAATATGACTATAAAATCTTGTGTACCTTTTAAAAATGCACATAATTATCCCCCCAAAATCAATTTTTTAACACATAGGAAATTACAGCACTTCAAAACCCCATCCTTGCATTGCAAAGGCAACAAACAAAACAATCGCTGGAGTGATTGTTTTGTTTTATCATTTTAATTTACCGTTAAGGTAAGTGTCGATTGTTTTTTGTCAATAAAATGAACTTTCACAAAATATAATCCTTTGGGTAGTCCAGCAACACATAAATCATTGGTTCCAACGAGGGATGTAAGTACTTTCCCTTCAGAATCAATCAATTCTAATGAAGAAATCTCTTTTTGCGATTCTACAGTGACATTTTCGTTTGTTGGATTTGGGAACAATTTTAATCCATAATCATTTACTGGTTCAACGCTATTGGGATTGTCAACTATCACGTGCACACGATAGATTTTACATCCAATATTTGTGGAAAAAGTAACAGATTTGTCGTATGTGATTCCGTTGAACGTGTTGTTTACAGTTGTGTCTATCATTTCTTCGATAGGTTTGTATATTCTAAAATTGCCACTTACGTTCAGTAGCGATAGAAAATAAACCATGCCATTAAAGTATCTCCATTGACCTGTTGGCAAAGGTGTCAGCCACATTCTTGATAAAACTTTTTTAGCTAAAACAGTATCATTCATAGCAAAACAACCAACCCCATTTGCGCCCGCCAAAGCTTCGTTGTATGGTCCGTCAGGATTTCCTCCGTCCCAATCAAAATATCCGTGAAGAAAACCATCTTCGTCCATAAATGTTAAAAGTCGAGTCATCATTGCAACTTGATTGGCACTATCACTTCGGAACCAGTTGTAGTCCATTCCCACATTCAAAGCACAACGAGCGGCATCGAATTTAAATTGTTTTGTGTCATAACTTTGCCAACTTGGTCGGTATGGTGTGCCATCAAATTTGCTGTAATCGGGGAATAGGCCCGTTTTTTCGTTGCAGGATTTTTGTAATAATGTTCTTGCTGCCGTTGCTGCTTCTGCCCAAAACTCGTTATTCGTTTCCGCCCAACGAGCCCATAGTTCCATAAATCCAGGCAAACAATATGATGGATCACTAAATTTCACATTTTCGTAAAGTGGTGAAAATACAACCATGTGGTTTTCTGCATCGTACATGTTGTGGACGCCTTTCACACCCGTTTTGTTCATTATTTTTTCAAGAATATTTTGAGCTTCTGCATTATAGTCAATATCACCGTCGTTTCCCCATCTATTTGATGCAAGTAATAGTGCCGTAATGAAATATTCTTCGCCGTCGGGAGCGCAACCGGGATCAATTTTTGTTCCATCTGTTTTGCATTGCCAAGCGAAATAACCATCCCATTCATTCCCAGAATGTTGCATATATTTTTTTGTCCATCGCCATATTTTATCAAATTCTGTTTGATGGTCAAGTTGTACACAAATCATCATACCATACGATTGACCTTCAGTACGCACATCATTGTTCCCTACATCGTGAATATATGCCATATCGTCACCGACTTCGCAATACACAGCGGTTGATTTTCCCGGCGTAAAAAAATGGTCCCAGGCTTTGTCTATTTTTGACTGCACTTGTTTTTCAGATTTTCCAAGTATCTCTACAAATAAATTCCGATATTCGCCTGTGTAGTAAGCTCCTGAACCATCATCATCGCCACATGTTGGGCCGGAATATCCGCTACCATACGTTATGGATTGTGCAGACAAGAAGAAAGAACTGCATACAAAAATGCATACGTATACCAAACTAATATAGTTCCTTTTCATTTTGTTTTAGTTTTTTACAAATATAGCGACTTCGTGTAAAAATAACACTATTAAATAAAATTTTCCATTTTTTATACCATGGGAGAGGTATGTACCATGGATAATTTTTATATTTTTACACCCGTTATTCGGTTCTATGAAATTTTTTAATATTTAAATATGAAACACAAAATTTTATTTGCCTTTTTGGCAATGGTGATAAGTTTCTCGCTTGTTGGTTGCGTTGATGACGACAAAGACAACGATCCAAAACCGTCAAAAGCAACATATCAGGACACTGGTTCAGAATTAATCATTACCTATCCTCTTACCGACGACAACGATAAAGTTATTGGAACTTGTAAGGAAACCGTTTTTTACGAAGGTGAAGTAGCTACCGGTTACACGATTAATGAAATCTGTAACAATGCCGACGATGCCGAAAAAACATATAAAGAGGCAATGGAAGAAAAGGAAAACGATCCTGAAACTCCCATTAAAGAAGTTCGGAAAGAAGGAACTGTCATTATATTGATATGTGTATTACCAGAAGAATTTTCTTCTGTAAAAGTGATTCGAATTTTGTTACAAAGGCAGGTTGCTGAAGAAAACGGAGACAGGGAATTGCAGAAAAAACTCAACAACGAATTGTCTCAATTGGGTTTGGATGATTTGATAGATGATGAAGAGACAGAGAATTCTAACGAAATCTCATACTTAAAAAGTATTGCATATACCTATTCAGATGGTGATATGGGCAAAACAGTATTCACATACGACGAAAATAATAGGCTGACAAGCATCACCGACACATACAAAACATTCAGTGAAACATACAATGAAATATACAATTTTGTCTATCTTCCAGACAATAAAGTTAAAATGGTTTGTGCCGAAGGTCCAGAATATTACAAAGGTGAAGAATCAACCATAACATTAGATCCGTCAACAAACACGATTTCAAAAAATGAAAGTATGGACGGTGATATAATAAATTACAGTTATAATGCTGGTTTTCTTGCTTCTGCTACTATTACTGCGGATGATTATTCCCAATTGTATACTTGGAACAACGAAAATTTAACAACAGTTAAAGATATATATAAAGGCAAGTTGGATGGTTTATTAACTATTACATACTCCGACATTGATAACAATACAAATATTGATTTCGCTTGGTTTATGTACACAGATGGATTAGATCCCGTTGCATTTGCACAATTTATAAAAAACATCAGCAAAAAGATTCCAAATTCAATGATTTTTACTCAAGATGGCGAAACCGACGAAGTGAAATTTTCTATTTCGTTAGATGACCAAGGAAGACCAGTAAAAATGGTACGTGCTGGTGATGAAAAGACATACACATTTGAATATTACGATTAAACTATTTTAGGATTAGATATGAAAAAATTACTTTACTTTTTACTTGGCGCATCGTTGTGCGCAATGGTTGTTGGTTGTTCTAAAGAAGATAATACACCAGATCAATATTCTCGAGCAAAGAATAATACCTATTCATTCTCCTTGAGTTCATTTAATGATGCAGCTACTGTTTATAAAGGTTTAAGAGAAAAAGATAGAATTATCTTTGTTTGTCGCCACTCAAAACGCAACGATGACCCATCTTTCGGAAGTAAATTAACAGAAGAAGGCATTGAATGGACTATAGAGGCTGGAAAAAAATTCAACGGAGGTCTTGCTGGTAAAGATGATGCCTATTATGGATCAACAGCTTATCCAAGATGTAAACAAACTAGTTACTATATTGCAAATGGTCGTGGAGATTCCAATCCAGCTGATACAAGTGGAGTTCATGCACCAATAGATTGTATCACTAGTAATTATTTCTCAGAAAATACAAAATGGCCATATATGGCAACATACTACGAAAATAACGTTGAAGAAGCAAACGAGAAAGCTATTCGCATGATAAATATGCTTTGTGAAACTTCTGAGGGATATACATTCTCGTGGTTCACATCTCACGATTTCACAACACTTATTTTAACAGAATGGGCCACGAATCATGCTGTCAATTTTGTATCTCCCAACTGGATTAATTATCTAACTGGTATAGCTGTAATTGTCCACCCAGACAAGTCATGGGAAGTATATCCTGTAACGAACTTGTCATCAGGCTTCAATACAGATAAAGGTGATTATAGTGACTGGTGGTAAAATCACAACGCCGGCGGAGTTGTGATTTTTAGTACGAGTTTAAATCTTCTGTTCCAGAATCTTATTTTGCCTCCTTACTTATTTCAACTTCACGGAAATCTCTTCTCCGTTGTATTCAACAGCTTGTCCTTTTGCTTGTCCCATGCCCGATTGGTCGTTAAGCACAATGGTGATTTTCTGTGTTTGGACCATTCCCTTGTATGAACCTTGTCGTTTGCCGATGGTGAATGTCTTTTCCGCATCGTTGTATGTCATTGGAACAATGGCAAATTCCCCTTTTTCGTAGTTGTAGTTTGTGCCTTCATCAGAATAGAGATTGAATTCCCCATCGGCGCCGGCATAAACGTAGATAGTTAATTCGTCATCAGGATATTGATTCGTGTATTCCATTTGTTTTCCCGTTGGAATAATTGAACCTGCTTTTACAAATACAGGAATTCTTTCGTATGGCGCATCGGCAACAATTTCTTGTCCGCCATTGTAGAATTTATTTGTGTTAAAATCGTACCAACCTGCACACTGAGGTAAATAAACAGCTCTCGTGCGAGCTTTGTATTCCGAGACAGGACAAATCATCAATGCTGGACCAAACATATATTGGTCTTTAATGTTCAATGCTTTGCTATCGTTTTTGAAATCCATTACCAAACCACGCATAATCGTGTAATCGTTGTGATATGTCATTCCTGCCAATGAATAAATATATGGCATTAAACGATAGCGCAATTGATTGTAGAATAGAATTGACTTGTATGTTGGTTCGTCTTTACCTGCAATGTTGAATACTTCTCGGTATGGATATTCGCCGTGGGAACGATACAATGGGCAGAATGTTCCGAATTGATACCACCGGGTTTCCAATTCTTTCCATTCTTGTTCGTTTTCTGCTGTCATTTTTCCATTATTGTAACGATCTTCTACAGAAAATCCACCAATATCCATTGTCCAATATGGTGCACCAGCCATAGAAAAATTTACACCATGGCCTACTTGGTCACGTAAGTCGCTCCAACGGGCAACAATATCGCCACTCCAGTTTGCAGCACCGTATGTTTGTAAACCTGCAAAAGCAGAACGGGTGAGAATAAATACACGTTTTTGGTCGGTTTCCTTACGTTGATTTTCGTAAATTCCTTTTGCTTGATATGTCGCGTATGGATTGAACATACGTTCGCCGTTGCCCATACTATTGGGTGTTAAGTCGCATTTGCGGTCGGCAACCGAAATGTTTGAGTGCATATCTGGTTCCGTGGCATCCAACCACCAAGCGTCAAATCCTAAATCGTAAATTCCTTTGACCGTTTCCCAAAACATATCGCGTGCCCCAGGATTATACACATCGTACCAACCATTCAAGAAACCTTCGGCAACCCAGTCTTTACGTTTCATATCAACATTGTGAGTCATTATGTAGCCTTTTTCAACCATTTTTTTGTAGTTGTCGGTACGTTCGTAGAATTTAGGCCAAACTGAAATCATAATGTGTGCATTGTAGCCGTTGTGCAGCGAATCGACCATTGCTTTGGGATTGGCAAACCGAACAGAATCAAATGTTTGAGTGCCCCATCCATCTGTTGGCCAATAGTGCCAATCAAGTACAATGTTGTCGAGAGGAATATGATTTTCTCGGAATGTTTTAACTGTGCTTAAAATTTCGTCTTGTGTTGTGTAGCGTTGACGACTTTGCCAAAATCCCATTGCCCATTTGGGAACGATTGGCGATTTTCCAGTTAATTGACGATAACCAGCAATTACTTTGTCGGCATTTTCGCCATATACGAAATAGTAGTCAATTTCGTCAGCAGCTTCGGATGAAAGTGTCAGTTTTTCTTGATTTGGATTTGGCGAAAGGTGGGTTACACCTAAAAATCCCCAGTTGGTGTTCCATTCAATTTTTATAGAATGTTTTTCGTTTGCATTCATTGCAACTGAGAAAGGATTAGACCAAGGATTCCAATTCTGGCGCCATTTGTCCATAATTAATTGTCCATCAATCCAAAGTTTGAAATAGCTTGAACCATACAGCAAAAATTTGTGAAGACCAGCCTCGTCCGATGCAATTTGACCTTCCCATGTGATAGTTCCGTTATGGTCGGTAACAACTTTCAAAATGGTTGAGTCTGTAATATTGCTGCGGGTTCCGTCGGTGGCAAGAAAAGCATAGTCAATCTTGTTTTCAACTTGTTCACGAACCACATTTCCTTTAATAGCATACGTTGCAGTCAACCCGCCTTCGTTGCCGTTTTTGTCGTATAGTTTTAAATCTGTAATCTGTTGATATTCACGAGTATCTCCAAATCGAGTGATAGAGTAGTTGTCCCAAAGAATACCATAATTTTTGCTCGAGTAAAGGAATGGAATACATGGAACCATGTTGTGTTGGGCAAGTTCCACGTCTTTACCTTTGTAGTTCATATATCCGTGCTGGTGACCGCCCAAACCATAGAACGCTTCGTCGTCGGGTGATTCAAACATATCACTTACACGATAATAGGAATCTTTGCAATCTTTTGCAACGCAATGTTCGTGAACATCTTGATTGCCGTGTTCCAACCAAGGAAATTCGTCGACGTGTTGAAACGATTTTCCGTTTTCAGCTTCTTGTAAAAGTACATTCCCTTGAGCATCCTTAAATGTTACGATTCCTGTTTCGGCGTTTACAAACGCAGAAATTGATGGTGTTGAAACGGTGATAATTCCATCATTTTCATCGACATTCCAGTCTGAAAACTTTGATTGTGGAAGTACAATAAGACTTTCTTTTTCCGAGAAATCTTTGTCAACTGTCGCAGTTACGCGGATAATGTCGGAAGAAACGACTTGTAACCGAACTTTCTGGTCATTGTTTGTCGTAACGATAATGCCATTTTCGGTTTTTTCATAATTTTTAGAACAACTTGTCATAGCAAAAAAGCCTGCACAAACAATGCTGGCAAATATAAGAGTGTGTTTCATATTTATTTGAATTTCTCAATTTGTATCAAAGATATTAAATATTGTATAATTGACACTAAGTGCTGGTGAAAAAGTTATCGTTTGTCAAATTTTAATTGTCGGTTTTTTGGGGAAGGTAAAACTTTTCTTTACTAAAAAAAATGTACTTTTACCTTGTTGAATTTGTAAAATCAATTTATGGAAATTATTTTCGATTCTGCGGTGTCTGCAGAAAAATACAAGACGCGTATATTTTTGGTTAATTCAATCGACGATGCTTCGAAATGCAATTTGTCGGATTTTGAACAGCAGTTGGTTGCTGCAAAAGCTCAGCAATTTTCGTCGAATTATTTGTGGGTGGAAACAGTTGAGCGTGTTTCGTATATCGTTGTGCTGAAAAACGATGACGATGCTGAATATTGCGACAAATTGCGGAAATTGGGCTGCGATGTGTTCAACGCGGCTAAGAGTGGCAGGCAATCGGAAGTGGTGATAAAAAATGTGTATTGCCGTCCGGAAATTGCCTATCCGTTTCTCGAAGGTTTTTCGTTGAGCCAATATAGTTTTGGAAAATATTCCGAAAAATTAAAAGGGTTTTCTTTTGAGAAAATAGTTTGTTGTGGTCAGGATTGTGGCGATGTTGCGGAATTAAATACAATTTTGAAAGGTGTCTTTACTACAAAGAATTTAATAAACGAGCCAAATAATATCTGCACGGCAGAATATTTTGCGGAACAAGCCGTTGAGGTTCTCAAAGGTTGCGATGTTCAAGTTTTTGTTCGTGACAAAAATTGGATAGAACAAGAAAAAATGGGTGGGTTGCTCGCTGTGAATCGTGGAAGCACATTGCCGCCTCGTTTTGTTCATATTGTTTGGAATCCGAAAAAAGACGAATCTCAACCGATTGTGTTGGTTGGGAAAGGAATCGTGTTCGATGCTGGTGGCTTGAGCCTCAAACCGAACCAGTATATGGAAACAATGAAATCGGATATGAGTGGAGCTGCAACAGTTTTGGGAACAATGAAAATTGTTGCCGAAATGAATTTGCCTTTGCACGTAGAAGCATTGATTCCGTTGACAGACAATCGTCCGGGTGAAAATGCCATGGCGCTCGGTGACATTATTACCATGCATAATGGCAAAACCGTGGAAATATTGAACGCCGATGCCGAAGGCCGATTGATTTTGGCTGATGCGTTAAGTTATGCATCGTCGTTAAATCCAAAACTTACGATTGATATTGCAACTCTTACCGGTGCGGCAAATCAAGCTGTTGGCGAACATGCGGCAGTGTATTTCAGCACAGCAAAACAGACAGATTGCGAAACGTTGGAAAAAACAAGTTTTCAAGTTTGGGAACCGCTTGTTAGATTTCCGTTGTGGTCATATTACGATGAGTTGATTTCTTCGCATATGGCTGATATGAAAAATACTGGCGGACAATATGGAGGGGCTGTTGCCGCAGCTAAATTCCTGCAACAATTTATTTCATATCCTTGGATTCACTTGGATATTGCAGGTTCCGCATATTTCAAATCAAAGTGGTCGTACAAAGGTGTGGGTGCTACTGGATTTGGTGTTCGTTTGCTTTATACGTATTTGAAAAAAATGGTTAGATAATAACTCTGCTATATGTCAAAATTTCGTTTGATAGTAATTGTTTTTTTTGCGCTGTTTATAGGAACATCGTGTAGAGAATTGACAAATGCTCAAAAAGCATCCAAAATTGCAAAAAAAAGATACAAGTACATAAAGCACGACTGTAACTGTCATTCGTATTTATATTATCAAGATTCTGAAACGGCGGAAATATGAATACGTTTCTTATAAAAAATACACTCCATTATTATTGTACATCTGGGCATAAATTCGGACACCGCATTCATTCTCCGTTTGTATATGATTTTATTTGTTCGGTTTTACGTGCTAAAAACGACAAAAAAACGTTTGCATGCATAGAAAAACGTCGAAAGGAGTTATTGAAAAATACGTCGGAAATAGTCATTCAGGATTTTGGCGCAGGTTCAAAGCAAAATTCGTCTAATATTCGGACAATCAATTATGTAGCGAGAACGAGTCTGTCGAAAGGAAAATATGCGAAGTTGCTGTATAATTTGGTGAATCGCTACAAACCGACAACCATTTTGGAATTGGGAACTTCGTTGGGAATTAGCACGGCATATCTTGCAATGGGGGCAAACAATGCGAAATTCATTTCTCTTGAAGGTTCCGAAACGATAGCTGGAATAGCTCGCGAGACTATGAAAGCTTGTGGAACGGAACAGGTTGAAATTGTTGTTGGAAATTTCAACGACACATTGTCCCAATCTTTGGAAAAATTACAACAAGTTGACTTTGCGTTTATTGACGGCAATCATACGAAAGAAGCTACATTGCGTTATTTTGAGCAAATCTATCCGTATTGTTCCGCAAATACCATCTTGATTTTCGACGACATTTCGTGGAGCGAAGGAATGCGCGATGCATGGAATACTATTATTGCCGATAAACGTGTGGCTGTTAGTATTGATTTGTGCAAACAAGGCTTGGTGTTTTTCCGTGAAGGTATTGTAAAACAAGATTTTGTGATTCGATATTGATGAAACAGACGCTTTCTATAGTATGCGCTTTATTGTTGTCATTGTTCTCAATGGCTCAAAAAGTAATGTTGAGTGGCGTTGTGAAGGACGGTACTTCGGGAGAACCGCTGGTTGGTGCTTCTGTTGCCGTTGTAGGAACGTCCAACGGAACGTTTACCAACGAAAAAGGATATTATGCTTTTGACGTAGTTAAAGGAACGTATAAAATAGAATATTCATACTTGGGATATAAAACGCAGGTTATTGATATGCAAATATTGGAGACGACAAAAAAAAATGTTCGTCTCACTCCCGATGCGGTAAAGATTGATAATGTTGTTGTTACGGCCCAAGCACGTGACTATAATATTTCTTCAACACAAGTAGGTGTGCAGACATTAAGTATGCAGGAAATAAAAATGGTTCCCGTTTTGTTCGGCGAAAATGACGTTCTGAAAACTTTGCAGCTCATGCCTGGGGTGAAAAGTGCAGGCGAGGGTGGAAGTGGTTATTATGTTCGTGGCGGTGGAGCCGATCAAAATTTGATTTTACTTGACGATGCGCCAATTTTCAATGCTTCACACATGATGGGAATGTTTTCGGTATTCAATGGTGACGCAATTCAAGATGCTCAGCTGTATAAAGGCAGTATGTCGGCGGAATATGGTGGCCGATTGTCTTCGGTACTCGACGTTTCTATGCGTGAGGGGGGGATGGAATCTTATCACGGTCAGGGTGGCGTTGGCTTGATTTCATCGAGATTTGAAGTTGATGGTCCGATTCAAAAAGGTAAAAGTTCATTTCTGGTCGCTGGACGGAGAACGTACGCCGATTTGTTCCTGAAGTTGGCTTGCGACACTTCGTTGCATCAAACTAAATTGTATTTCTACGATGTCAATTATAAAGTAACCGACGTAATCAATGAAAAAAACAAACTCACTTTGTCTGGATATATTGGCCGCGATATGTTCAAATTTAAAGATATGTTAGGCACTGATGGCGGGAATGCCACAGCCACATTCTCGTGGATACATTTGCCTAAAGATAAAGTGAAAAATACTACATCACTGATTTTCAGTCGTTATAGCGCAAATACATTTTTGAATTTGGAAATTGCCGATGCGGAATTGTTAACAGGCGTTACCGATTTGAATTTAAAACAGGATTGTGAGTATCGCTTTTCCAATAGCACAGTTCATTATGGTGGTAATGTCGCTCTTCATCGGTTTGATCCTGGACATCTCACAACGTCTATGTTGGAGAAACCGATAGATTTGCAGAAAAAAACGGCTTTTGATGCCAATGTATATGTAGATAATTTACAAACAATACGCGATGTGGTAAAACTGCAATATGGTATTCGATTCTCAAATTTTATGCTGGTTGGTCGTGCAACGCAATTTGAATACGATGACAATCACAATGTGATTGATAGTACCCTGTATTCACGTGGCGAATTGATTGATTATTATCCGAATTTGGAACCTCGCGTGAGTCTTACGTTTAGAATTAATGGAGAAAGTTCTATAAAGGCGGCATATACGAGAACGTGTCAATTTATGCATTTGGTACAAAGTTCAACGGCGAGTTTGCCTATAGATTATTGGATGCCAAGTACAAATAAAGTAAAACCTCAGACCTGTTCACAAGTGTCGGCTGGTTATTTCCGCAATTTTATGGACAATATGTTCGAAACATCTGTTGAAGTTTATTGGAAACGAATGCGTAATCAAATTGATTACGAGAATGGTACGAATTTATTCCTTAACGCGAACCTTGAATCATTTTTGTTGTATGGACACAGTCGTTCGTACGGAATTGAATTGTTTGCGAAAAAGAATTATGGCGATTGGACCGGATGGGTTTCATATACGTTGTCGAAATCGGAAAAACAGTTTAAAGAAATAAATTCAGGAAACTGGTTCCCATTGCGTTACGACAGAATTCACGATGTTTCAGTCGTTGTTATGTATAAATTATCAGACAAATGGCAGTTTTCTGCCTCGTGGGTATATTCAACGGGCGATGCGGTTACCTTCCCTTCTGGAAAATATCTTGTTGACGGAGAATACGTGTCGTACTATACAGAACGTAATGGATACAGAATGCCAGCATATCACAGAATGGACTTGGGTGCGACGCGTACAAATAAAAAAACTGACAGATTTGAGTCGTCTTGGTCGTTCTCAATTTATAACGTGTATAATCGGAAAAATCCGTATATGGTTTATTTTGAGCAAGTTGACGAGGATAATCCAGATGTGATGCAGGCTGTAAAAGTTACATTGTTTCCAATTATACCATCAGTTTCGTGGGATTTTAGATTTTAGACGTGAAAAAGTTTTTTTACATAGTATTTCTTTGGTTTTTCTGTTATTCGTGTACAGAAGTTATAGATGTTGATTTGAACACCGCTGATCCTAAATACGTGGTAGAGGCTACGCTAACCCAAGAGAATGCGGTCGTGATTCTCTCAAAAACCATGAGTTATTTGAATCCATCCCACGTTCCATACATTTCGGGTGCCACGGTAACAATTTCGTACAACGAAAATTCTTATACACTCACCGAAGATTCTGTAGGTTTTTATTCTATTAAACACAATTTCCCGATAGAAACAAAATATATATTGTCTGTGGTCATTGATTCTGACAGCATTACAGCAGAATCGTATATGCCGAAACCTATATTGTGGGATAGCGTAACTGTAGACTATTCTGAATTTTCGAATTGGTATACGCCAGAGGATTCTTTGGCGAAATTATATGATCTGTTCGCCTATATTACCGATCCTAAAGGAACTCATAATTATTATAAACTGCGTTATTATGTGAATGATACGTTGTCTTCTTCAAATGTAACCTGCGATGATTTGTTTGATGGACAGCAGATTCGTATTGCAACGTATGTTGACGAATTTAAGGAAACTGATACGGCAAAACTCTATCTGGAATCAATAGATAAAGGTGCTTACGATTTTTATAATACATTGGCGTCGTCTAATTCCAGCTCTGGATTGTTTTCTGCTCCAGACAACCCCAAATCGAATTTAATTGGTGGTGCACTCGGTAGATTTTATGCTTATTCCGTTGATTCTGTTCTTATTGTGTTTAACGGAAAAGCAACGTTCTATTCTCAGAAATAACCTTGTTAAGGTTTTTACAAATTCTCTTTTAGGTCATTAAGTTTAGCTTTTATGGAAGTAAGTTTTTCCACAATCTGCATTTTGGCGACACCGTCGTCGTTACCTTCTTTCAGTTTTTTCTTTGCGCCTTCAAGAGTCAAGCCTAAATCTTTTACATAGTAATGGATTAGTTTGAAATTTTCAATGTCGGCTGGTGTAAACTGACGGTTGCCCTTTGCATTTTTTTTAGGCTTAATAACATCAAATTCTTTTTCCCAAAAACGAATAAGCGATGTGTTTTCGTCAAACATTTTTGCAACTTCACCAATGGTGTAGAACATTTTTTCTGGGTCCAATTCAATGTTTTTCATAAAATCTAGTTTTAATGGCGTAAATATAAATAAAAATTTGTATTTTGTCGATGTGTTTTGTAAAATGATTTTGTTTCTAAAGTATATGAAAAAGAATTTGTTACGAATTGTTCAAGGATGTATGGTTGTCGGCTTCATGGGATTTGCTGCATCAGCTTCTGCACAAAATTTTAAAACAAATGCTTTGTTTCAGTCTGGCATGGTACTTCAACGCGATGTTGTCGTGCCTGTGTGGGGAACTGCTGACAAAGGTACTGTCATTACGGCAGAATGGAATAATGTAAAATCGAGCGCTGCTACTGCCGATGAAAATGGAAAGTGGAAAATTGAGTTTCCTGCAACCAATTACGGAGGTCCGTTCGATATGAATTTTTATGCAAACGGTGATGTCGTTGCCACTTATAAAGATGTGTATTTTGGAGAAGTGTTTTATTGTTCTGGCCAGTCAAATATGGAATTGCAAGTTAGTTCCTGCAACGATTTTGATGCGGTAAGGGCGGAGGCGGATGATGAAACAATCCGTCAGATGAAGGTTCAAAAAGGTGTGTCAACAGAATTGTCGGAAGATTTGCCTGCTACTTCCTGGACGCCGGCAACATCTGCGTATGTCGGTGAATTTTCTGCTGCAGCATACTTTTGCGTTAAGGAACTTAAAAAACAAGATGCGTTTAAAGATATTCCGTTTGGAATTTTGAATGTTTCGTACGGTGGTGCCCGCATAGAAGCCTGGATGAGTAAGGAAATGCTTGGTTATGATTCGGGCGATATCCGCTTGGCGGCAGGCGAAAATGAACGTCAGCCTACGTTGATTTACAATAAAATGGTTAATCCGCTTATCGGAATTCCTTTTAAAGCTATGTTGTGGTATCAGGCAGAATCTAACTGCGACAATGAAAATGACGCAAAAGTGTATTGCGAGCAATTCAACAATATGATTAACTCGTACAGAACGTTGTGGAACAACGATTTCCCTGTTGTCTGGGTGCAATTACCTAACTATAAAAGTGAAACCCGTACGGAAATAGATAATAAACCATCAAATGCAATTGCATCCGACCCGTGGGTTATAATGCGTGACCAGCAAACAAAATCGCTTGACTTGTTGACGAATTCTGCTCAAATTGTCACAATTGACGCAGGCTTGGCAGGAAATATCCATCCAACCGACAAACAAACTATTGGAACTCGTTTGGCAATGGCTGTTGAAAAGTTGGTGTATGGTAATGGTTTGGATGGAGCTTATAGTCCACGACCATTGGATTATGTGAAAAACGAAGATGGTTCGGTTACAATTCGTTTTGCTATTGCGGGAAAGGTTGGTCAATTGCTGAAAATGTATGAATACAAGAAAACGGCAGATGGCAAGTTGGAAGGCGTCTCGATTGAAAGTGACAGTGTTTCATGGTTCCAAATTGTTGATGTGAATGGAAAATCATCGATTGCAAAAGCTACGAGAATTGATGAATCCCATGTTAAAGTAGAAAAAAGTGATGCTGACATTGCAACGATATATTATGCATGGAACCGTTGCCCGGGTGGAATGAATCTGTATATGTCTGTTCCTACATGCGATTCGTATTTACCAGTAGTACCATTTAAACTAGATGTTCAACCGTCAGAATTTGGTATTAAATCGTTCAACTCAACAAAAGGAACGGGAGAAATTACTGCGGAAGGAGGCTCGTTTGTGACGTTTTCTTGGCAAACGGGTGGAAATGTGAAAGCATATTTGAATGATGTTTTGGTTGATCCTAATTCATCGGCAAAAGTTATGTTGAGTGAGACAAAGGATTATACGTTGAGAATTGTTAGTGTCGCAAATCCAGAAAAAGTGGAATCACAAACCATTCATTTTACTGTTGTTCCAGCAAAACCAACAATCAAATTGGCTTCTAAAACAGGCTTGTTAGTAAATCCTGGTGATGTTGTGGAACTTGTTTCGAATGCTGCTGCGCCAGGCGGTTTTTCTGTTGAAAAAGTTGAATATTACTTGAATGATGCATTGTGTGAAACAGTCACTAAGTCTCCTTATACATATTCTTGGGTTGCGCCTTCAACTGTGGGTGAATATACATTCTACGGCATAGTTTATAACAATAATGAGGATGATAATTTCAAATCAACTAAGTCTGAAAATTTAGTGATAACAGTGACAAATGCTCCGAAAACCCGTTACGAGGCTGAAGATGCAGTAGTAAAGGGCGGGAATGGGTGCTCAATTAAATCGGATGATTTCTGTAGCGGAGGAAAATATTATGACTTGCAGATTTTTAAACAGTTGGTATTTTCAGGTATAAATGCTCCAGCGGATGGAGATTATCAGATTTGTATAGCCTATCTGACGAATTATACGAATGCTGACGATGAAAAACCATGGAAGGAACAATATCTGTATGCAAATAGTACTTCTTTGGGCTCTATACAATACAATTACACAAGTGATTGGGCGGTGTATAAAACAGTTGTACCATTAAAGAAAGGTGAAAATACAATTACTATAAAAAATAACTGGGGCTGGATGTCGTTCGACTATATTGAGATATTGGGGGTTACCAAAACAGCGATAGAAGATGTTCAAAGTGAGGGTAGTTCTTTGTCTGTATATTGTGACACACAGTCGTTGGTAACGGTAACATATCAATCCGTTGCTTCAAACGTTTCTTTCCAAATAGTGGATATGAAAGGTAAGGAAGTCGTAAAAACTCCGTTCGTCGCCGCAAATGGAACATTTTTATTTGACAAAAAATTGAAGCCGGGACTATACGTTGTTAAAATGGTTACCGATGCTAATGAAGTTTTGACTCAACAGGTTGTGGTGAAATAAGAAAGTAAATTATTTGTCTTGATAGATTGCCCTTGAAAAAACTCCTTTTTTTTTGTTGGTAATTCCAAAGACGTATGGTATTTTTTCATAATTTTGCATCGTTTCTATAGAATATTTAAAACACATGTCAAAAACAGTCAAATTACGGAAGGGGTTTGATATAAAGATGAAAGGCGCTGCCGATCGTATCTTTTTTCAAAACCCAATGCCAGATTCAGTGGCATTGAAACCGACTGATTTTGTTGGACTTACGGCAAAATTAGCGGTAAAGGAAGGTGACAAAGTTTTGGCAGGAGATCCTTTGTTCGTTGACAAGTTTCGTCCTGAAGTAAATTTTGTTTCGCCAGTAAGTGGAACGGTTTCCGCAATTAATCGTGGTGCTAGACGTGCTCTGTTGAGTATTGTTGTTACGCCAGATCAGGAAATTGAGTACAAAAAATTTGAAGCAGGAAATTTGGATTCCTTGTCACGGGAACAAGTTGTTTCAACGATGTTGGCTGCAGGTGTTTGGCCATTCGTAAAACAACGTCCGTATGACATCATAGCAAATCCAGAGGATAAGCCAAAAGCAATTCATATTTCTGCTTTTGATACAGCTCCATTGGCTCCTGATTATACTTATGCTCTGGAAGAATCTGCAGAAGATTTCCAAATTGGTGTTAACGCTTTGAAGAAGTTGACGGATGGCGCTGTTAATTTAAACATTTTCAAGGAAGGACGTGCCAAAACAACATTTACTCAAATTCAGGGAGTGGAACAAAATTTCTTTGAAGGTCCGCATCCAGCAGGAAATGTTGGTGTCCAAATCCATCACATAGATCCTATTAATAAAGGTGAAGTAGTTTGGGTTGTAAATCCACAGGATGTTGTTATCATCGGTCGTTTGTTCTCGAAAGGAATTTTTGATGCTCGTATTGTTGTTGCATTGACAGGTATGGTTAAAAATCCTCGTTATTACAAAACAATCTTGGGTACAAGCATTAAATCGTTCTTAAATGCGGAGTCAATTAATGACGATATGCGTGTTATCAGTGGTAATGTCTTGACAGGAACAAAACTTGGTAAAGATGATTACATCAGCTTCTATGACTCTCAGGTAACTGTAATTGAGGAAGGCAATAAACCAACGTTTATGGGTTGGTTGGCTCCTGGCTTCGGTAAATATAGTTTTAGTAGAGCATTCTTCTCTTGGTTGCGTCCAAATAAAGAATTTTCTTTGAATACAAATTATAATGGTGGCGCAAGAGCATTCGTGTTTACTGGTGTTTACGAACAAGTTTTGCCTATGGATATTTATCCAATGCAATTACTAAAAGCAATCCTTGCAGAAGATATCGACAAGATGGAACAACTTGGTATTTATGAGGTAGTTCCTGAAGATTTCGCTCTTTGCGAATTTGTTTGTCCTTCAAAAATTGAAATCCAGACAATTCTTCGCAATGGACTTGATATGATTAGAAAAGAATTTAATTAATTAGGATATGAAAGCGATAGAAAATTGGATACAGAAAACCAAGCCTAATTTTGAAAAGGGTGGCAAGTACGAGAAATGGCTTCCTATCTACGAAAGTTTCGAAACATTCTTACATGTTCCGGGAAATGTTACGTTAAAAGGTAGTCACGTACGTGATGCGATAGATTTGAAACGTGCATTGATTATTGTAATCTTTGCATTGGTTCCTGCATTATTATTCGGTATGTTTAATGTGGGTTCTCTATATTATACTTCGGTAGGTGAAGATTATACAATGTGGGAAGCTCTTGGATATGGTTTCTTGAGAGTTTTACCTTTAATATTGGTATCTTACATTGTTGGTCTTGGTATTGAATTCACATTCTGCTACATTCGTGGTCACGAAATTAGCGAAGGTTATTTGGTATCGGGACTTATCATTCCAATGATTGTTCCAGTTGACATTCCTCTATGGGAACTTGCAATTGCAGTTGCATTTGCAGTAATTATTGGTAAAGAGGCATTCGGTGGTACAGGAATGAACATTGTCAATCCTGCATTGTTAGCACGTGCGTTCTTGTTCTTTGCTTATCCAGGAAATATGTCGGGCTCTTCAGTTTGGGTTCACTCAACTGATGTAGCTACAGTTGACGGTTTTTCAGGTGAAACGATTCTTGGTCAATTGAACGCTGGCGTTGCTCCTGATGCAGTTTATAGTTCGTTAGCTTCAAATCAGCTTTCGGTTTGTGATTTGCTTGTAGGTAACTACGCTGGTTGCGTTGGTGAAACTTCGGTAATCGCAATTTTGATTGGTGCTGCATTGTTGTTGTTCACAGGAATAGCAAGTTTCAGAATTATGTTGTCAGTATTTGCTGGTGGTTTCTGCATGGGCTTGTTGATGAACGCAATTGCCCCAGCTGACAATATGGTAATGAATTTCCCTGCTTTCCAACATTTGTTAATCGGTGGTTTCGCATTCGGTGCTGTGTTTATGGCAACTGATCCTGTAACGGCTGCTCAAACAAATATTGGTAAATGGATTTATGGTTTCTTAATCGGTGTGTTCGCAATCTTGATTCGTTGCTTGAATCCTGCTTACCCAGAAGGAATGATGCTTTCAATCTTGTTGATGAACGTATTTGCTCCACTTATCGACCATTTGGTTGTACAAGCAAATATTAAGAAACGTTTGAAACGTGCAAAAGTTACTAACGCTTAAAAAGGTACAACGATGGAAAAGAGTAATACATACATATTCATTTATTCGGTAGTATTAGTTGTATTAATTGCAACGTTGTTATCGGTAGCTGCATTTTCATTGAAACCTGCACAACAGGCAAACATTAAGATTGAAAAAATGCAGAATATTTTGTCAGCAGCTAAGATTCAATCGGAACCAAGCGATGCAGTGGCAAAATTTCAAGAACATGTTAAAGGCTTCTATTTTGTAAAGAAAGGAACTGCTGAAACAGCAACACCTGAGGAAGCTGGTCAAACTGATACATTTAACGTACAGACAGGCGGTGATTTCCTTCCTGTTTACGAAATTGAAGACAATGGTGCTGAATCATTCGTTATTCCTTTGAATGGTAACGGTTTGTGGGGACCAATCTGGGGATATATCTCAGTATCGAAATCTGACTGCAATACGGTTCTCGGTACAGTATTCGATCACGCAAGTGAAACTGCTGGTTTGGGTGCTGAAATCGTGAAAGAAAAATTCCGTAGCAGATACGAAGGTAAACATATCTTCAAAGATGGCGAATTTACATCGGTAAAAGCAATGAAAGGTGGAGCTACAAATGATTACAACGAAATAGATGCTATTTCGGGTTCTACAAAAACTTGCGAAGGTGTAAATAATATGTTGTTCGACTGCTTAGGCGGTTATGCTGCATATTTCCAATCTATTGCTGGTGTTGTTGCAGTTCCTGTAGTTGAAGAATCTGTTGCTGATTCTACACAAGCTCCAGTTGCAGATACATTAAATGTTCAATCTTTAAATTAGTAAGGCAATGGCAGAAGAAAAAGAATCATTGTTTTCTAAAAACAATATGAAATTATTAACGGGACCATTGAGTTCCTCAAACCCTATTACAGTACAAATCTTGGGTATTTGTTCTGCTTTGGCAGTTACTTCGAAGGTTGAATCTGCAATCGTTATGGGTTTGTCTGTGACAATCGTCGTTGGTGTTGCCAATATGGTGATTTCAATGTTGAGAAATACAATTCCTAACCGAATTCGTATCATTGTTCAGTTGTTGGTTGCTGCAACGTTGGTTATCTTAGTTGACCAAATTTTGAAAGCATTCTCTTACGGTGTAAGTAAACAACTTTCAGTATATGTCGGTTTGATTATTACGAACTGTATCTTGATGGGACGTATGGAAGCTTTTGGTTTGGGTAACAAACCTTGGCCTTCATTGTTAGATGGTATCGGAAATGGCTTGGGTTATGGTATGATTTTGGTTATCATTGCTGTTGTCCGTGAACTTTTCGGTGCTGGAACTATCACATTACCAGGAATTGGTGAATTACAAATCATTCCACAAGCTCTTTACGAATGTGGATACCAAAACAACGGTTTCTTCTTGATGCCTCCAATGGCATTGATTATCGTTGCTGTCATTATTTGGATTCAGCGTTCACGTAATAAAGATTTAATTAAGAAATAAGAATTTTAAAAGATTACGATTATGGATTTATTAAACTTATTCGTTAAATCAATTTTTATAGACAATATGGTGTTCGCATTCTTCTTGGGAATGTGTTCATTCATCGCTGTGTCTAAAAATGTTGGAACGGCTGCAGGACTTGGTTTGGCAGTAACGTTCGTATTGGCTGTTACAGTTCCAATCGATTATATTTTGGATAAATATGTATTGCAACCAGGAGCGTTGTCTTGGTTGAGTGAAAGTTTTGCTGATGTTGACTTAAGTTTCTTGAGTTTCATCATCTTCATTGCTGTCATTGCATCATTTGTTCAATTGGTTGAAATGGTTGTAGAAAAATATGCTCCAGCATTGTATTCAACACTTGGTATTTTCTTGCCTTTGATTGCTGTAAACTGCGCAATCCTTGGTGGTTCATTGTTCATGCAACAAAGAGGTTATGAAACGCTTGGTGAAGCAACTGTTTATGGTTTAGGTTCTGGTATTGGTTGGTTCTTGGCAATCGTTGGTATTGCTGCAATCAATGAAAAACTTAAATACTCAAATGTGCCACCTGCACTGAAAGGTGTTGGTATTACCTTCATCGTTACAGGTTTGATGGGTGTTGCCTTTATGAGTTTTATGGGAATAAAATTATAATTAAAAGATAGACGGAAATGGTTTTATGTGATGCATCAGCAGGTTTAATAATAGGCACAAGTGTTCTTGTCTTCCTGCTCGTAATTGTATTATTGGTTGCATTGCTTTTGTTCGCAAAAGCGAAATTGTTACCATCTGGAAAAGTAAAATTGTTCATCAACGATAAAGAACCAATGGAAGTTAATCCTGGAAGTTCTTTGTTGAGTACCTTACAAGGTCAAAATATTCTATTGCCTTCTGCTTGTGGTGGTGGTGGTGCTTGCGGTATGTGCCGTTTGCGTATCCCAGAAGGTGGCGGTGATATCCTTCCAACAGAAAAGGGTTTCTTCAGCCGTAAAGAACAACAAGATCATTGGCATTTGGCTTGTCAGGTTAAGGTTAAAAATGATCTTCATATCGTTGTTCCTGAAAGCGTTCTTGGTATTAAGGAATGGGAATGCGAAGTTATTTCTAATAAGAACGTTGCTTCATTCATCAAGGAATTTAAGGTTAAATTGCCAGCAGGCGAACACATGAACTTCCTTCCTGGTTCGTATGCTCAAATCAAGATTCCTGAATATGATATCAATTATGCTGATTTCGATAGAAGCTTGATAGGTGATTTGTATATCCCAACATGGGAAAAATTCGGATTGTTCGGCTTACACCAAAAGAATACTGAACCTACTGTTCGTGCATATTCTATGGCTAACTACCCAGATGAAGGTGATATCATTACATTGACAGTTCGTATTGCTACACCTCCATTCAAACCGAAAGAACAAGGTCCTGGATTCCAAGATGTTCCTTGTGGTATTGCTTCAACTTACATCTTCTCATTGAAGCCTGGAGATAAGGTTATCATGAGTGGACCTTACGGAGATTTCCACCCTGTATTCGACAGCAAACGCGAAATGATTTGGGTTGGTGGTGGTGCCGGTATGGCTCCTCTTCGTGCTCAAATTATGCACATGTTGAAGACTCTTCATACACGTGACCGTGAAATGCATTATTTCTACGGAGCGCGTGCTATCGACGAAGTATTCTTTATGGAAGATTTCTTGGAATTGGAAAAAGAATATCCAAACTTCCACTTCCATTTGGCACTTGACCGTCCTGATCCAAAAGCTGACAGTCTTGGTGTTAAATATACTCCTGGATTTATTGCTCCTGTTATGGGTGATACTTACCTTAAACAACACGAGGCTCCAGAAGATATCGAGTACTACTTGTGCGGTCCTCCAATGATGGCTAAGACTGTTCTTGATTTGTTGGATAGCCTTGGCGTTGAAAGTAGCATGATCCGTTTCGATAATTTCGGTGGATAATGTTTTGCTTCAAATTATGAATTTGAAATGAATTAGTTTAGAGATGCGATGTTGTATCGCATCTCTATTTTTTTGAAAATATCTTTATGAAACGTTTTTGTTCTGTTGTTATCGCTCTAATGTTTGGGCTCGGCGTCTTTGCTGAAAATACACCAGTTGACTCTTCGGAGAATTTGTCTGTTATATCTCGTGTGGAAAATTGGTATAGTCAGAATATGAACTATGTCACGGTAGCCACGCTTATGACAATTGAAAGTTCGTTTATCCCTTTCCCTTCGGAAGTTGTAATACCTCCGGCTGCGTATGTGGCTTGTAACGACGATAACGATATGAATATCATTCTAATCGTATTGTTTGGAACGCTCGGTTCGTTGTTGGGTGCGCTTATTAATTATTTTTTGTCTTTGTGGCTGGGACGTCCTATCATTTACAGATTTGCAGATAGTAAAATAGGTCATTTGTTGTTGTTGAGTGGTGAGAAAGTTAAAAAAGCGGAAGATTATTTTAACGAACATGGAAAAATGTCGACTTTTATTGGGAGATTGATTCCTGCCGTTCGCCAGTTGATTTCAATTCCTGCAGGTTTGGCAAAAATGAAATTGCCGACGTTTGTCGCATTTACTGTACTGGGAGCAGGCATTTGGAATTGTGTGTTAGCGGCATTGGGATATTTTGCCCATGGTCAGCAAGATATGATTAATAAATACAGCCACGAACTTGGATATGCTATTGCGGCAATTGTTGCATTGGTAGTTCTATACTATGTGATACGTTTTCTTGTCCGTAGACGAAATAGTAAGGCTTAGTCTTCTACGATTATCCCTATATATTCCAATAATTCTTCTTTGCCGTCTTTTTTTTCTGCTGACGTAACAAACATTGGTGGAATTTCTTCCCAATCCTGTAACAATGTCTCCTGGTAGACTTGTATGTTTTTTTCTAATTCAGCAGGCTTGTTCTTATCCGCTTTTGTCATAACAATTGCAATTGGAATTTCTTTTTCTCCACACCAACGAATAAATTCGAGATCAATTTTATGTGGTTCGTGGCGGCTGTCAACCAATACAAACACGCAGTCAAGATTTTCTCGGTTGATAATGTATGCACTGATGAAATCTTCAAATTTTTGGCGAAGTCCCTTATTGACTTTTGCGTATCCATATCCCGGCAAATCAACTAAATACCATGACTTGTTGATGAGAAAATGATTGATTGTCTGTGTTTTCCCAGGCGTGGAAGATGTTTTTGCCAATTTACTATTGTTACACAGCATATTAATTAAAGAAGATTTTCCAACATTTGAGCGACCGATGAAAGCAACTTCGTGCTTGTCGGGAGCTGGACATTGTTTATAGTTGTTCACGCTTTTAATAAATGTAGCCTCTTTAATTACCATAATTTGAACCAGAATTAATAAGTTTATAGCCTATACAACGGTCGTAACCTAAATTGTAATCAAAGTAATAAACAAAAATTTCGTAATCGTTTTCTGTTTGGTAAAAACTTCCGTCTATACTTGAATAATCAATTGTTTTTAAATCGTCTGATGCAAAAATATAGGTGTATCCGTAATATCCCTGTTTGAGTAGAATATCAGCTTCAAATTGTTTCTTCTCGTCGTTATATGTCATTTTGTTCTCTTTCGACAAGGCCCAATCGTTGAATGCTCCACAAACGTATGGACTCAATGTGTCGTAGTAATTTTTGAAATAAGGCAACGTGAAATGCACTTTTGCATAATCGGCAGAAGTGTTTTTGTCAAAATGCTGGCTGATTGCTATGCAATACTTACCATTCAAATCACCATTGTCTTTATAGATGTACGATGGTTGAATTTTATCGGGTTTTAACACAGCTGTATATTTCCCGTATTCGTGCTCAAAATAGTCTACAGGATACGACGCATAGTTGAAATTTTTGAAGTCAAACTGATGAAATTCCGCACCGCCAAGGAATAGTGCGTTTCGATTGTCATTGAAAACTAACGTGCCGTCTCCCGAAATATGGTTAGGCTGAATCCCTTTGATTGTCTTGTCCCATCGGCCATTTTGACGATAACAGACGAATAAATCTTTGTCAAACGATGATAAATCAAATCCGTGTGGAATGATTTTCATTTCAATTTGTTGGTGGTCGTCAATATACTGAACGACATCAGGACGCTTAACATTCGCTTGAATTTCAATGAGTTGCTCGGTCACGACAAATCGTTTCTGAAACAAAATATATTCACGTCCTTGCTCTCCAACTTCTTCATAAACTTGTAATACGTAGTTTCCCGACAACATAAATTCAACTTCGTCATTAGGAAATGAAAATGAGTAATGCTGGTACGAAACCGAGGTGTTAAATGACGATTCAACATTGTTTCCGTCTAAAACCATATTGCCAGTAATGTTGAGCGCAATCATATTGTTGTCATCTTCTTTCCAGTTGCGGTCGCAATAGATGAAACGATAGCCAATCCAATGGATTTCATCATCTAAAATGTCAAAACTGACATTCAATTTTTTGCCTCCAAGCAATGGTAAAATTTCATATCCCAGCGAGTCGTTAGACGGCGTTATTTGTAGAGATTTAATGGTGGCAAACGACCATCGGTTACCTTCCAAACTTTGCGCAACAATAGAATTGCAGGCAAAAATGCCGACAAGGAATAGTAACGCTTTGTATATGTTTTTTCTCATCAATCTTAGATTTGACATACGTAAATGCTGAAAAACAGTTTTTAGAAAGAATCAAAAAATATTATCTGACAACTGATAACAGACAACTAAAAGTATATCACTTCTTATTTTCTGTTGCGAATATATTGAATTTTTAGGAAAGACAGATGTCAATTGGCGTGAATGGCAATTCTAAATGAAAATGATTGTTGAAAATAGGTTTTTTATACCTTTGGACCATAATATAGTGATATGGATTTACAACGGGTATGGGATTTTTTGTCAGAACTGACGGTTAATAACAATAAACCTTGGTTTGATGCCCATAAAGATTTTTATAAATCGGCATTGGCCGATAGTCAGGCGTTTGCACAGGCTCTCATCGAAGGTATCTCTAAATTTGACAAATCGGTGGCAGGTTTGACTGTAAAAGATTGTACGTATAGAATTTATCGTGATATGCGTTTCTCCTTGGACAAAACCCCTTATAAAAGTCACATAGGGGTGTACGTTTGTCCGCAAGGGAAAAAAAGTGGGAATGCAGGTTATTATGTCCACATTGAACCACGGAATGAAAATATGCTGGTGTCGGGCTTGTATATGCCGTCGCCAGAGGAAATAAAAAGTGTACGCGAGGAAATTATGTGTAACGGAAAAGAATTTGATGCTGCAGTTCGGGCGTGTAAGGGTTTTGAATTGGATTGGCACACAGCGTTGAAGAAAATTCCGAACGGATGGAATAAAGACGATGAATTTGCCGATTATTATCGCTTAAAAGAATACGATGTTGTTCAAATAATAGGTAAAGAACAGGTTGTTGACGCTCATTTCTTGGATTTTGCTTTATCGGAGTTTGAAAAAACGTGTGCTTTAAATACCTTGTTGAATAAATGTGTTGACTACGCCCGAGAGAATTTTAAAGATTAGAGTATGACATTTGAGGAATTACAGATTCACGAAAAATTGCTGGAAGCCATTTCATATATGCATTTTGAAAAGGCATCGCCAATACAGGAAAAGGCAATCCCAGTTGCTATTGCAGGAAACGATGTGCTTGCGTGTGCTCAAACAGGAACGGGAAAAACAGCTACGTTTCTAATACCAATTTTACAAGATTTGGTAACGAATGGAGCCGATGGAATCACATCGCTTATTGTTGTACCTACCCGCGA
Organism: uncultured Bacteroidales bacterium; assembly: GCA_937892155.1. GTDB lineage: Bacteria > Bacteroidota > Bacteroidia > Bacteroidales > UBA1715 > UBA1715. The sequence continues at coordinate 5,916 of CALAUG010000026.1, read as the reverse complement.
ATTGGCAATTCAGATAGATCAAGAATTGCAAGGTTTTTCATATTTCACCGATACTACGAGCAAGGCTGTGTATGGTGGTGACAAGGGTATGGATTGGGACGATCAGAAACGGGCTTTTACGGAAGGAACCAATGTTATTATTGCCACACCTGGACGGTTGCTCGCTCATTTACGGTTGGGATATGTCAATTTGAAAACTCTTCGTCATTTAGTTTTGGACGAAGCCGATAGAATGCTTGATATGGGATTCGTAGATGATATCCGTGAGGTGCTGCGTCATGTTCCCGAAAAACGTCAGACTATGATGTTTAGTGCAACTATGGCACCTGAAATCCAGAAGTTGGCAAACAATATTCTGCATAATCCACAAATGATTTCTATTGCAATTGCCAAACCTGCCGAAGGTATTACGCAATCCGCATATATGGCATATCCACATCAAAAAATTGGATTGATAACTCATATTTTGAAACAAAATCCGTCATACGATAGTATATTAATCTTTTCCTCTACCAAAAAGAATATTTTTTCTATAGTTTCGGCTATCAAACGTCTTTTGCCAGATGTGGGCGTGGAAGGAATTTCGTCCGATTTTGAACAAAAAGATCGCGAAGATGTCTTACTTCGTTTTAAGGCAAAGCAAACGAAAATATTGGTAGCTACCGATGTGTTGAGCCGTGGTATAGATATTAAAGGAATAAATGTTGTCATAAATTTTGATGTGCCACGTGATCCAGCCGATTATGTCCATCGTGTTGGTAGAACAGCCCGCGCTGATGCCAAAGGCGAAGCCATTACTTTTATCAGCGATGTGGATATTCCAAAGTTTATGAAAATTGAACGCCTCATAGAACGGGAAGTTGAAAAACTGCCCTTACCAAAAGAATTAGGTGAGGCACCGGCTTGGAATAACGTTTCTTTTGAAAAAAAGAAAAAATTCTATGGTAAACGAAAAGGTGGTAAATTCTTTAATCACAGGAAACCCAAAGGTAATACACCACCAAAACAGCAGTGACGAATTGTACACTCAAAATGGTTTTCAAATCAGATTACTGAAAACTGATACCTCTTCTGCCTAATTGTCAGTATTTCTGCCAATTTTATTGTCGCGTAGATATGTTGTATGACACAATTACCTCAATTATTGTGAAAATTGTCGTGGCATAATCATTGACAATAGCGGGACAAACAAATTAGAATTTAAAAACATATTACTATGGGAAAGATAATAGGAATTGACTTAGGAACCACGAATTCGTGTGTTGCGGTTATGGAAGGAAACGAACCAGTCGTAATTCCAAACAGCGAAGGTAAACGTACAACACCTTCTATCATTGGTTTCATCGACAATGGCGAACGTAAGGTTGGAGATCCTGCAAAACGTCAGGCTATCACCAATCCAAATAAAACTGTGTTCTCTATCAAACGTTTCATGGGTGAAACATACGATAGATTGTCAAGCGAAGTTGCCCGCGTACCTTACAAAGTTGTAAGAGGCGACAACAATACTCCTCGTGTTGATATTGACGGACGTTTGTACACTCCACAAGAAATTTCTGCAATGGTTCTTCAAAAAATGAAGAAAACCGCTGAAGAATATCTTGGCACAACTGTTACAGAAGCTGTCATTACAGTTCCTGCTTACTTTAACGATGCTCAACGTCAGGCTACAAAAGAAGCTGGTGAAATCGCTGGTTTAACAGTAAAACGTATTGTGAACGAACCAACTGCAGCAGCTCTTGCTTATGGCTTGGACAAGACAAATAAAGATATGAAGATTGTTGTGTTCGACTGTGGTGGTGGTACGCACGATGTTTCTATTCTTGAACTTGGCGACGGTGTGTTCGAAGTAAAATCAACAGCAGGTGATACTCACCTTGGTGGTGATGATTTCGATCAACGTATAATTGAATGGTTGGTACAAGAATTCAAAAATGACAATGGTGGAATCGATTTGAGCAAGGATTCAATGGCTTTGCAACGTTTGAAAGAAGCTGCAGAAAAAGCAAAAATCGAATTGTCGAATACAACATCAACAGAAATCAACTTGCCTTACATTATGCCAGTTGACGGTGTTCCAAAACACTTGGTACGTACATTGACACGTGCAAAATTCGAACAATTGGTTGACGATTTAATTCAAAGAACAATTGAACCTTGTAAAACTGCATTGTCACAAGCTGGATTCAGCACAAGCGATATTGATGAAGTAATTCTTGTAGGTGGTTCTACACGTATTCCAGCTATTCAAGCAGCAGTTGAGAAATTCTTCGGCAAAGCTCCTTCAAAAGGCGTTAATCCAGACGAAGTTGTTGCAATTGGTGCAGCTATTCAAGGTGGTGTGTTGACAGGTGAAGTAAAAGACGTGTTGTTGTTGGATGTAACTCCACTTTCGTTGGGTATTGAAACTATGGGTGGTGTGATGACAAAACTTATCGAAGCCAACACTACAATTCCAACTAAGAAATCCGAAACATTCACAACTGCAGTTGACAACCAACCATCAGTGGAAATCCACGTATTGCAAGGTGAACGTTCAATGGCAAAAGACAACAAGACTATCGGTCGTTTCCACTTGGACGGTATTCCAGCAGCACAACGTGGTGTTCCTCAAATCGAAGTAACATTTGATATTGATGCGAACGGAATCTTGAACGTATCGGCGAAAGATAAAGGTACAGGCAAGGAACAAAGCATTAGAATTGAAGCTTCATCAGGCTTGAGCGACGACGAAATCAAACGTATGCGCGAGGAAGCAAAAGCTAACGAAGCAGCAGATAAGGCAGAAAAAGAAAAAATCGACAAATTGAACCAGGCAGATTCAATGATTTTCCAAACAGAAAAACAATTGAAAGATCTTGGTGACAAATTGCCAGCCGACAAAAAGTCTCAAATTGAAGGTGCGTTGGCAAAATTGAAAGATGCACACAGTAAACAAGACATTGCAGGTATTGATGCCGCAATGGCAGAATTGAACACTGTGTTCCAAGCAGCTTCTCAAGATATGTACAATGCAGGCCAAGCACAAGGCGGACCACAAGGAAACCCTAATGCAGGTCAACAACAACAAAACAATAGCAACAACGGCGGTGACGAAGTAACTGACGTTGACTTTGAAGAGGTCAAATAATTTAAAGCCTTTCTTATCATAAAAACGGCGTGTCTCGAAAGAGGTACGCCGTTTTTTTTTGTTGATGTTGCAGTTTGAATATTGTGATGTAGGGAAACCAGAATGTTAATTCGGTTTATACGCAAAAAAGTGTTTTTTCTTACATTTACCTTTCACCTGATTTATTGATATTTCATTTATATTTGTAATGATTGTTTTGTTCAAATGGATGTATGAAAAGAACAATACTATCCAGAAAACTACTAAGGAAATACTCGACTTCATGGAAAACATTTCATCACGAGCAAACGAATGGGATAAATATGTGAAAAAGAAGACTTTTGACTACGCTATTGATAAAAAACGTATTTTTGCAGAATAAAATTGCAATGGGAAATTTCTACTTCTTATATCTTTTTTAATAAGATAACATTGACTCATGAATCAGAATCCGGAACAGATTGCGCGTGATGTTATAGATGATTTGCTTCAACAAGCAGGTTGGGTTATTCAATCAAAATCTAAGATTGATTTCTCAGCCGGTTTGGGTATTGCCGTACGCGAATATCAAACGGATGCTGGACCTGCAGATTATGTTCTCTTCATAAACAGAAAACCTGTTGGCATTATTGAGGCGAAACGCGAAGAAGAAGGAGTAAATCTTACAACGGTAGAAGAACAGTCTGTTCGATATGCAAATGCCAAACTAAAATATTTAAACAACGAGCCGTTGGTGTATGTATATGAAACAACGGGAACTGTTACTCGTTTTACCGATTATAGCGATCCGAAACCTCGAAGTCGTGCAGTGTTCGCCTTTCATAAACCAGAAACTATTGCGGAATGGATTCGTAACGGAAGGAGCCTTCGCAACAGATTACAGGATTTTCCCGCATTGGATGAAACTGGTTTGCGTCCTGCACAGATTAAGGCGGTTGTTAATTTGGAGGAGTCTTTCAAAAACAATCGTCCTCGTGCGTTGATTCAAATGGCGACAGGCGCAGGGAAAACATTTACGGCAATTACGTTTATTTATCGTTTGTTGAAATTTGCAAAGGCAAAACGTATATTATTCCTTGTCGATACCCGCAATTTGGGCGAACAGGCGGAACAGGAGTTTATGAATTTCCGTCCGAACGACGATAACCGCAAGTTTACGGAATTGTATAATGTTCAGCGGTTGAATTCAAGCTATATAGCGAGCGATAGCCAAGTGTGCATTTCTACCATTCAGCGTTTGTATTCTATTTTGAAAGGCGAGGAATTGGACGAAAGTGCGGAGGCCGACAATCCAAACGAATCTACTTGGTTGCAGCAACGATTAAAGGAACAAAAAGCCGTTCCTGTGGAATATACGGCAAAGGTTCCGATTGAACAGTTTGATTTTGTCGTAATAGATGAATGTCACCGAAGCATCTACAATCTTTGGAAACAGGTTTTGGATTATTTCGACGCGTTTCTGATTGGTCTTACTGCAACTCCTGATAAACGAACATTCGGTTTCTTCAACGAAAATGTCGTGAGTGAATATACTTATGAGCAATCGGTGGTAGATGGCGTGAATGTGCCGTACGATGTTTATACTATAGAAACGGAAATATCTAAAAACGGCGGTTTGATTAAGGCTGGCTGGCATATCGATTATCGTGATAAGGCTACCCGCAAGACTCGTTGGCAGCAGGTTGACGAGGATGTGGAATACAAAAAGAACGACTTGGATAAATCCGTGGTGAATCCAAGCCAGATTCGTACGGTAATCAGGCAATTCCGCAAGGCTTTGATGGAAGAAATTTACCCAAACCGCTACGATGAAAACGGGCAGTACGAAGTCCCCAAGACATTGATTTTTGCCAAAACCGATAGCCACGCCGACGATATCATCAAGATTGTGCGCGAGGAGTTCAACGAAAGCAACGATTTCTGCAAAAAGGTAACCTACAAGATTGACGAGGATCCGAAGTCTGTACTGAACCGTTTCCGTAATCAGTATTATCCTCGTATCGCTGTTACCGTTGATATGATTGCAACTGGAACAGATGTAAAGGCTCTTGAAGTTCTTTTGTTTATGCGCGATGTCCGCAGTGCGAATTACTTTGAGCAGATGAAAGGGCGAGGAACCAGAACCATTAACGAGGATTCCTTGCAATTAGTGAGCAAGACAGCCTCGGCAAAGACACACTTTGTTATTGTTGATGCTGTGGGTGTAACGCAGACAAAGAAAACCGACAGCCGCCCGTTGGAGCGCAAGCCTACGGTTCCGTTGAAGGATTTGCTGGGAGCGGTTACTATGGGTGTTGCCGAAGAAGATTTGTTCTTATCCTTGGCAAACCGCTTGATTCGCCTGAACAGGGAAATAACGGAAAAGGAGCGCGAGAAAATAGAATTCCTTTCCAAAGGAAAGGGGTTGGGGCAAATGAGTGCGGAATTGCTGAATGCTTTCGATTTCGACAAGATAGAAGATGAGGCACAATTGGAACTGCAAAAAATCCCCCGAATGGAAATAACGCCTGCCATAGAGGAACAAATTCGCGCAAATTCGCAACAAAAACTTGCCGATGTTGCCAGCAGTACGTTCAATGGCGAGTTGAACGAATATATTGTTACCGTTCGCAATTTGCACGACCAGAAAATCGACAGCATTAACATTGATACCGTTGTACGGAGCGGCTTTAATAGTTTTACGCAAGAAAAAGCCAAGGAAACCATTAAATCGTTTGCCGAATATCTGGAGCAGCACAAGGACGAGATTATGGCATTGAGCATATTCTATAACCAGCCCTACAACCGCCGTAACCTCACACTGAAAA
>CALAUG010000025.1 GCA_937892155.1 uncultured Bacteroidales bacterium | reverse complement strand
TGCCGCTAGCGTTCATCCTGAGCCAGGATCAAACTCTTCGTTGTAGTAAATCTTTAATTTAATCTCTTTGTTCGCAGATTAAACGCTCAAAATAAAACTCTACCCAAATTTCTTACTAATATTAGTAAGGTGCTTTGCTTTCCCATTATATCAATGTACTTCTTTTTTCCCTTTCCAACTCACGTTCCTCGTAAGAGTGCCGTTCCTGTCTTTCGGGGTTGCAAATGTGAACAATATTTTTTACCCGACAAAATTTTTTTAACATTTTTTTAAATATTTTTCAATTAACATTGATAATCAACGATATAGAATTGAAAAACATCGAAAAAACTTGTCGTTTTTCTTCAAAATAACAACCTTTTAAACCCTACAAACAATGAAATATCGGTTGAAAAAGGCGCATTTCTCGATTGTTGACATAAAAATGATGTTTTTAGCACGTCGGCATAGATATCAAAGATGTCTGAAAACTTGCTTCCATTTTTTCATCACCATCTATCACATCCTCTTCCTTTTCGCGACGCATTGTAACCGTTACGGCTTTCATTTTTGCTCCAATAGGCGGAGCCATTTTTGAAATATCAACCTGAGCACTTACCAACATATCGGGGAAAGTATCAAATAACGCATCGAGAATTCTCTTACATACATTTTCTAATAAAGAAGATGTGATTTTCATCTGTGCTTCAACCACTTCATAAGCAGTTTGATAATTTAAAGCATCTTTTATATTGTCGGTTTCTGCAGGTTTGGACGCATCATACTCCAACCATAAATTCACCACGAAATGGTTACCAACCTTCTTCTCTGCGTCAAAACACCCATGATAGGCATAAAATTCCATATCCTGCAGTTCTATCAATCCTGTCATATTCTCATTTTTTTTGCAAAGAAACTATTTTTCTATTATTTAGCAATATTTCAACACCTAAATCAATCCACACAAAAAAGAACACGTTTTATTATTATGAATGATGAAAAAAACGCAAACTGATTCACTATCAACCCATAAATTTTTATTTTTGCATTTCGTAATACTTAATGTATATGGCAGACAATACAAATTTAGAAGAAGAAAAGAAATCTCTTAACTTCTTGGAAGAAATCATTGAGAATGATTTAGCGAGCGGTAAACATAAATCTATTTTGACTCGTTTCCCGCCGGAACCAAACGGTTACTTGCATATTGGTCACGCAAAGTCTATTTGCTTGAACTTTGGCTTGGCAAAAAAATATGGAGGAAAAACAAACCTTCGTTTTGATGATACAAATCCAGTAAAAGAAGACACTGAATACGTTGATTCCATTATGGAAGACGTTCGTTGGTTGGGTTTTGAATGGGCAAGTGTTCACTATGCTTCGGACTATTTCGATCAACTTTACGAATGGGCTGTTGTTTTGATAAAGAAAGGTTTGGCATACGTTGACGACCAATCTTTGGAAGAAATTAGAAAAAATCGTGGAACGGTTCAAACTCCTGGAACGCCAAGTCCTTGGAGAGATAGAAGTGTGGAAGAAAATTTGGATTTGTTCGAAAGAATGAAAGCTGGAGAGTTCCCTGATGGTTCAAAAGTTCTTCGTGCAAAGATTGATATGGCACATCAGAATATGCAATTCCGCGATCCTATTATGTACCGTATTTTGCATGCGCACCACCACAGAACTGGCGACAAATGGAACATTTATCCAATGTACGACTTTGCACACGGCGAAAGCGATTCAATAGAAAACATTACTCACTCTATTTGTACGTTGGAATTCGATATTCACCGTCCTTTGTACGATTGGTTTATTCAACAGTTGGGAATTTTCCCATCGCATCAATACGAATTTGCTCGTTTGAACATCAACTACACCGTTATGAGCAAACGTAAGCTTTTGCAATTGGTAAAAGAAAATTACGTAAGTGGTTGGGACGATCCACGAATGCCAACAATCTGTGGTTTCCGTCGTCGTGGTTATACGCCAGAAGCAATCAGAAATTTCTGTGAAAAAATTGGTGTTGCAAAACGCGACAATGTGATTGATTATTCTGTTTTGGAATTCTGTCTTCGCGAGCATTTGAACAAAGTTGCTCCACGTATGATGGCTGTTCTTCATCCTGTGAAAGTTGTGATTACAAACTATCCAGAAGGACAAGTTGAATATTTGACAGCCGTGAACAATCCGGAAGACGAAACCGCTGGAACGCGCGAAATTCCATTCTCTCGCGAGATTTACATTGAACAAGATGACTTTATGGAAAATCCGCCAAAGAAATATTTCCGTCTTGCTCCAGGACAAGAGGTTCGTTTGCGTTATGCATATTTCGTTACTTGTCAAGAAGTTATAAAGGATGCAAACGGAAATATCACAGAAATCCGTTGTACATACGATCCTGCTTCTAAAGGTGGCAATTCACCTGACGGACGTAAGGTGAAAGGTACAATTCACTGGGTTTCGGCAGAACACGCAATTGATGCAGAAGTTCGTTTATTCGACAGATTGTTTGCTGTTGAAGCTCCAGAAGAAGTTGAAGAAGGCAAGACATTCTTAGACAATTTGAATCCAAATTCATTACAAGTTCTTCAAAACTGTAAGTTGGAACCATATTTGGCAAACAGCAAAGTGCTTGACAAAATGCAGTTTGAACGTCTTGGCTATTTTTGCGTGGATAAAGATTCTACTCCAGAACATTTGGTATTTAACCGTGCTTGCACGTTGAAAGACAGCTGGGCAAAGATTAACGGATAAGAATTTGTCAGAAGGCAGTTGTCTAAGAGTTGACAAAGTATTAAAAAGGCGAATCGAAAGGTTCGCCTTTTTTGTTTTTTCCCTTTTAGTGAATTTACATTAATTCTAATTAATCAAAGCCCTAAGGATTTTAGAGGAAGTGAATAAATGCTTATTTAACAAAATATCCTTCGCCTGGTTTCAAATTGTGCAAATAATTATTTGTTCCTGCTGGTTGCCACTTACCATCAAGATTGATAAGCATTTCACAGTTGTTTGCATCAAAAACACTTTCAATTGGCGTTTCTGTTTGGAAAGGCGTTCCAATTAAATTCCATCCTGATTGCTTTGGTATAGTTATATTTGTCATTGGTTTACCAGAAACCAACAAACTGCCATCTTCGTTCATATGTACCAAATAACCTTTCCCAGCGGTTATGCTCATCAATGATTGCAATTCGTCTTCCTTTGATTTTTTCCAAAAACCATCATTATCTTTCACTATCTCGACTTGCATTCCAGAAAATAGAGTTGCTATGCTACTATCACTTGGATGTACGTTGATAGACATTAAATTCCAGCCTTTTTTTAATTGAATTGTTTGTGTTTTTTCTACATTTTCAAGAGTTGGAATAGTTTCCTCTTGATACGATTTACAATTTTCGTGTGTACAAACACGTATCCGTAAACCTGTTTCCGTACTTGTTGCCACTTTCGTTGTGTCCCAAGCTCCAAATTCGTGCGAACACGATGGCAATAAAAGTTTATTGTTTGCTTGAATACCATCATTGTCGAAACGAACTGTTGGATTTTTTCCGTTTAAATATGCTTCTTCACTTTCGTAAAGAGAAAGCGCAACAGAAACTCCTGACTTTGTTGCTATGTTTGTTTCCCCATTTGGAACGTTAAATACAAACGAAAACTCTTTCGTCGTTTCATCTTTAAACGATTTCTTTGGAATAGAAATAGTTTCACCAAATTTAGACAAAACGACTCCCGAATTATCAACGAATTCCGCAACCATATATACATCAAAGAAACAAGGAGCGACGCCCGTATTTTTGACAGTTAGATTCAACGTATTTGTTGTTGCAGTAGAAACAAGTTCGGCATTGGTAATTTTAAAATTATAGCCAATTACGTGAGTCATGGAATCTGCAAGTTCCTTATTGTCTAAGTAAAATTGATATGCACAGTAATCATCCTGATCCAACACATAGTACGTCAAATGAGCTGTTTTGATAGCATCAATCCAACGTTGAGGCGTCCATTTTAAGTAATTCCCGGGAATGACATCAGTATATTCCAACATAATGCTGTATTGCCCCATATTTTCAGCAATCGTCGGTAGATTTGCATTGTAGGCTCGCACCAAAGAATCCGCAGTGCCAGGAATTCCAATCATACCATCATCACGCTTAGTAACACCAAGTCCTAAGGCATACGTGTAAATATCACCATAGGCATCGGAAGTAATTACCAACTGTGTTTTCTTAAATACAGAAGCATAATGGCTAACCATTTCCTTTTGGATTTCAAGAGAAGGCATGTGGCTACCCACCAAATTGGAAACGTGCCATTCGCCCCATTCGCCGAAAGAGCGGATGTCTATATATTCAATGCGTGGATCTCCATCGTACTTTTCTGCCAATGCTGTGGCAAATTCCTTTGCAGCTTGCAAATAAATAGGATCGTCCCAAACAGGAACCTGAGCCTTGGTTCCACTTTCCAGTAAACTATTTCCTTTCACTGTCGCTTGTATTTTTTCGGCGCCCAAATCATAAACATATTTTGGTGTCCAGTCGTAGTTTTCAGGAGGAGTGCTGTTACTTCTAATAAAAGATGTTGTATATGGAAATACGCGCAAGGCATACCCCATATTATGTTCGGCAAGAGCCTCCAATAGTTCGTCCAATTTTGTCCAATCGTAAACACCTTGTCCTTTGTGCAAGTCGCTCCATTTCTGATAGCCAGAACCATACGTAATCAAGTTCCAAGCCTGATTATGCCATTCGCCATAAGGGCCATATTCAACTGCAGGGTCGAATATCCAAGTACCTTCGGTAGGGACAGTGAAACCTTTGTGTGGATTGGTCAACGGACCATCGAAGCCCTTAAGTGTATATATATTTTTTGTTATTACATTCGTGTTTTGTGCAAACAAGTCTATGCTTATAAACAACAAAATGTATAAAAGAATATAAACCTTCTTCATTGAAATCAAACAAAAATGCTAATCCACTATCCTAACAAAAATAGAATTTTTCTCTAAAACAAACAAGTTTGCCATTGCTTTGCGGTTAGCGATTGATATTCGCGAAGATTAACGGGTAGGAGTTATTAGAAGTTAGTTGTCTGAGAGTTGACAAAGTATTATTCTACTTTACATGATGATTAATTAAATCGTTATAAATTAATCTTTGTTGACTGGTCGATGGGATATACTTTATTTCAATTTTTTACAATGTTTAAAGCCATTGTCTATTTCATTATTTAAATCTTCATAGGACATTCCATTAGGACAACTATACATTTCAACAATCGGATTCAAGTTCAAAATATTTGTTTTTAAGTTTTGAATAGATGGTTGTTTTGGTAAATGAGCATAATTATCTATAGTATAAGACGTATATGCCGAATTAACAGATAATCCAAAATTATCCAATAAATATCCATTTTTTAGTGTCGTTGGTTTTTTACTTAGTGAAACATCTGAAATTGCAGGATAAGAGATGATATTTTTTTTCTCGGAATCCATAATTATTGGGACGTATTGGGACATATCATTGGTAGTCTTATAAATAACAATAGGTTTTAGCATATAATCAGCATTCGTAAGTGTCTTATTCTCACCACATCCAATGATTATACACAATCCCAACAGGTATATGAATTTATTCATTTTTCAAAAAAGTAACAGTTTGCCATCCGTCTTTTGATTTTATCCGTAGCTGATATGTACCATTAAGCAAATTATCTACAAATAACACATCCGAATCCAGTGTTCCAGATTGGACTTCTTTACCTTCGATATTAAATATTTTATATTCCACTAAATCAAAGTTCGATTTTACAAATATCTGATTTTTACAAGGATTAGGATAAACAATGATAGTATTATTTGACGTGTTGTTTATGGATGTAGTTGTTTTCTTTCGTTGAATGAACACTTCTACACCATAAGTGCCCTGAATGCCTGAAATACCTATAATGAGATTTGAATTTCCGCCCACATGAATGGGTTCTGCTAAAGCATCATCATAAGTTGTCGTATTAGTTCTTCCGTTAATGGCATATTGAAACGATACATCGCTTGTATATGTAGAAAACATTCCATATTTAGAATCTTTAACCAAAATATCAATAGTATATTCGTAACCATCTTCTAAATCAAAAGAATAGAAATCCTTATCTTCGTTATTTTGAATGTTCGCTTCATCTATATAAATTGTTGTTTTATCATTCTTAAATTGTATGTTTTCGAAAAGATATGCTTGACTTTTGGTATTATTTGGCTCGTATGCATCAGCGAGATAGATTGTGTCTCGAGTAATTGAAATTTCCATCTCGTATGTACCAGTTATTTCGTATGCCCAAGCTCCAATATAGAAAAATGGTTCATTTACAGAAATAACAGCGTTATCCATTTCACTATCAAATATTTCTGATTCATGGGCACCATCTATAGAATAAGAAAAAATGACATCTCCTGTATAGTTAGGAGAGGTATATAAATCTAAGACCTTTGCAGAAATAGAATAGGAGTATCCTTCTGGTAAAGGTATCGCATATACATCAATATCGTCGTATGTATGAAGGTTTGCTCCAGATGTTTTTATGACTGCATGATTATTTACATATTCTATGTTATTAAAAATGTATGCTTCTTTTTCTCTATCATTAGGCTCATATATATCTGGTCCAATAAGCGTATCTCTTTCTATTCCTATTTTTAAATTATATGACCCGATTGAGCTAAAATTTTCGGGTCCAACTGCGAAATATATAAAGCCCTCTCCTTCAATGTATGCAGGGTAATCAATGGTATCGGTATATATATTAGAACCATTTATTCCATCTAATGAATATTGATATTCTACGTTAGCGGTATATTCCGAATTGTTATAGTCTTCTGCAATTGCATAGATATAATAGGTATATCTCTCATCAAATTGTAGTAAATAAACATCTATGTCTGAAGATGTATGAATTGTTGCATCAGCTATATTAATTATAGCTATATTGTCTTCAAAAGAGATGTTATCAAATACGTATGCAGTCCCAATTGTATTATTTTGCTCGTATTTATCAGCCGTCATCATTGGACTACGTTGAATAGTAAGATCTAAATCATACGTCCCATGTTCACCACTGAAATATGAAGTAACGGCAAGATAAATAGTCCCGCCACCATTCATAGCAAATTTCTCAATATTGCCATCATATGTATCTGACCATATTTCACCATCAAAAGAATATGCAAGCTTCATATCTCCAGTATATATTGAATTTCCTGAAGTATATTTGTCTTGTAATGTTCCCGATATGTTGTAGAGGTAGCCATCTTCTAATTCTATGGCATAAAAATCTATATCCTCCTCATTTTGAATATTTGCACCTTGCGTTTTTATAAACGTTGAGTCGTTTACAAACGTGCTATTTTCTAAAACATAAGCATTTTCGATACTGTTATTGTTTTCGTATTTGTCTGGCTTCAATGGTTTTTCTTGTACGACTATTTCTATTGGATTAAAATATTCTGACGTAGAACCAACAAGGTCTTTCCCCATCAATTCGCCATATTCGTCATAAGAGAAATAAAATAAAGTCATATAGTAAGTTCCCGGAGGAGCTTCCAAACTGTCAGTAGAAAAGGTGATACCTCCATCTCCATAACAACGATATGAACCCAATGATTCTTCTTTATGATCAATATAATAAGTCGTTTCAGCATCAGGAGTCAGCATTACAAGACAAAACACTCCTTTAAAATCTTCGTCACCAAAATTGGCAATATCTGTTTTCACTTCAAATTTGTCGCCACTATATATATTTTCCGTTAAAACGTTAAGATTATCATATAGTGAAATATCACTCGTATATGGTTTTACTTTTAATGTGGCATAGTCGTTATAATTATGCCAAAAGTTATTCCCGATTATTGACCATGAGCCACCTGCAGCTCTATAACAAATATAAATATGATATGTCCCAGGAAATAGTGCCAAAGAACCCTCTGAATAGAATTCCAAATTGTCTGAATAATGGTAACCAGCACGTAAACTCTGGTTTGATTTTATATCTATAAGGTCTATAAATCTATCATTGTTGTCGAAAATTGCAGCAGCAAAATCTCCATAGAAATGGTTATCGCCATTATTTTTTACATTTACAGATACAGTAAAACTTTCTGCGTATGATATAGAGGAATAATTTATAGAAACATCATCGTAGAGTATTAAATCGTATGATTCTGTTTGTGGTGGTTTAATACCAATTAAAATTTGTTGTCCTTGATTGTAAGAACCGTTTCCTGCTCCAGTCCCTCCAGTTCCAGGTACCAAATTGTCTAAAAGATAAAATCCATCGCAAGATCCTCCCCAGCCCCAATTCATGTGAAAATAATCATCTTCGTCATACCCATCACAAACAAACGTATGACCACCGCCAGAACCAAAACCTGCATATTGAACAGGACGTCCGTTATCAAGTTCGTCTTTTATTAAATTTTTCCATTTCTTATCTGAATAAAAAGTGCGGGATTTTCCCTCTATATTGGAGTCATAACCAAAATAGGTTGTAAGGGCGTTCTCTACTGTTATGTCATCTGAATAAAATAATCTTTTTATTACCTGACTACCACTACCATCTGGGCCATACTCCATTTCTACTGCGACCCCACAATGGTACATTAAAAGCGCAACAGCATCATTCTTTGAATTTACTTCGTTAGGCATAGCAGCCCAATCATAGTAGGTATTTCCAAAATTAGCCGATAATATACCATATTTTGGATGATTATACGAATGGAAACCAAATCCTTTGGCAGGATATCTCCAATATTTCATTATTTGCGCCATAGCTGTTGCTGGGCAGCCTGTAGGTACACGTTTCCCATACTCTTTGTCATAAGGACACATATCGTTGTAATATGGACTTTGATCCCATTTTGTCTTGCATAGAGGTTCTACGTATCCTGAAGCTTTAAGAGTTGTATAAACACCTTTCCACATATTACTAATTTCCTCGGTTGGCAATATGCCTTTCTGTTGTACCAATAAAATTTGCTCTTGATATCCTTGTAACCAATCCATAACTGGTGGTGGGATGGTGCCTGCAGTTATTTCACCTTCGTTGGAATATCCAAGGATGGGACATACTGCATTATCACCTGATACAATTATGAAACCTGCACTATCGCCAATATTGAACAAGAACATTGACCGTTCACTTGTTTCGCTTTTTAATTGATTATCTGATTTTTCTTTAAAAATATCTCCAACGTCAGTTAATTTAAATTCTGTGGCTGATTTTAAGTTGTTGGATTTTTGTCGTTCAAGGAATGATATTGCTGCCTGTTCCGCAACATCAATTGTGATTGGTTCTCCAAACAACGATAGTGAGAACCCCAAAAACAGTAGTAATACAATTTTTTTCATAATTATGATTCTTTTTACCTATATGAGAATTCTTCAACAAATTCATCTATCACATAAATTCTTGCACCTCGTTTGCCACCATAATATTCGCCACCAGGGTGTTTTGCTTGCCAATCGAGGTTGAGCCAACAGTTTTTCTTGGAATCTTCTCGATACCAAATACTTCCGCTAAAACCATATCGAGCACGAATATAATCTGCGATGTTCTGAATATCCTTTCCGATGTTTAATTCTGTGTATGCATGACCGCTATCTGAAGTATAGGCGACATTAACACGGGTATCACCACCAATAGCTAAAAGCATTGATGCCATCAAAATTGCAAAGTCATCACAATCTCCAGTTAATCCATTTGATATGGTATTTGAAGCCTTTTGATATAAATCACCGCGATTTGGATCATTTACATATTTCCAGTTGTCATAACAATAATCGAAAATATCACAAACTTGTCCAATGTTGAAGTTCCCATCCGATTCGCTTGCTATTTCTGCAGCTTTACTTCGTACTATATTATTTCTATAGTTACAAGCGGTAATAATCTTTTTCTTTTTTGCATTGTATGAACTCAGCGCAGCAAGTAATCTACCAGAATGAGTCGTGACTTTAGCATTTATTTCTATTGGAGTTTGTAAAGTTGAAAATGACAATGAGGAGGTTTTGATGGTTCCCTCATTTTGTTTCTCAACCAAACAAAATTCATAATTTGTATTTGCATATAAATCAGTCACTTGTGCTGTAATTTTATCTCCTTTTAATTGAGCATCAACAGTTTTGTTGTAACCATTTTGAGGTTTATACTCAAATGAATATGAAATCACATCTTCACTTTTTGATTCTAATGTGGCATTGAGAATAGCAGAGTTGGACCGAATTTTTGTTGCGGAATTGATAGAAGTATGTAACTGTAATTTCTTTTGACCTTGAGTTTTATTTTCAAAACCATCAGAAAAATTATTTGATGGATAATCTCTATCAAATATTCTTTCTTCATAAATTGCGTTTCCGCCAAAAACTAATGCAATAATAGTTGCTATTATGGTACCGATAAGTTTCTTTCGAAATCCAAATGAAATAGCTAAAATAATGGGGATTGTTAATAGAAAGAAAAAATTAGTCCATGACATATGTCCCATTATTACAAGAAAACAAATAAGAAGGAAGGTACCTATTCCGCAACCAATAAAAAAGGATTTCCATAGAAATTTTTTCTCTTTTATGATCGCTTTTAAATCTTCCACATCCTCTGCTTTCGCCCAATTCGTCATACCTTCACACCAAACAAAAGAATCTTTTGTTAGGCCATTCTCCAAAAGTTGTTCTTTGGGGAATGGACCTTTTTGAATATTGTTTTCAATAAAAAAATACTGAACCATAACACAAGACTTTAATACTGATAAGGAATTGCACCTTTTATTTCTATATCTACATCGTCTGTTGATATGGTTTTGAATATATTAGGTAATTTAAACTCAAAAGAAAAATCATTAAAGGACTTAGGATATATAGTACCGTCCATTGTGTATACATCTGATTGTATAGTATTTCCGTTTTTATCAACATATGTAATATTGATGTCAATATTTCCATAAGAAGTGTACTTTGACTTATTTCTAATACTTAACGTAATAGTACCCTTTTTTAGAGTTTCCATTGATACCTCTTGACTCAATATTGATAAATAGCAACTTGGGCAATCGCCTTCAGAAAGCAGTTGCCTGCTTTTCTGTTCAAGGACATAAAATACAATTCCAGCACCAATAATGATTAACGCAAATAGACTGATTAATATCCATTTTTTCTTAGATTTTTTTTGAGGAAAATCTTTCGCTTTAGAATCCTCTTTTTTCTCAACAGATGAAAATGGTGGAGGTGTTGTCTTTTTTTGTTCTGGAATTGGAGGTGGAGTAGGAATGTTAGGAAACATGTCTGCTAATTCTTCCACATCTCCTGCGTTTGTCCAATTTTCCATTCCTTCGCACCAAACAAGTGTTTCTTTGGTGATTTTGCCTTGTAATTCTTCTTTTGCTACTGGTCCGAATTGTTGCTGTTCGATTGAGTAAAAAAATTGTTTCATAAATGAAAAATGTTTTATAATTATTCTATGTAAATGTCTAAATAAGCTTGACCGAAATTCAACTTAATTTAAATTCAAATCATTTAATTTTCAATTTGTAGGCCTATTGGTCAAAATTTTTCATAACAATAATTTTTTGACCATTAAGCCAATTTTTTAGAAAACACTGGGCATAAAGAAACGTAAAACTCAACCATCTCCCGCCTTCAATATGTCAAAACCGCAAAATGCGATTTCGCTACAAATGTGTAAAATTTTTTTAAGGAAAACAAATGCAGTTTATAACTGTTTTCCCAAACAAAGAAATCACTTTTAGCAAGAGAAGGATATGCCTCTTGTCGGTGGGAAATTTCGGAAACTGATTAGAAGTAAATATCTATCCCCTACTTTATTCCTCTCACTTTTTTCTCCCAATTCCAAGCAGATACAAGAACATCCGCAAGAGGAGTTTTAGCAGTCCAACCAAGTTCCTTTTCTGCCAAAGAATTATCGGCCCAAACCTGTTCTGTATCGCCAGAACGGCGTCCTACAACTTTATAAGGAAGGTTTACGCCTGTGGCACTCATAAATGTCTTAACTAATTCCAAAACAGAAACGCCATTACCAGTTCCCAAATTAAAAATCTCCATTTCGGATTGGTTATTGCCAGCTAATAATCGCTGCATAGCCTTAACGTGAGCTTTTGCCAAATCAACGACATAAATATAATCGCGTATTGCGGAACCATCGGGAGTGTTATAATCATCACCAAAAACTGATAATTCTTTACGTAATCCTGCTGCTGTTTGCGTTACAAATGGCACCAAATTGTTTGGCACTCCCTTAGGCAACTCGCCAATTTTTGCAGATGGATGTGCTCCTATTGGATTGAAATAGCGAAGCAATATTGCCGTGAAGTCGTGATACGACGTAATGGCATCGCGAATAATATCCTCGCACATTTGCTTTGTATTTCCGTATGGCGATGTAGCCGATTTTCTTGGAGCAGTTTCGTCAATTGGTAATTTATCAGGCTGACCATACACCGTACAAGAAGAAGAAAAAATAATGTGCTTTGTATTATTCTTTCTCATCAGCATTAGCAACTGAATTAGTCCAAACACATTATTACGATAGTAATCAAGCGATTTTTCTACAGATTCACCAACAGCTTTATATGCAGCAAAATGAATAACCGCATCGAACAATCCATATTGTGTGAAACATTGTTGTAAAGCCTTTTCGTCGCAAATATCCAACTGTGCAAAAGCAGGACGGACACCAGTAATAGATTCTATACCATCCAATACTGTTATTTCAGAATTAGAAAGATTATCAACGATAACTACTTCGTATCCGCTTTGAATAAGTTCTACGACTGTGTGTGAGCCGATATAACCAAGACCGCCAGTAACTAATATTTTTGCCATGTCTATTTATTTTTCCACTCAAAAGAGCTTATCATTTCAATTATGTCTTCACGTATAAAATTTGCCACAGGAGCAAGAGAATCCTTATTTGGTGGAACATTAAAATAAAGTGCACCACGGACAAAATTCTTTGTACTATCTGTCACACAAAATTGCAGTAATGACGCCGCATCGCCTTTTATGTCAAACAACAATCCATGGACATTTTTGTCGTCGTAATGGAACTCCTTGGTATTTATGGCATCGGCACGTACTTCGTGATGAAAAGCAAGATAATGCGCATCTTCTACAACCTCATCTAAATTGTTATGTAAGTTTCTATAACTAATATGAACTGTTGCCTTCATTGTTGGGAATTGCACATTAATCCAATACGGTTCCGCGCCCTCATCGGTATCCTTTTCTATTTTTGCATAGGAAGGGATATTAAATGAATACGGGAAATCCTTCTCTGGAAACTCGACATAATTACGTTCCGGAAGATCTATCCGGAAATAGCCACGCTGTTTAGGAACTTTTATATCTCGTTCCTGACAAGAGAATAGGAAGAGAACCGAACAAACAAAGAGCAGTAATTTTTTCATATTTATATAAAACAAGGCCAAATTTACACTATTCTTTAAAAAATAAAAAGGCTACGCATTAAATACGTAGCCCGATGTAAAAAGCCAATGGTTATTAATTAAAATGGTACATCTTGTTTATCCGAGCTTTTATATTCTTCTACAGATTCATTTACAAGACTATTTAATGCTTTCTCGTTTGCATTGTCTATTTGCTCCTGACTTTGCTGACGTGGATTTGTTTTGGTTCCTCCCAATAAACGAATTTCATTGACAACTATTTCTGTCGAATATTTTGTTTCATTATTCTTGTCTTGATACTGTGAATAATGCAACTTTCCTTCAACATAGAGTTGAGTTCCTTTAATCACATAGGATTCGGCTATTTTTGCCAAATTTCCCCACAACACAAGGCGATGCCACTCTGTATTGGAAGTTTTTTCGCCATTTTTCACGAATGTTTCCGTCGTTGCCAAATTAATATGGGCAACTGATTGGTTTTCCTTGATGTACTTTACATCAGGATCGGCACCAACATTTCCGATTAGAATAACTTTGTTAATCATAACTTTTTTATAATTGGTTAATAACTGGCATCAAAAGTAGCATTTTTTTCTTATCGCACAAAGGAAAGTGATATTTTTTATTGAATTAATTCTTCCCTGTTAGCATCCAACTTAATAAAAATAAACAAAAGGATAGTAAACCCCCATAAAGAAGAGCCACCATAACTAAAGAACGGCAAAGGAATACCAATAATTGGCATCAATCCTATGGTCATTCCCACATTAACCATTAAGTGGAAAAACAAAATACAAGCGACACAATAACCATAAATTCTACTGAATTTCGTACGTTGGCGTTCGGCGTTCCGCATTATTCTTAATATTAAGAATACGAATAGACCGATAATTGTTACAGAACCCAAAAATCCCCATTCTTCTCCAATTGTGCAGAAAATAAAGTCGGTACTTTGTTCCGGCACAAAATCGTTTTTTGTCTGAGTTCCATTAAGGAAACCTTTGCCGGCCCAATCACCTGAACCAATAGCTATTTTTGATTGTATTACGTTAAATTCGCTACCCTTAGGATCGGATTCCAAACCAAAAAACACGTTTATACGTTTTTGCTGGTGTTCTTCCAACACATTATTAAACACGTATTCAACGGATTGAGACGTTGCAACACCTGCAAGGCCTATGCCCCAAATCAAAAATAACAACCAAGCACGTTTTTTATAGGCAAATATGACCGTGGGTATAGCGACAACCACAAAACCGAATAAAAATATAATCAATTGGTTTATATCCAATTCAAATACATAGTACACAAATAGCGGTACCACAAAAGCCAATGATACAAGCGCAATAGTAAGTAGTGGTAATTTGTGTTTTTTATTAAGAGCATAATTCAGAAAAGCTATCAGACAAACCGCTATCACCACCATTGAAATAGTTGATCCACCCCAGACAATTGACAAAGAGAAAATCAGTAACATGCCTACACCTATTAACAAATAGATTGGTGGCATTCCCTCACGGAAAAAGACAAGAAAAAAGGAAAGAAACACCAATGATGTTCCTGCGTCACCTTGAAGAACAATCAAAGCGATTGGTATGAACAAGAATATTCCAGCTTTAAGTATTTCTCCAAATTTTTCTACTTTAACGCCGTAGGAACCTAAATACCGCGCGACAGCCAAACTTGTTGCCAGCTTGGCGAATTCCGAAGGTTGCAGACGTAACGAACCTATTTCTACCCACGAACGCGCACCTTTAATCTCAGGCGCAATAAAATAGACTATTATTAAAGACAAGATGACTACAAGATATATTAGGTACGAAAACGAGAAGTATACACCACTATCTATAATCAAAATTATGGTTGCCCACAAGAACGCAGCACCTATCCAGATAAGTTGTTTCCCATATTTTTGAGAAACAGCAAATATGGAACTTGCCGATTCGTCAAATACAGCAGAATAAATATTGAACCAGCCTGCAAATACAAGGATACAATATACAACCACCAATGGCCAGTCAACCTTTTTAAAAATATTTCCTATTTGTTTCGCCATTAATTTTTATGAATTATGTCCTTTTCGAGAACCTGCTGTTCTCTCCAAGTATTTGTTATTGTATCTTTAAGATATTTTTCTATCATAAGCGTTGCTATCGGGGCTGCCAGTGTTGCGCCAAATCCACCATTCTCTACGCAAACGGCGATAGCAATTTTGGGGTCCTCACGAGGAGCAAAAGCCATAAAAATAGAGTGATCCTCGCCATGTGGATTCTGTGCTGTTCCCGTTTTACCACAAATATCTATGTCTTTTAAAGCCAGCCACCAAGCTGTGGCACCAGGCCCACCATTAACAACACGATGCATGCCTTCCTGAACAATGTCAAAATACTTTTTGTCAATTGGTAAATCGTGACGTTGGATAAATGATTTATCAAATACTGTGTCTTCTATATCTCTCACAACGTGTGGAGTTATGTAGTAGCCTTTATTCGCAATTGTTGCAGCCACGTTAGCCATTTGAAGAGGAGTTTCGGTAATTTCGCCTTGTCCAATAGACAACGACACAATTGTTAAAGAATTCCACCGATTTTTCCCATACGTTTTGTCATAAGACTCTGCACGGGGAATATTGCCACTTTTTTCACTCGGCAAATCTATACCGAGAGGTTTCCCCAAACCAAAAGCCTTAATATAGGACTGCCAGATTAAAAAACCTTCACGGACAGAGCCATATTTGGAAGCATCCATAATTGCACGGAATTCATTACAATAATACGCATTACACGACATCTTTATAGATTCTATCAAATCTATTGGCGATTCGTGATTGTGGCAACCAACGTGTAATCCTCCAGAATAATATCCCATTTGACAACCATATTTCGTATGCTGAGTTATTATTCCTTCCTGCAAACCCACCAATGCATTGATAGTCTTGAACGTAGAACCTGGTGGATAAACACCTTGTATAGGTCTGTTATACAAAGGTTTTATAGGATTATTTACCAATAATTTATAATTGTCATTTAATGCACGTCCTACCATGAGGTTCGGATCAAATGAAGGTGCAGAAACCAAAGCAAGAACTTCACCTGTTTTTGGATCGAGGGCAACAATGCTTCCTTTTTTGTTATGCATTAATTTTTCACCATATTGTTGCAAATTAATATCAAGCGTGGTTATTATATTTTTCCCCAAAAGAGCGGTCCTATCATATTTGCCGTTTTCCATAGAACCTTTTACACGTCCTTTCACGTCAACCTGATAATACACACCGCCTTTAACACCACGAAGATATGATTCATACCATTTTTCTATACCTATTTTACCAATATAATCACCCTGTTCATAGGTGGAATCGCGCTCAACATCCTTTTTATCTACCTCGCTGATATATCCTAGCACAAGAGCGCCACAATGATATGGATAATTCCTCACTGTTCTTGTCTGTACATAAAAGCCAGGGAAATTAAATAGTTGTTCCTGCAAACGTGCATACGTTTCCGCATTGATTTGCTTAATAATCGGATATGGCCTATATCTATTTTTTTGCGCTTTTTTTAATTCTGTGATAAAAAAATCTTTGCTTACATTTATGATAGATAATAAGGCCAAAGTGTCAAGATTCTTAATCTGACCTGTAACGACCATTAAATCGTATGCTGCCTCATTAGCAACCAACAAATTCCCATTTCTATCATAAATGAGTCCACGGGCTGGGTGCTGAACCTCGTAACGTCGGGAATTATTCAAAGCACTCAACTTGTATGAATCGTCAATTATTTGGATATAAAACAAACGGACAAGAAACAGCAACGCCACGCCAACAACGATGGCAGATATTATCAATCTTCTGTTTGACAAATCCATACTTATTTCCGAAAAATGAAGACCTGACTAAGAATTATCAAGAAAACCGTGAGGATAATATTTATGACCATTCTAATAAATAGAAATCCAGCATCTTCAAACGAAAACGTAAAACAATAATATAACACTATATGGTGTATGGCAACACACGAAGCATTGTATTTGATTGCCCACAATATCCCAAAGTTTTTCAATAACGGAGCATTATTTCTTTCATATCCAATACGAGGAGCCATCCATTTTAAGATATATGGTCTAACAGCGGCCATTGTAACGGTTGCAAAGGAATGCACCCCTAACGAACTTAACGAAAGATCTATGGTCAAACCTGTTATGAAAGATAAAAACAACACCAATGTTGGAGAAGTATTTACTGGCAACATAAGTATAAAAGCCAAATATAAATATGGTGCCGTCAGACCAACAGCAGACACATTATTCAGCACTAACATTTGCAATAACATTAGCGATACGAACAGAATTATATATTTGGTCAAATTTTCCATTATTGTACAGCGGATTCCAAATTTTCGCGTTCTTGTTTGAATAAATCTTTTATCAAATAAACGTATTCAATTCGCTTAAAATCAGTAGAAAGCAGCACGTTTGCCGAAAAGAAATTACCATTTTGATAAAAAGATTCTACTGTTCCAATCATAATTTCATTAGGGAACAAATTTGAATACGTATTTGTCACCAATGTATCACCAACATTGACAATAGCGTGAAGAGGTATTTCCTCCAATGTGGCAATCTGATAATTTTTACCATCCCAAGTAAGTGACCCATAAAAATCAGAATTTTTGAATTTTGCACTCACCCTAAATTTTGGGCTAAGCACAGTCATTACCATAGAAAAATTCTTAGATACACGAACAACAACACCAACAATGCCAGAAGGGCAAATCACAGCCATATTTTTTTCTACGCCATGTTTCCAACCTTTATCTATGGTGATATAATTGTCAACTTTGTTAATGGTATTATTCAGCACTCTTGCTGGAAAATATTCATACTGCTGACTATTCTCAGGATTTACAACTTTTGTTGGGAAAATAGCATTGCTTTTCTGTGAGAACTCCTGATCGGCATACAACCGGGCATTTTCTTCAACTAAACGCTGATTTGCTTTTTCCAAGTAAAAATAGCGCGTAACCGACTGGTTTATTTTATGCAGTCTTCCTCGAAACGCATTGGAAACAACACCAAATTGTGATTTTTGAGGTTCGTTAAAAGATACTATAAAGACAAAGGAAACTATTTGCAGCAATAAAAAAAGTAACAAAAAGCTATGCTTCTCTATAAATGCAAACAGATTCCTCATCAGTATAATTCATTAACGAATCAAGAATTGAAATTCGTCGATTTTCTTTAAAGCTATACCAGTTCCACGAGCAACAGAGTGTAGCGGATCTTCTGCAACTTTAAACTCTATTTCAGTTCTATTGTACAATCTTTGTGCAAGACCACGCAATAAAGCACCTCCACCAGTTAGCCAAATGCCATCGCGGCAAATATCCGAATACAATTCGGCTGGAGTTGCTTCCAACGCAGACACAACTGCATTTTCAATTTGTGTTAATGGTTCATCAAGCCAAGCAGCAATTTCTACGTGTGAGATAGGAATTTCCATAGGTTTGGCCGACACTTGGTGAGGACCGCGAACAATATATTCTGCTGGTGGTTCGGCTAAATCTGCCAAAGCAGAACCAACATTAATCTTAATTTCTTCGGCGGTACGTTCTCCAATCTTCACATTATATTCAGAACGCAAAGCTTCCTGAATTTTTCTTGTGAACACGTCACCTGCGACCTTAATTGATTTATCACATACAATGCCACCTAACGAAATGACAGCGATTTCAGTTGTACCACCACCGATATCAACTATCATGTTACCCTTGGCTTCTTCAACATTCAAACCAATACCGATTGCTGCAGCCATAGGTTCGTGAATCATATAAACCTCACGACCACCAGCATTTTCTGCAGAGTCGCGTACGGCACGAAGTTCAACTTCGGTACATCCTGAAGGGATACAAACTACTATTTTTAATGATGATTTAAAAAGATGCTGTTTTTGCTCCATCATTTTAATCATTCCACGAATCATAATTTCTGCACAACGGAAATCAGCAATCACGCCATCTTTCATTGGACGTATAACTTGTATGCCTTCGTGTGCTCTACCCTGCATAGGACGAGCCTTGCTACCGATTGCAATCACACTGTTTGTATGTGCATCAAGAGCAACGATACTTGGTTCATCAACTACAACCTTATCATTATGAATAATGATAGTATTTGCAGTTCCAAGGTCTATTGCGATTTCTTGAGAAAGAAATGAAAATAATCCCATAATACTTTTCTTTTTTTATTAGTGTTTAAAATGTCTTCTACCTGTAAATACCATTGCGATACCAAATTCATTGCAAGCTTCTATAACTTCCTCGTCACGGATGCTTCCACCTGGTTGTACAATGTATTTTATACCAAATTCATTACAAGCTTCTACGCTGTCTTTGAATGGGAAGAAAGCATCGGAAATCAACACAGATTCAGATATCTCACATCCGCTTTTCAAATTAAAACGAGGCACTGTCAATCGTTGTAAACTGTCAATACGATTAGGTTGCCCCATACCAGCACCTGTTAACCAGTATGAGCCATCTTCAGCCTGAGAAACGAGCGACATAGAATTACTCTTCAAATATTTACAAGCCTGTGTCCCGAACTTAGCCAAATCAAGTTGTTTTTCGGTAAATGTTTTCCCTGTAACTGGTTTATATTCTGTATCCATTCCTTCGTCTTCATCTTGAACCAAAAGACCACCGTTAACTGAACGATACAATTTCTCACCTGTAACAGCTGGTTTAATAGGAGTAACTAAGACGCGTAGATTTTTCTTCTTCGCAAGAATTTCTTTTGCCTCCTCGGTGTACGATGGAGCAATCATAATTTCTATAAACTTACCTGTAAACCAATTGGCTATTTCGGCATCAACCTCGCTTGTAAAACAAACAATACCACCATACGCACTAACAGGATCACCAGCCCAAGCCAATTCCAAAGCTCTCATTGGTGTACTGGCAACAGCCAAACCACAAGGATTCAAGTGTTTAACAACCGATACGGCAACTTTATTTGCAATATTTGACACAGAATTATACGCATCACTTGCCGACTTCCATGCTGCATCCGCATCAAGCATATTGTTGTATGAAATTTCTTTTCCTTGCAAGCAAGGTGAGTTTGCCAACGTATGTTCCAACTTAGTGTTTGCGAACTGATAGAACACAGCCTTTTGGTGAGGATTTTCGCCGTAACGGAGAACTTTACCATTCGTCAAACTAATTTTTTCAGAATCATCATTACCTTGATTAAAGTAATTGAAGATTGCCGAATCGTAATGAGAAGAAACATTGAATGCATCGCAGGCGAAACTTTTACGATCTTCTATTGAAGAAATTCCTTTCTTTTCCGACAATAAAGAATCCAATTTGCCATATTGCTGTTTTGAAGCAACGATAATCACATCTTTGAAATTCTTTGCAGCAGCGCGAATCAACGAAATTCCACCTATATCAATTTTCTCTATAATATCTTGTTCTGCAGCGCCGGAAGCAACTGTTTGTTCAAATGGATACAAATCAACAATCACCAAATCAATTTCTGGTATTTGATATTGAGTCATTTGCGCTTGATCGCCTTCGTTATCGCGGCGCGCCAAAATCCCGCCAAAAACTTTTGGATGAAGTGTTTTTACGCGTCCGCCCAAAATTGACGGATATGATGTTAAACTTTCAACAGGAGTAACTTTGCATCCCAAAGATTCTAAAAAAGTTTGGGTTCCTCCCGTTGAATAAAACGTGATTCCTAATTCTTTCAATTTCAGTACAATACTATCCAAACCATCTTTGTGATAGACTGAAATTAATGCTGATTTGATTTTTTTATCTGAACTCATTTGACTTGATTTTTGCTCGAACAAAAGTAAAATTTTCCGTTATAACTTATTTATTAAATGCATATTTCCTCACATATATATTTGACCCCTCCTCCAACGTATTATTTACATTGGCGGAATTAAGTTTTGCAAGCCGCGAAGCCTTCATTCCATATCGTTGGGAAATAGTATAAAAAGTTTCATCTTTTTCAACTTTGTGCGTTGTATACTTTTTATCTGCGCACGCTGCTTTCGGTTCTATGTACACTATCATACTATCCGTAACTTCCTGTCCAACATGGAAATCGTTGAATGAATACAATTTCCACAATGGAACATTGAATTTTCTTGCAATGGTATATAACGTTTCGTTTTTTTGCAGCATAACGAATTTTTTACCATTGTTCTTGTATATATCCTTATCTTTTTTCTTGTCAACTGGCTTATATTGCCAAGGCAACGGTGGTTCAACCGTCGACGTTGGCGCATCAACAACTACGACAACCGCCTCCTCTTCCTTTTCTTTCTTTGATTTTCCTTTGAAATCTTCTGGCTTCATAGAGTCATATTTGTACAACTGATTGTCTTCGATGATTTTAATCAACAATTTTGGATATTCTGGATTTGTTGCATATCCAGCACGTTTCAAACCGTAGGCCCACGAAGTAAAGTCGTTTTTATCAAACTCAAACAAAAACGCATAACGTTGACCGTTACGCAAGAAATTCGAGTGATCCACGTACGAATCATACACTTCATCATAAACACGGAAACATTCACCCTTCGCATCATCATCGTGATAAATTCGTTTGCCCTGCCAAGAACTATGACATTTTATTCCAAAATGATTGTTCGACGCAATTGACAAGTCACTGTTTCCATTGTTTGACTCCAGACAAGCCTGTGCGAGCGTAATACTTGCGGGTATTCCCACACGATACATTTCCTGCACTGCGAGTTTTGCATATTTTTCAACATACTCTTCACGCGTCATTTTTTGTGCGAAAACCGACACACAAAAACAACTTATCAGAAGCAATAAGGATACTGTTCTTTTCATTTGACAGAGAATGTAATACCTACTTATTTAACGTTCCAAATTTACAATGTTAAATAGATTTAAAAAGGCATTTTCACAAAAGAATTCCACAAGTTATTATCAACTAATAACCTATTACTATTTTAGCTTGTAGCTCACGAAAGAAAACTTCTTACTATCTGGTGCCCAGCTATTTACGTTGATTGTCCCTTGACCGCCAAACAATTTTACAAGAGTTTTGCTTTCACCGCCATTTGGCGACATCATTCTTATTTCCACATTTTTATTTGCTGGATGGTCGCCTGGATTGATGTCGTTTTTATTGTATGAAATATACACAACTTTCTGATTATCAGGAGAAACATGTGCAAACCAACTGTCACTATTTTCATCGAATGTCATTTGTGTTTGTTCGCTACCATCGGCACGCATACGCCATATTTGCATTAAACCTGTGCGTACACTATTGAACCAAATGTACTTCCCACAGGGAGAAAATTCGCACCCATCATTTAGTCCAGGCGCGTCAGTCAAACGAGTTTCTTCGCCACCATTTGCTGGAATAGTGTAAATGTCGTATTCTCCATTCCGTTCTGCGCAATAAGCAAGCGTTTTACCGTCAGGGGACCAG
Organism: uncultured Bacteroidales bacterium; assembly: GCA_937892155.1. Classification (GTDB taxonomy): domain Bacteria; phylum Bacteroidota; class Bacteroidia; order Bacteroidales; family UBA1715; genus UBA1715. Next base: position 18,667 of record CALAUG010000025.1, on the reverse strand, counting down.
CCATGCAAATAACTTGGTGCAATTGGTGTAATTAGTTCTGGAATGCCCGTTGCAAACGGAATCACGTACACTCTGCTTTGTCCGTCTTCGGTTGTATGGTGACTTACTGCAACTTTATCGTGATTTGGCGAAAGTACGTGGTCGTTGTTGCATTGTATGCAAAATCCGGTATTGATTTCCTTACGTTCTTTTGTTTCGATATTGTATGAATACAATTTCCCATGTCCGTTGAAAACCAATGTCTTGCCATCTTTCAACCAATTTGGAGCTTCAATTAATTCATCTAATTCACAGAGAATCTTGCGTTCACCTGTTGTGATATCGTATGTTTCAAGAACAGAAATAACATTTCTTTCTTCTACTTCGCGCTTTTTTGTCAAGACTTCCATATTCTTCTATTTGTCTTCAAAGATAAAAATTTTTAAATCAAAATCGCTCGATTTTTTCGCCCATAAATCATCTATGAAAACTGCACGTTTGTATATTTTACACACACAAAATAGACAAACGAGTATCTTTGAAAAGATTATATTTTAATGAAAAATCTTCTAAAAATATTTGAGCATATCTGCGTTTGGTTTGTCTTATTAATGATTCCGCACATTTTTTGGACAGTACCTACAACATTACGAATCATTCTCTATGAAGCACTATTTTTTTCCTCTGCGATAATTGTATTTTACTTACATGCGAACTTATGCGTACCATATTTGCTAGTAAAAAAGAAATACATGTATTACTTGATGGCAATTTTCGGATTAATAATCTTCTTCCAATTTTCGACATACATATTTAGTCCCTTACACGACAAATACATCAATTTGGTACAAGAATTATATTCTGGTTCCATAAATCCACCAAAAATTTCACGACGGGGTCCCAGCCCAATTTTAAGATACATGACATTCTTTGTCACCATTGCTGCCAGCGGAATGTACAGTTATTCGATACAAAATGCGAAACGCGAAAGAGACTTACGAGAACTTGAGAAGCAACAGATTGCCTCGAATGTTCAGCTACTTAAATCGCAATTAAGTCCGCATTTTTTATTTAACGCACTAAATAGCATATATTCCTTGTCATTAAAGAAATCAGACAAATTACCTAAAGCAATACTTACAATGTCTGATTTGTTACGATACGTAACATACGAAAGCAACGAAAACCACGTGAACATACAAAAAGAAATAAATTATATAGATAACTACATCAACCTGCAAAAAATCAGGTTGTCAACAGAAAGTCAAATTTTAATAACCGTCAAAAACGAAAACGAAGATGCTGAAATTGCCCCGATGATATTGATACCTTTTGTGGAAAACGCATTTAAACACGGAGTAAATTCAAATGGCGTTGCAACTATTACATTGAATATAACCGTAAACAAAACATGCATAGATTTTTATATTGAGAATATAAAATATCCTAGAAATCAGAAAGATACAGTGCATGGTATTGGAATTCAAAATGTAAAAACACGCTTGGAATTACTCTACGATTCTCGGTATACACTTGACATTAATGAAATAGATAACAAATATACTGTCTCTTTAAAAATACAATTATGATACGCTGTATAATAGTTGATGACGAACCTTTGGCACGTGATGTTTTAGAAACATACATCGCAGACAACAAGCAATTAGAATTAGTTGCTTCGTGTAAAAATTCGGAAGAAGGATTAGAAGTTGTTGAAAAAGAACACATTGATGTCATTTTCCTTGATATTCAAATGCCTGATGTCTCGGGCATAAATTTGGTAAAATCGCTCAAAAATCCGCCATTGATTGTTTTTACAACAGCTTACGATCAATATGCTGTTGACGGCTTTGAAGTAAGTGCCATTGATTACCTTTTGAAACCGATTTCTCCAGAACGATTCAACATTGCTGTCGAAAAAGTAAAATACATTCTCGAAACACGACCGAAAAACGACCAGTTTTTGTTCATCCGAGCCGACTATCAAGACGTGCGGGTTTATTTTAATGAGATTCTATACATCGAGGGACTCAAAGATTACGTACGAATCGTAACTAAAGATAAACGTATCATCACGTTAATGAACATAAAAGGAATTTTGACAAAACTTCCTGAAAAACAATTCATTAGAATCCACAAATCATATATCGTTGCATTAGACAAAGTCGACAGCGTAAAATCTGGATTTGTAATCATTGGCGATAAGGAAATTCCTATTGGATTAACCTTTAAGGATGAATTTAAAAAACGAATGAATCTTAAAGATTAACAATTCATTAGCGATTCAATTTCTTCAACGTCCATTGGAATTCCAGACAACAAATCTTCGTTGCCATTTTCGATTACTAAAATGGTGTCTTCTAATCGAATGCCTATATTTTCTTCGAAACAGTAAATTCCTGGTTCGCAACTAACAACCATCCCAGGTTTCAGTATTTCATTTTTTTCACCAACATCGTGTGTGTCAAGGCCAATGAAATGGGAAATTCCATGCATGAAATATTTGAAATATGCTGGTTTATCTCCTTTTTTGAGAATGTCATCTTTTGTAAGCAATCCCAATGAAAGTAATTCATTCTGAATAAGTTGGCAGGTTGTTTTTTGATAATCTGCTATTGTGATTCCTGGTTTTATGATTTTTCTGATTTCATCAAAAACTCGTTGAACAGCCAAATAAAATTCTTTTTGACGATTCGTAAATTTCCCATTGACAGGAAACGCGCGCGAGCAATCACTTGCATAGTTTGCATATTCGGAACCGAAATCCAGTTGAACTAAATTGCCGTCTTCCAAGCGTTGATCATTCTTTATGTAATGTAAATAGCAAGTATTACGTCCGTTGGAAATGATTGGCTCAAAAGCGTGGCCGTTTGCCCCATTTTTGATGAAGCAATTTGTCATAATTGCCTCTATTTCATATTCATACATTCCTACTTTTACTTGCGGAAGAATATCAAAAAATGATTGTTTTGTAATATCACACGCTTTCTTTATCAGTGCTATTTCTTCGGGTTCTTTCACAAGACGACATTCGGTCATGATGTTTGCAAGACATTGAACGTCTTTGTTTTGCCATTTTTGGGAAAGTTCGTCACCGAATAATTTGTCCGGCAACAGCAAATCGGTCTTCAATCGTGGATTGCAGTTCTTACAAAAATATAAATGATCGCTTTGATTTGCTATTGAATTCCAAAGAGAAGTAAAACTTTCAACATATTCTATTTCAGTAATTCCGGAAATATTTGTCGCTTCGTCGTTACTCAATTTTTTGCCTTCCCATTGTTCCAATTCCGGCTTTGGTTCCAGAATGAACAAAATGGCATTTTTGTCGTGTACCGCATTGGTCAATATCAAAATAGATTTTTCTTGACAAATTCCCGTAAGATAAAAGAAATCAGAACTTTGGCGGTATGGATAGAATTCATCTCCATTTTTTGGCATCTGCGGATTTGAGAAAACTACGGCGGAACTATTTTCTGGCATTTTTGCCAAAACCTTATTTCTGTTTTTTACAAACAGAGCGGATGGAATTTTTGAATATCTCATATTAAAGTAAAGATTCTATTACTCCTTCAAAATCTTTCAAAAATAACATGTTAGGTCCATCACTTTTTGCAATTTCGGGATTTGGGTGGATTTCGAAGAAATAGCCGCTTGCTCCAAATGCTTTTGCAGCCAAAGCCATAGCAGGAACAAATGTTCTGTCGCCGCCGGTTTTCCCACCCGCCGCGCCCGGACGCTGAACCGAGTGAGTGCAATCCATAATAACTATGTTGGTGAACTGTTTCATATCGGCTATGTTACGGAAATCTACGGCTAAATTATTGTAACCATACATATTACCACGTTCCGTAAGCCACACGTTGTTGTTTCCCGATTCGCGGACTTTTTCCACTGGAAACTGCATATCGTTTCCCGAAAGAAATTGTGCTTTTTTAATATTTACGATTTTCCCCGTTTTGGCAGCGGAAACAAGCAAGTCGGTTTGGCGGCACAAAAATGCTGGAATTTGCAGAACGTCGGCAACTTGTCCAACTGGATCTGCTTGATACGATTCGTGAATGTCGGTTAGAATTTGCAGACCAAATTTTGTCTTTATGTCGTTCAACATTTGCAAACCTTTTTCCAGTCCAGGACCACGGAAAGATTTTACTGAAGTTCGGTTAGCTTTGTCGAACGAGGATTTGAAAATAATATTGATGTTGAATTTTTTATTGAGTCGCACCAATTCTGTGGCAACTTCTTCCAAAACGTCCATTGACTCAATCACGCAAGGACCGGCAATGAAAATAGGTTTGTCGTTCATATTGAAATTTTTTACTTGGTAAAAGTATAAAACAATAGCGATTCTTCCAAAAACAAAAAAGGTCGGTGAACTCCTTTTCGTGTCCATATAAAAGCGTTTTTTGAAAATCTGACAACCTCTTTCTGCCCACTGACAACTTTTTATTACCTTTGTCGCAACGTGGAAATAATGGAATCATTCAAAACAATTCTTTTTGGTAAAACCGATAGTACAACTGTTCAAATTATCCGTAACGCAGTTGTGGAACTGATACGTTATTCCATAAACATTGCGATTTTATGGTTTTTGAACGAAAAATTACTTGGCGACGACTATTTGCCCGTTTCCACAGCAATTGCCTCGTTACTTGCTGGACTTGTGAATTTCTTTTTGAGCAGCATTTGGGTTTTCCACAAAGAAGAAGAAGGAACAAGCAAAAACGCAATCAAATTTTTGATTTTTACACTCATCGGCGCCGCTGGACTAGGCATAAACATTGGCATTACGACAGTGCTGACCAATAAATGTGGCGTGTATTTCCTTATCAGTAATACCATCGCCCAAATTGTGGTTTTCTTCTTCAATTTCTTTATGCGAAAGAAAATTGTTTTCGAGAGGTAAGAGAACTAAGATTCAAGAATCAAGAAATTGGCAGTTTGTATGTTCAGTATTTTAGAAAATACATCTGTTATACCAATCCGAATTGTCTGAAATCGAATTTTAATTATAATTCCAATTGTGTAGGAATCTCAACATTTAAAAGAGAAAATAGAAATTCTGAGTCCAAAAAACTACAATTGAATTCTTTTGCCTTATGCAGATAATCCTTGTAATTTGGAGTTGTGTTTAGGTATTTCCTTTCGAAATAATCGTATTTGATATATGCCAGAAGTAAGTAATAAACACCCTTTGATTCTATATCGCAAGCAGCATTTAGGTATTTTTCTATTTGATTTATTTCATGGCGTTGTAATAAAAAGGCCTTTCTTCCTTGCAATGTACATATTGCTGCGTAAAAATACACCTCTGGATTATCTATATTTTCAAGTAGACAGTCTTCAAACAAGGTCATTGCTTTATCATATAATTTTAATTTCGTTAAACACAACGCAGAGGCGAAACGCACATCGTTGCTTGGGTTTGATTTGATAACATTGTCATACGATTTGATATATTTTTTTACATCTAAATTGTCTAATTTGTTCAAATCATTAAAAGAGGTAATAAGAATAGGTCTATGACAGGCTGGACATTCTTTTATTTCCGTAGATAAAGGTCGCCCACAACTTGGGCATTCTAAGTTGATGATTTCCATTTAATTACGTGTTTTAAATAAGATATTCCTTTCGTTTATTTTTTTTATAAGTTGCTTGTTTAAATTTTCAATAATATCGATTTCTTTTTGGTTTACCGCATCTTGAAGGTTTGATGCAAGTTCTATTATTTCGTTTTCTATAAATTCAACATCTTTTCTTGTTTGAGAAGGACTACATCTAATAATATCATAAGTTTTTTCTATAGCTAATCGCAGCGTATCTTCTTCTATATCTTCCAAAGTGGTTTTTAATAAAATTGAAACTGTTTGTATAAATTGTTTTTCCCGTTTTTGTTTGCTGATATTGGAAACAGTATGTTCTGCTATCAATAGATTTATGCAGATAAAAAATAAAAACAATAAAAATGTGGAAATTTGAATAATGAATGGGCTTTTAAAGTTTTCTGTTGAAAAGCAAATGCACATCAATCCTATAAATAATTCGATGAAAAAATATGTTAGAGTAACAATATAGATTGGTCTAAAAACATCGGTAGCTACGGAGCTTTTGGAAAGAAATAATGGTACTATTATGATTGAACAATATGCAAAATGTATCATCCCATACGAGAACCAGACCGAGGGATAAAAACTTCCTTCATAGAACAGAAAGAAATATAAATTAAACGCAACAATAAAAATTGCATCAATGATTGTTAAAAGTATTTTATTCTTTTCCATTTTTGCTTTATAGTAGAGTTAGTAAATCCGTTTTTTTAGAATCGTAATCATTTTGCGAAATTAATCCTGCATCTAACAATTCTTTTAGTTGTTTTAATTTTGCAGTTACATCAAATGACGTTTGATTTTGTATATGAGCTTGATTTTGTTGGCTTAAGGTATTGAATGAATTTCCCATGGAAAGCCCCATACCTAAACCTGCTCCAACTGATGCAATACCTCCTGCACCATCGTTCATAGACACATTTTTTAAAATATCAATTTGTTGCTGAGCACCCCAATTTGTTCCCATATACTGCATCCGTTTTTTATCAGTTATCATTTTTTCTACTTCGGGATCGTCATATTCATCTTTACAACGCGATATAGAAAAACTTTTTAATGCTATACCATAACTGTCAAGAATATAATCTAATTGTTTTTTTACCTGATTGGAAAATTCTATTAAGTTTCCAATGTAATGATATATTTCTTTGTAATTCTCTGTTTGTAGTTTTTGCAATGTTTTGTTTATGGCATCAGCAATGTGCATAGAAAACTCATTTTTGAAATATATCGTTATATCTTCCTGCGTAGCTGTGTTGATGTTACTGCCAAGTTGTTTTGTTAAAAACAATTCTGGATTTACAATTTTGAATTTATATGCACCTCCTGTTTTTATATTGACAGGACCCAACATTGGATCACCGTAACGTATGGGTTGAATGGTTCCCCATTCTATTTCTTTACTATCAGCTTCCTTAACAAAATAAACCACACAATTAAAAGTGCTGATGCCACCTGAAAAAGCATTTCTTAATCGACTTATAAAAGGATAATTTTCTGTAGATAATTTATAAGTACCATTAGAAAACGTACGTTCTATATTCCCGTTCTTTATAAAAATGGCTTGTTCGCCTGGCATTACAATTAAGGTTGAGTTTGTATTGAAGTCCTCTTCTGGCTGTCTCCAAATCAATAAATCGTCATTACTTGAATTTTTAATGACATCTACCCAATGTTTTTTACCTTCGACAAACGCTGATTCGTTTGAATTCTTGTTGTTAAAAAGTTTCATGATAAAATAGTTTAAGGATAATCAATAATAATCTTATTTCGGCTGCTGCAAAGACACAATCGTTTATAAGTCTTATGAATAGCTTTAAAAACATTATATTTTCGAAATGTTATTAGAGCATAAACCGAACAGGAAGGATGGCAAACACATTTCCGTCTGGTTGCTTCCGAAGCATAATGCTGATACAAAAGAATCAGATTTATAAATATAGGTCTTGAAAATATGATAAGCTCAACAATGAAAATAAAGGAAATACTCTCTATAACTAGTATAGTTGTTATTCTTTGTTTGAAGTAATACGTTATACAGAACAACAAAAGACATTCTAAAAAGAAACTTGTGAATAGTAAAAGGCAGAAAAATAGAGAAGGCCAAATTATATTTGGTCTCTTTATTTTTCTGTCCTTTTTATAAGAATAAATGTTCGTTTTTAACATTTTTTCTCTCGTAATTTTGCTTTCATTGCTTGAATAGAACGTTCTGTATAGTCATTTGTTTGCATCGCACATGCAAATTCCTCTCCTGGTACCACAATTTTAAATGTGACATAATTAACGGTTTGTTTTTCTCCGTTAATTGTAAGGCGTTCTTCTTCATCAATTGTTTTAATATTTGTTACATCTTTGTAAAAATATTCTTCTGTACGTTCTTTTGAATCCTGATTGATGAGGTCTATAGTTTTTTGATATAACAAAATTTGTTTGTCGGAAAAGAAAATCCACGTCACTTGATAACGAGAAGAACGCCACCGTCTGTCATTGCCTCTTCTTGCCATAGCTTTAGAATAAAGGTTATTTTCTAAATGAATTGGCTCAACTTCTTTTACTTGCTCTATATCTATACCTATTTTGTCTAAAGCTCTTTTTTGTAAGTCTTGAATTTTTGATTTTAGATAATCGTCAAATTGCTCATCTGTCCAAATAGCTTTTTTCCCGCATCCTTCTACTGGATATAAATAACGAATAACTTCTTTTATTTGCTCGTTTTTCCCTTCACAAAGTTTTTGAACTTCTTCAGGATCACTTTTGATTTTAAAATAGGCGATGACGCCAACTACTAAAATAATAATAATTAAAATTGTCATAATTCTTTAATTTTTAAATGGTTAATTACTTTTTGATTTGTTAGTCAAATCATCTAACAAGATGTGGTTAGATCTTATATTACTACATAGATAGTCCCTTTTTCGTGTCGGGCACAACTTTTAGTTTTGCTCTACAGATTCCTAATAGAAAACTAATTGATTTAATAAAAAAGCGTGGAATCTATATCTGATACTCGTTCCACGTATTGAGGCCTTCGCATTGCCCATCCTGTCGAAACGAGCAACGAAGAACCCACGCCGATATGAAAACAATACTAGCGTATTGTGCACCCCATACCCAGTGGGCATCTACCATTGCTTTGTATATGACAGGATTTGAAGTTTGCGAAGTTTCAATACGTCAAAACAAAGCGCCAAATAAACGCCCTTTTATATATCCCTCACCAACCGTATTCAAAATGCATCGGCGTAGGAACACGCAAAGGTATAAAAATTTTTATAAAAATATATTTGTGCTTATAAATTAACAGGTAAGATTTTGGATTCCCAACAATTTTTTCAAAAACTTACCATTGGGCAATCTAAAAAGTTATAGATTCCAAACAATGAATAATAACATTAAAAGATATTAAACAAATTGACCCCGAGGTTATAAAAAAGAAAAAACCTTGTGGCTTGTTTGGTTGTATGAAAGGTAAAATTCATTGCAATGATTATGATAAGGTCTTCAATTTGCAATGAAGTTTTCCTCTTATGCCAATAGCTCAAAAAAGCAAATAGCTATTCTTCAAAACATTTGAATATAACCGAAAAATAAAGTACTTTCGCAAAGCATTTTATCTAAATGAATTATGGATTACAATTTTACCGAAATTGAAAAGAAATGGCAGGAATATTGGGAAACCAATAAGACTTTCAAAACTGAGTTAGACAAATCAAAACCGAAATTCTACGCACTTGATATGTTCCCATATCCGTCGGGAGCTGGTTTGCACGTTGGTCACCCTGAAGGCTACACGGCAACCGATATAATGAGCCGTTACAAACGTATGAAAGGTTTCAATGTGCTTCATCCTATGGGCTGGGACGCTTTCGGTCTTCCTGCTGAACAATATGCTATTCAAACAGGAACACATCCTGCTATCACCACAAAGAAAAACTGCGACAATTTCCGCCGTCAGATTAAAGCTTTAGGGTTGAGCTACGATTGGGATAGAGAAATCAATACGACTGATCCAAAATATTACAAATGGACTCAATGGATTTTCATTAAATTGTACAACACGTGGTTCGATAAGGAACAACAAAAAGGTCGTCCAATTTCTGAATTGCCAATTCCAGAAGATATTAAAGCAAAAGGCAAGGAAGAAATCACAAAATATATTGATTCTCAACGTCTTGCATACTACGATAATGCACAAGTTTGGTGGTGTCCAAATTGTAAGACTGTTTGTGCCAACGAGGAAGTTTTGAACGATGGTTCTCACGAAAAATGTGGTTGCCAAGTTAATCGTAAAAACTTGAAACAATGGATGTTGCGTATTCCGTTGTACGCTGAACGTTTGTTGCAGGGACTTGACGGATTGGATTGGCCTGCTGGCGTTAAAGATATGCAACGCAATTGGATTGGTCGTTCAACTGGTGCCGAAGTTGATTTCCAACTTGATGGCGTTGACGCAAAATTGACAGTTTATACAACTCGATGCGATACTTTGTTCGGCGCAACGTATATGGTAATTGCTCCAGAACATCCAATGATTGACCAAATTGTTACTGCCGACCAAAAAACTGCAGTTGATGCTTATCGCAAACAAGCTTCTATGAAGTCGGATTTGGACAGAACTGAGTTGGCCAAAGAAAAAACAGGTGTGTTCTCTGGTCGATATGCGAAAAATCCTGTAAATGGAACATTGATTCCTATTTGGGTTGCCGACTACGTTCTTATGGGATATGGAACAGGTGCGATTATGGCTGTTCCTGCTCATGATACCCGTGACTGGGAATTTGCAAAGAAATTCAATTTGCCAATCATCGAAGTTTTGAAATCGGAAGTTGATGTTCAACAACAAGCATGGACAGAAGACGGTGTTCACGTAAATTCCGGATTCCTTGATGGTTTGAATAAAAAAGATGCTATTGAAAAAATGATTGCTTGGCTTGCCGAACGTAAATTGGGCAAAGCTACTGTCAATTACAAAATTCGTGATTGGTTATTCAGTCGTCAACGTTACTGGGGCGAACCATTCCCTATTATTCACTGGGAAGATGGAGAAGTTTCTACTGTTGACGAAGCAAATCTTCCTCATCAATTGCCAGAACTTTCAAAATACGAGCCAAGCGACACTGGCGAATCTCCATTGGCAAACGCAACCGATTGGTTGAATGTGGTCGACAAAAATGGTCGCAAAGGTCGTTACGAAACGAATACAATGCCTCAATGGGCTGGCTCGTGCTGGTATTATTTGCGTTACACCGATCCAAAGAACGACGATGCACCATTCTCTGTTGAAGCAGAAAACTATTGGTTGCCGGTTGATTTGTATGTGGGTGGTGCGGAACATGCTGTTCTTCACTTGTTGTACAGTCGTTTCTGGCATAAAGTTTTGTTCGATTTAGGAATTGTTCACACTGATGAACCATATCAGAAACTGTTCAACCAAGGTATGATTTTGGCGTTTGCCTACGAAACACAAGCTGGCGCGAAAGTTACGTCTGATATGGTTGAAGAAAAAGATGGAAAATTCTTCCATAAAGAGACGGGCGAAGAACTTCGTCAGATTGTGGCAAAAATGTCGAAATCGTTGAAGAATGTTGTCAATCCTGACGATGTGATTGCTCACTACGGCGCCGATAGTCTTCGCTTGTACGAAATGTTTATGGGACCGCTTGATGCTGTGAAACCTTGGGCCGAAAGTGGTGTGAAAGGTGTATTCAATTTCTTGGCTCGCGTGTTCCGTTTCTTCAGTGAAAAAGAAAATGTTGTTGCTGGTTTGAAAGATGACAATGCTGTTATCAAAGAACTTCATAAAACTATTAAGAAAGTAGCCGATGATGTTGAAAATCTTCGTTTTAACACGGCAATTTCTCAAATGATGGTGTTCACAAATGCATGCTATAAAGCTGGTAAGGTTTCTGAAGATGTTGCAAAGGATTTCTTCAAAGTTCTTGCTCCATTTGCACCTCACTTGGCAGAAGAATTGTGGCAAATGTATGGTGGAACAAAATCTATGGCTTACGAACCTTGGCCGGTGTGCGACGAATCAAAACTTGTTGACGATTCAGTTGTATATCCAGTTTCATTCAACGGAAAACGTCGTTTCGAAATGGAATTTCCGAAATCGGCAACACCACAAGATGTTGAAAAAGTTGTGATGGCTGACGAACGTACAATCAAATGGCTTGACGGCAAACCAACGAAGAAAGTGATTGTTGTTCCAGGAAAGATTATCAATATTGTATTGTAGCCAAAATTGTTGAATGCATAAAAATGGAGAGAAATTTATATGAGTAAGGAGGTACTTATAGAAAACAACTTCATTTCTAAATTGCAAGATCTAAAATACACATTTAGATTTGATATATGTGATAGAAAAACTTTGGAACAGAATTTTCGTGAAAAGTTCCAAAATCTCAATCGCGTAAACCTAACAGATGCTGAATTCACAAGATTGCTTGAGGAGATTACTGAATCAGATGTGTTTACTGCTTCCAAAAGACTAAGGGAACGAAATACTTTTTTTCGCGAAGATGGCACACCACTTCAGTACATGCTGGTAAACATCAAAGATTGGTGCAAAAATGAATACGAAGTTGTACATCAGTTACGCATGAACACTAGAAATAGTTTTCAGCGTTACGATGTTATTATTCTTATTAACGGATTGCCACTTGTGCAAATAGAACTGAAGGCGCTTGATGTGAGTCCACGACGCGCAATGCAACAAATTGTGGATTACAAAAATGATTTGGGAAACGGATATTCAAATTCGCTACTCTGTTTCGTCCAGATGTTTATTGTCAGCAACCAAACAAATACGTATTATTTCGCAAATAACAATAATCAACATTTCAACTTTAATGCAGATGAACATTTTTTACCTGTATATCAATGGGCAGATGAAAAAAACAAGAAGATAACAAATCTTGATGATTTTTCTGATGTATTCTTATCCAAGTGTAAGTTGGGAGAGATGATAAGTCGATATATGGTACTTGTTGCAAGTGAAAAAAAAATACTGATGATGCGGCCTTATCAGATCTATGCTGTAAAGGCAATTGTAAAGTGCATTGAAGAAAACAGAGGAAACGGATACATATGGCATACAACAGGTAGTGGTAAAACTCTTACATCTTTCAAAGCTGCTACACTACTTAAGGATAATCCTGACATAGCTAAGTGTCTCTTTGTAGTGGACCGCAAAGATCTTGACAGACAAACACGCGACGAATTTAACAAGTTCCAGCCAGGTTGCGTAGAAGAGAATACAAATACAAATTCACTCGTTTGTCGTTTGGCATCTGAGGACTATGCTGACAAAATTATTGTAACGACAATCCAGAAGTTAGGCATTGCATTAGACTCTAACGCAAGCAAGAATTATCAGGAAATGTTACAATATCTCAAGAACGAGAGGATGGCAATCATTTTTGACGAATGCCATCGCTCACAATTTGGAGAAAATCACAAAGCAATAAAAGCTTTCTTTCCCAAAGCACAACTATTCGGTTTTACTGGCACTCCTATCTTTGACGAGAATGCGACATATACACAGGCAACAGGCGAAGAGGGACAATATAAAACGACAGAAGACATCTTTCAGAAACTTTTACACTCTTATACAATTACTAATGCCATTGATGACAAGAATGTATTACGCTTTCATGTAGACTATTTCAAATCTGAAGAAGACACAAATACTATTCCCGTAAGCAATCTAAAAAAACAAGCCATTGTAGAAAAAATTCTTGACAATCACCGGGTTGCTACCAATGATATGAGATTCAATGCTATATTTGCTACGGCATCTATCAATGATGCCATAGAATACTACACCCTGTTCAAGTCCGAACAAAAAAAACGCACAGAGAATGATAAAAACTACGAACCCTTGAATATCACTTGCGTATTCTCGCCTCCGGCAGAGGGTAATAGAGATATTATGCAGATTCAGGAAGATTTGCAGCAGGAGCGTATTGATAATGAGCAGGAGCCAGATCAAAAGAAACAAGTTCTTAAAAATATCATAAGAGATTACAACCAAAAGTTTGGTACTAATCATCAAATAGAAATGTTTGATGCATACTATCAAGATGTTCAACAGAGAATAAAGGATCAAAAATATACCAACAAAGATTATCCGCATAGGAACAAAATTGACATCATAATTGTTGTGGACATGCTCCTGACTGGTTTTGATTCCAAGTATCTCAACACGCTATATGTTGATAAGAACTTGAAATATCACGGACTTGTGCAAGCATTCTCTCGAACGAATCGTATTCTCAACGATACCAAACCTTATGGTAATATTCTTGATTTTCGAACTCAAAAAGATTCTGTAGATGAAGCAATTGCCTTGTTTTCTGGTGAGAAGAAGGACCTTGCACGACAAGTATGGTTGGTAGAACCTTATGAAAATATAAGAAAAAAATACATTGCTGCGGTAAATAATCTTCGAAAATTCATGAATTCGTATAATTTGGAATTTGAACCTTCGAAAGTCGCGAATCTTCGTGGAGATGCCGCAAAAGCTGGTTTTATCAATTATTTCAAAGAGGTGCAGCGATACAATACTCAGCTTAGTCAATACATTGATATTAACACAAAAAACGATGAAAAATCAGGTTTAGTAGGAGATCCGGTATCAGCATTTGGATTTTCGGAAGACGACATGCAGAAATTTCGTGGAATGTATCTTGATATAGCCAAGGAATTGAAAATTAAGCGTGAGAAGAAGAATGTTGAGATTTCTACCGAAGTTGAAGATTTGGATTTTGAATTTATCTTATTTGCATCTTCTTTGATAGATTACGACTATATAATGAGTCTTATCGCTCGTTATGTCGGTACGCCGTCTGTAATGAAGATGACTAAGGAGCAGTTGATTCAATTAATAAAATCAAGTTCAACGTTGATTGACGAACGCGAGGATATTATTGCCTACGTTGAATCTCTTGATGTCAATAGCGTAAACGGAAAGACCGAACAGCAGATAAAGAATGATTATGAAAAATTCAAGACTGAGAAATTTGATAATGAATTAATTTCTATAGCGGGAAAGCATAACATTGACAAAGAAGCCTTACAACAATTTGTTGAAAAAATTATAGAACGTAAAATTTTTAACGGAGAAGAACTTAACGTTTTACTTGAACCACTTGATTTAGGCTGGCGTGACCGCATAAGCAAGGAAGAGGAACTGATGAGTGACCTCATACCGCTTATGAAGCGAATGACAGGAGGCCAGCAGATATCCGGACTTGATGCGTACGAAGAATAACCAAAATTTAATATTATGACACATGAACAAGCAGAAGAATTAATTGGTCTGAAGAAAACAATTATTCAAAACGGTATTGAACAAGAATCAGTTACAATAGAACAGACATTCCCCATGAATTTGAGATTCGAGTTGATTTCACAAGAAGATGATGGGATGGCCTTTTTATGGGAAATCACACAAAGTGCAAAAGATTCGTTGAGAATTTCCTTGCACTTTCAAGATGATGATAGCAAAATAGGATTGTTCAGAGTCGATTACAACGGAGGACATCATAATCCTGAAATCGGATATAGCAATCTTCCTGAAAAATTCAAACCATACATTGGCAAATATTTTGATAATGAAAGCCATGTGCATTATCATGTTGAGGGATATAAAACATTAGCATGGGCATTGCCAATTGGTGAAACGAATGTGCAAGTCAAAGAAATTGACAATAAAAACAGAAATCAGCAAGTTATAGATGCAATTCTTGGTTTTGCAGAATTGATAAACGTTGAAACAAAAATAACCATAAATCCGATGTTGTTATGAATTGGTTAGAAGAAAGCATAAACCAATATTACAATTGGTTGAAAGAAAAAACATTTACAAGAATGGATGAGCAATCGGGTTGGATTGCAATATCCACTCCTTTTATGGGTTTATTCAACGACCCGATAGAAATATATGTAAAAAAAGACGGTGATTATATTCTTCTTTCAGACGACGGAATGACTTTAAAAAATCTTGATTTGTCTGGAGCTAATGTCACCCGTTCCCCAAAACGGAGAGAATGGTTGGATTCTGTCTTATTGAATTATGGCATTACACTTGAAAACGACGAATTATGTGTCAAGTCGAAACAAAATGAGTTTGTGCAAAAGAAACACAATATGATTTGTGCCATTTCGGAAATCTCCGATATGGAAATTACGGCAAAACACATTGTGTCTTCTTTGTTCAAGGAAGATGTCAAGCAATTGCTGGATGAACAGAACATTATTTATACGCCTCAATTCATCACCAAGGGAAATACCGGATTGGAGTTTACTTTCGACTTTCAATTGGCAGGAAGAGAAAAAGAGATTGTTATAAAGTCATTTAATACGCTGAATAAGATAAATGTTCCGAATTTCCTTTTCAGTCTGGATGACATAAAACCATTAAGGGAAAAAACTTCCGGCAAGGAATTGTGTAGTCTTGCCATTATTAATGACATTGACAAGGAAATAAAATCGGAGTACATCAGCGCACTCAGTAGCAAAAACACCGATGTTATTTTTTGGAGCGAAAGGAACAAACCTGATAATTTAAAGAAGCTTTGTGCTTAAAAATTGAATTAGGAATAATGCCAATGACTGACACCGCCAAAATACTCCCCAAACTCCGCTTCCCCGAATTTGAAAATGACGGGGAATGGAAAGTCGTGAATGGAAATGAGCTTTTTAAACCTATTGTAAACAAAAATCATAATTCTGATTTACCAGTTTTAGCCATCACACAAGAACAAGGGGCTGTTCCACGAGAAATGATTGATTACACCGTTATCGTTAGTGATAAAAGCATTGAAAGTTACAAAGTTGTTGAGATTGGCGATTTTATTATTAGTTTGAGGTCTTTTCAAGGTGGAATAGAGTATTCCAACTATAAAGGTTTATGCAGTCCTGCATACATAGTTCTAAGAAAAACTAACGACAATGTATGTAATGACTTTTATAAGTATTATTTCAAATCGCACAAATATATTCAAGATTTAAATCGTAATTTAGAAGGCATCCGAGATGGAAAAATGGTTAGTTATCAACAATTTTCAGAAATCAAAATTCCATTCCCTTCTCTTCCCGAGCAGCAGAAAATCGCTTCATTTCTCACCTTGTTAGACGAGCAGATCTCCGCCCATACGAAAAAACTGGAAGCACTGAAAGCCCACAAGAAAGGCCTTATGCAGCAGCTTTTCCCCGCCAACGGCGAAAAAACACCCAAACTGAGATTCCCGGAATTTAAAAATGCCAGGGAATGGAAAGAAATATTATTGGGAGAAGTTGCAAATGTTTATCAAGGTTATGGTTTTCCTGATGCTATGCAAGGAAAGAAAACTGGGAAATATCCATTTTATAAAGTTAGTGACATTTCAAATACAGTAAATAAAGGGCTTTATAAAATAGATGTTGCAATTAACTATGTTGACGATGACGACCTACCATTGCTAAATAATGCGAAGCCTATTCCTCCAAGAACTATTATTTTCGCAAAAATCGGAGAAGCTATTAGATTAAATCGTAGAGTCATTACGATAAAAGAATCTCTTATTGACAACAATACAGCTGGTGTTAAAGCTAAAAATAGGGAATTTGATGATATGTTCTTGTTTTACATTATGATAATGATTGATTTAATAAAATTTGCAGGTGGTGTCGTTCCAGCTGTCAAAAAAACAATTATTGAGAACATTCAAATAATAATTCCTGAAATCCCCGAACAACAGAAAATTGCCTCATTTCTAACCTCCATTGATGAAATGATACAGGCACAGGACGATAAAATACAGAAATTGAAAACATATAAAAACGGATTGATGCAACAGATGTTTGCTAATACTATTGATTGTCAACCCACATATTAATATCTTTGTAACAACTATAAAATCATATTACGATGGAAAATTTGATAGACAAGGCTCTAAAAGGGCTAATGAGACAGACTTTAGTGGAACTTGAGTCCAAGACCAGTAGCGACGTACTAAACTATTTTGGTCCAATTGCTGATGGTAATGAAAACGCCTTTCTCGGAATAATAGAGGATTTGGCAAATGATCCTGACAAGAAAAATCGTCTTACAGTTATATTAACGACTACAGGCGGAAGTGCATTGGCAGTTGAAAGATATGTGAATATCATCCGTAAACATTATGAAACAGTCCATTTTATTGTACCTGATTACGCATACAGCGCTGGAACAATTTTCTGTATGAGCGGGGACGAAATATGGATGGATTATTTCTCTGTTCTTGGCCCAATTGACCCTCAAGTCAAGAACAAGGAAGGTAAATTCGTCCCAGCATTAGGATATTTGGATAAGGTGAACAGTTTGTTGGAAAAAGCAAAAAATGGTACTCTGACGAACGCGGAATTTCTGATTCTGAAAGATTTTGATTTAGCCGAACTGAGAGGTTACGAACAGGCAAAAGAATTAACCATCTCACTATTGAAAGAATGGCTTGTAAAATATAAATTCAAAAATTGGGATAAGCACAGAAACGGCAATTCTGTAACGCCAGCAGAGAAGTCCGCTCGCGCAGAAGAAATCGCAGACAAATTGGGAGACAATAATATCTGGAAAACACACGCACGCCCCATACGCATCGATGAATTGGAAGAACTGAAACTCAAAATAAGAGACTACAGTGATGACAAAGAGTTAAGGTCAATCATCAGAAAATATTACAATCTATTGACAGATTTAACAAACAAGTACGGTATGAATATCTTTATTCAGACTCGTAAATACATATAATTATGGGAGAAACAGAGAAAAGAATCACTGATTTGATGAACAATGTAGAAAAATTGCATTACGACACGACAACTTTAGAAACATTCGAAAAATCTTCTAAAGAATTTCAGAATTTGATAGAACAGGGGTTGACTAAATCTCGAGGCTATAATCTGCAAACTATAGAAGATAGAATGACATTCGCATTTAATGCTACCTCCTCTCTATAACTGCTTCGCAACAACGAATAGTTACGAAATATGACCACCAATAACCAGCAAGAATTAGGCAAGACCCTTTGGAACATCGCAAACAATCTGCGGGGGGC
>CALAUG010000024.1 GCA_937892155.1 uncultured Bacteroidales bacterium | reverse complement strand
CGAGCAACTATTACATCGGCATAAAATTGCCAGAAATAGTCAATCCAAAGGATTTCTTGAAAGCCGAATCGGGACCATTCCAGTTGGCAGTGAGCAATATTGCCGAGGCAGAAAATGAAACTGCCATAGATGATATAGTAGAATCCAAAGTGGAAGCGTATGCCGTGAATCATACTATTTATGTGAAAGGTGCTGATGGAAAATCTGTTTCATTGTATGATGTAAACGTTCGTCTTATAGAAACGTTGCGTAGTAATGTACCTGTAGTAGAATTTGGTGTTTATTTGGATGGTATTTATTTTGTGAAGGTTGGTAGTGAATTACATAGGGTGGTTGTGCGATAGTAGAGGGATTGCATTTGTAGTAGAACGAATTGTGGAAACTGTGCAATTTAATACTGCAAGCAAATACAGGACAAAGTGAATAATTCTCTAAAAAAATAATAAAACTGTTTGCGTAAAAATAAAAAAATGTATATTTGCACACCCAATTGAGGTATTGTCGTATGGTGTAATGGCAGCACAACTGGTTTTGGTCCAGTTAGTCGAAGTTCGAATCTTTGTACGACAACTTTAGAGCCAGATTGTTAAATGCAATTTGGCTCTTTTGTTTTAGGAAGGAGTGTTTTACGAAACAATTAAATTCTATAAATGGTAGGAAACAGAATCACGCCACAACATATTTCAGTGTTGGAAAAAAATCAAATTTTCGTGTTTGGAAGTAATTTGGCAGGAATGCACGGAGGAGGTGCCGCACGCACTGCTGTAGAAAAATTCGGTGCGGTATGGGGGCAAGGTGTTGGATTGCAGGGAAATTCGTACGCAATTCCAACAATGCAAGGAGGAGTAGAAACCATAAAGCCGTATGTTGATGAATTCATAGCATTCGCGAAGGAGCACAAGGAGTTGCAATTTCTTGTGACTCGTATCGGTTGTGGAATTGCAGGTTTTTCTGTGGAAGAAATTGCTCCATTATTTAAAGAAGCCCAATCGGTGGAAAATATTTGGTTGCCGGAAGGTTTTTGGATATAAATATTGGGGAATAATCGAATTCGCTAGAAATAAAAAAGGTGGTAATTGCTTACCACCCAGGGAAAAAAGATGTATAAATAGTAGATTAATTTTCCAATACAAATATTCCGCTTGGCTTGCAGGAACCATTCGGTTGTGTTACTCCTTTCCATTTCGTTCCATCATCGAACGTGGCAGAAATTTTCCACAAATATTTCCCTCTTGGTAGGCTTGCGCCACGGAACTTTCCATCCCATCCTGCTGCTGGTTTCCCATTTGACAATTCCGTAGATTCCCATATTTTTTCGTTACGTGCATTGTAAATTTCAAATTTATACGATACCAAATCAGCATTGGTAAGTGGAATAAAGTATTTCCCGCTACCTGGTACAAATTTGGAAGGAACGGCTATAAAGTTCTTGTTGAAGTCAATTTCCTTCTGTATCGTGCTGGAACATTTGTTTTTGTCTGTTACAGTCAATACAACGAAAGAACTTCCTGAACCGCTTGCTGTGTGGGTTACTACTGGGTCGTTGTATTCCATTCCTTCGATGTTCCATTCATATACGTAACCTTTTCGCTGTGTTTCGGAAAATGCGAATTCATATTCCGATTCGCCAAGGGGCGAAAATTCAAAGTCAATTTTGGGTTGTGGATAGATTACAATAGGTAAGGAGGCCTGAGATTTACAACCAGTGGTATTGTTAACCTTAGTAACAGATAATGTGTCCTTACCGCTCTTAACCCAATCTACGTTAATGTATTTGTTACCAATCTGGTCAATAGGATTTTGTTGAGATTCCCATAAGTATGAAATTTGTTTGTTGATAGATTCATCAACATAATACAATTGTTTTTCCATACCTTGACAAACTTTCGCTTTACCTTTGATGACTGGAACTGCAACACCTTCAACGGTTACAGGGAAATCTATTGTTTTTCGTTGGTCGCCAACTTTCACACTTGCGGTGATAGTTTGTTTTCCTGCTTCTTGCCAGATAATAGAAATATTATGTCCAACCGATGAGTTTTTCTTTGCGGCCTTAGGCAATGACCATTGAACATCAGCGTGAACGTTCAGTCCTTCAACAGAATATGTTGTTGGAATGTTCTCGCAAACTGATTTGTTTCCTTCAATTCGTACCTGTGACCAATCTACGTTTCTATTGTCACTATCCGAAACGTTCTTATTTTTCTTGTCTTTGGGATTACCCTTTTCTGACGACGTAATGGTTGTTGCTTCGTTGAATGATGACTTTCCATCTACATCATTTTCACGGCTTTCAAATGTGTTTTCGTCTAATTCGAATTGCGATTCAGAGACAAATTCGTCGCTGCTAATTTTTTTATTTTGTGAGGATTCCGTCTTGTCGGCAGAAACGTTGTTTTTGTTTGAAATGTTTTGTTTTACGCTTTGCTCGCTATTGTCGCCGCGATTGAAAAATTGAAATGCCGAGAGTCCAACAATAGCGGTAATAACCGATGCGTAATAAATATTAAATGTATTGAATTTGAATGTAAGGAACGATTTCCACGCCAGTATGTTGGCAATCTTTTTCCATACCGAAGGCGATGGCTCTATGACAGCATTCTGAAATGCAGTCTGATAGACTCCTTCCACGTTATGCTTCTCAAGATTGGACTCAAGCTTTGACCAAATGTCATCAGATGGCATGGCTTCAGCGTCCTTCAATCTCTCGCTAAACAATCGTTCTATGTCGTCTTCGTTATTTAACATTTTTTTCTTTCGATAAATCTTTCAATTTTTCCTGAAGCATTTTTTTCGCTCTGTGATATTGGGTTTTGATAGTCGAGACCTCCACATTTAACGTTTCCGCTATTTCCTTGTGTTTGAATCCTTCAATTGCAAACATATTGAAAACGATTCGGTAACTGTCGGGAAGTGTCTGTACTGCACCCATCAACTCTTCATTTGAAAAATCAGCTTCTTTAAAATCATAATCTTCTATCTCAGTTTCGTTAATTTCGTCAATGTTTTGCTGTTCATTGAACTTTTTATTTTGGTAATAATGCGTGATAGACGTATTTACCATCACTCGCCGAATCCATCCTTCAAAAGAGCCGTCACCAGAATATTGATCAATCTTGGTGAAAACTTTCAGAAATCCATCCTGCAATATGTCGGCCGCATCGTCGCGGTCTTTCGCATAGCGCAGACATACCGCAAACATCTTAGATGCAAACTTGTCGTATAAAGCTTTTTGCATCTTTCTGTCATTGCGAATACATCCCTCTATGATGTCTTCATCAGCAGTCATTATTTCCTTTTTCAATAGTAAGACATATCGAAATGTAAAATGGTTACATTTCGATTGATTTTATTTTCAAATATAGCAAAAAAACGGCATAAAATGAATTAGTTAAAAAGAGCCATGAACCAAGGGTGGCTCCGGCTACTGACATCTCTAAACAAAAAAAGCCCGATGAATTTCTCATCGAGCTTTCTCTATTTGTTAAGAAGTTATCTTACGAATTGAAAATAGTATTTAATGCACTTGCTAAATTGGCA
Organism: uncultured Bacteroidales bacterium; assembly: GCA_937892155.1. Lineage (GTDB taxonomy): Bacteria > Bacteroidota > Bacteroidia > Bacteroidales > UBA1715 > UBA1715. The sequence continues at coordinate 56,030 of CALAUG010000024.1, read as the reverse complement.
ATACCTTCAACGGTGCCAGATACTTTTTCAGATGATGACAATGTTTCAATAAGTTTTGTTTTTGCGTCTTCTTTCTTTTCGTTAGCTAAAGAAGAAACAGCTCCATTTGCAAAATCTTTAATCCAACCTGCCTGGTCCTTATTTTGTCTATAATCGTTGTAAGAACCAAAAATTTTAGCTGCGGCTGCAATTTTAGAAACATCATCAGTTGCAGATTGATACTCTTTAACACCTTCGTACAATGCAGTACCACTTGTTTCGCCAGCGCTCTTGCTATCGTCATTGTCGTCATCACCACATGCAGTAAAGCAAAGTGCCATTCCAAGGAAAGCCATAAGGCCTAAAAGAAATTTTTTCATATCGTTTAATTTTTAAGTTTAACTGATGCAAAAATCAATTATTTTTTTTGAATTAGCAATTTCAATTTTCTTTTTTTCTATTGAGTTTTTTATTTTTGTAGAAAATCTACAAGAAATGGCAAATACAAACGAAGAATTTGATGCGGTAAAAAAGATTTGTCTCGACATTTTTGAAAAAAAATTCGACGACTATGGAACTGCGTGGAGAATTATGCGTCCAGAATCGTTAACTGATCAAATTTTTATTAAGGCTCAGCGTATAAAAAGCATTGGCGAAAAAGGTGTCAAAAAAGTTGACGAAGGTATTGTTCCGGAATTTATAGGTATCGTAAACTACGGTGTGATGGCTCTTATTCAACTTGAATTACTCGACAAGGATGCACCAATTGATATGCCTAAAGAGCAAACTATGGCATTATATTCAAGGTATTATGATACAGCAAAGAATTTAATGACGAATAAGAATCACGACTATGGAGAAGCGTGGCGCTCTATGCGTGTAAGTTCATACACAGATTTGATTCTGATGAAAATTCACCGAACAAAACAAATTGAGGATAACAAGGGCGTGACGAAAATTTCGGAAGGTGTTGATGCCAATTATCTCGATATGATTAATTATTCAATCTTTGCTCTAATAAAACTAGTAATTGAAAAATAATGGAATCGGTTAAACAACGTATTTGCTTTGCTATTGGATTGGTCGCAATGTTTGCGGCTTTGGTCTTATTTGCGAATTTCAGTTCTTTCGAAGATGCGTCGTGGACAAAACTTTGGGTGTTGGTTGGTATGATTCTCAGCGCATCTGTTGGTTTGGCGCTTACGTTCAATCCAAATCAGATTTTGTTGAATGTGTGCCGCTATTTTTCTGGTATTTTGTTTGTTTTCTCTGGTTTTGTTAAGGCCGATGATCCTCTTGGATCAAAATATAAATTTATCGACTATTTTGAAGCGTGGGGAATTGACGACATTTTTGCTCCGACAGCGCTTACGTTTGGCATTATTCTAAGTACAGTTGAATTACTTGTCGGGTTGGCATTATTGTTTAAATTGTTTCCAAAATGGTCTTCATTGGGCGCCTTAATATTCATGGTAATATTTACGCCAATAACTTTGTATCTTGCTATGCAGCAGAATATTACGGGCAAGGAACTCGTCCACGATTGTGGTTGCTTCGGCGATGCGTTGGTACTTACAAACTGGCAGACGTTTGTGAAGAATTTGGTTATCCTTGTACCAGTATTAATTACTTTCTTATTTAGGAACCGCTTTACAGACTTGATTTCCAATAAGAAATCCATAGTATTGTTGTCTATATTTATGTGCCTTATTGTGGGATTATCAATATACGCATTGCGTCACTTACCACCGGTAGATTTTCGTCCGTACAAAATCGGGACAACGTTGATCGGAGAGAAGTGCAGCGAAATTCAAATAGCAAAGAATGTGAAAACATACCAGTATGCTGATTTTAAGAATCTTCAGACGGGCGAACATCAAGAGTTTGATATTGTAAACAATTATCCAGATTATACAGTGTGGGAATACAATCCTGATGTCCCTATTCGTGTTGTTGAAGAAAAGTTAGACGTACCGCAGAATGATTCTGTAAAGATGGATAATACGTATATTGTTGAAAGTATGATGTTTATGGATGGCTCTAACGATGCGACTTGTGATATTATCACTGATTCGTCGTATGTTTTGCTGGCAATTCATTACGACATTACTCAATCCAATCCTAAGCACCAAGCTGATATTAATGCAGTGTATGATTGGGCTATGTCAAATGGGTATGCATTTTATGGCATCACATCCAGTCTTGATGATGCCATTGCCACATACGATGCACAAACGAATACATCCTATAAATTCCTCTCGGCTGACGATATTTTGTTAAAGACTATTGTACGTTCAAATCCTGGTCTGGTGCTGCTTAAAAATGGCAAGGTGGTAAATAAATGGCACCACAACGATATTCCATCGGTGGAAGATATTAATACAATTATGAATACTGCCGACTGATTTCTTGCAGCCGACAACATTAATGCAGTTTTGTGCCTACCAGATGTACAAATTCTTCTCTGGTTTCTTTTTTATTGAATGCTCCAGTGAATGCTGATGTTGTGGTTGTTGAATTTTGCTTTTGTACGCCACGCATCTGCATACATAAGTGTTGTGCTTCAATAATAACTGCTACGCCGAGAGGATTAAGCGTTTCTTGAATACAGTCACGTATTTGTACCGTCAAACGTTCCTGAACTTGCAAACGGCGTGCATAAACTTCCACAACACGCGCGATTTTACTTAATCCAGTGATGTATCCGTTGGGAATATACGCAACGTGTGCTTTGCCAATAAATGGTAATAGATGGTGTTCGCAAAGCGAATAAATTTCTATGTCTTTTACCAGTACCATTTGCTGGTATTCTTCTTTGAACATAGCGGAACGTAGAATTTCTTTTGGATCGCAATTGTAGCCTTGTGTAAGGAATTGCATAGATTTGGCGACACGCATAGGCGTTTTCAATAAACCTTCGCGATTTACGTCTTCACCAAGCAATGACAAAGATTCTTTGTAGAGTTCTGCCAGTTTGTTAGTTGTTGTATCATCAAAAGATTCTATTTTTTGATATGAACCCTCCGATGGGTCAAGAAGTCCGTTGTTGTATATTTCCATTTTGTGTTAAATTGTACGCAAAAGTACACAAAATATATGAGTTGATTGCATATTTCAAAAAGTTCGCACACTATAATAAAAAAGGCTACCCGTTTGGATAGCCTTTTTTACACATATTTTCAGAAAATTAATCTGCGAACTTAGCACATAGGAACTCGCGGTTAAGACGAGCAATGTTGGTGATTGAAACACCTTTTGGACATTCAGCTTCACAAGCGCCTGTGTTTGTACAGTTACCAAATCCAAGTTCATCCATTTTAGCAACCATTGCTTTAGCACGACGAGCTGCTTCAACTTTTCCTTGTGGAAGAAGTGCCAATTGCGAAACTTTTGCAGAAACAAACAACATGGCAGAACCATTCTTACAAGTTGCAACGCAAGCACCACAACCAATACAAGTAGCGGCATCCATAGCTTCATCAGCAATAGTTTTTGCGATTGGAATAGCATTTCCATCAGGAACACCACCTGTATTTACTGATACGAAACCACCAGCTTGCATAATTTTGTCGAATGCACTACGGTCAACCATTAAATCCTTGATTACAGGGAAACCTGCAGAACGCCAAGGTTCAACAGTAATAGTATCACCATCATTAAATTTACGCATGTGTAATTGGCAAGTTGTTACGTGATCGTCTGGACCATGAGCTTCACCATTGATATACATACTACACATTCCGCAAATACCTTCACGACAATCGTGATCAAATGCAACTGGTTCTTGTCCATCATTGATTAGTTGTTCATTAAGAACATCCATCATTTCAAGGAAAGAACTATTTGGCGAAATTTCTTTTAGACTATATGTTTCAAAATGACCTTGTTCTTTTGGACCTTTTTGTCTCCAAACTTTAAGTGTCAAATTCAAGTTTTGTACTTCCATAACTCGATATATTTTATCCTTTTCAGGTATTAGACAATAGATTACTTATAATTTCTTTGTTTCAATTCAACGAACTCGAATTTCAACTCTTCTTTGTGAAGTTCTGGTTCAACGTCTTTGCCTTTGTATTCCCAAGCGCCAACGTATGCGAACTTGTCATCTTGACGAAGTGCTTCACCTTCTTCTGTTTGATATTCTTCACGGAAGTGACCACCACAAGATTCTTCACGGTGTAAAGCATCACGTGCAATCAATTCTCCTAATTCAAGGAAGTCGGCAACACGATTTGCTTTTTCAAGTTCAACATTCAATTCGTTTGCATTTCCAGGAATACGAACATTTTTCCAGAATTCAGCACGAAGTTCTTGAATTTGTTTGATACCTTCTTGAAGACCTTCTTTAGTACGTCCCATACCAACGTGTTCCCACATGATATGACCAAGTTTCTTGTGAATGCTATCAACAGATTCTGTTCCCTTGACATTCATAAGTTCATCAATGTGAGCTTGAACATCAGCTTTTACCTTAGCGAATTCACCAGAGTTTGTATCCATTCTTGGAGTGTGAAGTTCGTCAGCTAAGTAGTTTTGAACTGTGTAAGGGATTACGAAGTATCCATCAGCCAAACCTTGCATCAAAGCAGATGCACCAAGACGGTTAGCACCATGGTCTGAGAAGTTAGCTTCACCAGCTGCGAACAAACCTGGAATAGTAGTTTGCAATTCATAATCAACCCAAATACCACCCATTGTGTAGTGGATAGCTGGATAAATCTTCATAGGAGTTTCATATGGATTGTCGTTAGTAATCTTTTCATACATTTGGAACAAGTTACCATAACGAGCTTCTACAACATCTTTACCTAAGCGTTCAATTGCATATTTGAAATCCAAGAATACTGCGCCACCATTTTCAACGCCGAAACCGTGGTCGCAACGTTCTTTAGCAGCACGAGAAGCAACGTCACGTGGAACTAAGTTACCGAATGCAGGATAACGTCTTTCCAAGTAGAAATCGCGGTCTTCTTCTGGAATATCAGCTGCTGATTTTTTACCAGCACGGATAGCCTCAGCATCTTCAGCTTTTTTAGGAGCCCAAATACGACCATCATTTCTCAATGATTCTGACATCAAAGTCAATTTTGATTGGAATTCTCCGTGAACAGGGATACAAGTTGGGTGGATTTGAACGTAGCAAGGATTTGCGAAATAAGCACCTTTCTTATAAGCTTTCCAAGCTGCAGAACCGTTAGAACCCATTGCGTTTGTAGAAAGGAAGAATACGTTTCCGTAACCACCAGTTGCAAGAATAACAGCGTGACCGAAATGAGCTTCTATCTCACCTGTAATCAAGTTACGAGTTACAATACCACGACATTTTCCATCAACAACAACGATATCCATCATTTCAGTACGTGTGTACATTTTAACTGTACCTTTACCGATTTGACGGCTCAATGCGCTGTAAGCACCCAACAACAATTGTTGTCCTGTTTGACCTTTAGCGTAGAATGTACGAGAAACCTGGGCGCCACCGAACGAACGGTTAGCCAACAACCCTCCGTAATCACGAGCAAAAGGAACACCTTGAGCAACACATTGGTCGATGATGTTGTTACTTACTTCGGCCAAACGATATACGTTAGCTTCGCGAGCACGGTAGTCACCACCTTTAATTGTATCGTAGAATAAGCGATAAACGCTATCACCATCATTTTGATAATTTTTTGCAGCGTTGATACCACCTTGTGCAGCGATTGAGTGAGCACGACGTGGACTATCTTGGTAGCAGAAACATTTTACATTGAAACCAAGTTCACCAAGAGAAGCAGCGGCAGAAGCACCTGCCAAACCAGAACCTACAACGATAACATCAAGTTTACGTTTGTTAGCTGGGTTTACAAGTTTTTGATGAGCTTTATAATTAGACCATTTTTCATACAAATGTCCTTCTGGAATTTTACTATCTAAAGTTGCCATAACTATATTTTTTCTAAGTTAATACTAATTAAGCCATACAAAATGCTGCAACTACAACAGCTTCGAATGTTACGCAGATGATAGTTGCTAAAACGTCAGAAAGACATTTCAAACGGCTCATCCAAGTTTTATTATTCCATCCAAGAGTTTGGAATGCACTCCAAAATCCGTGAGTCAAGTGGAACCATATTGCAACGAACCAAACTGTGTAGGCTGCAACAACCCAAGGTTTAGAGAACCAATAGAAGATGAAAGCAGAGCCATCAGCAGGTCCTGCGATTGCATCAACGTTTCCTGTGATTTCTGCGAACTGCATTCTGTACCAGAACATAAACAAGTGGATAATCAAACCTAAAACGATGATTATACCAAGAAAGAACATGTTTTTAGAAGCCCATTCAACAGATGCAGGACGAACTTCGCTGTTGTATTTATCCGTACCACGAGCTTTTTTATTTTGAATAGTCAAAATAGTTGCATACAAAAGGTGAATAACAAAACCTAATGCAATAATTGCAGTACCAATTAAAGCATACCAGTTTGCACCAAGAAATTTACAAATTGCATTGTAATTTTCCGGACTGAAAATGTGAACTGCGTTCATTGTAGCATGGAATGCCACGAACAAAACGAAAAATAGTCCCGTAATACTCATCAGAAATTTCTTTCCGATGGAAGAACTAAGAAAGCATGGATTTGACATAAATTTTAAATTTTAAGTTTTAATAATTAGTTGCCACAAAGATATAATTTTTACCGAAATTCACACAACAGCATGGAAATTTAGAATGAGTTTTTTTTATTGTGCATTATGAACTAAAATGTGGTACATTTGTAAAAATACAAAATTATGAAAAAGGTTGTTGTGCTCACAGGCGCGGGTATTAGCGTGGAATCTGGAATTAAAGCATTCCGTTCCGAAGATGGTTTATGGGAAAATCATAGAGTTGAAGATGTTGCCACTCATAGTGCGTGGTTCAAAAATCCACAATTAATATTGGATTTCTATAATACTATGCGTACTCAATTGGAGTCAAAACAACCAAACCGCGCTCATATTTGCCTTGCCGAAATGGAACAATTTTTCGATATAACGGTTGTGACGCAAAATGTGGATAATCTGCACGAACGGGCTGGAAGTTCAAAAATCATCCATTTGCACGGAGAATTGACCAAAGGTTGCAGTTCACGCGATGAATCGGATGTAAGTACATTTGTTGATTTAGGATACAATCCTATAAAAATGGGCGATAAGGCAAGTGATGGTTCACAATTGCGCCCACAAATTGTCTTTTTTGAAGAGGCAGTTCCAAATATTCAACCGGCAATAATGCAAACCCGTGAGGCTGATTTTTTGGTTATAATAGGTACATCCATGAATGTGTATCCCGCTGCCGGTCTCATTAGTTACGCAAAAGAAAATACGCCTATTTATTTTGTCGATCCTATGCCTCATGTTTCGCCTCGTCCAAACCTGACGATTATTGCGGAGCCTGCTTCAACAGGGGTCGATAAGGCATTTGAAAAAATGTTGGAAGAGATTGCTAATTAGTTTTCCCGCCAGAAATCAGGAGAGAATCGTTATAAAGACATATCAATTACTGAAAATTTTCTTACCGAACTGCTTATGTGTTGAATGGTAGTGAAAGCCAGTATTTTATCCTTCCCCAAAATGCAAGAAGTGTCAATTAAACACTTATATATCAGTACATTAAAAATTTGCCATTACGGAAAATTTTGTATATTTGAACCTCAAATTCCAGCAGATATGAAAAAAATTTTATCCTTTTTTGTTGCATGTTGCTTCTTTATGTCGATATATGCTCAGTCTGTACCAACTGATTATTCAGTAGGCACATGGTCTGGATTTAGAAATTCTGCAGCAACATTTACTTTTGATGATGGTTGTGCCAATCAATCTACAGCCACAGCTACTTTGGATGCATATGGCTACAAAGCAAGTTTTTATCCGCCAACATCTTGGGTGTCAAACTGGTCGGTTTTCCAAACACGTGTGAATAATGGCCACGAAGTTGGTAGCCACTCGGTGAATCATGGAAACACCATGCCGGATTCTGAAATACAACAGTCTAAAAGTATAATTAACACAAATATTACAGGACAAGATTGTAATACAATTACATATCCAAACTGCAACGAACCGAGCGAATCTGTTCTGAAACAGCATTATATCGGTGGACGTATTTGTAATGGGCAAGTTGAAGGGCCTACGCCATCAAATTATTATCAGATAGGTTCTTTAATTTGTGGAGATCAAGGAAGTTACAATTCTTTAAGTTCTTTTCAGACTGCATTTACCACGGCAATCAATAAAAATGGCTGGGCAGTATTTCTAATTCACGAAATTGATAATGGCAATGGTCAAGCAAACGGTTATTCTCCTCTTTCGTCATCTTTGTTCGAGCAGGTTGTGAGTTATGTGCATGACAATGACAGTAAAATATGGCTGACTACGTTCAGAAATGCAATTCTTTATTCTCAAGAACGTGATAAGCTTTCTTTAACAGAGACAGCAAAATCAGCAACTCAATATACTTTGTCTGCAAGTGTAAGTATCACAAGTTCAGTTGTGACGTATGATTTTCCTGTTACTGTTCGTCGTGTAATGCCTTCGGGCTGGACAAATTTTGCTGCATCGTTGGATGGGAAAGATATTGCTGTAAAAACAATCACTTCTGGTGGGAAAACGTATGCTCAATTTGATGTTGTACCAGGGAAAACATATACTTTGGAAGATAGGAAAAGTGAATATACCGAAGAAGGTGAAGACGTTCCTGTAAGTAAAACTGTTGAGCTTATTGAAAATGGTGAATTTGACGATGGAACAAGTTACTGGCAAACGCAAGTTGGTGGTGATGCGAAGTGTAATTTTTCAACAACTACGTCTGCCGGAATGTCTGGGTCAAATGCTGCAGAATTGTGCCCTAATGGAACTTATGGTACTGAAAACTGGCATATTCAAGCATTCCAAAATGTTGCGTTAGAAGGGAATGTTACGTACACTTTGTCTTTCTCTGCAAAAGCTTCAACTGCACGTATACTATATGTTATGGTGCAAAAAATTGCAGCCGATTACGACACATATTTTTACAAAGAATATAACTTAACTACTACTTCTCAAACATTTGAGGAAACTATTGTGGCTCCATCTGATGTCGCTTCCGACTCAAAACTGACATTTTGTATTGGTGGTGCAGATGGTTGTGTAACGATAGACAAAGTATCTTTTAGTTACGAGAACACTTCCAGTCAAGGAGATGATCCTGGAGAGAATCCTTCGTATGATGTAGATATCACTGGGGACATATCAAAATATTTTATCGACAAAGCTTATGTCGGTCCAAGTTGTGATGCTCTTGAAGGTGAGGAAGTAACGACGGGTGCCTATTTCACGGGAGAGTACACCAATCTGTTTACAAAATATCTAGGAAAAACTCAAGCTCAAGTTGACGATAAGATGCAAAGTTTGTGGAAACACTTCTTTACCGTAAATGGTCAAAACACGGTGTATTATGAAACCAATGACAACATGGCGTATATCTACGACACTGGAAACCAGGATGTTCGCACGGAAGGTATGTCGTATGGTTTAATGATTTGCGTACAAATGGGTGACAGGGAGAAGTTCGACAAAATTTGGCGTTGGGCAAAAAAATATATGCAATATAAAAAAGGTGATCAACGCGAAGGTCTTTTTGCATGGCAATGTGAAACAAATGGAAATATCAAAGGTGCTTCTTGTGCACCTGATGGTGAAATGTATTTCTTGACTGCATTGTGGTTCGCATCTCACCGTTGGGGAAATGATGGAGATATTAATTACGAAGAAGAAGCACAATATTTGGCAAATCAAATACTAAATAAACCAGGACGTGCAGGTGGTCAAGTCAGTCCAATATTTAATTTTAGCAATCATATTGTGACATTTGGTGAAACTTCTTATCAGTTCACCGATCCATCATACAATTTGCCTGGATTTTTGGAATTGTGGGCTCGTTGGTCTGATACAAATAAGGATTTCTGGGCTCAGGCTCCAGCGGCAGCCCGCACATTGTTGAAAAATGCTTGTAATCCTACGTCTGGTTTGTTCCCTGACTATTCTCAGTTTGATGGAACTCCATACAAACCTGATTGGGCTGGATATGATACTAGACAATATAAATACGATGCGAGTCGTTCTGCCATGAACGTTGGTATGGACTATAATTGGTTCGCTGCTGATGCAAATCAGCCAGTTATGATGGAACGTTTGTTGAAATTCTTCCAATCCGATAATTTCCAACATGGTTATTTTGATTGGGATGGTAGAAATGGTTCTGATTATTACAATCAAGCAATGCATGGCTCTAATGGAGTTGCTGTATTTGCATTAAAGAATAACGAAACATTGGCAAAAACATACGTTCAACGGTTATGGGATGCACAGGTTCCAACAGGACAATGGCGATATTATAATGGTATGGTGTATTTCTTGTCAATGCTACACGCATCTGGCTATTTTAAGATTTACAAACCTTGTCCCGAAGTGATAGAAGAAAATTTGAATGGTCCATCGCCTGTTGTGTTCAACGAGGTGGAATACACGAAAGATACAACTTTCAAAACTTTGATAGATTGTAAGATTTATGATGTAACTATCACTATTGAAGAATCTGCAACAACATACACAGTAGTCTTTAAAGATTACAATGGCGACGAATTAAAATCTGAAGAGGTCGAAGAAGGTGAATCTGCAACTGCACCAACCAAACCAACACGTACTGGCTATACGTTCAAAGAATGGGATACAGATTTTACGAATGTCACAGAAAACCTTGTCGTAACTGCTGTATATGAGATTAACACTTATAAAGTTACTTTCGTTGACTACGATGGTTCAACATTGAAAGAGCAGACTGTGGAATATGGTAGTGCGGCAACTGCACCAACAGCACCAACTCGAACAGGTTACACGTTCGATGGCTGGGATACAGACTTTTCTAATGTAACTGAGGAATTGACTGTTAAAGCAACATATTCCAAGATTGTTGAAACAGGCAAATATGAGGCAGAAAATGCACAAACTACTGAGGGTGCAGAGCTTATTACCAATACGTTGGCATCGAACGGAAAATATGTAAAAATGAAGGGCTCGGAAAGTCTTACCTTCGCAGTTACTGTTGAGGATGCGGGAATGTACACGCTTGATATTGTCTTTACATTGGCTGAAGATTATAAGGCGCAAGACTTATATGTCAATGGAGATAAAGTTGCCTTAATTGGATTCAATAGAACCACCTCTTCAAGCACTCCAGTCTTTACAACTCTCAGTACTGCAGTAAATCTACAAAAAGGTTCCAATACCATTGCTTTGCAGAAAAGTTGGGGGTGGGTCGATATTGACTACATTGAATTAAGTAGCTACGAGCGCACTAAATTAGGCTATGCAGAAAATTTGGTAACGCCAAATCCACAGCCTTCAGCTGTACAAGTTTATGACTTTATAAAAGAAAATTATGGTAAGAACATCATAAGCTCTGTGATGACATTAGATATGATGGATGGTATGTCTCCGTTGACATTGGCTCAACAACACGATGTATCATATATCTATTCAACTTCTGGCAAATATCCGGCTGCTGTAGGATTTGATTTTATGCAGGCAACAAATTACGACAAATCAAACACATGGTTCCCACTTTATAATGATGCACTTATTGATATGGCAAAAGAATTATGGGAAAGCAATGGAATACCAATGTTTATGTGGCATTGGAAGGATCCAACCAAAGCAACAACTAGTTTTGGAACCGATGTGTCTTTTAGTTTGAAAGATGCTTTCACCGATGAATCTTGCACGACGTGGAATACGTCTTCTTCATTGTACAAGAGTATGATGGAAGATATTGCCGTTGTTGCAAATCATTTGCTGGATCTACAGTGCGAAGGAGTGTCAGTTGTTTGGAGACCGTTGCACGAAGCAAGTGGGGCTTGGTTCTGGTGGGGAGCAAGCGGGGCAAACGCATATAAACAACTATACAAATTGTTGTTTGATAAATTGGTGAACGAATACGGTTTGCATAATTTGATTTGGGTATGGACATCATGTGGAAATGATGCTGACTGGTATCCAGGTGATGAATATGTAGATATTGTTGGTCGCGATATGTATGTTACAAACCATGGCTCGTTGGCAACCGAATTTGAAGCTTTGGCTAAACTGGTTGATGGAAAGAAGATAGTAACCTTAGCTGAATGTGGTGCTATGCCATATCCCGAAAAATTGGAACAGGATGCTGCGATGTGGTCTTGGTTTATGCCTTGGTACGATGAAGGCGATACCAAGTATTTGTCTTCAGGGGAATATAATACTCCTGCTTCAATTACGACGACAATGACAGATTTACGTACGATTACATTGGATGATATGACTACAAAGTGGGACAATCGTACAAAACTATATGATACTACTGCTGCAAAAACACTCTATGCAAAGAATGGTTTTTCTGTAACACCTAATGCAGAAGGCGATTTTGAATATGAAATTACGCTACCGTCTGAACATGGTTGCGATAGCGTTGTAGTTCTTTATTTACATGCAACTCCAGCAACCACTCAGTATTTTAAGGTAACATTTGTAGATGGGTTAGATAATTCCACCATAGAAGAACAAACTGTTGCAGAAGGAGATGATGCAACAGCGCCTTCTGTTCCAAAACATGAACATTACACGTTTACAGAATGGGATGCTGATTATACAAATGTATCGACAGACATTACTGTTACTGCGGTTTTCACAGAAGATGAGAAGGCAGATTATTCAAAATTGGATGAGGCAATATCCGCTGCGGAATCTCTTAAAACAACTGGATGTACCGAAGAATCTATAGATGCATTGCAGTCCGCATTAGCTGCTGCAAAACTAATAGAGAAAGATTTATATGCTGATAGTCAGTCTATTATTGATGCTGCTGCAACGATTTTGAATGATGCGATTTCCGGTTTGACAAAACAGACATTCAGCGTTGTATTCAACGATTGGGATGGTACTTCATTAAGTAATCAATCTATTGAATATGGTCAAAATGCTGTTGCACCTTCAAATCCGTCACGAACTGGATATAAATTTACTGGCTGGGATAAAGAGTTTACCAATATTACCGCAAATTTAACTGTCACTGCTCAATACAAAATTATATCAACGGGTGAATATCCAATATATACTGGTTTTGATGAAATGACAGTTGGTGACCCTTGTACAAGAACAGAATGGGAAAAAGAAGGATTTAAATATGCTTGGGGGTCTGATGCAAGTTTCCCTATTCGTAGCGAAATAGTTGATACTCAGTCGGTATCTAGTAGTTATTCTTTGCAGATAACTTATCCTGAAGGTGGTGTTGGTCCAGAAAATGGTGGCGCACAGGCTTTGTTCAGTATTCCACAACGTGAAGAAATTTATTCTTCTTACTATGTAAAATTCTCCGAAAATTTCAGTTGGGGTGGAACGAACAAGGAAGGTAAACTTCCGGGAATTTGTGGCATGGGTAACTGGAATGTATGTGATGGTGGTAAAATGTGCGATGGCACTAATGGATTTTCTGCTCGTCCAATTTGGTATGGTGACGGACAATTGATGTTGTATTTATATGATATGGATAAAACGGGCGTGTATGGCGTAAATTATCCGTTAAAGGATGCTGATGGCAATCAAATTGTTATACAAAAAGGAGAATGGATTCATATTGCAGAAAGGGTAAAAGTCAATACAGTTACAAATGGACAAGCAAACTACGATGGCGAAGTTGAATTTTGGATTAACGGTGTGCAGGCATTGTCAATTACAGGCTATCGTTTCATAACAACCGACGACCAAATTAACGTGTTCTATTTTGATACGTTCCAAGGTGGTAGTGGTAGTGCCTATGCGCCGTCAACGACGTGCTATACTTGGTTTGATGATATAACAATTTCTGACAATTATGATGACGTCAAATACGTTGCTCCAACAGTTGAAACATTCACTGTTACATTTATAGATTGGGATGAAACTGTATTGAAAGAACAAACGGTAAAAGAAGGTGAATCTGCTGTGGCTCCAACCACAATGTCACGCGAAGGATACACTTTTGACAAATGGGATGCTGATTTCTCTAACATTACTGCAAACCTCACAGTGAAAGCTCTCTATAAAGAAAATGAGAAAGCAGACTACACAGCTTTAAACAAAGCAATTAAAGATGCAGAAGAAGTTGAAACAGAAAAATATACCGAAGCAACGGTTGCTGAATTGACAATAGCACTGAATGATGCCAAAAACATTGATAAAACATTAGAGGCAAAGGATCAAGACATTATTGATAACGCTACAATAGCATTGACAAGTGCGATGACGGGACTGATAACAAAGACATTTACCGTAACTTTCAAGGCTGACGATAAAATCATTTCTTCACAAACAGTCAATTACGGAGAATCGGCAACAGTTCCATCTACACCATCTAAAGAAGGATATGATTTTGTAAAATGGAATGGCTCATACACCAATGTAACGAATAATGTCACTGTTGTTGCGGAATTTGTAATTAAAGTATGTAGCGTTACGTTTAAAGACTGGGACGGTACAGTCCTAAATGAGCAGTCGGTTGAATATAATCAATCTGCAGTTGCTCCGACGCAACCTAGTCGTGAAGGTTATGAATTTTCTGGGTGGGACATCGAATTTACGAATGTAGTCTCAAATATTGTTGTTACTGCACAATATACGAAGAAAGGCATGGCAAACTATACGGCTTTAAATGCGGCAATTGCTAAAGCCGAAGCTGTAGAAACTGCTGCTTATACGGAATCATCAATTGCTGTATTGACAACTGCCTTGGCGAATGCAAAGGCAGTAGATCCGGAGCTATTCGCCGAAAGTCAGTCAATAGTTGATAATGCAGCAACTGCTTTGAATAATGCCTTGTCAGCATTGGTTGCAAAAGAATTTACTGTAACATTTATTGCCGATGGTGCAACTCTTTCAACACAAATTGTTACTTATGGTAAAACTGCAACTGCTCCAAAAAATCCGTCAAAAATTGGGTATACATTCATAGAATGGAATGGTGACTATTCAAATGTCACAAGCAATTTGACAATTGAAGCTGTGTTTGAGGTTAAAACCTTTACTATAACATTTGTTGACTACGACAATACAGTCTTGAGTAAACAAACCATAGAATATGGTAAAGATGCTGATGTACCCGAGTCACCAACACGTGTTGGATATGATTTTACAGGTTGGGTTGGTACGTACACCAATGTAAAGGCCGATGCAACTATCAAAGCAAATTATACTCAAAAAAGTATGGCGTCATATTCTATTTTAGACAATGTAATTGCTGTTGCAAAAGAATTGAAAGAGTTTGAGTATACTCCAACTTCTTGGTCTGCTTTGCAACAAACTTTGGCTACGGCAAAAGCAGTTGACAGAAATCTATACTCTGAACAGCAGTTTATTGTTGATGCTGCATCGAGTGCATTACAAAACGCTATCAATGCTCTTGTCAAAATAGATAGAACGCAGTTGGCATCGACGATTTCTATCGCAAATTCTTTGTATTCGAGTGCTACGGAGGGTTACAATAGGGGCCAATATATAGTTGGGTCAAAGGCAACATTACAAACCGCAATAAATAATGCCAAAGCAGTGTATGAAAAAATCTCCGTTACTCAACAGGAACTTGATGTCACTCAAGAAACATTGCAGATTGCGATAGAGCAATTTAAAGCATCTATTATAACAGCCGATAAGTCTGATTTATTGCTGACAATTGCAAAGGCAAATCAGGCAATTGCAAAGGCAAATGGTAATACAGGAAGTGGTTCTGGACAGTATCCTACGATGGCTGTAATGTCTTTCCAATCCGCAATTGACGAGGCTCAACAAACATACGAAACAGAGACATTGCAGGCAATTATAGATAATCAAGTAATCATATTAAATGATGCAATAGATGCGTTTTTAGCATCGGTTAATCCAATCACTGTTGATACGTCAAAATTGGCTGATTTAATTGCTCAAGCAACCGATTTGTTGGCAGCGGCAAAAGTGGGATCTGAGCCTGGTCAGTATCCTTTGTTGGAATATATGGACTTGTTTACTGCACGACAGGGAGGAAATCAGTTGATAAATAATGCAAATTCAAAACAAAAGGACATAGATACGCAAGTGAAAGTTATTCAAGATGCCATAAATGCCTTTATAAGCTCTCAAATTCCATTGGCTATTGACGATGTTAACGAACTTTCGGTTGAGGTTTATACTGCTGCTCATACAATAATTGTACGGAATGCAACAGATAACGATATAACCATTTATGACAATACGGGTAGGAACATTCAACATACGGCTAAAAACGAAGTATTTGATGTGATGCAATATTCTGTTCGTATGGCAGGTGTCTACTTTGTAAAAGTTGGTGAAAAATCACATACAGTTATCGTGCGGTAATCAATTATTGTTAACGAGAAAAGGGATTGGTTTTATAATCAATCCCTTTCTTCTATAATCGAATAATTATTTCGGCGTTTTGTGGAGAAATATATCCAGTAATTGTGTTGTTGTCCTTTGCTTTGTGAAGCCACGGGATTCCAATACCACAGAGTGTGCCAATGGCGTATCCAGCTATAACATCTGTTGGGAAGTGTCTTCCGCTTTCAATTCTCATCACTCCAGCCATGGCAGGTAATATAGCTGCACTGGTCCATGTAATGCATTTCACCCATTTTAAATCAGTGTATTGAGAAATAACCGACGCCGCAAAAAATGTACTTGCGGCGGTTATGGATGTATGTCTGGAAAAAAATGACATTTGGGCATCTATCTCTTGTTTTTCATTTAGTCCAATATTTTCGTTGTACACAAACGGGCGTATTCTGTGAACGGCATTTTTTGCAAGATATAACGTGGAATATGTGGTGATGAAAGTTTCAATGTATAGTCCTGCAAATAAAGTAGATTGCTTTATGAATGTTTTGGGGGTGTTACTATTTAGTAGCGAAATTAGACCGACAGATCCTATACTCGTAAGAATACTTCCAACAGAGAAATAGACACTTGTGTTCGCTGTTCCAGTTGAATACTTATCAATGGCAAATCGATCAAATTTAGGAACATCATTTCTTGAAAGTTGCTCTATATCATTGCTAGTTAGTTTTTGAAGATTCTGATGTAGTCCATATCCAATGCCTAAATTTGCGATTGAATAGCCGATAATTGGAAGTTCGGTAGCGTATCGGAATGTGTATGGGAACGTATTTGAAATGCAGTTGCACGAAATTAGAAGCGCTATAAATACATTGATTAATTTTCTCATACTCATACAAATAGTGGGACAATAATAAGATAATTTTTTAAAAACTTTCAAGAATGTTATGAAAAAAGAAAGAATTGCTTACATTTGCACCACCAAATGCCAAAGTGGCGGAATTGGTAGACGCGCTGGACTCAAAATCCAGTGATAGCAATATCGTGCGGGTTCGATTCCCGCCTTTGGTACTAAAAGACTGAAACATTTGTTTCGGTCTTTTTTGTTTTTATACTTCCCTAGAATGAAAGATTTACACCCAATAGAAATACCCGTTGTTTTGGATAGTCGTAATAATAAATACCATTGGCGCGGGTTTCAGGATCAAGTCCGCTGAATTTTGTCCATACAAATGGATTTTGTGCTTGGACATAAATCATACAACGGCTCAATTTTATTTTTTCACAGGCCTGTGCTGGAATTGTGTAACTTAATTGAATGTTTTTCAAGCGGATGTACGAACCATCTTCCAAAAACCGTGTAGAAAAACGATTACTGTTACTGCCATTGTTTTGTACCACTTTCGGATTTTTTGCATTGTCTCCTGGTTTTTGCCAGTAATCAAGCGCTTCTGCAGATTGATTCAATTCTGTTGTGGCTCCGTCGGCAATTAATTCGTTGTTTAATTGGTTGAATATCAAGTTTCCATAATTACAGTAGAACATAACATTTAAAGCCCAATTGCCGTAGGTGAAATTATTGTTCCAGCCGGCAGTAAATTTAGGATCCGCATTACCGGCAATGACCTTTCTTGCTTTGTTATAATCTTTTGTAAGGTTGCCATTCTCGTCGTACCACATAGGGGAACCATCAGCGGAATTTACGCCTGCCCATTCAGCAAGATAAAATGTTTGGAGTGATTCACCAACAGTACGTATTTTTGTACTTACAACAATTGTGTCGTTGCCATATAAATCGGTGATTTCGTTATGGTTGTGGGCGAATGTCAAGGTTGTGTTCCAATTGAATTTGTCACGGTTTATAACTGTTGTCGATAATGAAAGTTCCACACCGCGGTTTACCATTGAACCTACATTCTGCATTTGTGTTTCATATCCACTTGTCATTGACACAGGTACCGCGAGGAGCAAATCGAATGTGTTTCTGTTGTATAAGTCAATGCTGAAATTGAAACGTTTTAGGAATTTCAGGTCAATACCAAAGTCTGCATTGTGGTTCTTTTCCCACGTTAAATCGTCATTGCCCATTGTTGATGGTGTGCTACCAGGTTCATTCATGTAATTTTGTCCAAATGAATATAGATTCATAAATAGATAATCATCAATGTCGGAGTTTCCGGAAGTCCCGTAACTGCCTCTCACTTTCAATAGGTCAATCCATGTTTGTGATTGCATAAAAACTTCATCGGATACTATCCAGGAACCGCCCACCGACCAGAATGGTGCCCATCGGTGAGATGGACTGAATTTAGATGAACCATCAACGCGGAAACTGGCGCTTAAATAATATTTTGCAGCATAGTTGTATTGTATGCTTGAAATTCCCGATAACAAAGTAGATGCACGCCCAAATTCGTTCATTTGTTCCATTTGTGAAGCATTTGCAATGCTTGAAAGATTTTCAGAAGCAAAATTCGAAGCAATCATATTCGCATAGTTCAACGAATTTGATTCCACTTCGAAACCGCCCATAATCTGCATCGTGTGTTTATATTGTTTGTAATTCCATTTCAATGTGGAAGATGACGTCCATGTTGTTACCTTTGTTGAGAAATATTCCGATACGCCGTTTTTATCTGCGCCATCAGGCGTTTGTGGATGCAAATATTGATATTCGTCAACATCTATGTAATCAATGTTTGCAATCGTCTTAAATTCAAGGTTAAGAGGAAATTTATATTCTATAAAGGCATTCCCTAACAAGCGTTTTGTCTTATTGTAATCATCGTTGAGGTTTATTATACCAACTGGGTTGTAGAATTTGTTGACGAAGTTATATTTACTGCCATTCATCACCGAAATAGTTGGTTTTGCAGTGTAAGCGGTTGTAACAGGGCTTGAAGTGTATCCTGGTTCAACAGTAATGTGCTGTTCTGTAAATGAAGGATTAAATTTCATTCCGAAGGAACATTTGTCAGAGGCTTTGTGTGTGACATTTAAGCGTGCAGAAAAACGTTCCAAATCGGTACCAGTAACAATACCTTGTTCATTTTTGTATTGCCCTGATGCGAAGAAAGTTGTGTTGTCTGTACCGCCTTGTGCAGAAAGTTCGTACGATTGATTCCAGGCCATACGGTATACTTCATCAAACCAGTTAGTACTTGCTGTATCATCAAGTAATTCATCAGCAATTTGTTCATCGCTTTTACCGGCGTTGTGCATTGCTGTCGTCAACCACGATTTGTATTCTTCCGCATTCATTAATTTGAAATTGTTTGTTGCTATGGTTCCCAAACCTTGCGATGTGGAAAAATTGTATATGGTTTTTCCCGATTTCCCTGATTTTGTCGTCACCATAATAACGCCGTTTGATGCGCGAGAACCGTACAACGATGTTGCGGCTGCATCTTTTAGTATGGAAATGCTTTCTATGTCGTTGGGATTTAACGAGGTGAGAATAGATGATGCTTCGGAATTTTGCGATGTTTCACCTGAAAACATTGGTACACCATCAATAACAATCAATGGAGAACTACCGGCTGAAATAGATCCAGCTCCACGTAGTTGAATTTCTGATGCTGCGCCTGGTTGTCCAGAATTGGTGCTCAGCACTATACCAGGAACTTGTCCTTGCAATGCTTTTTCAAAACTTGAAGTTTGCGCGGCGGCAATATCGTCAGCCTTTATTGATGACAATGAACCTGTGAATGATTCTTTTTTCAACATCCCGTAAGGAACTGTAACAACTACGGTTTCTATCATCAATGCATCGGGTGCTAATGCAACAATGTATTCGTTTGAGGAAGTAATAGCTACAATTTTTGTTTCCATACCCATATACGAAAATTCCAATGCCGTTGCTGTAGTTGGAATATCTAATACAAAAGTTCCGTCAAGGTCGGTAAATACACCGTATGCTGTTGGCTTATTCCCTTCTTCCATAGCAACAACCGAGGCGGCTACTAATGCTTCCTGTGTTTGACTTGCTGTAACTTTTCCCGTTATTGTTCGTGTCTGTGCAAGTGCACATACGCACAAACAAAGTGATAGTAATATGCTGATACAATGTTTCATTCGTAATGAGGTTTATCTAATTATTTAATAGTAATTAGTTTAAATGTAGTCATAGTTCCCTTTGTAATTCTTTCTTCAATGGGTTTGGTTAAGTCAATTTTTGCGTGGTTCGGTTGTGATTCAACATCAATATTTTTGCGGTAGATTAATCCTACATTTTTTGCATATCGTTCTTCACTAAATTGATATGTGTACAGTGATTTAAAATCTTGTTGTGAAACAACTAAGACGGAATCGTAAACAATGTTTGAAATGGTGTCGCTTACGAAAATGTCGGAATAGAATACTTGTTGCTCGTCACGGGTATTATATTGATTGATATTCCATGTGTAGTTTTTTGTCGCGGGAAATCTCAATATTTGAAAAGGTTCATTATTTTCAACTCGTACAATTGCATGTCCAAATTTTTGTATACTTAGCGACACGTATGGCTCCCAAGGACCGTTGGGAGAATCGCTCTTCCAACAATGTTCAGCATAAACTTTACACGCATTTGTGTCACCAATACATTCTGCTACTTCTTCGCGAATATAGAAAATAGAGGTGTCATTAGTACCTACAGGAACGTCTATAGTGATGTTTGTACATTCATACACGCGTGTTGTTTCAATGGAAAGGGGATAGAAAATGTACCAGTCCATTTGTGGCGAAACTTCATCCTTGCTACACGAAACGCAGACTATTAATGCAAAACAATATATCAAAAGGCGTTTCATGTTGTGTTTTCTTAGTTTTGTCTAAAAAGATGTATGAAACCTGCGGTATTATGTCGCTTGTCGCTGCTTGTTGATTTTACGACGTAATAATATGTTCCCGATTTACATTCGTGTCCAGAATTGTCGTGTCCAGTCCACGAAATTGCTTTTGCAGTTTGGCTATAAACTAATGTCCCGTTGTTGTTGTAAATCCATATCGAGAAATCGTCAACACCATTGGTATTGAAGTAGAACACATCATTCTCGTCGTTCCCACCAGGTGTGAATACGTTTGGTATGGATGTTTCTCTATCGTCAATGTCTTTCTCTTTTCGTGTACTATCAGAAAAGAAGTAATCTGTTACTGGAATGGTAAGCGATTTGGATGAAACACAAGAACCCAAATTGTAATACTCAATATCACTAGGATCAAATTTAGAACTGTCAAGTGCAATTTTCAATGAAACTGTGTAACCTGGATCAAAATTCTCTTTGGGAAATACATAACGATATTCTGTTGAGTCAACAGCAATAGATTCCACCAGGGTAGAGCCATTGTATATGTTCCAGTAATATTTCCAAACGTCGTTTTTGTGTGGATTGAAAGAATCCGTGTTAACAGAAAAAATGTAAGCAAATGATTGTAGCCCAGCCTTGCTTTCTTCTGTACTTGGATCATCTATTTCGTAGGAAAAATTGTTTCCATCAGTTACTGGGCTATATACTTCAATGTCCTGGGCAAGTGTTTTTTTCGCAAATTCTGATGACGGAATGCGGATAGTTGCTTCACGTTGTGATTTGTCAAGTGCGACATACGTTAGTTTCAAATTTGCGGAATCATTTTTTGTGGAAAGATGTTCGACAGCTAAAATATTCCGATTTTTGATGCTGTCGGGAATAGATGCTGTTTCAATGACAAGCAGACGTACAGGATAGAGTCCATCGGTTTTGTATTCGTGTACGCCATCTGCCGTTTTTTCTTTTGTAATCAATATTGAATCCGCTGAATTGTCGCCGAAGTTCCACACAAACCAACTATCTGCACTGCATGTTGAGGTGTTTTTGAAACTAACTTTTGTGTTTTTTGTGGATATATTGTTTGCATCTTCGGTATAGCAAAGAATCTTTTGTGAATCGTCACGCAGTGAAAATTTTGCTTCAACTTGCGAATGCACCTGAAACGTTGTCAGTATTGTACAAATTATGAGTAAGAGTCTTTTATTCATATTCTTGAAAGTAAATCCTTTTCAAAAGTAGATTTTTATTGGAATTAAGACAAATTTTTCGGGTCTTTATTTTTAATTATCACTTTGTCGTAGAACAAAATAATTAAAATCTCAAACAAAATAAATGCGATGGCAATGCACAATACGATTCGCCACAATGGTTTGCCGTTACTCAATTCTTTCACAATATTGGTGATTTCGTGTGAAGGATTGATGACCATATTCTGTGGCTGATTTTCAATGTATGATTGAATTTCATCGCTTGAATAAAATTCAAAGACGGATTCGTTCCTGTCAAAGTTGTATGAAATTCCTCCAATCGTTTGATTTTTTTGAATTAACAGGTAATTCCCTGCATCAGTAATTTGTTGCATTGGATTTATGTGAATTTTACCTGTCTGTATATCGCGGCGATATTGTGGAATGATGTCGACGTTTTTGTTCGAATTGGCGATGTGTAGGGCTTCATCGTTGGTGAAGTTTGCTAAAAACAATTCGCTTGTATTTCCCAAATTAGTCTGCAAATCTTGCGATGCAGATATATACATCAACATATTATATACACCTACAAATAGTGGCGATGTGACAAACGAGCTTTGCTTTTCTGAAAATGGAACAGTAAAGAAAAACAATGTGTTTTTATCCGAAGAACTTTGTAGAACAAAAGAATTTGTGTTTTGAAGAGTTACAAGGGAATTGTTTCGTTGTGGTTCAATGCGATAATTTAGATGAACTTCGGGATATGAAACAACTTTTTTATCTTTGTCAAAGACGTTTTTGAAGAGTGCATTCTGTTCGTCTATTGTTTCAATGCTTGTCAGTACAGTATCTTTTGTTGTAATTTTTTGATTTCCAAATAGCGAAAGGAACCTATTGTATGATTCTATGTCAATATCTTCCGACGGGAAACAAACTATTGTTTTTCCTATGGAATGGAGTTTCTTTATTTCTTCCGTTAATCCATTGGGAATTGTTGCGAGTCCGTCCAAAATGATTATTTGAAAATTGCTAATGGAAGCGTAATCAAGTGTTTTTACCGATTGAGTTGTTATTGAAAAACTCTTCTGGTTTTTGCAAAGTGCTTGAATATACGTGTTAGTATGTTCTTCTGCGATATCAAGTATGGATATTTGATTATCAATGGTATATGAGAAAAAATATGTGTTGTCGTATAAGATTGGGTAATCTTCAATTTCCAGTCTTGCCGACACAATACCATTGCTTGCTGTGCTATATTCTATCGGCACGGAAGTGGTTTTATGTGGTTTTAAAGTAGCTGATGATAACGCACGCATTGTGTCGTTAATGAACAATTTTATCGGAAAATTTGTAAACGTTTCATCGGATTTGTTGCTGACAATTGCGGTAATTTTTTCTGTTTGACCTGCAATGTGATGTTGATTTTCAAAATAACAACTATCAATGGAAATTGTATTAATAGATTCGTTATCAATTGGATAATAATTAATTGCAAGTGTGGAGTCGCCTACTATGTTTTTTAAATCTGCTGTGTTTTTTTGAAAGTCAGATAGAACGTGACATTTTAATTCAGTTTCGTTTTTGGCTGCGCAAGTTTGAAATTTTTTAATTACGTCCGAAATCAGAATTCTGTTGGCAGACAATGTTATTTTTGAAATGTCAGTTTTGAGTTCTTCGCGGGTACGTGGAAATTGTTCTGTACTATTTGCTGAATTTGTAAAAAGGAAGAACTGTGTTTCTGCGCTGTAAGCGTCTGCTATTTCTTGTGCCTTTTTCTTTTCATATTCCAAAACAACGCCATTACTCGACTCTGCTTGCGTGCTAAAAGAGTTGTCAATATACATTGCAACTGCAGTCTTGTGTTTTGCTGATTGCCCGTTGTGCAGTGGAATGTACGGTTGTGCAAATGTCAGCACTAAAAATGCGATGAATCCAATTCTGCAAAGTAGAATCAGCAGTTCCTTTAGTTTTGATTTTGTGCTGTTTTGCTCAATTTGAATATTCTTAATAAGATGAATATCGTGGTAATAAATTTTTTTGTACCTACGGAATGAGAACAAATGAATAATGATTGGAATAGCAATCGCAAGCAGAAAAAATAAATATTCGGGATGTTTAAATGCTATCATAATTTCATTGTTAATTTCAAATTTATTCTTCTTGATGTCAGGTAGTTGGGAACTGCATAGTACGTGTTCGCTACATCTTCTATCCAGAAATAGGAGATTTTGTTTGCGTTGTCAAACAAATTGAAAATTTCCAATCCCAATGCAAGGTTCTTTATTTTCGATTTGGATAGTTGTAATTTGTCGTCAATGAAGACATACAAAAATCCAATATCCAAACGGGTGTACGATGAAATTTTATAATCATCAAATTCTTCGTATGTTGCTGTCGGTGTTGCTGTTGGGATATTCGTGCCAGCCATAAAGGTCATATTCATTTTCAAGCGTTCGCTACCTGGGAGAAAATCTTGGAAGAACATGCTGAAATTGAGCAATTGATCGTTGGCCCGACGAATTTTTGCCGTTGAGTTACTGGCTAAATGTTCACGTGCACGCATAAGAGAAATGTTTACCCACGACTCTACACCAGGAACAAATTCCCCATTGAGTTTCGTGTCAAAACCCGTAATGTAGCCATCGGCGCATAAATTTGGATAATATGAAATGGTAACATTGTCAATGGTGTAGGGAATAACATCACGGAGAACTTTTGCATAGAGTTCTGTATTCCAAAAAAATGGTCTGCTCCATAGTGTAAGGTCTTGCGAGTATCCCAGTACAAAATGCGTAGATCTTTGTGGTTTAATGTTAGTGTAGAATTTTCCGCTATTATCCACTAGTTCCTTGAATTCCGCTGGTTGATAGTAGATACCTGTGGCAAAGGAAATTCTATTGCTTTTTTCTATGTTTGGTTTAAACAAAAATCTAATGCGTGGATTCAATAAGATTTTTTCAGAATACGTGTCGTATGTACATCGTATGCCCGCATTAATTTTGAGTGTTGACTGTTGCTCGTTGTTGAAGTAAAATCTTCGTGATACTCCTGCGTAGGCTGACCCAATCGTTTGATTGTGCGTTATTTTTGAATTTGCCGTGTTTTTCAGCAAAATTGCTGTGTCGGAATAAGGATGGGCATAATTCGCGGAATCTATGTATGTCCATTCGTTGTACAATGCGTTATATTCCGATGAACTAATTGATGCGCCCCAGATTATGGATAGTGGTCCCAATATGTGGCATCCGTCGTGCATAACGGTTATGTTATTTGTTTTGAGCTTGTTTCGTCCGTGTTCAAGGAAGCTTCCTATTGCTAAAATTGCCGAGGAATCTTCAACTAATTTATCTCCGTTGTTAAAACTTTCGCTCAAACGATACTGACTCAACACATCAAAATTTTCATCTTCCAGTGCGTGATAATACAATGTCTTAAAGTCAAGTTTTGTACGGTGCGATGGCATATAACTGAGAGACAAAGAGTTACCTAAATTCTGGTAAGTGTATTTTTCTTCTCCTTCAAAATAAATGGTCATTTTGTACGATTTTGTTTGACTGCCAAAATCAGTCACTCGTTTGTCTGGCAAAAAAGAATAGGTGTTGTTCGCACCATAAATCCAGTACGACAGTGTAAGTTTCGGGTTGATTTTGTATTTCATCAAACTTTGGAAATCATAAAATACAGGCTTGTATTCCCCCGTTTCATCAAGTGTTTTGAGTACGAGCGATGTGTTTTTGTATCGCGCACCGGCAAGAATACTGAATTTTTGAGACTTATCTGTGCCTTGTGCCGTAATGTTTATATCCATAAAACTTGCATCGGCCTGTAATTGAAACTCTTCAACGTCTTTGTACGTTACGTTTAAAACACTAGACATTTTGTCGCCGTAGTTGATGTCAAATCCACCGCTGGAAAAATCAACTCTGTCAACCATATACGGATTGATAATACTTAATCCTTCTTGTTTGTCGGAACGAGCCATAGTAGGTTTAAAGGCGGGGACACCATTGACGTATACCAAATTCTCATCGTAACTTCCACCACGTACGGAATATTGGGAACTTAATTCAGATTTTGTATTTACACCAGCAAACGTTTTTAAACCGCCTTCAATGCCCGAAAGTGACAAACCTGTGATTGCCGTTGCTTTTTCCGATGAAATACTTGTGATGTTTTCTTCTGCTTCTTTGTTGTATGAAATTTTAACCTTTGGTATTTCGAGCGCATTGATTTTCAGTACGGGTGAGTAAGTTTTCTTTTCAGCCGTCAGTGTTATTTCTGTGGAATGATCAAAATAGCCTATTTTACTAAAAGAGATGGTTGATTTTTGATTAAATGGAAGTTCAATCTGATATTGGCCGTCTTCCTTGGTAATAACAATCGAATTGGTTTCGCTGCACGAGACGGTGACAAACGGAATGGCAACTCCTTTTTGGTCAACGACTTTACCCTGCAGAATACCTTTATTTTGTGCAAAAACAATGTTTGCAACGCAAAGAAAAAATATACAGAGAAGTCGTTTCATTCCACAAAAATAAGCATAATTGTGCTAGTGGTAAACGTGAAAAAGCTTTTTTAATTGTTTCTCATCAAATGAAACAAGAAAAAATTACCTTTACAAAAAATTATAGCAGTGAAAAAATATCTCATACTTCTTGTTATGCCATTTTTGTTTGCCTCGTGCAGCAATGATAATCCCATAGTTTTCATGAAAAAAACAGATATGAGCGAGGTACGTCTTGCTCTGGATACAAACGGAACGTTTGACTACACGGCAAAAAGCGAAATTGGGGCCACGTTTCACGAAACGGGAACGTATACGGTTGAAGATTCCTTGCTTATTCTCCGTTTTACCTATGAAAGTTTTGACCATTTGTGCTACGAAATTCCGTTGACAAACGATACATCGTTGATAATGAATTACAAAGGTGAACCAATGTTGTACCCAACGGTAAAAGAAATTCAGGAGATAGGCCTAAAAATGACACCAGCTCAATTAATGGACACCATAGTTTTGTTGTATAATCGAAAAGATTTTGGAGAGTATGTGGGTAAACGTTATTTCAAACTTGAATCGGGCGATTTGTCACTCATTTTTAAGGGAAACTGGAAAATTTCACCTTCCTGCGATGGGAGAATAAAGTGAAGGTTTCATTTATTGCATCTTTTGCACAACGAGTTTTTGAATTATTTGCAAATGGGTATAAATAAAAAAGCACTTACCCTTCGTAAGTGCTTTTTGTTTGGTGGTGGGCCTTGCTGGGCTTGAACCAGCGACCACCTGATTATGAGTCAGGTGCTCTAACCAGCTGAGCTAAAGGCCCGACTTTTATTTCTAAAAGTTTTCGTGTGCAAAAATAGATAAATTGCTTTATTTTGCAAGGCAAATAAAAAAAAATGTGATGAAAGACACAATAAAGAATATCATATTCGATTTTGGAGGGGTTATCTTTGCGATAGACGAGTCGAGAACATTCAATGCTTTTGCAGAATTGTTCCAATGTACTGCGCAGGATATGGTGGCAATGTTCACGGGTGAAAATAGTTTGTTTGAACTGTTTGAATGTGGTAAAGTTTCAACAAAAGAGTTTGTCTCTATCGTGCAGTCAAAGGCTCCTCAAGAACTTACGGAAAAGCAGATTATAGATGCATGGAATGCGGTGTTGTTGCATTATCCGGAGGAACACATAGAATTATTGAAAAAATTAAGGAAAAAATATAGAATTTTCTTGCTCAGCAACACGAATGAGGTTCATACCAGGGAATTTGTCAAAATAGCTAAGCAACAACAACTTCCGTTTGACTCAAATCACGATTTGTTCGAAAAAGTATGGTATTCAAATGAACTTGGTATGCGTAAACCAAACAAGGAAATTTTTGAATACGCCTTGAAGGATGCTGGTCTTAAAGCAGACGAAACGTTATTTGTCGATGATTTACAAAAAAATATTAAGGGAGCTGCCTCGGTAGGCATTCATACTATTCAAGTAACAAAAGAGCGTGGCATAATGCAGATATTTGAAGATTGGGTGTAAATACCAAAAAGATTCTGAAAGAAAGGACTTATTGAAAAAAAGGTTGTAATTTTCGCAAACTAATAAATCATCTATGGATTTTAATTCAACAATAGCAATAATCGGTGGTGGAAACATAGGAATGTCTATTGCCGAAGGTTTGGTAAATGCAGGTAAGTATAAACCTGAACAAATAATCATTACGAGAAAAAAATCGGATCTGCCGAAAGACAAACGTGAAGGTGGATTCTTTTTCCAAGATGATAATGCTGATGCTGTTTCACGTGCTCGTATAGTAATATTTTCAGTTGTTCCTCATATTTATGAACCAATTTTGCAGGGTTTTAAGGATAGCTTAACAGAAAATCATACGTTAATTACAATCGTCACGGGAGTTGAAATGGCCGCATTTCAAAAAATAATTAATAAGGATATTTGTATAGCTCGTGCTATGCCAAATACGGCTATCAAAATCCGCCAATCAATGACGTGCATTGCCACAAATAAGCCTGATAGTGATAAATTCGCCGAGGTTGTGTCGCTGTTTGATATGCTGGGTAAAACTTTGGTCATTGATGAGGATTTAATGTTGTCGGCAACAGCTCTTGGCTCATGTGGTATTGCGTATTTTCTACGTGCCATACGTGCGGCTTCGCAAGGTGGAACGCAGATTGGTTTTCATGCCGATGAAGCTCAGTTGATTGCTGCACAAACAGCGAAAGGCGCGGCTGATTTATTGTTGCAAATGCACACTCACCCTGAAGATGAAATCGACAAAGTAACAACTCCAAGGGGTGTAACTATTGCTGGACTTAACGAAATGGAACATAATGGGCTAAGTTCGGCCCTGATTAAGGGAATTGTAAAATCATACGAAAAAGCTGTAAACAAAGACGAATAATATGAAAAAAACAACGTTACTCTTTGCTTTGTCAATGATCATTTTGGCATCGTGCGAAAATAAAAAAACAACGGTGTCATTATCTAAATATGCCGATACTGCAAATTATTTTGCTGAGAAAATTGCCGCTTTTGAGTCAAAACAAGATATGAGCGATATTGATGTATTCATGCAGATGGCTGATTCTGCCGAGAATCAGAAACAAGTTGCCAATCAGGTTTTGCAGTCAATGTTCTCTGCAGTAGAGGATACTCTGTTTTTACCGTTTGAACAAACAATCAATACCGAGAAAATAAATATTTTGAGTGTATGGGTCGCAGGAATGGAATTTGATAAAGTTTTGATTGAAGCTAAGGTTGAAGCTAAAGATAATAGTTCCTTTATGGGACCACACGCAGGTTTAGTCGTGTTGGATAGAGGGAAAAATAGAATGGAGGTTGGCGGTGGCATACAAGGCCCAACAGACGAAAAACTTGATGTTGGGAAAATCTATACGTTTACTGGTACAATAAACCATTTACATCTTTTGTCAAACTTCAAATCGCTTGTATTTGACGAGGAAATAAAGAAATGGTAGTTTGTCGTTTAGATGTTTTTTGACTCCTTCCCCTGATTAGAAGTCGTAGTAGAAGTTGTTGAGGGATGTTCTAAATCCTACAAAGAACATCCACTGGTTGAGGTCGTCAGCAATCTCTGAACGTTGCTTTCTGTGTGAAACACCTAACGAGATATTCATATTCGATTTTGGATTGATCATGTAAGAAGCTGTGAAATCGGCATAAGTTACTATGTTTTGGTCGCCGCCTTTGGCGATTTTGTTGTCGTATTCTTGTGTACGTGTTTGGTAAAGTTTAAAAATATCTCCACCATAGTTAGTGTTTGTCGTATCTTTTCCAAATACTAAATATTCATATTTTGCTTCAAAGAAGAACCTTTTCCAATTGTAGCGAAGGAATGACACTGATTCATAGAAATTCGCTCCACGAGGATGTGCAAGAGGTTGTCCTGCATGTGCGTAGTTCTGAGAATATGTAAAGTGTGAATAGATAAATGGTCGCACATAGTTGAATTCTGTTTGAAAGTCAAGACCTTTAATATTGGCAATGTCAAATGTCTTGTAGCCTGCTTGAAGTCCGTATTTGCTTCCCCACCAACCGCTATGTTTTTTGAATTCGTTAAACTTGAATTCATCTAATATTGCTTGGCCATAAAAAACGTGCTTTTTCCAAAGAGTTAGTTTCCCAGTCAATCCCATCATGCAATTGTCTGGCGATCCTATGGAGAACTCAACAGGACGAAGGAAAATACAAGGATTTATATAATTAAATTCAAATCCTCTGTCGGTACCAAGGGTGTCGTTGCCCCAGGTGATTGTTTCAAAAAATGCCAGATTAAACCATTTTGTTACACTCCAATCTAAGTAATGCATCACGTTCCATTTCTTTTCATAACGCGTATTACCTAAATGTCCGTTTTCTAGATAATATTGTTGCGACCACATCATTACGTATTTCAAATTCCATACATTTGTTGTGATTTTGAAGTAAGGGTAATTTTGTGCATTGTCGGATAAAAGAAGTGAACGGTAGCCGTCTCCCAGGAAATTCTTTCCATGACCTAATTGAAATCCAAAATATTTACTCGGAATGTATGAAACGAATCCTTCGGCATATGCGTAATCCAATCCTCCATTTTCTCCAAACATTTTTCCACGACTAATGCCTGGAATGGTGGAATGTCCTAATTCTTTTATCCTATCTCTTCTGTAGTCGGTAAAGTTTGACTGTATTTCGTGAAATGCGGTATAAAAATAAACTTTGTCTGTAATATTGCCATTAATAAATAAACCACGGTCGTTAATCCACCCAAGCTTATCGTTGTTCTCGCCGTTGTGCTGCGACAATTCAAAATTGAATGCAGGATTAATGTTGAAATTGAATTCTTTTGACCGATATCTAACCCAATCGTTATTCAAGAAATGGTTAACATATTTATTCTTGCAGTGTTTTGTATAAAGAGAATCAATGCTTACAATCTTCTGTACTTCTGTCAAGTCGTATGGCTTGATAGAAGTATGAAACCTGTTGTCGGAATTGTATAGATATCGATCGTATGGTTGAAATGATGCGTTCTGGAAAATGGAATTGTTTTGCGCAGAACCGATTACCGCAACAAATAGAAAAGAAATGATGAGCGTTATTCTATTGTCCATCATGTTTGAGCATTGTTTTTATGGTTTTTAGGATAATCATAAAATCCAATCCTATAGACCAAGTGTCAATATATTGTATGTCAAGTTTCATCCACTGTTCAAATGGAATATTGTTCCTTCCTGATACTTGCCAAATGCAGGTAATGCCTGGTTTCATAGATAGTCTGCGCATCTGCCAAGCCTTATATTCTTTCACTTCCTTTGGTAGTGGTGGCCGAGGGCCAACGACAGACATATCGCCTTTTAAAACGTTAATAAATTGAGGTAATTCGTCAAGACTGGTCTTTCTGATGAATTTACCGACTTTTGTGATTCTTTTATCATTTTTTATTTTAAAGACTGGCCCATCTTGTTCGTTTTCTGACTGTAGTTCGTCAAGCATAGATTCTGCATTATCGCACATACTGCGGAATTTATAAACGTAAAATTCACGTCCTCTTAAACCTGAACGTACTTGTTTGAAAAATACGGGACCTTTGGAATCTAATTTTATGCAAATAGCTATAATTAAAAATAGGGGCGATAGACATAATAGAACACAAAACGAAAATACTTTGTCAAAAATATTTTTTAGTAAAAGATTGATATTTTGTTTTGGTGTGTTTTGAAATGTGAAAAATGGGGATTCGCCGAGATAGTAGATTTTAGATTTTGTTGTTGCCAAAGAAATAATTTGTGATGAAACTCGAAAAGTCACTCCCAATTCCATACAGGCATATACGAGATCGTTAATAAGTTTTTGATCCAAATCCCTCTTGCAATAAAACACTTCATCTATTGGTTCCTCTAATAGTTTTTCTTTCAAATTTTCTATGGAATAAAAAGGATAAGTTCCAGAGTATTTTTCTATCATATTGCTGTCATCGCAAATCAAACCTTTTATATTGTATCCCCAAAAGGTGTTTGTCTCTATTTTATTGATAAAAGTAGAAATATTTTTATCTCCAATAATGTAGATATTGCTGGTAGATAGTCCTTTACGTCTCAATTGCTTTGCGTGGTGGTATAGTATAATTATGAATACATACAAAGCAAATAAATCTATGAGAATAAAGGAAAATAAAAAGGCTTGACTTATTTGTAGGTTAAGAAGAAAAATAAGAAACACCAAGCCTAGCGCCCCGCAACTTAAAGCAATGACGTAGTTTATTAAAATATAGGAATGTGGATTTACTTTATATATCTTGGAGACATCCAGTCGTTTTAATAATATTGGCCATAAGAATACCAAACAAACAATAAGAATCATGTAATCTTTTGTACAGTCCCATGTACCAAAAGAAAACCGGTAACATACCCAGAAAATTCCTAAGCTGATGATTACTTCAGCAAGAGCAATACTGTTATTGAAATATGTTTTTTGTAAGGGCATACAATTCCATTATTATTTACAAAGATACGTTTAATCTTATTTTTATAAGTGTTTATTGAAAAATTTTTGCAAAAAAAAGAGCGGGAATCAAAGATTCTCGCTCTTTCATATAAGGGAATGGATTTGTTATTTTGCAATAACACGAGCCATTTCACAAACTTTGTTTGAATATCCCCATTCGTTATCGTACCAAGAAATAACTTTAACGAAAGTTGGATCCAATTGAATACCAGCTTTAGCGTCGAAGATAGAAGTACGAGAATCGTTACGGAAGTCAGTTGAAACAACTGCATCTTCTGTGTAACCAAGGATGCCTTTCAATTCGCCTTCTGAAGCAGCCTTCATAGCAGCGCAGATTTCATCATAAGTACATTCTTTGTTCAATTCAACAGTCAAGTCAACTACAGAAACATCAGATGCAGGAATACGCATTGACATACCAGTTAATTTACCATTCAATTCAGGAAGAACTTTACCTACAGCTTTAGCAGCACCAGTTGATGAAGGGATAATGTTTTCAAGAATACCACGACCACCTCTCCAGTCTTTCTTAGAAGGACCGTCAACAGTTTTTTGAGTAGCTGTAGCAGCGTGAACTGTTGTCATCAAACCTCTCTTGATACCGAATTTGTCGTTCAATACTTTAGAGATAGGAGCTAAACAGTTAGTTGTACAAGATGCGTTTGAGATGATTGCTTGACCAGCGTATGTTTTGTCATTTACACCATAAACGAACATTGGAGTTGCGTCTTTTGAAGGAGCAGACATGATAACTTTCTTAGCACCAGCTTTGATGTGTGCTTCTGCTAATTCTCCAGTCAAGAAGAAACCTGTAGATTCAACTACAACATCTACGCCAAGAGCACCCCAAGTGATGTTTACTGGATCTTTTTCAGCGAAGATTTGAATTTTGTTTCCATCAACGATCATGAAGTTACCTTCAACTTTGATGTCGTGATTGAAATGACCATGAACTGAATCATATTTTAGCATATAAGCTAAATAATCAGCGTCCAAAAGGTCGTTGATACCTACTACTTGAATGTCTTTGCCGAAGTTTTCAACTGCAGCACGGAACACCATACGGCCGATACGTCCGAATCCGTTAATACCAAGTTTAATTGCCATAATAAATAAATTTATAAATTATTGTTAAAAACATTTTTGACATCGCAAATTTACATTAAAATTAAATAAATCAAAATGTTTCTATTTGTTTTTCATTGTCTTGACATAGATTGTTTTCTCTCACATCTTTCTACATTAATCTTTTTTGTATATTTGCAACCGTCATCTTTGAAATTAGTACTAATTATTTATAGAAATGAGAAAAAAAATTGTAGCAGGAAACTGGAAATGTAATACTACTTTGCAGGAAGGTATTGCATTGGCAAAAGAAGTAAACAGTATCGTTAATACTTCCGATGTTCAAGTAATTTTAGGAACTCCATTCATTCATTTGACTGAAGTTGTTAAATTAGTTAATAACAAAGCAATCGCAGTAGCAGCTCAAAACTGTGCAGCAGAGCCAAAAGGTGCTTTTACAGGTGAGGTTTCTGCCGCAATGGTAAAATCAACAGGTGCTCAATACGTTATTCTTGGTCACAGCGAACGTCGTGGCTATTATGGCGAAACAAGTGAAATTCTTAATAAGAAATTGGCTTTGGCTCTTGAAAATGGTTTGGCTCCAATTTATTGTTGTGGTGAAGCTCTTGAAGTACGTGAAGCTGGAAAACAAAACGAATTTGTTATTAATCAGTTGGAAGAAACTGTTTTCCAACTTTCTGCAGAAGATTTCAAGAAAATCGTTATTGCTTACGAACCAATTTGGGCTATTGGAACAGGAAAAACTGCAACTTCTGATCAAGCAGAGGATATGTTAAAAACTATTCGTGAAGCAATCGCAAAGAAATTCGGTCAAGCTATTGCTGATGAAACTTCTATCCTTTATGGTGGAAGCTGTAATGCCAAAAACGCAAAAGAATTGTTCGCAAAACCAAATATCGATGGTGGTTTGATTGGTGGTGCTTCTTTGAAATCAGAAGATTTCAATACAATTGTAATGTCATTCTAATTTGAATTACAGATACAAGTAAAAAGGCTGTCCAAATGGGCGGCCTTTTTTATTAAAATCAATATTTTTGTAAAAAATTGTGGCAGAAGATTTCGACATAGAAGAATCAGAGTTGTTTGAGCATTATCGATATGTGGCAGATAAGGGGCAGTCGCTGCTGCGTGTCGATAAGTTTTTAAACGATAGGGTCGAAGGTATTTCTCGTACGAAAATACAGGAGGCAGCCGATGCGGGATTTTTATTTGCTAATGGAAACCCGATAAAGTCAAATTACAAAGTTAAGCCAAACGATATAATCACGATAGAGTTTGAAACACCTAAGCAGGAATTACAGATTATTCCCGAAAATATTCCGTTAGACATCGTGTACGAAGATGACCAATTAATGGTTATCAATAAAAAGCCGGGCATGGTTGTCCATCCTGGTTGTGGAAACTATACAGGAACAATGGTCAATGCGATTGCTTGGCATTTAAGGGGGAATATTCAATTCGAAGCAAACGATCCTCGTCCGGGATTAGTTCATAGAATTGATAAGGATACTTCTGGATTATTGGTAGTAGCAAAAAACGAACAGGCTAAGTGTTTCTTGGCAGACCAATTTTTTCATAAAACTACGCAAAGAACCTATGTCGCAGTTGCGTGGGGCGTCCCTAAGGAATTGGAAGGGACCATAACAGGTTATATAGGTAGAAGTTTGAAGGATCGTAAGGTAATGGCTTTGTTCCCTGATGATTCTCATGGGAAGTGGTCGGTGACTCATTATAAAGTGTTGGAAGATTTGGGTTATGTATCTGTGGTACAATGCAATCTTGAAACAGGGCGGACTCACCAAATTAGATGCCATTTTAAGTCTATCGGACATCCCTTGTTTAATGATGAAACATACGGTGGAAATCAGATAGTTCGTGGTACTACATTTACAAAATATAAACAGTTTGTAGAAAATTGTTTCAAAATTTGCCCTCGTCAGGCACTTCATGCAAAAACGTTGGGTTTTACGCACCCTACTACTGGGAAGTTTATGCAGTTTGATTCTGAATTACCATCAGATATGCTTACTTTAATGGAAAAATGGAGACATTATTCTAAACAAAGTGAGTAGTTTTTTCTATCTTTGTCACGTAAATTATTCATACATAAAATCAAAATAAAAATGAAAAGAACATTTGTCTTTATCGGGTTGTTGCTTTCTTCGGCAATGTTCGCTTTCTCACAGGAAGATACTGTTAACACAATTGTTGTGGAAGCGAATCAAGAGGCTGAATTGGCGTACAACAAGGGTATTACTTTGATGGAACAAAAACAGTATCAAGATGCCGTTGTTCAATTTGAAGAAGCAATTAAGTACAATGCAGAATTTCGTCAAGCGTATGTTAATCTTGGTTCTGCAAAATTGGCCTTAAAAGACTATGATGGTGCAATTGCCATATTCGACAAAGCACTAGACCTAGACTCCACTCAGGGTCAAGTCTGGTTCTCTCGTGGAATGGCAAACTATTATAAGGATTCATATAGTGAATCATACCAAAATTTCTTAGTTGCTCAACAAAATGGTTATAAAACCGCTGAAATATCTTATTATGCTGGTGTTGATTTGTTCTTCTTAAAAGAATATGAAAAAGCAATCACATCATATACAGATGCCATAAACACAGATCAGTCATACGCATTTGCATATAACGACAGAGCAAGTTGTTATCGTAAACTAGAGAAATACGATGAGGCAATCGCTGATTATGAAAAAGCGATAAAATACGATCCTCAGTTAGCTAACACGTACGACAACCTTGGCTCAGTGTTGGTGAAAAAAGGTGATTATCAAAAAGCAATCGCAAATTTCAGTTTGGCAATTGCAAAGAAACCTAATTTTTATGCTGCATATAACAATCGTGGTGAAGCATATTTTTTACAAGGTGACGTCAAAGCTGCTTTTATAGATTTCAAGAAAGCAGTGGAGTTAAATAAAGATTACGCTATCGCATACAATAATTTGGGTGTCGTTCTGGCAACTCAAAAGCGTTATGAAGATGCGTTGAAAATGTATGCAAATGCATTGAAATTGAATCCGAACTTTGGTATGGCATATTATCATCAGGCTGCTGCTCAAGAAATGCTCCGTCAGTTTGAGGAATGTTGTATGTCGCTTATAAAAGCACGCGAATGTGGTGTTGACGTTCCAGCATCCTATACTGCAGGTTGTAATTAATAGTGTCTAATATTGTAATGTTATAGAAATGAAACGATTAGTTAAATATATATTCAATACAGTTGTTGCATCAATGGTTGCAACTATGACGTTGGGACAATCTAAAAGCGTTGAATTTACGGGAAAGAATTTCCCAGAAAATAAGGCTGAGGTAAAAACAGCTTTGAAGCAGATAGATGAAGGCGATGCGTATTACGAGATTGCTATGTATCAAACAGCATTGGATAACTATTTGAAAGCTCAGGCTTTTAATCCGAATAATGCCGATTTGAACTTCAAAATTGGCTCTTGTTATGTTTTGTTGGAATCAAAGGATTTGGCAATACCTTATTTTTTAAAGGCGTTGGAATTGGATCCTATTGGCGCTGGTGACGCATATAAGGCTTTGGGTATGGCTTATCAGTCAACGTATCAATTCGAAGAGGCTATCACTGCATATCAAAAAGCTTTGGCTCGTTTGACACCAGAAGAAAAGAAAACGACGGGAAAAGAACTTTCAAGACGGATAGACCAATGTAATAATGGTAAAGATTTTATGAAAGATACCGTTCGTGCATTTATTGATAATATGGGTGATGCGATAAATTCTAAATATCGCGACTACGCGCCAATTATTTCTACCGACCAGTCAATGATTATTTTTACGTCAACCCGTGATAATCCATATAATAAAAAACCTGAGGCTGATGGCGAATTTGATGAAAACTTGTGGGTTTCGTATAGAAATGGTGCGAAATGGTCTAATGCAGTTGAGATTGGCGAACCTTTGAATACTCCAGGTAATGATGCAACTATTGGATTGTCTGCTGATGGTTCAAAAATATTTACATATTACGGAAATAAGGGCGGAGATATAAAAAGTGCTGAAAAACGTGGTGATAAATGGACTGTTCCTACTATGTTCACCGAAATTAATTCTCCTGGACATGAGTGCGCTGCAAGTTTTTCGTATGACGGAAATACGGTTTATTTTGCAAGTGATAATGCGGAGAGAGTAACTAATTATGGTATGCACGATATTTTTAAATGTACCAAGGATGCAAAAGGGAAATGGGGAAAACCCGAAAACCTAGGGACTACGATCAATACGGAATATGACGAAATAGGTGTATTTATGCACCCTGATGGCAGAACAATGTATTTCGTATCAGATGGTCATAAAACTATGGGCGGGTACGATATTTTCAAAACGGAATTACAAGATGATGGAACATGGTCGGAACCAGAAAATATGGGCTATCCGGTAAATACTCCTGATGATGACATGTATTTTGTAATGGCCGGTAGCGGTACTCAGGCCTATACGTCTTCCACTCGTAAAGGTGGCCTTGGTGGTCTTGATATCTATATGATAACATTCCTTGGCCCAGAAAAGAAACTTACTATTGCAACTGAAAACAACTTGATTGCTGTCAAGGCAAACCCAATTCAACAGGATATTGTTATGGAAAAATCTGTTGAAATTAAGACTTCCCGTTTGACTGTTGTTAAGGGTATTGTCACTGATGCATTTGCAGACCCAACGAAATATTTGGATGCATTGATAGAAATCACCGATAATGCAACGGGTCAAGTGTTGTTTACCAACAATGCGAACTCTGTTACTGGTAAATTCTTGATTCCATTGCCGTCAGGAAAGAACTATGGTATTGCTGTGAAAAAAGATGGATATTTGTTCCATTCCGAGAATTTCGATGTGCCACAAACATCGGATTATCAAGAAATCAATCTCGACATAAAGTTGATGCCATTGCAGAAAGATTCGAAGATAGTTTTGCGTAATGTGTTCTTCGAAACCGACAAGTCAGCTTTGAACCCAATGTCATTTGCCGAATTGGATAATTTGGTTAAAATTATGACTGATAATCCAAAAATGAAGATTGAAATTGGCGGACATACCGATAATGTGGGTACGAAAGCATATAACCAAAAATTGTCACAGGCTCGTGCAGAAGCAGTCGTTAATTATTTGTTGTCAAAGAAAATTGCAAGCGACCGTTTGTCTTTCAAGGGGTATGGATTTGACGAACCAATTGACACGAATGATACTCCAGAAGGAAGAGCACAAAACAGACGTGTAGAATTCAAGATTTTGAGTAATAATTAATTTGATAAAGTCGTAAAGGGAAGGTGATGTAAATATTGCATCACCTTTTTTTTGTTTATTGCAGTGGCAAATAAAAAAAATACGTATATTTGGCACACTGAATGGAAAAGTATTGAATTACGAACCATTCTGTATTGTGTATGAAAGAACAAATAAATTAAAGTATAACAAAAAAAACGAAATTATTAATAAAGTAAAATTATGAAGAAAGTATTTGCAATTTTGATGGTTTTGGGTGCGTTCAGCCTAACATCATTCGCACAAGAAAACGTTGAAGCAAACAACGACACTGCAAAAGCAGAAGCTGTAGCTCCACAAACAGAACAACCTGCAGCAGCTGCAGAAGAGGCTGCAGTGGCAGAAGAAGTTGCTGCTCCAGTTGAAAAAGGTTTCCACCAAGTTATTAAAGAAAAATTCATTGAAGGTGGTGCAGGTTTCATGGCTCTTGTATTGATATGCTTGATCCTTGGTGTTGCTATTTCAATTGAAAGAATTTTGTATTTGAATTTAGCAACTACAAACACAAAGAAATTGTTGGAAAGCATAGAGTCAGCATTGCAAAACGGTGATGAGGAAGCTGCAAAAGAGGTTTGCCGCAATACTCCTGGTCCAGTTGCAAGTATTTTCTATCAAGGCTTAACTCGTATATCTGACGGACCAGAAATGGTTGAAAAAACAGTTGCATCTTACGGAAGTGTTCAGATGGGTCTTTTGGAAAAAGGTATGACTTGGATTTCATTGTGTATCGGTCTTGCTCCTTCTCTAGGATTCTTGGGAACAGTTGTTGGTATGATTCAAGCATTCGACGATATCGCTGTTGCTGGTGAAATGTCGCCAACAGTTGTAGCAGGTGGTATTAAGGTTGCTCTTATTACTACTGTAGGTGGTTTGATTGTTGCTATGATTTTGCAAGTGTTCTATAACTACTTGTTGTCGAAAATAGATGATTTAACAACAGATATGGAAGA
The DNA here is from genome assembly GCA_937892155.1 of uncultured Bacteroidales bacterium. GTDB lineage: Bacteria > Bacteroidota > Bacteroidia > Bacteroidales > UBA1715 > UBA1715. The sequence continues at coordinate 15,827 of CALAUG010000024.1, read as the reverse complement.
TTCTTCTATCTCGTTGATAGATATCGTAGTTAAATATAACGAAAACAAAAAGTAATTTCTGATGGATAATCAAAAGTTTAATAAAGTATTTCGAGTAGCATACATCACACTCCTGTTAGTTGCGTTGTTGGCAACTGTATGGTATTGGATTGCGGCTTCAGGCAAAGATTGCTTGGCATGTTCCCTTCCTGTATGCGAAACTGTAGATGAAAATGGCGAGACCTCGTTGCTTCCTGCTGACGAATGTGCTCAACCATACGCTGACATTCTTGAAAGAGAAGCAGCTCAAGGTATTGATATAGAAGAATGTAGTCAAGAATGTATTAATTATTCTGGAGCATATTTAACCTTTGCAATTATTCTTATTGTACTTGCAATAGTGTTCTGGATTTTTGGTGGTGTTTATTCTGCATTCTCTAATAGTAAAAAGAAATCAATCACTGCACTCGTTGTGGTAGCATTTGTTGTAATTGCTGCACTTATTGCATTCCTAATGTCTTCGGATGTTGTTCCTGAAATATTGGGATTCGATGGTGAGATTTCTCTATTCGATGTAAAATTGACTGATACGATGCTTTATGCAACCTATTTCTTATTGGGAGGTGCAGTTGTTGCAATATTGTCGTCGTTTGTAATTAAATTTATAAGAAAATAGGATAACGGGTAGGGAGATTTTCTCCCTACTTTAAATTATCAAAAATATGGGTAAGAAAGTTCCTGAAATAAATTCATCTTCAATGGCGGACATTTCGTTCATGCTATTGATATTCTTCTTGGTCGCTACGACTATGGATACCGATAAAGGTCTATTCCGTATGTTGCCGCCTTACCAAGATCCTACAGAACAGCAGGAAGATATCAAGGTGTTGGATAAGAACTTGTTTGTCGTATTGGTAAATAAAGATGACAAGTTGATGGTCGAAAAGAAACCTATGAATCCTCGTGATTTACGCAAGGCTTGTAAGGATTTCTTGATGAATATGAACAATGATATGGAAGACAAACAGTATCCTGGTTATACAGAGGAAGATATCCCTGGAATAGGAAAGGTTAAAGTCACCAAAGCAATTGTAAGTATTCAAAATGACCGCGGTACGTCGTATAAAAAGTATATTGAAATACAAAACGAAATAGTTGCTGCTTATAATGAAGTAAAAGACTATTACTCGATGAAATATTTCAAAAAGTCTTTCAACGATTTGAAGGAAGATAAGCAGGATATAATCAAGCAGATCATTCCTCAGAAAATCTCGGAAGCTGAACCAAAAAATATTGGAGGAAAATAGTATGGCACAGTTTAGAAGTAAAGAGAAAAAAACACCTCCTGCAATTTCTACACAATCATTGCCGGATATTATTTTCATGTTGATATTTTTCTTCATGGTATCTACGACGATGCGTGAGAGTACGTTGTTGGTTAAAAAACCTCAATTACCAAAGGCAACTGAGTTCGTAAAGTTGGAGAAAAAATCTTTGGTCAGCAGTATTTATATCGCTGCTCCTACAATGCAGTGGCAGAAAATTTATGGTACGCAGCCAGTGCTTCAGTTAAATGAATCTATTGCTGATGTATCTAAAATAGCAGAGTTCGTCGAGTTGGAAAAGAATTCAATGCCTGCTAACGACCGTTCACAAATGACTGTTTCTTTGAAAGTTGATTCAAAGGTAAAAATGGGTATTGTGAGCGATGTAAAAATGGAACTAAGAAAAGCTAATGCGCTTAAGATTAGTTACTCTGTAATTCCGAAACAATAGAAAGTCTTCATAATTTAGTTTTGGAAGGCTCGAAATAATCTTTGATTTTTCGAGCCTTTTCTTTTCCAATGCAATTGACAAGTTCTTCAATTGGTGCAGATTTTATGGCAGAGATAGACTTAAAATCCTTGAACAGTTGCTCTATAGTTTTTGGACCAATACCTTCTATTGTTTCTAATTCGGAGGTTGTGAATTTCTTTGACCGCTGATTACGATGGAACGTTATGGCAAAACGGTGAACTTCATCTTGTATTCGCTCCATGAGGTGGAATAATGGGTCATTGGGTTTTATGCCGACAACTTTAGGTGGAAAACCGTAAAGTATTTCGTGTGTGCGATGTTTCCGATCTTTCGCGAGACCGGCAATTGGTATGTCAAGATTTAGCAAATCTTGAATAACGTGTCTGGCAATCTCCATTTGCCCTTCTCCACCATCAACGATGAGCAATTGTGGAAATTCTTGTCCTTCTTCGGAAAGTCGCTTATATCTTCGGAAAATAACTTCTTCCATGCTCGCGTAGTCGTCTGGTCCCTGTACGGTTTTAATGTTGTATTTACGATATTCCGATTTATTAGGTTTCCCATCTGTAAAGCGAACCATTGCTGCAACTGGATAAGCACCTTGTATGTTGCTGTTGTCAAAACATTCTATATTTCGTGGTAGTTCTGTGAGTTGAAGTATTTTTTGTAATGATTCTAAGAGTTTTATATTGTGTCGCTCCGGATCAAGTTGCTTCAGTTGTTTTAACTTTTCAACTTTGTATAGATGTGCATTCTGCTCAGATAGTTTCAGCAAACTTAATTTTTCACCCCGTTGTGGTATGTGGAATGTTATTCCATCCAGTTGAAAATCTGGCTCAAATGGTACAATGATTTCTTTTGAAGTACTAGGTATGTTTTGCCTTATTTCTGTTATGGCCAAGCTAAGCAACTCTTCTGGAGTTTCATCTAATTGCTTCCGTATTTCCAATGTATGAAGTTGGACAATTGCACCATTTACAACTTTTAGAAAATTCACGTATGCGGTGTCAATATCATCAAGGATTGAATACACATCGACATTCGTGATAGTTGGATTTACAACTGTTGAGTGACTTTGGTAACGTGTCAGTTCATCAAGTTGCTCCTTAATTTCTCCAGCAGCTTCGTATTTCATTTCCGAGGCATATTGTTGCATACGCTCTTTAAGAATCTTGATTACTTCACCAATGTTTCCTTTGAGTATGTCGCGGATTTCTGAGATTGATATTGCATATTCTTCTTGAGACTGTTTACCGATGCACGGTCCGTAGCAATTTTTAATATGATATTCCAAACAAACATTGAATTTACCTTTTTCTATGTCGTTTGAATTGAGCGCAAGAGCGCAGGTTCGTGGTTTGTAAAGTTGTTTGACAAATTCAAGCAGGTTTTTTGCCATTTTTACATTTGCGTATGGACCAAAATACTGTGAACCATTTTTTATCAGATGTCTTGTAAGGAATATGCGTGGGAAAGGTTCGTTTTTTATAACAATCCATGGATATGTCTTGTCGTCCTTTAGTAAGACGTTATAGCGTGGCTTATATTTTTTTATAAGGTTGTTCTCTAATAGTAAGGCATCTTGTTCGCTTTCTACAATAAAATGTTTGATAGTTACAATTTTACTTACGAGAACTTTTGTTTTGGGGTGTGTCTGTTCTTTATTGAAGTAAGAGGAAACACGTCGTTTAAGATTCTTTGCTTTACCGACGTAGATAAGTGTATTGTTTTTGTCAAAATATTGGTATACGCCGGGATTTGTTGGCAATGTGGCAAGTTGCTCACGAATTGACTCTAACCGTTGTTCTTCTTTACTTTTCATATAGGTAAAGATAGTCTGCTTTAGTATAAGAAATTGTTATAAGGATACCGAATTGCGTGCATTTCTTTCACGCGGTCGTACACCATTTTCTTAAATTCGTCCACGTTCCCTTTATTTTTTGCAGAAATGAAAATGCAAGGTTCTTGTTTTGCAAAATACATGTTTTGAAAGTCTTCTAAGGAATAGTTTTCATTGGTTTTTGGACTTAAATCATCGGCATCTTTTTCAGTATAGGTAAACGCGTCTATTTTGTTGAATACCAAAATCACAGGCTTGTCGCCGGCTCCAATGTCAGCAATAGTCTGGCTAACAACTTGAATCTGCTCTTGAAAATTTTTATGGGATATATCAACAACGTGGAGCAGCAAATCGGCTTCGCGAACTTCGTCCAATGTTGATTTAAATGATTCTACCAATGTCGTTGGTAATTTTCTAATAAATCCGACAGTGTCGGAGAGCAAGAAAGGTAAGTTGTCTATTACGACTTTTCGCACAGTTGTATCGAGTGTTGCAAATAGTTTATTTTCTGCAAGAACTTCCGACTTGCTGATCATGTTCATGATAGTCGACTTCCCAACATTCGTATATCCTACTAACGCAACTCGTATAAGACTTTGCCGATTTTTTCGTTGAGTAATCATTTGACGGTCGATTTTTGCGAGTTCGTCTTTTAGAAAAGAAATACGTGCTTGAATAATCCGTCGGTCAACTTCTATTTGCGATTCTCCCATACCACGGGATGTCGTTCCACCACCATGCTGTCTGTCGAGGTGAGTCCACATTCGAGTTAAGCGGGGTAGCATATATTGAAGACGTGCCATTTCAACTTGTGTCTTTGCGTATGCAGTCTGGGCACGTTGTGAGAATATGTCAAGAATAAGTTTTGTGCGGTCAACAATAGGGTGGTTTAACTCTTTCTCAAGGTTGCGAAGTTGTGTCGGAGCGAGTTCGTCATCAAAAATTACCAAATCGGTTTCATTTTCGTCAAGATAGGTCTTTATTTCTTCAATTTTACCAGAACCTATGAATGTTTTTGCCAATGTTTGTGGTAATTTCTGCAAAAATTGTTTTTTTACAACAATGCCTGCGGTTTCTGCAAGGAAGGCGAGTTCGTCAAGATATTCCTTAACCTGCATTTCTGTTTGATTTGACAGCATAACCCCCACAATAATGGCGGTTTCTTGTTCTATTTCTGTTGAGAAAGGTTCTACCATAGATTCATAAATCTTGCCAAATATACAATTTTGATAGGTATTTGAAATAGTTGTTGGTGGTAAATCCAAACATAACTTGTTCACAACTATTTGAAAAAAGCACGCAATAGTTATAAATATAAATCGCATGGCGAAGTAAATTTGCAAAAGAAAATATTGAATATTATTTTGCTAACTGTAGCTAATGGTAATGGACAGCAGACGCTAAACGCCGATTCTGCAATGACAACGCAAACGAATGGTTTTGGCGTCATTTCGCTTTCGTCAGGAACCGATAGTGTTGAATTGATTAATTTGCCAATGCAAAGGGGTGATTCTACGTTGGTAATCACACCGGAAGATGAGTATTATGCATACGAAAGCAATCCTTCACAAGGTATAACGAAAGATAGTGTTGTTAAGTTTGTTACAGTTAAAGATACGGCATTTGTTAGAAAATCTGCAGAATCCGAAAATGTGGTTGCTCAGCAGGACTCTTCGAAAAGCGCATTTGCAGAGTTCGACGAGAAAGTTCTCCGCATTAACTACATGAAAGTTGGCGATGTGGAAAATGGTTGGATTTTTTGGGGATTGCTGTTGAGTTTGGTAACGTTCGGTATTTTGAAATTAGTGTTTCCGCAGCGAATGTCATCAACTTTTTCGAATGTGTTTAATTATAATTTCGCGCAGAAAGAGTTTGATAAGTCGTACGAACGGTCCCAGTTGGTGACCATTATCATGCAGATTCTATTTGCCTTTAATGCTGGTTTGCTTGCATTTTTCTCGATAAAGTATTATCAAGGTTGGAATTTGACTACGTTGCAGTCCATAAAATGTACAGCAATATGTACGTTGGCGGTTTTGTTGTTGTATATTTTAAAGAAAATACTTTTCATTGTCGTTGCCTTCATATTTGATAGATATAGCTACGCCGAGGAATGTATATTTAACGTGTATTTGTATAACCGTGTACTGTGTATTTGTTTGTACCCGATTGTTATTGCTCTTGCGTTCATAAAACCGTCAATAATTTCAACAGGCGTTTTGTTGGTGATAGGGTATGTGATATGCGCACTTGTTTATGTATTGCGTATTTTTAGGGAAATACGAATTAGTTTAAAAAATAGAATATCGTTCTTTTATATTTTTTTGTACTTTTGCACGCTTGAGATTTTGCCACTGATGCTGTTGGTGAAAGTGATTACAAGTGTTGTATTTGCTGAATTTAATATTATATGAAAATAAAGAAAATATTAGTTTCACAACCAAAACCGGAGACAGATAAATCTCCATATTTGGACTTCGCTAAGAAGTATAACATACAGATATTGTTTCGACCGTTCATTCACGTTGAGGATGTTTCGGCCCAAGAATTTCGTGAACAAAAAATTTCTATACTTGACCATACTGCGATAATGTTTACAAGTCGTACGGCAATAGACCATTTTTTCCGTATGTGTAAAGATCTTCGCATTGTTATGCCTGCGGAAATGAAGTATTTGTGTATTTCGGAGTCCACTGCTTTTTATCTTCAAAAATATGTACAATACCGTAAGCGTAAAATCGTATTCGCAAATGGTAAATTTGATGATTTGGTAGAAATATCAAAGAAATACATAAAGGAAAAGATTCTTGTACCTCTATCTGATATTCATAAAGCAGAAATTCCTGAAAAACTAACTGCTGCGAATTTCGATTATACGAAGGCAATATTCTACCGTACTGTTAGCAGTGATTTGTCGGATGTAAATATTAAGGATTATGATATTTTGGTATTCTTTAGTCCTGCAGGAATCGCGTCGTTGAAAAAGAATTTTCCTGATTTTAAACAGGAGAACACATATATTGGCGCTTTTGGTGCTACCACAGGGAAGGCTGTTGTTGATGCCGGTTTACGTTTAGACATTCCTGCGCCAACGTTGAAATGTCCTTCTATGACATCTGCTCTTGAAGATTTTGTCAAGAAATTAAAATAATACCAATCGTGGGGTTTCTTCACGAACATAAGCTTTCGCTTGAAAATGATTTTCAGGCTGTTCTTAAAGGGGGTAAAACGTGTACGAGTTACCCCCTTAGGTTTTTATATGTTTTAGAAAAGAGCGAAATAGCTTCATTTCAGGTTGCAATTAGTGTTCCCAAAAAGAAATTTCATCATGCAGTCGATAGAAATTTGGTGAAACGCCGTATTCGCGAAGGTATTCGTCACATATATCCATGTGTTGATTTTAAAGGTTTGTCTCTTAAATTGCTTGTTGTCTATTGCGATGAAGATTTTCGAACTCAGCAAAACCTGGAACAGATAATAGAACAAAATCTTCGAAAAATATTGAAGGATGCGAAAAATAGTTAGTACGATTTTTATTATACCGATTAAGTTGTATCAATGGTGCATTTCTCCGCTCCTGCCCAATGCGTGTCGCTATACGCCTACGTGTTCGCAGTATGGAATTGAGGCGATACAAAAATATGGTATAATAAAGGGTGGCTGGTTATTGTTAAAGCGTCTGCTTCGTTGTAATCCGTGGGGTGGCAGTGGATACGATCCTGTTCCGTAGTATAAATATAGTTTGTATGAGTTTTTTACGAAATAGTATTATAAAAGTTACGTTAGTGGTATCTGTGCTCGTAACATCGTTAGGTTTAATGAGTTATGACGACACCAAGGATTTCGAGACGGCCAAGAATCTGGATATTTTCTATTCATTGTTTACGGAAATTTCTAATTCCTATGTGGACGAACTTGCTCCAGGTGATATAATGTCTCGTACAATCACAGAAATGCTCAAGACATTGGATCCTTATACCAATTTTATCCCTGAATCCGATGTTGAAAAATATACGGTAATGACCAAAGGCGAGTATGGAGGTGTTGGTGCATCTGTAACACCTCGCGACAACGCTCTAATGGTTATGGATATACGGAAGGATTCTCCAGCCCAAAAAGCTGGTCTTATTTTAGGAGATATGATTGTAGAAGTAGATGGACATTCTATAGTTGGTGAGCCGTCAGAAGAGAGTATGGCGTTGTTGCAGGGACAATCGGGAACGATTCTGAAACTTGTGATAATGCGAAATGGTGAACGTAAGAGTTTTTCAATAGAACGTCAGAATATAAAAATCAATAGTGTCCCATATTTTGGAATGTTGACTTCGGGACTGGGATATATTAAATTGAATGAATTTTCGCAAGACTGTTCCAAAGATGTATTGAGCGCTTGTGCATCTTTAAAAGTTCAGGGTGCAAAAGGATTGATATTGGATTTGCGCGATAACCCTGGAGGACTGTTGTTGGAGGCTGTCAAAATTGTAAATCTATTTGTAGCTCGTGGCGAGAGAATTGTATACACGAAGGGGCAAAAGACTACTGAAAATTCCAAATTCTCAACTCCTGCAGAACCATATGACGCAAAAATACCGTTAGTAGTACTGGTAAATGAACGTTCTGCATCTGCCTCTGAGATTGTCTCTGGTTCTTTGCAGGATTTAGATAGAGCAGTCATTATAGGTACACAAACTTTTGGTAAAGGATTGGTACAAACACGTAAAGAACTGGCTCACAATTGTTTATTAAAAGTAACAACATCAAAATATTATATTCCAAGTGGAAGATGTATCCAAAAACTGGATTATGCACACCGTGATGTTGATGGAAATCCAACTGTTGTTCCCGATTCTTTACAGAAAACATTTTATACGCGTAACCATCGTCCTGTGAAGGATGGGGGTGGAATTATTCCTGATGTAAAACTAATCGTTGACTCTTCTTCTATTTTCTTAAGTGATTTAAAAAAGGAATTTGTCTTTTTTGATTTTATCAATGCTAATTATTCATATAAGGACACAATTTCGGTAAAGCCGGCTACTTTTAAGTTGACAGACGCAGATTATCAGAAATTCGTGGAATTCTGTAATTCACAGGGATATAGTTATAATTCAGAGAGCGAAAAGCTGTTAAATCAGTTTGCCGCAAAGGCAAAAGACGAACAGATAGATGTTTCTGAGCAAATACGTGCTCTACAACAAAATATAAATGTTGCGCAATCGAGATTGTTTGCGAAAGAAAAAGAAACAATCAAAAAGGAACTAGAATCTTTTATTATACGAAATTTGTACTCAGAAACAGGGCAAATAGAGTTTTTGTTACGTGGCGATAATTATATTACAACTGCAGAACACTATTTGAAGGATGTTCAACTGTATGAGAGTGTTTTAAAGGGAAGTAAATAACCGAATAGGAAATTAATTCTTTTCAATAAAATTGAATTTCTTATGCAGAATCTCACTCATTTCAATTCCTTCTTCGTGAGAGATTTCGTCATCAACGTCGTAATACCAATTTACTGAGAATTTATCGGGGTTGGTGGCAAGTAGTGCACGTATCGTTCTCACAATATTTTTCAGTGAGATAGAATTGAAATAGTCTAAATCAATTTTAATGATAGGATTTTGTAATTCGCTAATGTATTGCTCGTGCTCATCAATCCACTGTTCAATTTCAGAATAGTAATCTTCTGCGTTTTCTGGGAATGATAAACCAGAAATCTCGAATAGTTGATTTGGAATGTCAAAATTGACTTGTGGAGTACGTTTGGTCTTCTCTTTCTTCAAGTCTTCTTGAATGTTCAAACTTATTTCCAAATCAAGCGAGATATATGATATGTCATCGTTGTATGGCTCGAATTTACAGATAATCGGCTTGCACGTATTCCTCCTAATCATAATCAGTCCAATACGTGGGCTGCCCGTTTTGTCTAAACTATCTTCTAACGTTTTTCGCTGTAATTCTTTTAATTCACTGTGTGAAAGTAAATTTATTTTGTTCAGCCAAATTGTGATAGTTCCTACATCTTCGTTAGGTATGAAATTTTTTGTGCTGATGTGAATTGTTTTTTCATTTGTCGTGAAAATTGACATTGTTATTGAGCGCTCGTCATCCTTTAAATATGCGTGCGACACAATGTTGCTCAATATTTCCGACGTAACAGAACGTAAAGAATGAGTGACAATTCTAGAAAAACCTTGGTTTTTTGCAACTTCTAGGACGTCGTCTAACAAAGTTTCAATAGAAGCGTTTGTGATGCAATTGCTCGTGAACGTATATATTTCCCTTTCCATTCTTCTTATTTGGACACGAAGGTAATGAATTCTTTTGTTTCTTGTATCATGATTTTACAAAACAATTTTGGCATACATATATGAGTCGCGTAATATGCCGTCAATCAGGAAGTTTTTCCGTAAAATTCCTTCACTTGAAAAACCAGCTGATTCAAACAACTGGACTGATCCCGAATTTTCGGTACAAATCTGTGCCTCAATACGCGCGAATCCTTTTGCCTGTATATTTTCAACAGCAAAATCCAGCAGTTGTTTCGCAAAACCTTTATGTTGATATTTCTCAACAACCACAATTGTGATAGAAGCTGTAAAATGTTTTTCGACCAAATGTGCCGACACAAAACCTACAAAATCGCCATTCTCGTATCCGCACCACGTAATACGACTGGTGTCCGAAATCCATCGACGAATAATTTCATCATCGTAATGTTTGCAATAGTCAAGATCGGTGTAATGGAGAAGGGTTTTATTAGAAAAAACTTTTTCTAAATCCTTACATTCAACGTGAGTTTCTACAATCTGTAAACTATGCATGACAATTTGATTTATTACCACCTGTTGAATTCCACCACAGCCAAATTCTTAGGAGTTCCGTTGTCTATTTCAAATTCTATCATTGTGCGTTGTTTGTGGAAACCAGTTTTGCCAACAGCACCGGGATTCATGTGAAGTAAATGAAGTTTAGAATCATTCATGACTTTGAGAATATGCGAATGGCCACTTATGAATATATGTGGTTTATATTCAATAATTTGCGGCAAAATTGATGATTCGTATTTATTGGGATAACCGCCAATATGCGTCATCATAATCCGCAAACCTTCGCATTCAAATTTTTGAATTTTGGGAATTTGAATACGCAAATCCTGCCCGTCAATATTTCCCCAAACAGCACGTACCGTAGTGATTTGCTGCAAAGTTTCCAACACGTGCAGAGAACCAATATCGCCGGAGTGCCAAATTTCGTCAACGTTACGTGCGTGCGACAAAATTGCCTCGTCCAAATAATCGTGCGTGTCGGAAATAAGCAGTATTTTCTTCATTGTATTAAGTAAAACGTCTCGAAAAACATTTACAAATGTAGGCTTTTTTATATATTTGCCCGAATTAAAAGATTATAGTGTATGTCAGGTCATAGTAAATGGGCAAAAATTAAGAGAGACAAAGGAGCTAACGACTCTAAAAGAAGTAAGATATTCTCTCGTATTTCTAAGGAAATAACAATTGCAGTAAAAGAAGGTCAATGCGGCGATCCGGATATGAATCCACGTTTGCGTCTTTGCATCCAAAACGCAAAGAGCCAAAACATGCCAAAAGACGTTATTGAACGTGCTATCAATAAAGGTAAACAAGACAAATCGGAATTCGAATTGTTGACATACGAAGGTTATGCTAATGGTGGTGTTGCCGTGTTCGTAGAATGTTTGAGCGACAACAACAACCGTTCATTTACTGCTGTCCGTACAGTTTTCAAAAAATACAACAATAGTTTGGGTAACAATGGTTCGCTTGCTTTTATTTTCGACCGTAAAGGTGTGTTCGAAATTAAAAGAACAGCCGTTTCAATGCCTTTGGACGAATTTGAATTTGAATTGATTGATGCTGGTTTGGATGAACTTGATGCAGAAGATGAAGAAATCTTGACATTATATTGTCCATACGATTCATTTGGCGACATTCAAAAGAAATTGGAAGAATTGAACGTGGAAATCGACAGCGCCGAATTGAAACGTATTCCAAATACAATGAAAGAACTTCCATTGGAAGAAGCTCAAAAAGTAATGAATTTTGTCGATGCTTTGGAAGAAATCGACGATGTAAGTGCGGTTTATCACAATCTTGAAATAACCGACGAACTTGCAAATGCGTTAGAATAATAATGGAAAATAAAACAAAACAAACGGCAACTCTTTTAGTGCATTGCAAAGACCAAAAAGGTATTGTGATGGCGGTTACCGATTTTATTTTGAAAAATAACGGAAACATTCTTTACGTTGACCAACACGTTGACCATCAGGAATCTGAATTCTTTATGCGCGTGCAATGGGACTTGGAAGGATTCAATATTCCTGCCGACAAAATCGGTGATTATTTCACAACATTGGTTGCAAAACCTGCCAATATGAAATTTGAAATCCATTTTTCAAACACGAAACAACGTTTGGCTATTTTCGTTTCCAATCTTTCCCACTGTATCTACGATATTCTTTCGCGTGCTCGTTCTGGCGAATGGGATATAGAAGTTCCTCTTATCATCAGCAACCACGAAAAACTTCGTCACATTGGCGAGGAATTCAACATTCCTTACTATTGTTTGCCAATCACACCGGAAAACAAATTGGAACAAGAAGCAAAAATCAAGAAATTGTTACTCGACAATAATATTGATTTGATTATTCTTGCCCGTTATATGCAGGTTGTGTCGGATTCTTTCATTAAAGATTATACAAATAGAATCATCAATATACACCACTCATTTTTACCGGCATTCCCAGGAGCAAAACCTTACGAATCGGCTTACGCACGTGGTGTTAAATTGATTGGTGCAACTAGTCACTATGTAACTCCAGAACTTGATGCAGGCCCAATTATTGCGCAAGGTGTTACAGAAGTTACACACAAAGACAACGTTGAAAATATGAAACGTAAGGGTCTTGATTTGGAGAAAATCGTGCTATCAAAAGCAATTTGGTCGCACATCCAACACAAAACCTTGGTTTACAATAATAGAACTATCGTTTTTGAATAAAAACGCATACTCCTCGACAAATAAAAAGTTTAGAGGTGCCATTTATCAGTCGCCATAAAATTAACAATTTTCTGGCGACTATTTTTTTATCGTCGTTTTTCATTTTTAAGAATTGATTGTAACCATTTGAGTTTTTATTTTGTCTATTTGTTGATAAAAAGTGGACTTAGTTTAATTATAGAATCAGTAAAAATTTTATCTTGCGTACGGGTTAGAGTGTCAATATAACACTTTAATATTTAAGAAATTAAAAGGGAAAATGATATGAGAAAAGGATTGCTTTTATTGGTTTCAATGTTTTTAACGGTGGCTTCGTTCGCTCAGTACACAATAAAAATGTCGGCACAAGAGTATGAAGGCAAACAGTATTATCAAGGCGAGTTAGTTATAAAAGGTGCTGATTTCGTGCCAGAAGTGAATGCTGCGTATGAACTTGGAATTACAGATTTAGTTTCCTCAGATTTCATAGGAGAACTTCGTGTTAATATTGTAGATAGGTCTGCAAATGTTATGTATTGGAAGGAGTTGAATCCAGAGTATGCAATAGTCGGAACTCAAATAGCGAAGGGCGAGTCTGTTACAAATACGACAAAAATGTATGTTACGCAAACTGGTGCTAATCCATCTCTTGGCGAATATTCTCTTGTATTTCAAGCATGGAAAAAATTGGAAGGAATTGATGAAATCACTTTGACGATAGATGAAATTTCGCTTATGGGTTCTGTCAGCATGTATGTTGATGGATATACGGATAAGGGAATAAGCCTACAAGTAGGTGGCTCTTATGACATCAAGTCAAACATACGTTTTAGCCAATTCGAAGATATGGGAAATGGTGAATATCCAACGTATGAAAGCAGCAATTCGTCTGTCGCAACTGTTGACGCAAATGGCGTAGTGAAAGCAGTCGCTCCAGGAATTGCGATAATAACTACTAAAATACGTGGAAAATTGTTAGTTGATGCAGGTTCGTATACTAAAGGAACAACGCTAATTATGACAAAAGAATTGACCATACATGTTCGTCCTGTTCCTACCATTTCTATTGTTTGGAATGAATATGGAACCGATGTCGAAGGACTTGGATATGTTGGCGAAAGCGATTATTGGCAGTATGGCGAAGTATCAAAGATAAATGCTGCACTTGACGAATATGTTGACGGATATTCTTCTTTGTGGAAACCAAGCGAAGGCGATACGTTTACCGTCCAACTGAAAGGAACTTCTAATGTTTCTGGTTCTTTGGAATTAGGTCTTGTTGACGAACGCGAGGCTGTAGGTTATTGGGGCGAGTTATCAGTATTTGAAAAAAATCTTGCTGTAACAGCAGGTGAGGAATTTGATTTTAGTGTTGCATTACCAATTTCTTCGTTACAAAGTGCAGGTGGTGTTCCTTATGCTACGCCTGAATTGATATTTGCGTTTGTACCTACAATAGGAAGTTGTTTTGGAAATGAAAACAATGTTGAATTTAATCTTGAGACATACGATATTACGTTTGAACCAAAAGAAGAAACGAATGAACCGATTGTCCCAGAAACTGAATACATATTCTGTAAAGGTGCTACAGTTACAGCATTGGCTGCTACGGCAAAGAGGAATGCAACACTTAATTGGTATGATGCAGACAAGGTCGCTTTAGCATCGGCTCCAATTCCTTCAACAGAAAATTTAGGAGTACAATATTATTATGTATCACAAACATTAAATGAGGTTGAAAGTGATTTAGTTAAAATTACTGTTACAGTCGGTGGAAAACTTGCTGCTCCTACAGTTGATATGACAGAACAAACAGTTTGTGCTGGAACTCCAGTTACGTTTACTGTTACAAGTGAAGGTCCTGTTGCATGGATAAATTCATCAAATAATATTGTAACTACAGATAAAACATTGAGCCAAAGAGAAATGTCGGCTGGAATAAAAACATTTGGTGTGTATGCAACAAGTACAGAAAACACTTGTGGTAGTGATACGGTATTTGTTACATTAACATTAAAGGAAAATCCAACTGTATATATTGATGGTAAATCTGTTGTGAAAGAAGGAGAAAGTGTTTCTTTAACTGCAAAAGCAACATCGCAAAGTTCTACAATCGCATCGTACGAATGGGTAGTTGGTGGCGTTGAAAGTGAAGAAGAAACAGCTACAATCACTACTTCATTAGCACGATCTACTACATTTATGGTAACAGTAACTGACGAAGCTTCTTGTACGGCTACTGCTCAAAAATATGTCGCTGTAAGTGTCAATGGAGAGCCTATGGCTGCTTTTTCAGATGACAACTATACAGTTGAAATTGGTGGAACAATTACTATAGAACCTACGTATTACGCAATCAACGATTTTAGTAATCTTACGTTTTTATTAAAAGAGTATAATGGTTGCGTACAATTTACTCCTCAAGTAGATGGAACTTGCAAGGTAACTGGTGTGTTAGAGGGAACTGATTCCTTAATAATTAATTTGACGTACTCAGATGGAACAAACACATACCAATTTATTGATTCTTGTAAATTAAATGTTGTCCCTTCTGACAAAGTTGCAAAACCATATGTTGAAACTTTGGAATATGTATATTGTCAAATGGAGACAGCAACTATGATTACTGCTCAAGCTGACGCTTCGGCTACGTTACAATGGTATGTCAAACAAGATAATGGTTTGTTCGCAAAATTGTATTCCGATCCATTACCAGCAACCGATTATCCTCACGAAGAACATTATGCTGTATCTCAGGTTATTGATGGTCTTGAAGGTCCAAAAGAATTTATATCGGTACTCGTTAAACAAAAACCTACGGTTACTTGTGAATTGGTAGAGTCGGCAGCAACAAGAGATGTGGTTACGTTAGAAGTTTCTTCTGATATTGGAATCTCGTATGTGTGGACAATAGACGGTGTTGAATATTCAACCAGTCAGTCAACAACCGCAACATTTACAGAAGCAAAAGATTATCAAATATCTGTAGTAACTACTGCCGCTAATGGTTGTACCGACAACCAAGATAGAGTTATTACGGTGTATAAAAAAGTTCCAGATCCTGTTGTTGAAACAGCTTCGTATGAAGTTTGTCAAGGAGAAGAGGGCTTTACATTGTCGGCAACTGCGGAAGAAGGCAATCAATTAATATGGTATAATGCAGAAAACGAAGTTTTGGCATCAGCACCAACAA
>CALAUG010000023.1 GCA_937892155.1 uncultured Bacteroidales bacterium | reverse complement strand
ATTGTGTGGCAGTGTCTTCGTTTATGTCGTTTTGATCGTGTAGAACTTCGTCAATATACGTTGTGAGTGATTGTAGTTCAGATTTGAGTCCATCTAACTGTATTTTGGTGTCATTAGGAATGGGTATCGTAGTATGTCGTAAAAAAACAAATGCGCGCATAATGTTTATGTTTACTTGAATTGCTATGTCGCTATTCAGTAGTCCCGATAACATTGCGAGCCCTTGTTCAGTAAATGCAAATGGTAATTTACGAATGCCACCCCAACTTGATGTCACAAATTGTGATTTCAAGTTTCGAGCTTCTTCTTCGTTGAGTTGAAACATAAAATCGGGAGGGAAACGTTTAATGTTTCTTTTTACCGCTTGATTTAATACTCTTGTTTCTACTTGATACAGTTGTGCTAAATCTGCATCTATCATTACTTTTTGTCCACGGATTTCGTGGATTTTTGTCTTAATTTCTTCAATGCCGGTAGGCAGAAGAGTTTCTGTTTGTTGCATATTAATATAAATTGGTTACAGTAATCGAAAATAATCATTTTTCTCGTATCAGATTCTATGTAGATGTATTTATCGCAGAGAATTGCAATATTAGACATGCAGGATAAGGTTTAGAGAAATTTAATCGCAAATTTTGAATCCTATAGGTTTACGGTTTTCGAAACTTTTTCTGATTGTTCTATCTGTCTGCAATTCGGCTAAAGTTTGGTTTATCAGTTCTAATTGTGTGGCAGTGTCTTCGTTTATGTCGTTTTGATCGTGTAGAACTTCGTCAATGTAATTTTGTAACTTCGCAAAACGCATATCAATATCATCAAATCGAATGTCGTGATTTATTATATTGGACAAGTTGTTCTTCATAAATACAAACGCTCGCATAATATTAATGTTTGTTTGTATAGCAATGGAACTTCGTAATAATCCAGCAAGCATAGCCACACCTTCTTCGGTAAAGACCATTGTTGCATAACGGTTTCCGCCTTTTTTGTTTGAGGTGCAAAAATTGCACCTCAAACATTTTTCTTCTTCTTTGGTAAGTTCAAACATAAAATCGGTGGGAAAACGTTCAATATTCGACTTTACAGCTCGTTTAAGGTATTTCGTTTCTACTTGATATAGTTGTGCTAAATCTGCATCTATCATTACTTTTTGTCCACGAATTTCGTGGATTTTCGTCTTAATTTCTTCAATGCCAGTAGGCAGAAGCGTTTCTTTTAGTTGCATACAATCAATAAATTGGTTATGGTTACAAAATTAGAAAAAATCGGAAATCATCAGTTTGTAACTTAAATATTCAATTTCAGCAAATAGGAAACTGATAGTTGGAAACTGACAACTATTTTTCGTTCTCGTTTTTTTTCTTATATTTGCCCCACTCAAACAAACAAAATTTTCATGGCAAAAAGTAAATTCAGATATAATCCGGAAACGCTTCAATACGAAAAGATTGAGCGTTCTTCGAAGCGGATTTTTGTTATGCTTTTGTCATACGGTGTCTCAATTATTATTATCGGATTTGCGTTTATGTTCACGTGGTTGCATTTTTTTCCGTCAACTCGTGAAAAACAATTGATTGATGAAAATAAAATGTTGCGCAGCCAGTACAAAACATTAAATGGTCGTTTGGGAAATTTGGAAACTGTTTTGAATGATTTGGCCGATAAGGATAATAATATTTACCGAATGGTTTTCGAATCGGAGCCGATTCCCGATGCAATCCGCAATGGTGGCTTTGGTGGAGTGAACCGATATGCCGAAATAGAAGCGATTCCGAATATGGATTTGGTGGTGCAAACCAACAAACGAATGGATGTCTTGATGAAAAAATTGTACATACAGTCGCTCTCTTTCGATACTATTGTTGATTTGGCTAAGAATAAACAAGTGATGTTGCAGCACATACCGAGCATTCAGCCTTTGAAATCTTACAAATATGTATCTGGTTTTGGTACTCGTATGCATCCAATATATAAAACCCTGCGTACGCATACAGGTATTGATTTGGTCGCTCCTTCAGGTACAAAAATCTATGCTACGGGTGATGGCGTAGTCCGTTCTGCACAATTTGAGCGTGGGTATGGAAAAGCTGTCGTGATAGACCATGGCTATAAATATCAGTCAATGTATGCGCATTGTTCTGAAATCCTTGTGCATGAAAGACAAAAAGTGAAACGTGGCGATGTTATTGCTTTGGTTGGAAGTACGGGCACTTCAACAGGTTCACACTTGCATTATGAAATAATTAAGAATGGTCAAAAGGTCAATCCTATTAATTATTTCTTGAATGACTTGTCTCCGCAGGAGTTTGAGGAAATTAGACTGATTTCGGTTCAGACCAATCAATCTTTTGATTAAACTATACAGCAATCTGCCTCCTTGATTCCTGGTTATTGACGACTATTAAATCCGCTTTAAAAATTTCCCGATTCTCAATTGTCAATTGTCAATTCACGTTATCTTTGCGATAAATTTTACAAAAATGGAAGAAAGAAAAGTTCGTGTACGTTTTGCCCCAAGTCCAACAGGACCTCTTCACATGGGCGGCGTACGTACAGCATTATTCAATTATTTGTTTGCGAAAAAAAATGGTGGTGATTTCTTGTTGAGAATCGAAGACACCGATCAAACGCGTTTTGTAAAAAATGCGGAAGCATATATCGTTGAATCGCTTAAATGGTGCGGTATTAAAGTTGACGAAGGAATTGGCGTTACGCCAGAAGGACCTTACGGACCATACCGTCAAAGCGACAGAAAACCATTGTACAAGCAATATGCCTACCAGTTGATTGAATCTGGTAATGCGTATTTCGCATTCGATACGGCTGAAGAACTTGCAGAATTGCGTACAAAAGGAGAACAAACCAAGGTTCCGTTTGTGTATAATCACAAAACAAGAATGGAATTGTGTAACTCTCTTACGTTGTCGAAAGAAGAAGTTGACCGTCGTTTGGCAAACGGAGAACAATTCGTTATTCGTTTTAAAATGCCTGAAAATCAAGAGGTTGATTTATACGATGAAATCCGTAAGGAAGTTCATTTCAATACAAACGAACTCGACGACAAAGTTTTGTATAAATCAGATGGTATGCCTACTTACCACTTGGCAAATGTGGTTGACGATTATTTGATGAAAATCACTCACGTAATCCGTGGCGAGGAATGGTTGTCGAGCATGCCTCTTCACGTTCTTTTATACCGTGCATTTGGTTGGGAAGACGTGATGCCAAAATTTGCACATTTACCATTGATTTTGAAACCACAAGGACAAGGAAAATTGAGCAAACGTGATGGCGACAAACTTGGATTTCCTGTATTTCCATTATTCTGGGTTGGCGATGACGGCGAAACAGCACAAGGATACCGCGAAAATGGTTATTTGCCAGAAGCATTTGTGAATATGCTTGCACTTTTGGGCTGGAATCCAGGAACAGAACAAGAAATTTTCACTATGGACGAATTGATTCAGGCATTCAGCCTTGAACGTGTTGGAAAATCTGGCTCTCGTTTTGATCCTGAAAAAACAAAATGGTTCAACCAACAATGGATTCACCGCACCGATTCTAAAACATTGGCAGAAATGTTTATGAAAATTTTGAAAGAGAAAAATATCTCTGCTTCAATGGATTATGTGGTGAAAGTCTGCGATATGATTAAAGAACGTGCCGTTTTCGTTCAGGATTTATGGACAAATGGCTACTATTTCTTCGAGGCGCCACAATCATACGAACCAAAAGATGTGAAGAAACGTTGGAAAGACAATGCTTCTGAAAAAATTCAAAAGACATTGGAATTCTTGGAAAACGAATCTGATTACACCTCTAAAGTTTTGGAAGAAAAGACAATGTCTTTCATTGCCACAAACGAATTCAATGTGGGACAAATTTGCAACTGCTTGCGCTTGGCTGTCGTTGGCGCTTGCATGGGCGTTCATTTGTTTGATATTTTCGAAATGATTGGCAAGGAAGAAACATTGAATCGCGTTCGTAAGGCTTTGCAGACTATTCAGGTAGAGGAATAAAATAGATTGATAAATTCAAATAAGAACTCCGAAAACAGTATCAAAAAAGGAATAGTATGTTTTGAACTAATTGATCTTTAACATTCTAAGTATGGAATAATTTTTTTCTATATTTATGATGTTAAAATGAAATAATATGAAAAAGCACACTTTTGTTAAAATTGCATTAGCAGCATTATTAGGTGTTGTAATGCTGTCTTCGTATACGGAGTTGAGTTTGTCTGAAACAAAGTTGACGTATTCTGCATGGGGTGATGAAACGAATTCATTTGTGGTCAAAACGGATTTAAATTGGGAAATTGTTGAACAACCTGATTGGGTGGATACAAAAAAAATAGAAGAAAATGGTAGAACTACTGTCGAAGTTACTACTGAAAAAAATCATAGTTTTGATTCCCGTTCGGGAAAAATAAAAATTCAAACAGCCGAAAAATATTATATAGTTGATATAATACAAGATGGGGTACATAAGGAACAAGAATCTGGAGATTTGGGATTGTCTGTTGAATGGGGAACTTGTAATATGGGAGCAACGAATTCATACGAGTATGGAAAGTTCTATACATGGGATGAAATACATAATTACGAAAGCAATGGTTATAGATTGCCAAAAGCAGAAGAACAAATAGAACTACTAAATAAGTGTATGTCTGTTTGGGGTGAAAATAATGGTGTTAATGGGATGTGGTTCGTTGCAAAGAATGGCAATGCTGTTTTTCTTCCTACTGCTGGCTACCGTCTCGGTTCGGATGTTGACTACGTGGGTTCCCGCGGGTACTACTGGTCTTCGTCTGCGAGCGGCAACTACGCCTTCTACCTGACCTTCAATAGCGACGGTGCCTACATGGGCTACGGCTACGACCGCGGCGGCGGTCAATCTGTGCGCCTTGTTCGGGGGTTGTAGCATTACGATTCCTTTGCAAAGGTGTTTTATTGTTTGAAAATCAAACGATAAAAAAGACCTAATTCCTTCAGTGCTATTGAATGAATTTAGCTAAATTCGTTCAGTGTGGTTGAAGGAATTAGTTTTTTTTCGTTGAACCGTATGCCGAAGAAATCTCACTTTCTCATATTTGCTGAATCGTATTGCAAAAAGTTGTAATTTTGCATATACGAAAAACAACTTTAATGCAATTCAAAACAACCATAGACGTTCCTCATTCGGCGTTTGAAATTTCTTACGCACAAAAAGGAATGTCGGTTGGCTCGTGCTTCTCGACAAATATTGGTAGTCGTTTGCACAACGCAAAGTTTCCAATTCTTGTCAATCCGTTAGGAACGATTTACAATCCTGTTTCTATTGCAAATACCATAGACTTATTGCTCGGCACAAAAGCATTTGACGAACAACAAGTTTTTTTTGCTAATGGTGTTTGGCAATCGTATTATTTGCACACATCGTTTTCGTCGGTTACAAAAGACGAAGTGTTGCGGAAATTTCAAGCAGTTAAAGAAGACTTTCAGCAAAATTTCAAGAGCTTGGATTATGTGATTCTTACTTTGGGAACTGCATGGGTTTACGAGTTGAAATCGTCCAAACAAATTGTGAATAATTGCCACAAAACGCCCGCGTCACAATTCAACAGAAGACGTTTGTCCGTTGCTGAATGCGTGTCAGTTTTGAAACACGCAATAGAACAATTACGAAACGAAAATCCAAATCTTCACGTAATTTTTACCGTTAGTCCAATTCGTCATTGGAAAGACGGCGCACACGAAAATCAGGTAAGCAAGTCAACATTATTCTTGGCTATTGATGAATTACAAAATACTTTGAAAAACATTTCCTATTTCGCTGCGTACGAATTACTTATGGACGATTTACGCGATTATCGGTTCTATGCCGACGATATGCTTCATCCAAGCGATGTGGCAATAGAATATATTTGTGAAAAATTCTCAGAAACATATTTTTCAAAGGAAACAAAAGACGTAATCAAGCAAATTGATTCCATTCAAAAAGCATTGGAACACAAGCCATTCAATGCCGAAAGTGAAGCATACAAAGAATTTTTAACTAAACAAAAACTATTGTGCGATGACATTCAGACCAAGTATCATATTTGTATGCGGGAAGAGTTGTCTGACTTCAATAGTCAGTTATCTGTCGCTAAGTAGGATAGTAATCTTGATTCCTTAAAAAAAATCTCTGTCCAACAATATGGTTTCTGCATAATTCTTATATTTGAGCAAATTAAGGTTATAATGAGATTTCTTCGTTGCTTGTTGTTATTTGCGCTTGTGTCATCGGCAATTATGGCACAAACGGATTCAGATAGACTGCAATCGGTGCGGTTGGAAGCGGAGTATTATTTTTTTAATGGGGATTATGAGATGGCTATGAAGTTATACAAAGACATCTTAAAAGAGGACCCAGAAAATTGCAATGTCAATTATAAAATTGGTGTGTGCTACCAACGTCTGCCATTTGAGGCTGGTCGTTCTATCAATTATTTGAAAAAAGCAGTAAAAGAAGTTACTGTAGATTATATTGAAGGTTCTGCATCGGAACGTAAGGCGCCGATTATTGCCTGGTATGCTTTGGCGCGTGCGTATCATACCAATAAGTTTTATGACGAAGGTGTGGAAGCATATCAACAGTATATTGATAGACTTTCGCCAAATGAATTGCAGGCTCGTAAATGTGCTATGCGTGAGATGATATCGTGCCGTACAGCTGCGGAAATTATTAGAAAACCAGTACCTGTTGAAATTTTCAATATTGGAAATGTGCTGAATACGGAATATAACGATTTTAATCCTTGTCCGACAGGCGATGGAAAACAGCTGTTCTTTACCCGCTTGGAAATGCAACAGGTGATTTATAAAGATGGTTCTGAAGGCGGTGTGGAGAAAAAACTTCGCATATACGCAACCAAATTTCTTGGCGGTGAACGTTGGTCTTCTCCTGTCGATATTTCCTTTGATTTACGAACGTTTGGGCATTGCAGCGTGTTAAGTGTGAATGATGAAGGCACATATATGCTTTTATGCCGTCACGAAAATTGCGAAGACATGTCCGATATTTTGCAGGGAGGTGTGTTGTACTATAGTACGCGTGCAAATGCAAGGGCATCGTGGGAACCAATGAAAAAGTTCGATAAAACCATCAATGTGCCAGATGCAAAAATTATTCAGGCTGCGGTATCAAAAGATGGTAATACGTTGTTGATAGCTTCAAATAAATCAGATGGTTTTGGTGGTTTTGATTTGTGGAAAAGTGAGTTGAAAAATGGCTCATGGTCGTCTTTGCAAAATTTGGGTCCGGAAATCAATACCGAATATGATGAATCATCTCCTTATATTCTTGCTGATGGGAAAACGCTTTATTTTACGTCGGTAGGACATTACAATATGGGTGGCTTTGATGTGTTTAAGTCGGTGCTTGGTTCTGATGGTAAATGGTCTGAACCAGAAAACTTGGGACATCCAATTAATACTCCCGCAGATAATAATTTTTATAAGCCAGCACAAGATGGCCAGCAAGGATTTTATTCCGTGGCATATAACGAAGGTTATTTCACATTTGGTGCTGTCGATATGTTTCAAGTTGAATATGTGAAACCAAATGCTGTTGTACCAGCAAAATTGAAAGGACGCATAACATTTGAGGATAAAAAAGTTGCAAACTATCAAAAGGCAAGCATTCAGATTCGTAATACTATTTCTGGTGTTGTTATAAAGGAAGTTAAACCTGACGAAGAAGGCTTTTACGAATGTAATTTGTCAGCAGGAAATTATCGTATAGAATTTGTCTGTCCTGATTATTTGCGTATTCAGAAAACTATCTCGGTAGAGTCGTCAAGCGAGAAAAAAGAAATAGAACTTGATGCGACATTGCAAGTCGATGATTTGATGATAATTGACGATTTGTAATGAATACGCTTATAGTAACACCTGAACATGCGTTAAGTAAACTCATGTCGTATTGTTCCAAAATGGAACGAAGTGAGTTTGACGTGCGGAAAAAATTGCAACAATGGGCGATTTCGGCAAATGAGTCAAAAAAAATCATCAAAAGATTGGAAGATGATGGCTTTATTTCCAGTGATAGATACGTGTCTGCCTATATTCGTGGCAAGTTCTTATATAATAAATGGGGTAAAATAAAGATTCGTTATAATCTGCTGCAAAAAGGCTTTAAAGACTCCGCAATTACAAAATCAATGGATGCTTTTTTTGAAACTGTTGATTACAAACAAACGATAGAGAAAGAGTTGCAGAAGAAAAGGAGCCAGCTGAAGTGTGACGATGAGTATGAATTAAAAAATAAACTATTACAATTTGCACAAGGACGCGGATACGAAATGGAGGTGTCGCTTTTGTGTGTTGAAAATATCATAAAAAAATAATAGTATGATTACCATAGACCAAGTTAAAGAGATTGTGAATCGCCAGCAGGCGTTAAGGAGGCATCTTTGACATAGACAACCGTTTGATACGTCTCGAAGAAGAGGAACAAAAAACACATGATCCTGCATTTTGGGATGATCCCAAAAAGGCGGAGCAACAGATGAAAAAAGTTACGTCTATCAAAAAGTGGACTGTTGCGTATGCTGAGGTTGAAAAGGCTGTTGAAGATTTGCAGGTTCTGTGCGACTTTCTGAAAGACGGAGAAGCAACTATGGAAGATGTTGAAAATCAATATACTGTTGCGGAAAAATTAGTTGAGTCGTTGGAGTTTAAGAATATGCTTCAAAAAGAGGAAGACCAGTTTGGAGCTGTCCTAAAAATAAATCCAGGGGCTGGTGGTACGGAAAGTCACGATTGGGCTGCTATGCTCTTAAGAATGTACACGCGATGGGGTGAAGAAAATGGCTATAAAATCAATACTATTGATATTCAGGACGGCGATATAGCGGGCATTAGTTCGGCAACAATAGAGTTTGTCGGAGATTATGCATACGGCTATTTAAAAGGCGAGGCTGGGGTACATCGATTAGTTCGAATTTCTCCGTTTGATGCTGGTGCACGCCGGCATACGTCATTTGCTTCGGTTGATGTGGTGCCAATGATTGACGATACGATAGAAATTGTCATTAATCCAGCCGATTTGGAATGGGATACCTATCGCTCAAGTGGTGCAGGTGGGCAGAATGTCAATAAAGTGGAAACTGCAGTTCGACTTCGCCATAAGCCAACGGGTATTGTGATAGAAAATATGGAAACACGTTCCCAGTTGCAGAATAGGGAAAAAGCATTGGCTTTGTTGAAATCACAGTTGTACCAAATGGAACTACGTAAACGCGAGGAAGAGCAGGCAGCACGTAATGGAGAGAAATTAAAAATAGAGTGGGGCTCACAGATTCGAAATTATGTGTTGCATCCATACAAACTGGTGAAAGATGTGCGTACTAACTACGAAACATCAAACACGCAGGCTGTATTGGACGGCGATTTGAATATGTTTATAAAAGAATATTTGATGTATTTGTCAAATCCAACAAACGAGCAATGATATACACAATTGGAGAAACAGTCATAGATATGATTTTCAAGAATATGCAGCCACAGGCAGCAAAAGTCGGTGGGTCTGCATTGAACACGTCGGTGAGTCTCGGACGTTTGGGAAATTCAGTGTCGTTCATCTCTGAAATTGGTAACGATGAATTAGGGGCCTGGTGTACGTCGTTTTTGCACGAAAATGGGGTGGATACTGCACATTTGGTTCAATATCAAGATAAAAAAACGTCGTTGGCATTGGCTTTCTTGAATGAGAATAACGATGCTAAATATCAGTTCTATAAAGAATTTACTGACCCTATGATTGTTGACGACTTTGAGTTTTCTCCTTCCGATATCGTCCTTTTCTCGTCTTCGTTCGCATTGAATGACCGCGTGCGTCATAGCGTGGTGTCGTTGTTGCAAAAAGCCTCGGCACAGAATGTTCTCATTATGTACGATCCCAATATGAGAAAGACATTGGATGTTCATTCTCAAAAATATACTTTTCTTATCGAAAATTTGCGGTTTGCCGATATTGTGCATTTGTCCGACGAAGATGCAACAGCTATTTTTGGAACAGCTGAGGTGAATTCTGTCTTTTGTGAATTGCAAAAATATGGGGTACAAACCCTTGTGTTTACACAAAATAAATTTGATGTCATTCTAAAAACAGCGGATATGTGTTTGTCATATCCTGTACCACAAATAAATCCTGTAAGTACAATAGGAGCAGGCGATACTTTCAATGCTGGTGTGTTGCATAGTTTGGCGCAGGCTAAAGTGACTAAAAACGATATTACTAAAGTATCTGTTGATTTTTGGAATAAAACGATTCCGTTTGCCATTTCCTGTGCTGGAAAAGTCTGTCTGTCTATGGACAATTATTTAGAGGTAGGAGATAAGAATTAAGAATTAAGAATTAAGAATTAAGAGATAGGAGATAAGTGTTAAGAATTAAAAACTCCGTTAGGATTTTCATATCAATAAAAAAAGCATTCCAACACAAAACAACAACCCCAGCGGGGTTGCATATATCAAAACCCATTCATTTTGTGCGACCTGATAGGGGATGATGGTTCCGTTGTAGGGATTTTATAACGAGGAAACAATAATGCGCAATGCAAAAAAACGAAAGCCGAAACTAAGTTTCGGCTTTCGTTTTTATACTTCTTAATTTTCAAGAGACGCGATAAATCGGCGTCTCTACATTTACTTCTTATTCCTAAACTCTTAATTCTTACATCTTAACTCCTAATTAGTACAACACCGTGTATGTTCTATTGCCAACCTTCACAAAGTAAATGCCACCAACATAGATTTCGTAAGTGTTTGTCTCAACCGTCTGCAACTGTTTGTATAGCAATTTGCCGTTTACAGCGTAGATTGTAACGACATCCTCGTGAGACAACCCTGAAACCACAATTTCATTGTTTCTAACAAATACTTTTATGTTGTCAGTCAATTCATCAACAGCTTCTGGAACCAATTTGTCTGGAGCGAACTCAAGCACGTTGTCACCACTTATCAATGTAACTTTAGTGATGGTGTCATTGTCAACATTGAAAGAGAACATTGAATTATCCTTGAATATTACTGCGATGCTGTCGCTCGTGTACATAATCTGAGAAATGTTTTCTACTAGAGTTTTCTGCTCTGTCTTTCCGTTTCTGATGATGATGAACTCCTCGTCCTCAAATTCAACCTGAACATTGCCAGTCTTAGGTTCTCCATTGACAGCCGTTAGGTTATAAATTCCTTGTACATCTTCAAGAATATCGCTATAAGCAAGTTTCTTGTAATTACCCTTGAATACATCCTCATCGTCGTATCCGTAAGTCATGAATCCTGTAACAACATCGTTTTCAATCGTCAATGTGAAATATTTATCGCCAGAGACCATGAAATCGTAGTAGTTGCCAGTCTTTTCTATACGGACATATTCATCACCAGCAAGCGGGAAGTATCCGTCGATGTTTTCAAATCCCTCGTCACCATCGAACTGGTCAACCCACATGAAGCAAGGAATATCTTTGCCCGTTTCGGAATCAGGTTCCATGATGAAGTTTTGAACCTTGCCAAGTTCATTGATGTACGAACCTTCGATGATATTCCAGATGTCGGCAATGTCAACTTCTTCCGTATCAGTCTTGGTTAGGATACAAGTCTGGTTCAATGCGGAATTCTTGACAGTCACTTTCGTGCAGGTGTTCAAAGCTGTGTCGAGCGAGAACGAGAACGTCGTGTTCGGTTTGTAGTCGAAAGTCACTCTGTTGTTGTGGACTGCGATGTTCGACAAATCATCAGCATTGATGTTCTTGTAGTTCAAATCGTTAAAATGTCCCTGTGTAAGTGTGTCGGTTCCGTAGAACTTGAAGTACAAATCTTTTGCTGGTCTGTTCGCCTCGTCTCCAGAGTACGTAGTCAAGCAGTATGTACCCTGAATCAAACCGATGATGTCAGCGTAAGCAAGCGATGGGTAAAGTACAACTTCGACGGTGTCGCTGTAGTTCCTTTCTTCGTAC
This sequence comes from uncultured Bacteroidales bacterium, assembly GCA_937892155.1. Lineage (GTDB taxonomy): Bacteria > Bacteroidota > Bacteroidia > Bacteroidales > UBA1715 > UBA1715. The sequence goes on along the minus strand of CALAUG010000023.1, from coordinate 1,903 downwards.
GTAACGTCAGCTACAAATACAATCTTACCGTTTTCAGTAAGCGTTGCAGCCGTAGTGTCGCTTGTCACAACTGCTGAAACTGTATCTGTATGCTGTTTGTCGTTAGCGCAGACGAATACAGCAGAACACTGCGACTTATCGTCACTCCACAACCAGCTTCCGAATGCGTACGAGTGACCGGTAGCAGGAATAGTAGCTGTTACTGTGTCTTTGTAATCAACGCCCTGGAATGTAGCCACAGCGAAGTACGAAATCAAGCCGTCATTTTCGCATGTAGCTTTAACCGTATCGGTTGTGATAGTTGCATCGACATTTTCAACGTGTGTTTCATCATTATTGCAGATGAATGAAACGCTTGCTGAAGAATTGTCATCCTTCCATGTCCATTCGCCAAGAGCGTAGTCGTGGTTAAGGGCAGGAAGCACAGTTGTAACCGTGTCTTTGTAATCCTTGCCGTTGAAAGTAGCCACAGCGTAGCTTGTAATCAAACCATCTGCAAGGCAGGTAGCCTTAAGCGTATCGGCAGTAACTTTCGCGTCGATGGTATCGGCATGATTTTCTTCGTTGATGCAGTTGAATACTGCAGCACATGCTTTCTTGTCGTCAGCCCACAACCATTTTCCGAATACGAATTCGTGGCCGATGGCAGGAATGATGTCCTCCTTCGTGTCGGTGTACGTTTCACCATCGAATTCGGCAGTAGCTGTGTAGGTAATCTTACCATTCTTGTCCGTCGTAGCGGCAATCGTATCGGTCGTTATAACAGCGTCAATGTTTTCAACATGAGTTTCGTCGTTCTTGCAGATGAATGAAACGCTTGCTTCGGAGTTGTCTTCATTCCAAGTCCATTTGCCAAGAGCATAATCGTGGTTAAGAGCTGGAACAGTCGTAACAACAGTGTCTTTGTAATCATTTCCGTTGAATGTTGCAACAGCGAAGTAAGAAATCTTACCATCGGTTGTGCAGGTTACCTTAACTGTGTCAGTTGTGATTACCGCATCAACATTTTCTATGTGAGTTTCATCATTCTGGCAGATGAATGAGACGCTTGCTTCAGAGTTGTCGTTGCTCCAAGTCCATTCGCCAAGAGCGTAGTCGTGGTTGATAGCAGGAAGTACCGTAGAAACCGTGTCTTTATATTCCTCTGATTGGAATGTTGCCACAGCATAGTAAGAAATCAAACCATCTTCGGTACAAGTAGCCTTAACCGTATCAGTCGTGATTGTTGCCACAACTGTGTCGGCATGGTTACTATCGTTCTTGCAAATGAATGCAGCCTGAGCAGTTGACTTGTCATCGCTCCACAACCATTTGTCAAGAGCGTAGTCGTGGTTAATAGCAGGAAGTACCGTTTCAACCGTGTCTTTATATTCCTCTGACTGGAATGTAGCCACAGCGAAGTAAGAAATCTTACCATCCTCGGTACAAGTAGCCTTAACCGTGTCGGTTGTAATTGTTGCATCAACATTCTCAACATGGCTGTTGTCGTTCTTGCAAACGAATGAGACGCTTGCTTCAGAATTGTCATCCTTCCAAGTCCATTCGCCAAGAGCATAGTCATGGTTGATAGCTGGGATGGTAACTGTTGCCGTGTCTTTATATTCCTCTGATTGGAATGTAGCCACAGCATAGTATGAAACCAAACCATCCTCAGTACAAGTAGCCTTAACTGTATCAGTTGTGATTGTTGCCACAACTGTATCTGTATGGTTACTATCGTTCTTGCAGATGAATGCAACTTCGGCAGTTGACTTGTCATCGCTCCACAACCATTTGTCAAGAGCAAAGTCGTGGTTGATAGCAGGAAGTATTGTTTCAACCGTGTCTTTATATTCCTCTGTTTGGAACGTAGCCACAGCGAAGTAAGAAATCTTACCATCCTCGGTACAAGTAGCCTTAACCG